>JBHJIR010000018.1:0-77558 GCA_050043265.1 Kiloniellaceae bacterium
CCGCCATCATCATCGTCGGCGGCGCCCTTTCCGGCGTCTTCACGGTGACCGAGTCCGGCGCCTTCGGTGTCATCTACGCCTTCGTGATCACCGCACTGGCCTACCGCAGCCTGTCGTTCAAGGACTTCTGCGCCGCCGTCGCCCAGTCGGTGCGCACCACCGCCATGGTGATGATCCTGGTCGGCAGCGCCACCGCCTTCGCCTATCTTCTGGCGCTCTACCGCGTGCCGGAACAGCTCACCGACCTGCTGCTGGCAATCTCCGACAACCCGATCGTCATCCTGCTGATTCTCAACGTGATGCTGCTGGTGCTCGGCATGATCATGGACATGGCGGCGCTGATCCTGATCTGTACGCCGATCTTCCTGCCGGTGGTGACCGCCTTTGGCATGGACCCGGTGCAGTTCGGCGTCATCCTGATGATGAACCTGGGGCTCGGGCTCTGCACGCCGCCGGTCGGCGCCTGCCTCTTCGTGGGCTGCGCCATCGGCAACGTGCCCCTCGACAAGGCGGTCAGGACCATCTGGCCGTTCTACCTGGCGATCCTCTTTGCCCTGATGATCGTCACCTTCGTGCCTTCGGCCTCGCTGCTGCTGCCCAGCTTGCTACAATAGGGCGGTTACATTAGGACCTGCCTGAGACGGCGGGCGGCAGGCGCGCTAATCTTTCCCCTCCTGTTGCAGTTGGAGCCTTCGATGAAACGACTTCTGATCACCGGCGCGGCCGGCGGCCTCGGTTCCCTGGCACGCCGCCGCCTGACGGACCTGGCAGAGACCCTGCGGCTCTCGGATATCGCCGATCTGGGCGAGGCGGCGGCCCATGAGGAGATCCGCCCTTGCGAGCTGTCCGATTTCGCCCAGGCACAGGCGCTGGTCGAGGGTTGCGACGGCATCGTCCACTTCGGCGGCATCTCGGTGGAGAACACCTGGGAGAAGATCCTGCCGGCCAACATCGAAGGAACCTACAACCTCTATGAGGCGGCGCGGCAGAGCGGCGTGAAGCGCATCTTCTTCGCCAGTTCCAACCACGCCATCGGCTTCTACAAGCGCGAGACCCGCATCGACGCCACCGACCCGGTGCGTCCGGACAGCCTGTATGGCGTCTCCAAGTGTTTCGGCGAGGCGCTGGCGCGTTACTACTACGACAAGTACGGGGTGGAGACCGCGGTGGTGCGCATCGGCTCCTGCTTCCCCGAGCCCAAGGACCACCGCATGATGGCGACCTGGCTCAGCGAGGACGACCTGGTCTCCCTCATCGGCCGCGTGTTCGACGCCCCCAAGCTGGGCTACGTCACCGTGTTCGGCGCCTCCGACAACGAGGAGCAGTGGTGGGACAACCGCTGCGCCGGTTTCCTCGGCTGGCGCCCCAAGGACAGCTCCGAGCCATTCCGCGCGATGATCGACGCCAAATGCGAGAAACCGGAGTCCGAGGCGCCGGTGAACCGCTACCACGGCGGCGCCTTCGCCATCGCCCGGCTGGACTGATCTTCGATTCAGTTCGATTGCGGCAGCGGCGGGCTCTTGGCAGCGGCCACTGCATACTTCCCTGAGCCTTGTTTTTTAAGCTCTGTTGCCCAGTGTTTGCTTCGATAATCTTCCACAATTCGGTCAGCATCAGCCTTTGTGTTGATATCGACGATAAGCTCTAGTCCCTGAGGCATCGTTCCATCCCTTAGCTGCATCCGGCCAGACCGAGAGCTGCGCCGACCTGTCTTCGAGCGCCAGCACTCTCTTTGGTATTCATTAGGAAGATGATAGAGCTGGTAATTCCCAGCTTCTTCATCTCGGTATCTATCCGAGCTTCATTCTCGACATTGATGTCAGCGCCGCCGGGCTTCCAGAAGCTTCGGATGGATGCCGAACAGTTATCGTAACCATAGATTCCGGCTGCCGTTGAAATCTCATAGCCTGCAGTCATCTGTTCCTGCTGTGCCATCTGTCTGCGGATCACCTCAGAGCACACATCGATAAAGGCTTTCTTGAACTGTGCATCCCCTTTTGTATCGCCAGCGAGGAGTCCGCGCAGGCAGTAGTCGACCGTATCCTTGGTGAGGAACCAGGTGACCATGGTGTTGACAGCCGTGCTGACATGAGGCTGTACCGATGCGGCTTGCGGCAAGTTGACACTAACCGCGGGCCCGCCTGCCGAAACCTCGGCCTCTGCACTGCCGCTGCCACCGCCTCCACCATTCGGATCGGGCGACTGCCCTGTGGCGGCGTCGCCTCCGCCATCCGGATCCGGTGCTGTCGTCCCTTCATCCTGGGCTGCGCCTCCCGCAGATGGTTCGGGACTGGGACTCGGTGACGGTTGAGGAGCAGCACCCGCAGCCGGTCCATTCAGATTCACATTAGTGGTCGAATTGGGCCCGGTGCTTGGCGCAACCTTCACCGAGGTCGCGCCGCGTCCGGCCAGTTCTTCAATCGCCAGTAGCGTCACCATGGCATTGGCGTACTTGTTGGCGATCTGCTCGTAATAGGGCTTGTCGATAAGACCGTTCATGTAGGCCTCACACTGCCGATAGAGGCCGTCACGCAGCAGCTGGATGGTCGCGTTTCGCACGCCAAGTTGCGAGGCCGTCTCCTGCAAAGCGCTAGCCAGGGAGGCCTGTATCTGCTCGCCCGAGGGAAACAGACCGCCCGCCGAAGCGGCAAAGGTGCTGCTGATCGCCGAAAGCGCGTCCGGACTGGGTTCGGCGCAGACGATTACCTTGCGCCGACGATGATAGTCCTGCGGCGAAGTAAACGCGCCCGAGGCCGGCGCGGACAGTATCGCACGCTGCTTCGCATCGATGACGACGCTATTCGCCTGATCGTCCGGCTTCTCCACCTGATAGGTGCGGTAAATCGACGAGAAATTGGCGCCACAGCCGGTCAGCGTAATGACCAGGATGACAGAAGCTGAGATGTGAAAAATCCGGCGCATCGATCCCCCCATAGCGGGCGTGCTCACCGGCGTTCTGGTCTCTACCTGGCGCACCAAACAACGCCGCTACGGCGCCCGAGGTCAATCTTGTGCCCACCATCCCTGAGCGAGCGATCACTTCATATTTTTATCGCCATAGTAGTTAAGATCGGGCTCGACTGTGAAGCCTATTCGCCCGCCCTCCCCCTAATGCGCACAGCGGCCCGGCCTACCGCATTCCGCTGGCCCCCGGGGCGGCCGGCGTGGCATGGTGCGCGTCCTCACCTGAGCCTTTCGCCGGATTCCCGCCCCATGCCGTCCTCCGCCAGTCCTATCAAGGCGATTGCCTGGATGATTGGCTCGCTGCTGTCCTTTGCCGCCATGGCGGTATCGGTACGCGAGCTGACCGGGCAGATGCACGCCTTCGAGATGCTGTTCATCCGCAGCAGCCTGGGCATCCTCATTCTGCTGCCGATTCTCAGCCGCCGGAGCAAGGACGGCGGGGGCAGCGGCTGGCGCCAGATCCGCTTCACCTATCTGGCCGGCCACGGCCTGCGCAACGTCATCCACTTCACCGGACAGGTGATGTGGATTTTCGGCATCGCCCTGCTGCCGCTGGCTACTGTCATGGCGATCGAGTTCACCTCGCCCCTGTGGGCCGGCGCCCTGGCGGTGCTGTTCCTCGGCGAGCGCCTGAACCGCGGCCGCCTCGCCGCCTTCGCGCTGGGCTTCATCGGCATCCTGGTCATCGTGCGGCCCGGCGTGGCCGACGTCAGCGAGGGCGTCATCCTGATGCTGATCTGCGCCCTCTTCTTCGGCGCCACCGGGGCCACCACCAAGTGGCTGACCCGGCGCGAGACGGCGCTGGCGATCACCTTCTACATGGTGCTGATGCAGGCTGCCCTGGGCGCCATCGCGTCGATCTTCGTGTGGCAGCCGGTCCACCTGGAACACGTCCCCTGGCTGGCGCTGATGGCGGTGACCGGCCTGTCGGCCCACTACTGCCTGACCAGCGCGCTGGCCGCCGCCGACGCCACCTTCATCATGCCGCTGGACTTCCTGCGCCTGCCGGTGATGGCATTGGCCGGTTTCTTGCTCTATGCCGAGCCCTTCGCGCTGTGGACCCTGTTGGGCGCGGCGATCATCTTCTCCGGCAATTACTTCAGCCTGCGCTACGAGCACAAACGCGCCCGCCTGGAGATTCCAACAGCGGCACCGCCGCCGGGCAGCGGCCCGCTGGGCTAGACCGGCACCAATGTCTCTCTGGAACTATCGCCCGCCGGCCCGCGTTGAAGGGCGAGACGCGATGATATTTGTCGCAACCCACCACAGGAGACTGCGATGACTGACAAGAGAAAATTCTTTACCGCGCCGGCCTTGGCCATGGCTGCGGTCGTTGCGACCGGTCTGACCGCTGCCCCGGCGGCCCTGGATAGCCATGGGGCCCTGGGCCTGAACAGCGCCGCGGCCCAGACTGCCGGCAGCTACGAAAGCGCTTTCCAGATCCTCGGAACGACGGCCGATGAAATGCGCGCCGACGTCGATCAGGTGAGCGCCGATACGGCGTCCGGCCCGCTGGGCGTATACGAGCGGGCCATGCGCAACGGCAATCTCGACGCCGCCGCGCGCGTTCTGGCCCAGGCGGCGCACCGCCCGGTGACCGAGGCCCTGGTCCTGGATCTCAACAAGACCCTGGGTGTGGACACGAGCCTGAGCGCCGAACAGGTCGCCACAGCCGCGGCGGCACAACAGGATCCCAAGCGCATCACCATGGCGGCGCAGGCGAACGATCCCCTGCCCTTCGACCATACGACGCTGAACGTCCATAGCCGTCAGTTCGACGCCTACGAGGCGGCCGCGCGCAAGGGCAATCTGGACGCCGCCGCGAAGGCGTTCGCCCGGGCGACGGAACTGCCCGTCACCGAGAAGATGGTTCGTCAGGTGAACGAGCAGCGCGGCATCCAGTCGCGCCTGTCGGTGCAGCAGGTCGCCAAGGCGGCCGTTGCCGAGCAGAAGCGCAACTAAGCGCAGGGCGCCTGGAAAGAGCGTAACGGACGCACTGCGTCCGGCACTGATGCTACGGCGGGACCTCGGTCCCGCCGTTTTTCTTGTCGGTTCCGCAACGTCGCGCTTCGCGCTAGAGCAAGGTCGCGCTTCGCGCTAGAAAGAGCGTTCCCCGGCAGCACAAGCGGAGCGCCCAGATGACCTACAGCACCCTCGATTACGAGCTCCGCGACGGCGTCGCCTGGATCACCTTTACCCGGCCCGAGCGGTTCAACGCCCTCGACCCGGCGATGGCGCGCGAACTCTGCGACGTCGCCAACCTGTGCAGCAGCGACCGGCGGGTGCGGGCGGCCGTGTTGACCGGCAGCGGCGAACAGGCCTTCTGCGCCGGCCGCGACGTCTCCGTGTTCGCCGACAATCTCGACACCATCGAGGTGCTGGTCAAGGAGATGACGACCTACCTGCACGCCGCGGTGTCGCGTTTCGCCCGCATGCGCGCGCCGCTGATTGCCGCGGTCAACAGCGTCGCCGCCGGGGCCGGCTTCAGCCTGGTCACCGGCTGCGACCTCGCCATCGCCGCCGAGGGCGCGACCTTCACCAGCGCCTATACCCGCATCGGCCTCACCCCCGACGGCAGTTCAACCTATTTCCTCAGCCGCCTCGTCGGCACGCGCCGCGCGGCAGAACTCTACCTCACCAACCGGGTGCTCTCGGCACCGGAAGCGCTCGACTGGGGCTTGGTGAACCGGGTGGTGCCGGCGGCCGACCTGCTGGACACCGCCGGCACCCTGGCCCGCCAGCTCGCCGACGGGCCGACGGCGGCCCACGGCGGGGTCAAGGCCCTGCTGCAGAGCGCCGCCACGGAGAGCCTGGAAACCCAGATGGAGCTGGAAAGCCGCGCCATCGCCGCCGCCGGCGCCAGTGCCGACGGCCAGGAGGGCATCCGCGCCTTTATCGCCAAACGCCGGCCCAAGTTCACCGGCCACTGAGCCGCCCCCCAGCCCCCCAGGGCCTCAGGTCCCCAGGCCCGATTTCCCGCCTTTCCGCCGGGTTCGCAACTTTGTCGCCGCCCCGGGCATCCCCGCCCTTGACCGTATCGATATTGCGAGTCATTCTCATTCTCATCAAACGAGCTCGCCCGAGGGACGCCGCCACGATGGATTCTGCCTTTTCCGCTTTAAATGGGTCCGCCTACCCTGCCCTGCCGCGCCCACGCGGTGCCGCCCCACGCTGCGTGGCCAACCTGGCCTTTTCCGAGATTCTGGTGATCTGGGCGCTGCGCCGCTACAGCAACTGCCGTCTGGGCGTCGAGGCGCGCGCCGCGATCATCGCGCCGGAGTTCTCCCGCGCCTTCGGGCGCGCCCGGCTGGAGGAGACACTGTCCGCCTTCGCGGCCCTGGCCGACAGCCTGACCCGGGCGGCGCGTCTGCCGCAGGCGTTGTCCGCCGTCGAAGACGACCGCATCAACGCGACCGAGGAAGCGGTGCTGTCGGCCCTGGCGGCGTTCCAGCGCGACGAGGCGGCGCAGGCGGAGTCACTCGGCGAGTGGTGTCTGCTGCCGGCCGGCCGCGCCGGCTTCATCGCCGGTGCCCGGCGCCTGGCCCTGACCATGCGCGAGGCCGGCCACATGATTCCCTACGAAGCGCCGCGGCGCCGCGCCCTGGGCCTAGACGGGGCGGCCGACAGCGACAGGCCGTTGCCGGCCGCCGGCGATCTGGCGGCGCTGCAGCCCAGCGAGCGCGGGCTGGTGACCGGCCTGCGCCTGTGGGTCGCCGCCTTCCGCCAGCAGGACGACTCGCTGGCCGTCGTGCGCAGCCACTTCGAGGAACAGTTCAACGCCTCGGACAGTCTGTGGGGCGATCGGCGCAGCGGCGGCGCTGCCGGGCTCAGCCTGCATGCCATCCTGCGCACCACCACGCAGGCGGCGACGCGGCCGGTCGACGTGCACTGCCCGACCTGCCCCGCCCTGTCGCCCGACGAGGCCCGCCTGCTGGAAGCCGTCGCCTGGCTGCAGCGTGAGATCGCCGAGCCGGCGCAGACCGCCCTCGGTGACTGGTTGCCCCCGGCGGCGCTGCGCCTGTCGCTCAGCCCGGCGCGCGGCCTCGCCCATGCCCTGCTGGCGGCGGAAGAGATCCTGCCGCTGCGCGACTGGGATTTCACGGCCCTGACGCCCGCCGCCGGCGCGGCGGCAGACGACGGTGCACCCGCGGAAGACCCGCAACCGCAAGCAGCCGGCACGGCGCCGACGCTGCACTGACGGCACCGACAGAAAAGCAAGAGGAGCAAACATCATGCTCGGCAGCGGCGATCGCGTGCCCCACGTCACCTTTTCCCTGCGCCACGACGGCCGCTGGATGGAGACGACTACCGACGCGCTGTTCAAGGGGCGCTCGGTCGTGGTCTTCGCGGTCCCCGGCGCTTTCTCGACCTCCTGTTCCGGGCGCCACCTGCCCGGCTACGTCGCCCTGGCCAAGAACATCAAGGCAATGGGTATCGACGAGATCTTCTGCATTGCCGTGAACGACGCCTTCGTGATGAACGCCTGGGCGCGCGACCAGGGAATCGAGGACGAAGTCACGCTGCTACCCGATGGCAACGGCACCTTCGCCCGCGCCATGGGTATGCTGACGGACAAGAGCCATCTGGGCTTCGGCCTGCGCACCTGGCGCTATTCCATGGTGGTGCGCGATGGCATCATTGACCGCATCTTCGTCGAAAATCCGAAAGGCGGCGACGATCCCTTCGAGGTGAGCGACGCCATCACCCTGCTGGACTACCTCGACAGCCAGTCGCTGCGTGCCGTTGCCGAATAGGCTTATCCGAGCTGCGCCGTCACCGTCACCGGCGGCGCGGCCCTCAGGGTCTGGTAGACCACGCAATAACGCTCCGTCAGTTTCAGCAGACTCGCCAGTTCCTCCGCGGAGAGGTCGCCGTCGATCTCGAAGCTGAGGCGGATATCGCGGAAGCCGACCGGCGCTTCCTTGTCCACCCCCAGCGTGCCCCTGAAATCCAGGTCGCCCTCGGCCTTGACCTTGGCATTGCGGATTTCCAGGGCGAGCGCCGTGGCCACGGCATTCAGGGTCACCCCGGCGCAGGCGACCAGCGCCTCCAGCAGCATATCCCCGGAACAGGCCTGCAGGCCGCTGCCGCCGGTCGCGGGATGCAGGCCGGCCTCGACCAGGGCGCGGCCGGTCGCGACGGAGCAGCTGAGCCCCTCGCCGATCGAGCCTTCGGCCTTCAGAGTGACGACGGCGGCTTCCGGGTCGTCCCGGTAGCGTGCCTTGATCGGGGCTTGCATCTGTTTCAGTTCAACCGCATCCATAGTGAACATCCTTGCGTTCCAGGGGTTTCATCTCCCATGGAAAGACTGCGAGGACGGCCGCCGGAAGGCAAGGTCGCCGCCTCTAACATTGACGTGAGCGGTCTTGAGCCATCTCAATGAGCGCCCGGCCAGCGGCGCTAGAGTAACGCAGCGTTGCCGAGTGCCAGCAGGAAAGGAAGCGGACTTGCCGGAAAAGGTGACATCGCAAGACCAGCCATCGACTCCGCGCCATGTCACCGAGGACCAGTCGGCGGTGCTGCGGTGGCTCGACGATCCAGCGGCCTATGGCCCCGGCATCCAGGACGTCGAACGCATCGACACTCACGGTGCCATCGTCTTCCTGGCCGGCGACCGCGCCTACAAGGTGAAGCGCGCCGTCGCCTATCCCTACATGGACTTCTCGACCCTGGAGAAGCGCCGTCGCATGTGCCTGCGCGAGCGCACGCTCAACCGGCGGACCGCGCCCGAGCTGTACCTGGACGTCGTCCCGGTGACGCAAAGCCCCGAAGGACTACGCCTGGGTGGCGACGGCGATCCCGTGGAGTGGGTGCTGGTCATGCGCCGCTTCGACCAGGACCGGCTGCTGAGCCGCCTGGCCGACGCCGACCGGCTGACGGCGGAATCCATCGGGGCGCTGGCCGACGCGGTCGCCCGCTTTCACGACACCGCCGAACCGCGGGCCGATGGGACCGGCGGCGCCGAGGCCATGCGCTGGGTCGTCAGCGAGAACGGCGAGGAATTCGCCGAGCGGACCGACATCTTCGACCCGGACGCGGCCCGGCGGCTGACCGAACGCGGCCTGGCGCAGCTCGACCGCCACGCCGCTCTGCTGGATGCCCGCGCCGCCGGCGGCAAGGTGCGGCTGTGCCACGGCGAGCTGCACCTGCGCAACGTGGTGCTGCTGGATAGTGTGCCGACGCTGTTCGACGCTATCGAGTTCAACGACGCCATCGCCTGCATCGACGTGATCTACGACCTCGCCTTCCTGCTGATGGACCTCGACCACCGCGGCCTCAGAAGCTTCGCCAACCTGGTGCTGAACCGCTATCTGCAGCACCGCGACGAGAGCGACGCCCTGGCGCTGCTGCCGCTGTTCCTTTCCGCCCGCGCCGCCGTACGGGCCAAGGTCGCCGCCAGCCTGGAAGCGGTCGCCGGCGACGCAGCGGAAAAAGCAGCGCGGCAGGCCGAGGCGCTGGACTACTTCGGGCAGGCGCAGGCCTACCTGGACCCGCCGCCGCCGTGCCTGGTCGCCGTCGGTGGCCTGTCGGGCACCGGCAAGACGACCCTGGCCCGCGCGCTGGCGCCTGACCTGGGCGCCGCCCCGGGCGCCCTGCATCTGCGCAGCGACGTGCTGCGCAAGCAGTTGGCAGGCGTCGCCGAGCTGGATCGCCTGCCCCCCGCCGCCTACACGCCCGAAGCCAGCGCTGCGGTCTACACGGCGCTGGCGGAGCGCGCCCGGCAGGCGCTGGCTGCCGGCCAGGCGGTGGTCGCCGACGCGGTCTTCGCCAAGCCCGGGGAACGGGACGCCATCGCGCAGGTCGCCCGCGCCGCCGGCGTCGCCTTCACGGGCCTCTGGCTGGAAGCCGACACCGCGGTCCTGAGCGCGCGTGTGACCGAACGTCGCGGCGATGCCTCCGACGCCACCGCCGCGGTGGTCGAACACCAGTTGACCTACGATCTCGGCAGCATCGACTGGCCGCGGATGTCGGCGGACCGGCCGCTCGCCGCCCTGCGCGCCGAGGCGACGGCCATTTTAGACGAATCCCTCTGATTCCTGGCCTCTTTGCCGCTTGTTAACGCGCCGCGTGCTATTCCGCGCAGCGTCCCTTGCAGGCGGACCGGCCCACGCCACCCGTCCTCCAAAAGACACAACATTCGGGCGTGCATCAGCCGTTTGAACCCGGCATAAGCCCTGGCCGACAAACGGGAAAGGGGAACGATTCCCGCTTTCGTCCGTAGACAACACAGAGACCAACAGCCAAGAAAAGGCAAAAGCACGATGACTCCCGATCCGATCCCCGATGAAGACGACCGCAAGCAGGCCGGCGCCGCCAAGCGCTGGGCCCAGGGGGACCTCTCGGCCCTCGCCCGGGAGCTGGTCGACAAGGTCGGTATCGACGGGGCCATGCGCTACTGCCGCAGCCTGGGCTGGGGCGGCGTTCTCCACCAGATCGAGGTCCTAAGGTCGCAGCGCTCCTAGGACGCGGAACCACTGGGGCTGGCGCCGCTGGGCTTTCCCCCCACCGCTTCCAAAGCACAGCATCACGCCGAACGGTCTCGACGGCAGCGGTGTGGACGCCTTTGCCGATCTCGTCGATCAGGCCAAAGTGACCGTCGACATCTTGTAGAGCGGCAGCCCTTTCGGGGCAGCGGCCTCCACTTCGGGCTACCCCCTCTGCCCGGCTTGCGGGCGTACGGCGGCGGGCGCAGAGTGGTCGTCACGTCGACCTTCGATGCCCATATCGAACACCTTCATCGGCGTGTCCTTATTTGCCTGACACTCCCTGTTTCGACGACTTCCCCGGTGCCACGGCGCCGGGGATTTTCTTTTCCCGGCCCGTTCCGGTCAATCGAGCAGGAAGCCGTTGCCGAGGGGATCGCCCGCTTCCAGGGTAAAGCGGGCCTCGCCATGGTAGTGAGCCTCGCCGGAAACCTCGGCGACGATGGCGCGGTAGGGCCCGGCGCGGGTCTCCGCCACCGCAGTGCCGGTGAAGCGGGAACCGACGATGCTTTCGAAGCGCCGCGGCCGGTCGAGGCCAATCTCCCCACGGGTCCACTGAAGCGCCAGGCGTGCGGCGACGCCGGACCCGGTCGGACTGCGGTCGACCTGGCGCCCGGCGAAGACGCAGACGTTGCGCGTCGGCGCGTCGTCGTCGGCGTCGGCGTCGCGCCCATCGGTGAAGATCGTACCGTAGAGAAAGGCAAGGTCGTCGTCATCGGGATGACTGAGCTTCACCTGCGCGGCGGCCGCCCGGGTGATCGCCGCACCGGCGTCGGCCAACTGGCGTGCGGGCGTTGCGTGTACGTCGAGACCGATGCTGTCCGCCGCCAAGATGGCGTAGTAGGCGCCGCCGTAAGCGACGTCGAGCAGCACCGGCCCCCATTCGGCGGTGTCGACCATGACCTCGCGCGCGAAAACGAAGGAGGGTACCGAGCGGAAACGCACGGCGCCGCTCTTGCGCCCCGCCTCACCACTGCTCACCGACACCAGCGCGCGCACCAGGCCGCAGGGCGCCTGGATGACGACCTCGGTTTCCGGTTCCTGCGCCGCGACGAGGCCGGAATCCACCGCCCAGCGGCCAAGCGCCATGATGGCGTGGCCGCACATGGTGGAATAGCCCTCGCCATGCAAAAACAGCACCGCCAGGTCCGCCGCCGGATCGTCGGGCTCGACCAGCACGGCGCCGTACATGTCCGCATGGCCGCGCGGCTCGTGCATCAGCAGGCGCCGGAAGGCATCGTGATGGGCCAGCGCGTCGCGCCGCTTGTCCAGCAGGCGCCGCCCGGCCAGCTTCGGGTAGCCAGAGGTGACGATCCGCAGCGGCTCGCCGCCGGTGTGCATCTCGATGGTGGTGACTTCGAAGGCGCCGGCCAGAAAAGGCGTGGAGGCCATGGATTTTACGGCTCGACGGCGACCGGCTCCACGGCGATGGGCGGATCGTAGAAGCCGACCTTGCGGCTCGCCTCGCCCGGCAGAGGAGCGGCATGACAGTCGACGGTGCCGAGGGTGCGGTAGCACGGCCGCTCGGCATAGGTGAGGGTCGGAAATGGTTCGGCACAGCCTGTCAGCAGCAGCCCCGCCAACAACGGCGCCGCCAGCACAAAGGCGCCGCTCCGAGTCAGATATCGCCTCTCCACCGTCATCCCTCCTTCTTGCCAGGATTATCGAGCGGTTCCCCTGAACAGCATAGCCCAATCAGGGTAACGAGAGGCAAGGACGGAAAGCGAAGCGCGGGCGGCCGCCCCCAAAAATGAGTGAGGCGCCCCGCCCATCTGCGCGGTGCGCCTCACCCTCCCCCCCAGAGCCGTCTCCCAGACAGCGACTGAATGGCCCTGAAACAGGGCATCCCAGGAGATCTCCCCCCGAAGATCTCGCCTGGAGGTTTCGCTGGAGACCTAAATCGCCAGGTACTGGTGGCGCAGGTCCTCGTCGTCGAGCACCGTCTGGGCGGTGCCGTCGAATACCACCTGGCCCATGTCCAGGATGATCGCCCGGTCGGCCAGTTGCAGCGCCGCGACGGCGTTCTGCTCGACAATGATGGTGGTCAGGCCAAGGGACTTGATCTCCTCGACGATCTTCTCGATCTCCTGGACGATCACCGGCGCGAGCCCCTCGTAGGGCTCGTCGAGCAGCAGCAGTTTCACGTCGCGGGCCAGGGTGCGGGCCACGGCCAGCATCTGCTGCTCGCCGCCGGACAGGGTGATGCCCTCCTGCTTGCGGCGCTCGGCCAGGCGGGGGAAATGCTCGAACAGGCGCTCGATGGTCCAGCCGTGCGGCTCCTCGATCTGCGCCAGGCGGAGGTTTTCCTCAACCGTCAGGCCGGGAATGATGCGGCGGTCTTCGGGCACCAGACCCACACCGACGCGGGCGGCCTGATAGGCCTGCATCTCGTGCAACGGCTTGTGGTCCAGCCATACTTCGCCGTGGGTCAGGTGCGGCTCAGCCAGGCGCGCGATGGTGCGCAGGGTCGAGGTCTTGCCGGCGCCGTTGCGCCCCAGCAGGGCGACGATCTCGCCCTCGTGCACGTTGAAGCTGACGTCCTGCACGATATAGCTTTCGCCGTAATAGGCCTTGAGGCCCCAGGCGGAAAAGTAGGCCGGCTGCGCGGCGGCACGCGAGGCCAGCGCCGCCGACTGGAATTCGCTGACTGCGCTCATAGGTGGGCTCCTCCCAGATAGGCGTCGCGCACGCGCTGGTCACCCTTGATCTCCTGCGGTGCGCCCTCGGCGATGATGGTGCCCTGAGCCATCACCGAAATGCGGTGCGCCAGCGAGAACACCACGTGCATGTCGTGTTCGATGACGATCTTGGTGATCTTACGTTCGCCGATGCGCTTCAACAGTTCAATGGTGTCGTTGGTGTCACCGCGCGACATGCCGGCGGTGGGCTCGTCAAGCAGCAGCAGCTTGGGGTCCTGCACCAGGCACATCGCCAGCTCCAGGCGCCGCTTGTCGCCGCGCGACAGGTAGTCGGCCTTCATGTCCTTCTTCTCGATCAGACCCACATCCTCCAGCAGATGCTCGGCCTTCTCGGTGATCTCCGCCTGGCCGTCGACGCGGCCCCAGGCGTTCATACGGAACGCGCCGTCGCGCTTGGCCAGCGTCGGGATCTGCATGTTCTCCAGCAGCGATAGGTCGCCGAAGATCTCCGGCGTCTGGAACACGCGGCAGACCCCCGCCTGGTTGATCTGGTGCGGCGCGAGGCCCAGCAGCGATGTACCGTTGAAATTCACGCTGCCGGTATCGGGTTCGAGACGCCCGACGAAGCAGTTCAACAGGGTCGACTTGCCGGCGCCGTTCGGCCCGATGATGGCGTGGACGTGCCCTTCCTCGACGGTCAGGTTGACGTCGTTGAGGGCGCGCAGGCCGGCGAAACTCTTGCTGACGTTCTTGACTTGCAGAATGCTCATGGCCGTCGCCTCACTCAGCGCTGTGCGGCTGCTGCACCGCTGAAGATGACTTGCCGCCGCCGGAGCTGCGCCGGAACAGATTGACCACTCGGCCAAAGCCTTCGATCACGCCTCCGGGCATGAAGATGACGATCAGCATGAAGACCGCACCCAGCGTCAGGTGCCAGCCCTCACCGACGAAGAGGCTGAGAACGCCGGCAATGGGGTCGGCCAGCCACTCGGGCAGGAAGCTGAAGAAATTCTCCAGCGTGCGGGCGTTGAACGACGAGAAGATGTTCTCGAAGTACTTGATGATGCCGGCACCCAGAACCGGGCCCAGCAGCGTGCCGGCGCCCCCCAGGATGGTCATCAGCACCACCTCGCCAGAGGCCGTCCACTGCATCCGCTCGGCACCGGCCAGCGGGTCGGTCGCCGCCATTAGCGAGCCGGCCAGCCCGGCGTACATGCCGGAGATGATAAAGGCCGTCAGGGCGTAAGGCCGCGTGTGGACGCCGATGTAGTTCAGGCGACTCTGATTCGACTTGATGGCGATCAGCATCATGCCGAAAGGCGAGCGGGCGATGCGCAGGGCCACGATGAAACCGATGATCAGCAGCACGGCACAGACGTAGAAGCCGCTGTAGCCGAACATCCCCAACCCGAAGAGGTTGGCGTTCGGCAGGCCGGCCTCCCGCACCACACCGAACATGCCGTCGACAATCCGCGGGTCGGTCTGGCTAAGCTGCAGGCCGGTTTCGCCATTGGTGATCGGCGTCAGGACCGAATAGGCCAGATTGTAGGACATCTGTGCAAAGGCCAGCGTCAGGATCGAGAAGTAGATGCCGCTGCGCCGCAGGCTGACATAGCCGATCAGCGCCGCGAAGAGCCCGGCCAGCAGAGTGCCGAAAAGGATCGCCGGGATGACGTTCATGGTGAACAGCTTGAACGACCACACCGCGGCATAGGATCCGACGCCCAGGAAGGCGGCGTGACCGAAAGAAAGATAGCCGGTCAGCCCGAAGAGGATGTTGCAGCCGATGGCGAAGAGCCCGAAGATCGCGAACTTCTGCATCAGATCGGGATAGGACGCGCCGACCGGGGCCAGCCAGATCGGCATGGTCAGCACCGCGATGCTGAAGGCGGCGATCAGGAAGAGGTCCTGCCGTGCGTTCGATGACTGCATGTCAGCTCTCCATCACGCCTTTGCGGCCCATCAGGCCACGCGGACGAACCAGCAGGATTATCACGGCCACCAGATAGATGATGATCTGGTCGATGCCGGGCAGGATGCTCTTGATCTCGTTCATCGAGGCGAAGGACTGCAGGATACCCAGCATGAAGCCGGCCAGCACGGCACCGGGCAGCGAGCCCATGCCGCCGACCACGACGACGACGAAGGACAGCACCAGGAAGTCCATGCCCATATGATAGTCGGGCGGCAGGATCGGCGTGTACATCACGCCGGCCAGGCCGGCGACCACCGCGGCGATGCCGAAGACGATGGTGAAGCGGCGCTCGATGTTGATACCCAGCAGGCCGACGGTCTCGCGGTCCTGCATGCCCGCGCGCACCACCATGCCGAAGGTGGTGAACTGCAGGAAGGCGAAGACCATGCCGATGATGGCCACCGAAAAGGCGAGATAGACCAGGCGCCACCAGGGATAGACCACCGCGTCGCCAAGGCCGAACAGCGCGCCGATCGCGGCGGCGCCGGCGACGATCTCGGGCGCCGGCGTCGGAATCGGGTTGGCGCCGAAAATCGCCTTGACGATTTCCTGCAACACGATCGCCAGACCGAAGGTCACGAGGATCTGTTCTGCGTGGCTGCGTTTGTAGAAATGGCGGATCAGACCGCGTTCCATGATCAGGCCGATCAACAGCATGACCGGAATGGCCAGGATGATGGCCAGCGGCACCGAATAGTCGATGATGGCATCGCCGGAATCGCCGAACCAGATATTCAGGTAGGGCACTTCCTTGTAAGCATCGAAGAAGGTGATGCTCTCATCCTTCACCTGCTTGGACAAGGTCAGCAGCTTCTGCAGCGACACCGCGCAGAAGGCGCCCAGCATGAAGATCGCACCGTGAGCGAAATTGACGACGCCCAAAGTGCCGAAGATCAGTGTCAGGCCGAGTGCGATGAGGGCGTAAGCGCCGCCCTTGTCGAGCCCGTTCAGAATTTGCAGAAGGATTGCATCCATGCGACTCACCCAGCGTCTTGTCCCCTCTCCGACGGGCAGCTGTCAGAGAGGGGAACAAGATACAGCGAATGCCGGTTGCCACAAGGGCAACCGGCACCCGCAATTCAAAGGACCTTAAACCTCGTAGGGGCCGAGTTCGCCGCCGAAGATGGACGGATCGTACTCGACCTGGCTGCGCGGCACTTCCTTGACGACCTCGAGAAGGTCGAACTGGCTGGAGGGATTCTCCTTACCACGCACCACCAGGACGCTCTTGAAGCACTGGTGATCGGCGGCGCGGTATTCGGTCGGGCCGTTGCCCATGCCGTCGAAGTTGAAGCCTTCCAGGGTCTTGATGACTTCCGGCGGATAGAAGGTGCCGGCGGTCTCGCAGGCGTTGGCGTAGAGCAGCGCCTGGACGTAGCAAGTGTGCGCGGCCTGGGACGGCGGGAAGCCGTATTCCTGACCGAAGGACTTCACGAAGGCCTGGGAGCCGGCATCCTGCAGCGACCAGTGCCAGTTGGTGGACCCGAGGATCCCCTTGATGTTGTCGCCGGCACCCTGCGCCATGAGGCGGGAGAACAGCGGCACGACGATCTCGAACTTCTTGCCGTTGACCATCTTGTCACGCAGGCCGAACTGAACGGCCTGGGTCAGCGAGTTGACCATATCCTTGCCGTAGTGGTTCAGGATCAGCACGTCGGCGCCGGAATTCAGCACCGGCGTGATGTACTGCGAGAAGTCACCGGCGCCCAGCGGCGTGCGGACCGCGGCAACGGTCTCCCAACCCATTTCCTCGGTGGTGTCCTTCATCGACTCTTCCTGGGTCCAGCCCCAGGTGTAGTCGGCGGTCAGGTGATAGGCCTTGCGGTCCGTGCCCATCTCTTCCTTCAGCACCGGGCCCAGCGCGCGGCCGGACATGTAGGCGTTGAAGAAGTGGCGGAAGCCGTAGCGCCGCTTGTCCTTGCCGGTGGTGTCGTTGGAGTGGGTCAGGCCGCACATGAAGACGACGCCCAGTTCCTGGGCCAGCGACTGCACGGCGACGGCGACACCGGAGGACGAGCCGCCGGAGAACATGATGACGCCGTCCTTCTCGATCATGCGCTTGGCAGAGGCGCGCGCGGCATCCGACTTGGTCTGGGTGTCGCCGGTCACGTAGGTGACCTTCTTGCCCAGCAGGCCGTTACCCGTCAGGGCCTTCGGCGTCATGGTGTTCAGCATGCCGCCGTCACCCTCGCCGTTGATGTGCTTCACGGCCAGCTGATAGGCGCGCAATTCGTCGGCACCCTCGTCGGCGTAGGCGCCGGTCTGCGGCACGTTGAAGCCGAACGGCACCGTCGCGCTGCTGCCCGGGTTGTTGCGGAAGTCGGCGCCGAAAGCGTGGCGCATGAAGAACGTCGGCGTGGCGAGCGCGCCGCCGAGCGCCGCGCCGCCCTTCAGCACGGTGCGGCGATTGAAGCCGTTGGGGAACTTGACCATAGATTTCCTCCGGTTTGTTTTTCTTGGGTGGCCCGACAGACGGTTCCGGCGGGCGGTGCGCGAGGCAAGCGCGCAGGTTTTCCGTAAAGAGAAGTACCGGAAATCAGTCAATTGGACAATAACTGCTTGTTATAAATAAGATTTTCTGTAAAAATCATCTTCTACTAAAAGGCGATTTAGTCAAAAGTTTACATTGCGGCGCACAAGATGCCGCGAATTGAGAGACTTACCGCATGGCCAAGGTCCTGATCGGCCTGAAGATCCGCGAACGCCGCAAGGAGATCGGCCTGACCCAGACCGAGCTGGCTGCGCGGCTCGGCATCTCGGTGTCCTATCTGAACCTTATCGAGCACAATAAGCGCAGCATCGGCGGCCGCCTGCTGAAGCAGGTCGCCGACGAACTGAGTGTCGGGCTGGAGGTGCTGGACGGCGCCACCGAACGCCGCCTGGCCAGCGACCTCCACGACGTGCTGACAGATCCCCTTTTCGACCAGATCCGCCTCGACCCCCAGGGCATCGGCGAGCTGGTCGGCCGCCATCCCGGCTGGGCCCAGGCGCTGGTGACGCTGCACCGCGCGTTCCTCGACCGCTCCCAGGCAATGCACGCCCTTGCCGACCGGCTCAACCAGGACCCCTTCCTCGGCGATGCCATCCACCGCATCCTGACCAACATCTCGGCGATCCGCTCGATCTCCGAGATCCTGACCTCGGTCGACGATGTCGATGCCGAGCAGCAGCGCCGCTTCCACAGCATCCTGTCGGAAGAAAGCGCGCGGCTGTCCAGCGCCGCCCAGGGCCTCTCGACCTTTTTCGACAAGGCCCACACGGCGACCCGATCGACCACCCCGGCCGAGGAAGTCGACGACTTCGTGCTGGAAAACCACAACTACTTCCCGTCCCTGGAGGCAGCGGCGGAGGCGCTGCGCGCAGAGCTGGGCATGCCGATACGCCAGCTGGAGGATCGCCTGCTGGAAAAGCTCGCCACCGATCATCTTCTGCGTGTCAGCCGCGTCGGCCCCGAGGAGGAGCGCCAACTTTCGGCGCGCGAGCCGCTGCGCTACAGCCAGCACGGCAAGCGCCTCATCCTGCTGGACAGCGCGCCTCCGGCAACCCGCCGCTTCGCCGCCGCCCGCCTTCTGGCGCGGCTCGATTTCGGCGCCGAGATCGAGGCCATCATCGCCGCCAGCACCAGCCTGACCACCCCGGCGGCGCGCGAGCGTGCGGCCATCGCGCTACAGTCCTACTGCGCCGGCGCCACGCTGATGCCTTACGACCGCTTCCTGGACGACGCCGTCAAGGCGCGCTACGATGTCGACCTGCTGCGCCGCACCTACGGGGCCAGCGTCGAGCAGGTCTGCCATCGCCTGGTGACCCTGCACCGTCCGGGCCGCGAGGGGGTCCCCTTCGCCTTCATGCGCTCCGACCCCGCCGGCTTCGTGACCAAGCGCTTTCCGCTGCCCAACCTACCGCTGCCCCGCTACGGCGGCGCCTGCCCGCTGTGGGCGGTCTACCAGGCCTTCCAGACGCCGGAGACGGTGGTGCGCCAGCTGGCCGAGTTCCCCAGCGGCGAGCGCTTCCTGTTCGTCGCCCGCGCGGTCATGAAGAGCGAGACCGGCTACGGTCAGCCGCGCCCGCTGCTTTCCATCATGCTGGCCTGTGATGCCCTCTATGCCGACCAGACGGTCTACGGCGACCGCCTGGACCTCTCGGCCGGCGCTCCGGCGGACCGCGTGGGCGCGACCTGCCGGCTTTGCGCACGCAACGATTGCCCGCAGCGCCAGGAAGATGTGATCATCTAGCAGCAGGCCCGCGGCGGCGCAGGAGGGCGGGCGCTCGTCACGGTCCGGCCTGGCCCGCCTACGGCGAGTGGGGACCCTCCTGGCCTACCAAGAGCTCCGCGTGCTAAGGGATGCCTGCAAACAATAAAGCCGGCGCCAGGAAGGCACCGGCACAGAACGGGGAAATGGTCTCGATGCGGGTTTTGATCGTCGAGGACGAGCCGAATATCGTCGAATCGCTGAGCTTCGTGTTCAGCCGTGAAGGCTGGCAGGTTGCCGCCGCCCTGGACGGCGACACCGCGATCGCGCGGCTGCTGAGCGCGCCGCCCGACATCCTGGTGCTCGACGTCATGCTGCCGCCGCACAGCGGCTTCGAGGTCCTGAAGCGGGTGCGCAGCGAAGCCAGCCTGAAGCATCTGCCAGTCATCGTGCTGACCGCCAAGGGCCAGGAGAAGGACCGTCACACGGCGCTACGCCTGGGCGCTGACGCCTTCATCACCAAGCCGTTCTCCAACCGTGACATCGTACAGCAGGTGCGCGATCTGGCGGCCAGCAGGCAGGGCGCCGGCGGCGCGGAAAGCTGACGGCATCGGCGCCTGGCGCTTTCTATCCCTTCGGCCCGAACAGCAGCCAGATAATGAAACCCAGCAGCGGCAGGATCAGGATCAGCACGATCCAGAACACCTTGGCGCCGGTAGAGGCGCGGCTCTGCACCGTCTTCACGATGGCCCAGATGTTCGCGATAAGCAGCAGTAGGCCAAACAGGCCGCCGACTTCGATTCCCATGTTCACGCCTCTTTCCGCAGAATTGCCATCCCTGCTTATGGCATGATGCCGGCCGGCGGGAAAGGCTTCCAGGATCCGAAGGGGCGTTCGGAGGGGATAGTTCCCTGGGCCCTGCACCGCCGGCCGACATCAAGCGGGAAAATCGGTGCCAGTTACTCGCCGGCCGGTTACTCGCCGGCCAGTTACTTCCCGGCGATCACCGCGCGCAGCATCCATATGGCCTGCTCATGGAATTCCATACGGTCGGTCAGCATGCCGGCGGTCACTGCGTCGTGCAGCCCTTCGGCAAGGATGGTCGCTTCGCGCAGGCGCCGCACGATGCTTTCGTGATCGGCCACCAGGTTCTCCACCATCTCCTCGGCCGAGGCATTGCCGGTGTCCTCGGCGATCTGCGCCAGGGCGATCATTTCGGTGATGCTGGACGGTGCAGGATGACCAAGGGCGCGAATGCGCTCCGCCAGATCATCGATCGCCTCGAAGAGATTCTGGTACTGCTCTTCCGTCAGGCGATGCAGCGAAACGAACAGCGGGCCGACCACGTTCCAGTGATAGCCGTGGGTCTTCACCATCAGCAGGTAGGTGTCGGCCAGCACACCGCTCAAGTTACTGGCGAGACGCTTGCGGTACTCGATTCCCGTTTCCGGATTTTCGACATCGGCTTTCATCTGCAACACTGAATCGGACATGTTTCTCCTTATCTCGCGGTTGGTCCTGTGGGAATAACAGCCGGGATCGGGATTCGTTCCAAGTTCGGTGAGGCGACGGCGCCCCCTGTCTCCAGGGAGGGTTTCTAAAGCGCCTGCAGTGATTTTGCGGCGTCTGCGGCCAAAGACTGCGCAGCCGCTTTCTCGTCGTCGCGCAACGGCGCACTGTGAGCCGTCTCCGCCTGTTGACGAACCAGATTTTCCTGTTCGCGGCAATCGGCCACCAGCGCGTCCCAGCCTTCGTTATCGAAGGCCGCCCGAGCCCGCGCCAGGGCGGTCTGCAGCAGGTTGCGCTCTTCCGGGGGGCCGGCGGGGATATCGTCCTCGGCGATCATGCGCGCGCCGAAAAAATCGGCATCGGCGCGGCGCCGCTCGGCGAGCTCCTGCAGCGCTTTAGCCCGCGGATCTTCCGCCATCAGCTCGGCCGCCAGGGCGGCGTGGCTCTCCGAACCCCTGCAGGCCTCGACCAAGTCGTGAAGGGCCACCAGCCGTTCGTCACGCAGAATGCTCACGGGTCTTTTCCTTTCTCGGCCGCAGGCTTGGATCCAGGCTTGGACGCAGTCTCGGGACGTGGCGGCGCGAAAACCTCGACCGCGCCCGGCGCCACTTCGATGACAACGGGTGTCTTGCCATCCAGTTCCCCGTCGACATCCACCTCACGCGGCCGTCGGGTGCGCAGTTCGACCCGCTTGGCCCACTTCACCTCGGCCTCGGACGTCCGGCGCAGCCAACCGAAACGCAGCGCCGGCAGCATCCACAGCATGGCCAGCAGACCGGTCGGACGCAGATAGTAGACCCGCAGCCAGCCGTCGTCGATTTCCGCCTCGGCGTCTATGGTCATGCCACCGCCGTAGTGGACGCCGTTGCCGACGGCGACCTGCATGCAGCGGCAGCGCAGCGTCTCGCCGTCGATGACGAGTTCCACCTTGAACGGCCGATGCGCCTGAAAGGCGTTCCACGCACTGACCGGATAGCTCAGCACACCGAAGCGCCGTTTGCGTTCGCCCTCGTGCTCACGCACCACCTCGGCGCTGAGCCCGATGCTGGCAACGTTGAAGAACGGCCGGTTGTCGATCAGGCCGAGGTCGATGCGCCGGCTCTCTCCCGCCGTGATAACATCCGCCGCCGCAACCGGATCGAAGGGGATGCCAAGGGTGCGGGCCAGGTCGTTGGCCGTGCCCAGCGGCAGCAGACCGAAGGGACGCTCGATATCCCGCAAAGCCGGGGCGGCGGCATTCAGGGTACCGTCGCCGCCACCCAGGATCACGGTCGCCGGGCCGCTGCCGCGGATACGGCCACGCAAGTCGTCGACCGAATCCGGTGTCTCATGGGTAACCGTGAAGCCGCCCTCTTCCAGGCGCGCAATGGCCGGCGCCAGATTGCTGTCCGCACCGCCGCTCTTCTTATTGGTCAGCAGCAGGGCCGGGCGGCGATCTGGCGGCAAGGGCTTTAACTCCCGTTTCGGTTCTGGCTTCTGTATCGGGCCGTGAACATAGCGACGGCACCGCGCATCTCGATCCCGACGTCATCGAACGCAGCCGTGAGGATTTCCCGCAGCCCTTCCAGATCGTCTTCGGCGTTTCCAAAAATGCCGCGGCCATTGTAGAAGCCCATCACCCGCCGGCCGAGCGCATTGTGTGGCACGCCACGGCCCAGGATGGTGGCACCGAATACCCGGGCACCGTCCCTCAGCAGCGGCTTCAAGTTGGTAAAAGCCGCCGCCTTACGGGACAGGGGCCCGGGCAGACAGTGCAACAGATAGGTAATACCGAGAGAATCGAAAGGTTCCCCAGGCGGGCCATTGGGCGGCAGGTCAAAGGGCTCCAGAACGTTGGCGCAGAAGCTTTCCGGGCGATAGCGGGCAACCCGCGCGGCCGCCGCTTCGAGGCAAAGGGGATTGAGGTCGAGCAGGCCGAGGCGCGGCTGCGCCACCGGAAAGCGGCAGCGGTCGAGGAAGTAGCCCGTGGCCACGCCAGCGTCCAGGTGGTTGCTGCTGACGTTGGCGTCGTAGAGCGCCAGCAGTTCGGCGGTCGGGCAGCGCCACAGGAAGCGGTTGGAAAAGCTCAGCACCACCGCGTCATAGAGCTTCAGCGTGCGCGCGGTATAGACCGCCTGCCCGGCCCAGGCGTCGGCGGACTGCGCCTGTGCGGTCATTCCGAGGCCTTGATATCGACCACCACGCGACCACGCACCCGGCCTTTCAGGATGTCGCCGGCCAGCGCCGGCAGGTCGGCCAGGGTCGTGTCGTGGATCATGCCATCCAGCTTGTCCATGGGCAGATCACGCGCCAGCCTCTCCCAAGCCGTCTTGCGCTCTTCCGGCGGACACATCACCGAATCGATACCCAGCAGGTTCACGCCGCGCAGCAGAAAAGGGATCACCGTGGTCTCCAGCTTGTTGCCGCCGGCCAGACCCACCGCCGCGACGGAACCCCGGTAGGCGATCTGCGGCAGCACGCAGGCCAGCGTCGCGCCGCCCACGGAATCGACACAGCCCTGCCACCGCTCCCTGTCGAGCGGCCGCCCGCTCGGCTCGGCGATCTCGGCACGGTCGACGATCGTGGTGGCGCCCAGGTCCTTCAGGTAGCCATGGGTTTCCGGCCGCCCGGTAGAGGCCGCCACCGAATAGCCGAGCGTGTGCAGTAACGCGGTCGCGACCGAGCCGACGCCGCCGGCCGCACCGGTCACCAGAACTTCTCCTTTGTCCGGGGCCACGCCATGCTTTTCCAGCGCCATGACGGCCAGCATGGCGGTGAAGCCCGCCGTGCCGATGGCCATGGCGCGCTTGGTCGTCAGGCCCTTCGGCAGCGGCACCAGCCAGTCGGCCTTCACCCGGGCCTTTTCGGCGTAGCCGCCCCAGTGCTGCTCGCCGACCCGCCAGCCGGTGAGGACCACCTTATCGCCCGGCTTGTAGGCCGGATCGCTGCTGGCCTCCACCGTGCCGGCGAAATCGACGCCGGGCACGTGGGGATAGCTGCGCACCAGCCGTCCCAGGCCGCTCAGGACCATGCCGTCCTTGTAGTTTAGGGTCGAATATTCCACGGCGACGGTGACCTCGCCCTCCGGCAACGCGGAGTCGTCCAACTCGGCGAAGCGGCTTGTCACCTTGCCGTCGCTCTCCTCCAGCAGGATCGCCTTGAACATCTTCAGTCTCCCTGATTTTTTGAAATAGGCCCTAGGCCGGGATCCATTCCTGCAGGACCAGTTCCAGGGTGATACAGATGGGATTGGCACCGGGCCGGAAGCGCCCACCGTAGACCTGCGCCTTGCCGTCGGCGATGGTGCCGCGCAGATCGGCCTGCGGCCTGCCCGCCGCATCGGGCCGCACTTCACCGGCCAGCGTCAAGATTTCGATGCCGGGCCCCGGCACCTGGATCGTCCTGTCGCCGGCCTCCAGCACCGCATCCACCAGGCTGCCGACCGCCGAGCGCACCAGCGCGTGGGCCAGGCCGTGCTCGCGGCAGGCCGCCTCGACCGCCGTCACCAGATCTTCATTTGGGCGCAAGCGGATCACGGCGATGCGCCCCAGCGTGCCTTCCTCAACCTGCGCCACCGCGCTCATGCTGAAATCCTTTGCGGCTGGAACAACGGATAGTTGGTTTCACTGTCGTAGCAGGCGGCGAAAGCGGCTTCGCGCAGAGGTGTGGCCAACGCCACGGCGCCGCCGTCCCCCAGCAGCACGTCGCCCGGCGGCAAATGGCCGCCGTGCAGCCTGCCCGCCGCGTCGACCACCACCGCATGGCAATGCAGCAGCGTATCGCCGTCCGGACCGGGCCCGAGAATGCCGTTGGCACCCAGCAGCGTTACCGGTCCCTCCAGCCAGGTCGGCGCGCCGTAGGTGGCGACCCGCTGGCCGCTCGGGTCTTCGGCGCCGGTCAGATAGGCCATGCGCGCGATCTCGGCGGCGACCACCTGCACCGCGGCATGGGCAATACCGCGCGCGGCCAACGCCGCTACAATGCCGCGCAGAAGGTCCTGCCCACCGGCAAGCTGCACCCGCAGGTCGGTCGCCGGCGCCGCCCATTCCAGCAGGCGGCGCGGCTGCAAGGGATCGCCGGGCTGAACCAGGGTCCTCATTGGGCGGCCACCTCGGCAAGGTCGCCGCGGGCATAGAGCTCGTTGCGGATCAGGTGCTTGGGCACCTTGCCGTAGCCCGACTTCGGCAGTTCGTCCCAGAAGAAGACGCGGCGCGGCTGCTTGTAGCGCGCCAGTTTGTCCTGCAGGAAGGCGAGCAGGTCGTCCGCCGTTGCCCTCTGCCCGGCGTCCAGCACCACCACCGCGACGCCGGTCTCGCCCCACTCCGGATCGGGCACACCCAGCACCGCCACTTCCGCCACCGCCGGATGGGTCAGCAGCACCTCCTCGGCCTCGCGCGGATAGACGTTGGAGCCGCCGGAGATGTACATGTCCGAGGCCCGTCCGGTGATGGTGAGGAACCCCTTGTGGTCCAGGCGCCCGAGATCGCCGGTGTGGAACCAGCCGTCTTTCAGCGCCTTGGCGTTGGCCTCCGGGTTGTCGTGGTAGCCGGCGAAAACCGCCGGGCCGCGCACGCAGATCTCGCCCTGCTCCCCGCTGGCGAGGCGCTTGCCCTCGGCGTCCTTGATGGCGATCTCCATGCCGGTGCGCGCGTAACCGCAGGACCCCAGCGGCATCTCGTCGTCGTCCAGGCTGTGCGCCTCGCGCGGCAGCACCGTGATGTTGCCGGTCACCTCGCCCAGGCCGTAATACTGCACGATGACCTTGCCGAGCTTCTGCAGCGCCGCCTTCTGGTCGGCGCGGTACATCGGCGCGCCGGCATAGATGACGTAGCGCAGCGACGAATGGTCGACGCGGTCGACGGCGGGATGACGCACCATGCGGGTCAGGATGGTCGGCACGGTGAACATGTTGGTGATGCGGTGCTGCTCCACCAGGCGCCAGATCTCTTCCTCGTCGAACTTCTCGCCCGCCGTCAGCACCGACTTGGCGCCCCGCGCCACCTGCGACAGCACATGCACGCCGGCACCGTGGCTGAGCGGCGCCACCACCAGGGAGGCATCGCCCCAATGCGTAGTGCCGGGCATCAGGTCGGCCAGATGGTTGTTGGTGACGAAGGCGAGCTGACCATGGGTCAGCACCGCCGCCTTGGGACGTCCGGTGGTGCCCGAGGTGTAGAAGAACCAGCAGGGATCCGCGTAATCGACCTCCGCCGGCTCAACCACATCGCCGTTGCCTTCGGCGATCAGATTCTCGAAGGACTCTTCATCCGCGCGGGCCTTGCCGATGGCAACGGTCAGGCGCAAGGCGCCGGAGGCGGCGCGCACCGCGTCGGCGTGCTGCGGGAAGCTGTCGTCGTAGAGCATTGCCTTGGCGCCCGACGACGTCGCGATATAGGCGACTTCGGGCGGCGTCAGGCGGTAGTTGGTCGGCACCCAGATGGCACCCAGGGTGAAAGCCGCCCAGAGGCTCTCGAACATCTGGTTGGAGTTCTTCGCCTGCACCAGGATGGCGTCGCCCTTGCCGAACCCGCGCCGCCGCAGTGCCGCCACCAGGGCATCGACGCGGGCCGCGGTCTGGCCCCAGGTCCAGGACCGTTCGCCCCACACCAGAGAGGGGGCGTCCGGCAGGCGCCTTGCCGTGTCCGACAGCAGGCGCCCCAGGTTCATCACGTTACCCATATCCTCGGCCCTTTTGCCCGCCTTAGCGGCGCAGGGGTTCCAGGATCGAAACGTAGTTGGCGACGGCGGCGCCGCCCATGTTGAAAATGCCGCCCAGCTTGGCGTCCTTCACCTGGATGTCGCCGGCCGTGCCGGTCAGCTGCATGGCGCTCAGCACGTGCATGGAAACGCCGGTGGCGCCGACCGGGTGGCCCTTGGCCTTCAGACCGCCGGAGGGATTGACCGGCAGCTTGCCGTCCTTCTCGGTCCAGCCCTCGGCGATGGCGCGGGCGCCCTGGCCGCGCTTGGTCAGGCCCATGGCCTCATATTCCAGCAGCTCGGCGATGGTGAAGCAGTCGTGGGTCTCGACGAAGCTCAAGTCGTTGAGCGTCGTGCCGGCGGCTTCCAGCGCCTGGCCCCAGGCCTGCTCGCAGCCCTCGAACAAGGTGATGTCGCGCTTGCTCATGGGCAGGAAGTCGTTGACCTGCTGGGCGGCCCGGAACACCACGGCCTTCTTCATGGCCAGCGCGGTCTCCACGTCGGTCAGCACCAGCGCGGCGGCGCCGTCGGAAACCAGCGAGCAGTCGGTGCGCTTCAGCGGGCCGGCCACCATCGGGTTCTTGTCGGAGACGTTGCGGCAGAAGTCGTAGCCCAGATCCTTGCGCATCTGCGCCAGCGGATTGCCGACGCCGTTCTTGTGGTTCTTGGCGGCGATGGCGGCCAGCGCGTCGGACTGGTCGCCGTGCTTCTGGAAATACTGCTGGGCGATCAGACCGAAAACACCGGCGAAGCCGCCTTCGATCTCGCCGTCCTCCTTCAGGTAGGAAGCCTTCAGCAGGGTGTTGCCGATCTCCTCGCCGGAAATGCCGGTCATCTTCTCGACGCCGACCACCAGCACGAAGCGGGCCTGCTTGGCGGCAATAGCGCGCAGGCCCTGGTAGACCGCGGCGGAGCCGGAAGCGCAGGCGTTCTCCACCCGGGTCGCCGGCTTGAAGCGCAGCCGTTCATCGGATTGCAGCACCAGGGAGGACGGGAAAGCCTGGCGCGAGAAGCCCTCGTTGAAATGACCGACGAAGATCTCATCGACCTCGTCCGGGCCGATCCCGGCGTCTTCCAGCGCCTGGAGGGCGACCTTGCCGACCAGCGATTCGACGTCGTCGTTCTCGTGCTTGCCGAAGGGCGTGTGGCTCCAGCCGACGATGCAGGCGGTCATGTCTTCGTCTCCCTTGGGCAGACTCTGCCCCTCTGTTCCATAGAGGATTTCTCGTGCCGGAGAGTAGCAAAGCCACCCGCGTCCGTACAGGCGCCGCAAAGCCCCGAATTTCGGCGGCAAATCCGCCAGTATCCTGGGAGAAATCCGTCGCCCCCGTGCCTTTGTTCCCGTGCTTTTGTTGGGGTCCGGACCGGTAATCGCTGGCCCCGGCGGAACGATCCGGCTAGGACTGCATTATCGGTGCGGCGCGCAGCAGGATCGGGGATAAACTTGGGCTTTTTCAGAGGCAGGAAAACACCGGCGGTCGCCGTGGCGCTCGCCTTCGGCGTGCTGGCACTGGCAAGCCCGGCGCCGGCCGCCGCCCAGGAAGGCCCAACGCCGGATCCGGCAACCGACGCGGCGCCCGACCCGACATCCGAGATGGCGCCCGAAAAGGGCCCGGACCCCGCCTGGATCGTCACCACCCAGTTCAGCAACGACTTGTTCGGCGGTTCCGATCGCCATTTCACCCACGGCACCCGCTTCAGTGCCCTGTCGCCCGACGATACCGTCCCCGACTTCATTGAGCGGGCGGCCAAGGCACTGCCACTGTTCCCGCAGGACGGCAAGCTGCGCGTCACCTACAGCCTGGGCCAGGAGATCTTCACGCCGGAAGACATCGAGCAGCGCAGCCTCATCGAGGACGACCGGCCCTACGCCGGCTGGACCTATCTGGGGGTCGGCCTGGTATCGGAGATCGGCGACCGCCTGGACTACCTGGATCTGAACGTCGGCATGATCGGGCCGGCCTCGCTGGCCGACAAGACGCAGACCGAATACCACAAGCTGATCGGCGTGACGGTGCCGGAAGGCTGGGACAATCAACTGCACAACGAGCCGGGCGTGGTGCTGTACTACGAGCGCAAGTGGCGCAACCTCTTGGGGGTCAAGCTCACCGACCTGCCGGTGCTCAACAACCTCGGCGTCGACGTGACGCCGCACGTCGGCGGCGCGCTGGGTAACGTTTATACCTATGCCGCCGGCGGCCTCACCCTACGCCTCGGTGAGGACCTGCCCGACGACTACGGCCCGCCGCGCCTGCGGCCCGCACTGCCCGGTTCCGACTACTTCCGGCCGAATGACTGGTTCGGCTGGTATTTCTTCGCCGGCGCCGAAGGCCGCCTGGTGGCGCGCAACATCTTCCTGGACGGCAATACCTTCCAGGACAGCCACAGCGTCGACAAGTATCCGATGGTGTTGGACGTGCAGGCAGGCCTCGCCATCATGCTGGGCGAGCGCGTGCGCCTGGCCTACACCCACCTGTGGCGCACCAGGGAGTTCCGCGAGCAGAAGGACCCCGATCAGTACGGCACGCTGAGCCTGTCGGTGCGATTCTGAGGGAAGTGCCGGCAAAATATCGCGGCGATTCTTCAGGACGCCCAACACCCTAAGTTGTACTCTCGAAATTTGGCACTGCCTTTCAGGTGCACTCTCTTTCGATCAGGAGGGTTTCGAGATGACCTACAAAGCCACCACCAGCGATACCCTTACGATACCCCTCACCGTAGAGCGCTTCGTCGGCAAAAGTCGGTCGACGCCAGGCAATGTCGGCGTCTGCCTGTCCGGCGGCGGCTCTCGCGCCCTCTCCGCCGGCATGGGGCAGTTGCGGGCCCTCAATCACCTGACCGTGAAAAAGGGTGGCCCTTCGCTGCTCAGCCAGGTGAAGGCCTTCTCCACCGTCTCCGGCGGCTCCTGGCTCGGCGTCAGCTTCGACTACCTTGGCGGCAAGACCAGCGACGCCGACTTTCTGAATGCCTACGTCGCCAATCCCCACGACCTGGTGCTCAGCAACGGCAGCAGCATCGGCGTGACACTGGACAAGCTGCCCGCCGGCAACATCGCCGCGCCGGTCACCTCGGTGCTGTTCTCGGTGCCCGCCCTGGCGGTGGAGGCCTACCTGCTGTGGAAGTTCATCGGCACGCCGGCCGACAGCCTGTGGCAGGTTCTCATGGGCCTGCATATCCTCAGTGAGCACGACCTCTACGCCCCGGCCGCCAATGCCCTGCCGACCTCGCTGTTCAGCTGGAACGCCGCCACCCTGAAGAAGGACGTAGTGACCCCCAACCCGTCGCTCGCCATGGAGACCGCCCATCTGGTGGCCAGCGGCGCCGGGCGCGCGTCACGGCCGTTCATCGTCTGCAATACCGCCCTGTTCGTGAAAGAGGGCAAGACCCAGTTGCTGGCGCCGGTCCAGGCGACGCCGTTCTTCACCGGCGTCGTCGGCAGCCCCAACGCCGTTGACGCGAACGGCCGCAAGGTCGGTGGCGGCGGCGTCACCTCCTTTGCCTTTAATTCCGCTCTTCAGAAGGTCTCCGGCAACGCCGTTACGGTCGCGCAGGCACGCCAATGGTCCCTCACGGATATCGTCGGCTCCTCCAGCGCCGCTTTCGCCGGCCAGCTTCAGCAGATCCTCAACGACCCGCTCCTGCTGCTGAAATACCTCTGGGAGTATGCCGAGGAGATCTGGGCCTGGCTGAAGAAGCACCTGCCGAAGGCGTCCCTGGCGGCGGTCGCCGACGCAAGAATCCGGTCTTTCGTCGCAGGGCCGACGCTGAGCGAAGTCGCTTCCGACACCGCCGCCTTCGATCCCGGGTCGCTGATTCCCGCCTATGACTACTGGCCGGTGCGCAAGGCAAAGCCCGAACCCAAGTTGAAGACGACCCGTTTCGCCGACGGCGGCAATCTGGAGAACACCGGCGTCGCCAGCCTGCTGGCCTACGGCGACATCGATTCCGTGATCGCCTTCGTCAACAGCGAAACAGCGATGACCAAGGGCAAGAAGGGCGTCATCGACCCGAAGACAGGCAAGAAAATTACGGGCACGGAAATCATCGTCGACGGCCAGTTGCCGCCGCTGTTCGGCTACCAGCCTTACGATCCCAAGAAGGGCTATGTCCCGTTCTGCGATGGATCGAGCTCATCCAACCTCTTCATGAGCAAGTCGCAGGTTTTCCCCGCCGGCGACTTCCCCGCTCTGCTGAAGGGCCTGTGGAAGAACAGCGGCGCCGGCAAGAACACCGCGCCGGCCAACTTCACGCAGCCGCTGCAGACGAAAAAGAACACCTGGTTCGGGGTCTCGAAACGAAAAGTCACCGTTCTCTGGGTCTACACCAATGCGGTCGAGACCTGGGCCTCCCTGCTGCGGCCCGAAGTCCGGAAAGTCGTTTCGTCGACGGCCGGCTTCCCCCATTACGGCACGCTCAACACCAACCTCTCCGCAGCCGAAGTCAACCTGCTGGCCAACCTCACCGCCTGGTGCGTCGGCGACGACAGCAACAGCCAGCCGTTCGTCGAGCTGTTTCAGTAAGCCGCTAGGCCACCGGCAGATGCCGGCGGCGGCGCAGCCCGGCATACAGCATGCCGTACAGGCTCAGCACGACGACGGCCATCGCCAAGACCTGGTAACTCTGCACGCCTTCGCCCAGGAAAACGATGGCGATCAGCATGGTCACCGCCGGCGCCGGGACCGTCACCGAACTCGCCACCGACACCTCGATGTGTCGGATGGCGTGGAACCACAGGATCAGTTCCAGGTAGTAGGCCAGCCCCATGACGAAGGCGGCCTTCTGGAAATCCAGGTTCGTCAGACCGGCTAACAGCGCCCCCGCCTCGCCGAAGGCCGCGTGAAGCAGCAACAGGCAGGCACCGGAAATCACCAAGCGGGAAACGGTCACTTGATTGGGCGTGATCGGCGTGGTGTCGAGCAGCCCTTTCAAGAGAATATGCGCGACGCTCCACAGCAGCGGGATACCCAGTGCGAAGACCGACCACCAGGAGATATCGGCGATCCGGAAGGTCCCTCCCGTTGCCAGATAGACCAGCGCCGCGATCATCAGCAGAATGCAGCCGACTTCCGCCGCCGACTTGCGCTTGCCGAGGAACAGCGCCTCCCACAGCGAGGCGAACAGCGGATAGGCCTGCAATGCGATGACCATGCTGACAGGCCCGGCCTTTTCGGCGGCAACGACGTACATATAGGTGGACAGACCGAACATCGCCCCGGTCGCCACGGCGATGGCCGCCGTGCGGCCGGTAGCGGCGGGGAGAACATCGGCCGCGACGCTCTGCCCACGCTTGCCGCGGCGCTCGATCAGATACAGCGGCAAGGCGCAGAGCAATTGCCAGACCGTCAGCCAGATGGCGAAGGTGAGGCCGTCTAAGCCGGCCGGGCGCGCGTTCGACAGGATTGGCATCGCCCCCAGCAGCAGCAGGCAGGCAAAAGCGAGCGCGATACCGATACGCGGCGAGGAAACCATCGGACATCCCTGCCCCCTCAAGGGGACGGCGGTGAAACCTACCCAGACCGCCTTGTTACGGGGGCAGGTAAATCCGGAGCAACACCGGGATTGTCACGGTATCAATTTGGCGGCGCCAATTTGGCTGGCGTTTCGTGTTCCAGCAGGTGCTTCTTGGTCTCGATGCCGCCGCCGAAGCCAGTGAGCGCACCACTCGACCCGATGACCCGGTGACAGGGGATGATGATCGGCAAGGGGTTGGCCCCATTGGCGGCGCCGACGGCACGGCTTGCCGTCGGCCTGCCGATCGCCTGGGCCAGCCAGGCGTAGCTGCGCGTCTCGCCAAAGGGGATCGTCCGCAGGGCCGTCCACACACTTTTCTGAAAGTCGGTCCCGGTCAGCACCAGCGGCAGGTCGAAGGACTGACGCCTGCCGGCGAAGTAATCGGCGAGCTGGCGTCCGGCCTCGGCAAGGGGCGCCTCGGCGAAGGGCGCGTCGGCACGCCGCCATGCCGGCTTCGGTCCGAAGGCCTTGTGGCCGGAGGGAAAGCTGAGGAAATGCAGCGCTTCCTCATCGCCGGCCAGCAGCAGACGCCCGACCGGGCTTTTCACGTAGGTGAAAGACAGGGCGGGATCAGGCATGGCTCGCGTGCAGCGCCTTCTGCTTGCGGAGGGCCGAGGGCGGACGGCCATAAAGGTCGGCGAAGGCCGCGTTGAAACGCCGGACACTGCCGAAGCCGGCCTGGAAGGCGATGTCGGTCATGGAGAGATCCGTATCGTTCAACAGGCACTTGGCGCGCTGCAGGCGCAGGGTCTTGGCGGTCTGGAGCGGCGAGGCGCCGACATGGCGTTCGAACAGCCGCGCCAGGTGGCGCGCGCCGACCCCCAATCGTTCCGCCAGCGCCTCGACGCTGTTGCCGTTGGGGGCGCCGTTGGGGGCGGCGTCGCGCGCACCGTCTGCGAGCAGTTTCAACGCGCGCTCGACAGTGACCTGGGTACCTTTCCAGGCTGCGCAGAAGGGCGCGGTCTCCGGCCGGCAACGCAGGCAGGGCCGATAACCTGCCCGCTCCGCCGCCGCCGCGCTGGGGTAGTAGCTGACGTTGCGGGGCAGCGGCTGCTGCACCGGGCAGACCGGTCGGCAATAGAGCCCCGTGGTCCGGACGGCGGTGAAGAACAGGCCGTCGAAGGCCGGGTCGCGGCGCAGGCGGGCGTCGTTGCAGGTGTCGAAATCGAACATGGCGGGATTTTAGCAACCTCTGCGGCACGGGACGAGAGGCGCCAGAGGATCAGGTCCGAAAACGGCCAGTTCGGCGCGACCGCTCTATCCTTGAGGATCGGGCGCCGAACCTGGGTTCGGACCCGAGCCTGGGGTTGGAGCGGGATCGGGCTGGGTCTCCACCAACCCGCGGCGCTGATACCAGCTGCCGCTCAGGTCCGTGCGGAGATGAAAATAGTGCTCATCGAGGTAGTGGGCGATCTGCGGGCGCAGGCGAAAAATCTTCCGGTCCGCGGGTCCGACGAACACATAGGGAGCCTGCTGCTCATCGAGACTCTTCAGGAGGTCGTCGATCTGTTCGGGCAGATAGAATTCCCACGACGAGCCGCCGGTCCGGTGAGCGGCGGGACGGTTCGCAAACTCGTAGACCATCGCGTTGCCGACAACATAGATGGGACCGGGCAGCGCGTCCGGTGACCACAGGAAATCGACGCCGCGCCGAAGATGGCCATAGCGATCCGTCACGCCCACCTGGGACTGGTAGTCCTCGATGCTCCTGCCCGTGATGAAGACACTCGACAGCAGGGGCTGGGCCTTTCTCAGAAAGGGCTCGCCCAGACTGGCCGTCGTCGTCAGCGCCAGCACGCCCGCGAGCGCGGCATGGCGGACAACGCTCCGCGCGTCCACGCCCCCAAACCATTCGCTCAAGCGGTCGATGCCGAGAACGGCGAAGAAGCCTGCCGGAAACAGGAAGAGAAGCGTGTGGTACTGCCACCACGAGACCCGCTGCACCAGAAACAGGACGATCGCACCGACGAGCCAGGTGAACATCAGCGCACTCAGCAGGTCTCTATGCCGACGGACCCACTGGATGACGCCGCAAAGCGCGAAGAACGCCCAGGGCGCAAACAGGGAAAAGAAGAACGCAGCGGCGGTGACCAGCCGTGTCTTGCTGGCTTTCGGGGCGTACTCAAGGGCGCGCGTCGGATAGACGAAAGCGGTCCACAGCAGATCCTCCAGATGGCCCCAGCGCACATACAACAGGACGATGGCGCCCAGCACGATCGCCACCCCTGCAGAAGCCGGCACCACAGCGCGCAAGACAAGCACGACGAGCCCCGGACGATGCGCCTTGAGATGATAGGCGAGTGCGACCAGCCAAAGCGCCACGCAGAGCGGCGCCAGCAGCAGCTTGAACGCGACGACCACACCGGCGAGCAGCCCGCTGGCCAGGTACAAGGCCGGCATGGCCGTGGGATGGCGGTGCGCCCAGACCAGACAGAGCGCCAGCAGGAACAAGGGCAGCGATACGATGAATTCCAGCTGGGTCAGCTCGCTCTCGCCGGCGAAGCCGTAGTAGACGCCAATGGTCGCGACCGGCACCAGCGCGGACAGCCAGCGCTGCCGAAAGGCCCCCCGCAGCGTCACCATCAGAACCACGGCAAAGGCCAGCATCCAGAGCAGCTCGAGCAGATGGATGCCGAACTCGGAGAACCCGAAAAGGCGGCCCGCCAACAGGTAGAACCAGTAGAGCCCCGGCTGCTTGTTGTCCCAGTAGTCGGCATAGTAGATCGCCCCCTGGTCCATCAGCTTGGCGCCGTGGTAGACGATGGCCTCGTCGGGACCGAAGGGGTAATAGAGATTGACGGCCCCGAGCGCCGCGACGACGGCGAATGCGAAGCAATACACACAGGCTTCGAGAACCTGCGGGTATCGGCCGCTCGTGCCGTAGCTTATCCGATCATCAATCACTGCGAAGACCGTATTCCGGAATAAGCGGTTTCAAGGGCGGTGGCCTCGATCGGCCCAGCGGCACATCCTGACTCCCACCCTCCAGGATTGCCCTTTATAGCGCATAACTTCTTTCATCGAGACGCGGCCAATCACCCGGAGGACGCCTGAACCCTAGTCGCCGCCCTCGCGCGGCAGCGTCTCGCTGAAGCGCACCGGCCGTCCCGTCGGGCCGCCCAGCAATTCGCCGTCGCGCATGGCGACATGCCCGCGGATGATGGTGGCCATCGGCCAGCCGGTGATCGGCTTGCCCTCGAAGGGCGACCAGCCGCACTTGGACTGCAGCCAGTCGGGCTCGATGGTCTTCTTGGCCTTCAGGTCGACCAGGGTGAAGTCGCCGTCGTAACCGACGGCGATGCGGCCCTTGCCGGCGATGTTGTAGATGCGCTGGGCCCCCGCCGAGGTGAGGTCGACCAGGCGTTCCAGGGTCAGCTGACCGGCATTGAGATGATCGAGCAGCAACGGCAGCAGGGTCTGCACCCCGGGCATGCCGGAGGGCGAGCGCGGATAGGGCGCCTGCTTCTCCTCGCGGGTGTGCGGGGCGTGATCGGAGCCGACCACGTCGGCGATGCCCAGGCGCACCGCCTCCCACAGGGCGTCGCGGTGGCGCGCTTCGCGGATCGGCGGGTTCATCTGGGCGAAGCTGCCGTGCTCCTCGTAGCAGTAGGGCGCGGCCAACGTCAGGTGCTGCGGCGTCACCTCCATGGTGGCAATGTCCTTGGCGGCGGCCAGTAAGGGCACTTCCTCCGCCGTGGTGATGTGCAGCACATGGATGCGCCGCCCGGCCTCGCGCGCCAGGCGCAGCAGCCGCTTGGTCGAGCGCACCGCGGTTTCGACGTCGCGCCATTCCGGATGCTGGGAGACCTTGCCGCCGTCGCGGATCAGCTCGAAGCGCTCGCGCAGACGCGTCTCGTCTTCCGAATGCACGGCGATGCGCCGGCGGCCCGAACGCAACGCGGTGCGCAGCACCTCCTCTTCATCCACCAGCAGCGAGCCGGTCGATGAGCCCATGAAGATCTTCACGCCGCAGACGCCGGGCAGGCGCTCCAGCTCGGCCAGCTTGTCGGCATTCTCCGCCGCCGCACCCATGAAGAAGGCATGGTCACACCAGGCGCGCCCCTCGGCACGGGTCAGCTTGTCCTTCATCGCCGCCGCGTCGATGGTCGCCGGCGAGGTGTTGGGCATCTCGAAGACCGCGGTGACGCCGCCCATCACCGCCGCGCGGGTGCCGCTTTCCAGGTCTTCCTTGTGCTCCAGGCCGGGCTCGCGGAAATGCACCTGGGTATCGATGACGCCCGGCAGCACCGTCAGCCCCTTGGCGTCGATCACCTCGTCGGCGTGCGTCGCGTCCAGCGTGCCGATATCGGCGATCTTGCCGGCGGCGACCGCCACGTCGGCCTGGATGAGGCCGGAGGGGGTGAACACCTGCCCGCCGGTGATGATGAGATCCCAATCCTTCGCCATGGTCCGATACTTTCTCTGCGTAAAATCAGCTCTGGGTAAAATCGGCTCTGCATAAACTCAGGAGGCGGCCGCCTGCCGCGCGCCGAGCAGCCGGTCGAAAAGATCGAGGTAGCGCCGCACGGCGACAGCCTCGGTGAAGCCCTGCTCGAAGGCCGAGCGTCCGTTCTGCGCCAGCCGCTCGGCGGTCTGCGGGTCGTCGATCAGGCGCTGCAGCGCGGCACCCATGGCAACCGCATCGTCGATCGGCACCAGCAGGCCGTCCTCGTTGTCGGTCATCAGCCAGGACGGTCCCTGGCTGGCGGCGGCAACCATCGGCAGCCGGTGCATCCAGCCTTCCAGCACCACGCTGCCCAGCGGCTCGTGACGCGACGGCACGACGTAAAGATCGGCCGCGGCGAAGTACGGCGCCGCGTCGTGCTGCCAGCCGAGAAAACGCACCCGGCCGGCGATGCCGAGCTCGGCGGCCTGACGTTCCAGCGCCCCCCGCAGCGGCCCGTCGCCGGCCAGCCAGAGGTATGCCGCCGGCACCCGCGCCACGGCCTGCAGCAAGATGTCGAAGGCCTTGTTCTCATGCAGCCGACCCAGCGCGAAGATCAGCGGCGCGTCGGCGGGCGTGTCCAGGGTCGCGCGGTCGAGCGGCGCGGTCGCGCCCTTGTCCTCGACGAAGTTGGGGATGACGTGCACGCAGCTCTCCGGAAAGCCGTGCTTCACGCAATGCGCCTTGATATCCGGGGTAATGCAGATCAGGTGGTCGCAGTTGCGGTAGTACTTCATGTTATAGTAGCCGCCGAGCCGCGCCAGGTGCAGGAAGTCGCCCTTGGGCAGCGCCGCCGAGGCGCGGTTCATGTAGGTCAGCGCCAGGTCGGGCCGGAAATCGGCAATCTCGCGCCGCAGGATCCTGCCGGTCTGGCGGTCGAAAAAGCCGCCGAATGGCGCCGTCACCGGCTCGATCCCGCCGCCACGCAGGACCTCAAGACTCTGGGGGTGCGGGCGGATTACCACGCGCTGTTCCACCCCCGCCCGCTGCAATGCCAGGCAGAGACGCAGGAAATGCATCTCGGCGCCGCCTTGCGGGGCGCCCGCCAGGGCCTGCAGCAAGCGCGGCTTGGGACGGAGGCACTCCCTTGACCAACGCCAGATGCCGGTTTGGGCTGGCGGATCGGGGCGGCGGTTTCAGGCGGCGGGACGCGCCGGCAGCCCCGCCGCGCGCCGGGCCAGCACCCGGTTGCGGAACACGATCAGATACAAAAGGATGAAGAGGGATAAGTAAAGCTCCTGCACCTCGCTGGCATTGTAGAAAAGGACCCAATCCGCCAGGCCCGTGCCGTGCAGGCGCTCCCAGAACTTGCCGATTTCACCAATCACCGCAGTCGGCAGACAGACCAGCGGCGGCAGGAAAAGAGCAAACCGCCCCTGGCGGATAGCGGCGCGCCAGAGCGCCAGCAGCGGAATGATGATACCGCCGACGATAACGCCGATCTCCAGCAGGGTACGCGGCTTCTGGTCGAGCCAGGCCGAGGTGTTGTGCAGGTTCGTCTCGCCCTGGTCGTTGACCGCCTGCCAGCTCTCCGGCGTCAGCCAGCCGGCATAGTGCTGCCCCCAGCTCGCCTCTTCCCCGGCCATGTAGATGCTGCCCAGCAGGCCGAGGAAAATCCAGATCAAGACGAGGCGGTCGCGGCGCACTTCCGGCAGAGCGAGGATCCGCAGGCAGAGAACGGCGGAGATCAGCGGAATGATGAAATGCGTGATTTCCAGCAGGCCAGTTTCGCCGACCACATAGGCTATGTAGAAGTCCGGGTTGAGGTGCCAGCTGAGCGCCAAGACGGCGGCGGCGACCAGCGGCATCCAGAGATAGAGCAGCATGGGCAGCCGCTCGGCGCCCTGCAGACGCAACGTGGTTTGCGCCTCCGCGGCGCTGGCAATGGTATCGCTGGTGTGAGACATCGGGACCCGTTTCCACTGTGGACGCCGCGCCGGCCGCGCGACGCCACGTCAAGCGACACTATGACATTTGCATGAAAAATTTCAATCGCATGACAGGCGCAGCGGCTTTATGACCTTGCACCGGGGCCGGCGGGATTTATGGTTCTGACACCCCTGCCGACCCTCTTGGCGCCGCCGCGGAAATTCATGACCTCTTCTCTTCAGCGCATCCTCGTCATCAAGCTGTCGGCCTTCGGCGATTTCGTGCTGTCGATCGCCAGCTTCCAGGCGATACGCGCCCACCACCCGGAGGCCGAGATCACGCTGCTGACCACGGCACCGTTCCACCGTCTGGCGGAGGCCAGCGGCTGCTTCGACCGGGTATGGATCGACCGCCGCCCGGCCTGGTGGCAACCCGCGGGCTGGTTCGCCCTCCGGCAACTGCTGGCCGGCGGCGGCTTCCAGCGGGTCTACGACCTGCAACGCTCGGACCGCAGCGGCGCCTATTTCCGCCTGCTGCCGCGCCCCAAGCCGGAATGGGTCGGCGTGGTATCCGGCTGCTCGCACCGCTATCAGCCACCCCAGGACCGGGTGCTGCACATCTGCGACCGCGAGGCCCAGCAACTGGCGCTGGCCGGCGTGCCGGCGCCGGGGCTACCGGATATCTCCTTCCTCACCGCGGATCTGAGCGCCCTGGACCTGCCGGAGCGCTTCGCCCTGCTGGTGCCGGGCGGTTCGGCGCACCGTCCGGGCAAGCGCTGGCCGGCGGACAACTATGCCGCCCTCGCCCGCCACCTGCTGGACCACCACACCGTGCCGCTGCTGCTGGGCGCCGAGGCCGAACGCGCGGAGATCGCCGCCATCGCCGCCGCGGCGTCGGGCGCGCGCGATCTCTGCGGGCAGACCCGCCTGGAGGCGCTGGCCGCGCTGGGCCAGGCCGCGGCGCTGGCGGTCGGCAACGACACCGGGCCGATGCACCTGATCGCCGCGGCAGGCGCGCCTTCCCTGGTGCTCTATTCGCGGGAATCGGACCCGGCGAAGATCGCCCCGCGCGGCCCGTCGGTGCAAACCCTGCGGCGCGACAGCCTGGCCGATCTCAGCCTCGAAGACGTCCTGGCGGCTCTGCCGCCCTTCCGAAACGACGCGGCTTTGCCGCCTAGCCGGCGCGGTTGACCCAGGCCCACAGCCGGCGCGCTTCGGATTCCGCCGCCTCGACGGTAAGGCTTTCCATGAAGCACTGGCGAGCGGCGAAGTCGAAATCGGGCGCCCCGGTCAGTGCCTCGAAGCTTTCCGGCGTACGCACGAAGGACGCCTTTGGCCCCCAGGGGCGGTAGCGCGCCTCCGGGCTGGGCCCGAACAGGCCGAGGGTGGGCGTGCCCGCGGCGGCGGCCAGGTGCATCAGCCCGGAGTCGTTGCCGATGAAGAAGGCGGCCCGCTGCAGGCAGGCGGCGGCCACCAGCAGATCGCCGGAGCCGACTAGGTCGATGCCCCGCTCGCCCGCCGCCTGGAGGACCGGACGCGCCTGAAAGACCTCGTGCGGCGCCGCCACCACGGCGATGCGCCCGCCGGGCAGGATTCCGTCGGCGGCGGTCAGGCGCAGCGCCAGCTCAGCGAAGCGGTCGGCCGGCCAGGTCTTGCCCATCCAGTTGGCCGCCGGGGCCACCGCCAGCACCGGCGGGCCGTCCGGCAGCTTTTCCGCCGCCCGCGCCTTCACCGCCTCGGCGAGCCACAGGCGCGGCGCCGGCGGCGTCTCGGCCTTGATCAGGGCGCCGAGTTCCTCCACCCGGTGGCGTCCCGGCTGGCGCTTGCCGATGACGTAGCGCCGGCCCGCCGGCACCAGATAGGCGGTCGCCGAGCCACGCAGGTCGACGACAATGTCCCAGTACTTGAAGGCCGTGCGCCGCCACAGCTTGAGCCAGTGGCGGTTGTAGCTCTGCTTGTCGATGACGACGATGCGCTCCAGCCCCGGCACGGCGGCGAACAGCGGCGCCGAGCGCCGGCCGACCGCCACCGTCACCTTGATCCCCGGATTCTCGTCGATCAGGCGGCCGAGCACCCCGGTGGAAAGCACGGCATCGCCGATACGGGTCGCGGTGATGAACAGCAGGCGCATGAAAAATCCCCGGCGGAAAGGGCGTTGCCGCCTTATAGGGTGCGGCCGGCGGCTTGGCAAAGGTCCCCTGCCCCTTCGCCCAGCCTTGTGTCCCAGCCTTGCACTGGCGCGCTCAGGATGCCACCTCTAGGGGCTGGGATTAATGGTAGGGATCGACACAGTCATGGCGAAAGCGGCCGCTGTCATCTTGGCGCATCGCGGCGTCCTCAAGCTGGGCGGCGACGACCGGCGCAGCTTCCTGCAGGGCATCGTCTCCAACGACGTCGAGCGCGTCGCGCCGGAGACCGCGATCTGGACCGCCTTTCTGACGCCGCAGGGCAAGTTCCTCCACGAATTCTGCCTGGCAGAACAGAACGGGGCCTTCCTGCTCGACTGCGAGGCCGAACGCGCCGCCGACCTGGCGCGGCGCCTGAAACTCTACAAGCTGCGCGCCCAGGTGACGATCGAGCCGATGGACGATCTGGCCGTCGTCGCGCTGTTCGGCGAGGAGGCTCTGGCCCGGCTGGACCTGCCGGCAGAGCCGGGCTGGGCACGCCCCTTCGGCGAATCCGATGCCGCCGGCACCGGGGGCCTCGTCTTCGTCGATCCGCGTCTGGCCGGGCTGGGCGCCCGCGCGGTCCTGCCAAAGGCGACGGCGCAGCAGACCCTGGAACAGGCCGGCTTCGCTCCGGTAACGCTCGACGCCTACGACGCCCTGCGCATTGCCGCCGGCGTGCCCGACGGCAGCCGCGACCTGGAGGTCGAGAAGGCAACGCTGCTGGAAAGCGGCTTCGACGAGTTGCACGGCGTCGACTGGGACAAGGGCTGTTACATGGGCCAGGAACTGACCGCGCGCACCAAGTACCGCGGCCTGGTGAAGAAGCGCCTGGTTCCGGTGGAGATCGCCGGTCCGGCGCCGGAGCCCGGCACCGCGATCACCCGCGACGGCAAGGCGGCCGGCGAGTTGCGCTCGTCGGGCGGCCGCGATGGCGGCAGCCTGGGCCTGGCCCTGCTGCGGCTGGAGTCGCTGGACGACGGCGAGCCGCTGATGGCCGGCGATGCCGCCGTCACTCCGAAAAAGCCCGCCTGGGCGGATTTCTAGGCCGAAAGTCCCCTCACCCTCCCACTTACGCGAGCCCCTCCCTCTCCCCACCGTGAGAGAGGGTTGCAAAGGGTTCGTGCGGCGCGAGCCGCCCGTTACCCGAAGCCGGGTGAGGGGGAGCCGGGCCCAGAAGTGCCGGGCCCAGAACGCCGGGCCCAGAACGCCGGGAAGTATCAGTCGACGATAGCGGCGGCGAGGTCGGCGAGGCGCTCGTAGGGCGCGTCGCCGCGGTCCAGGTTCATGCGGCAGCCGAGCATCTCGGCCCGCTTCACGCCTTCGCGCCCGAAGCGCGTGGACAGCGCCTCGCGGAACCACAGCTTGGCATTGCTCAGCCGCCGGCTTTCCAACCGCCCGGCCTCGTCGAGCCAGTCGGCGTGGCGCTCCAGCGCGGCGATCAGCGGGGAAATGCCGGTGCCCTTCTGGGCCGAGACCGGCAGGATCGGCACGGTCCAGCCGTCGCGCCGGCGCTGATGGCTGAGGGCCGCGCGCAGGTCGGCCTGGGTGCGCTGCGCCGCCTCGCTGTCGGCCTTGGTCACCACCGCAAGATCGGGGATCTCCATGATGCCGGCCTTCATGAACTGCAGGGAATCGCCGGAACCCGGCTGCACGCAGAACACCACGGTATCCGCGACCCAGGCAACGTCAGTCTCCGACTGGCCGACGCCGACGGTCTCGATCAGCACGGTGTCGTAGACCGCGCGCATCAGCAGCATGCCGCCGACGGTGAGTTCGGCGAGGCCGCCCAGGCGGTCGCGTGCCGCCATCGAGCGCACGAAGACACCGCTGTCTTCCGGATCGGTGATCAGCCGCAGGCGGTCGCCCAGCAAGGCGCCGCCGGTCTGGCGCGACGACGGATCGACGGCGATGACCCCGACCGTCTGGCCGGCTTCGCGCAGCCGCGGGATGAGGGCGCCCAGCAGGGTCGACTTGCCGACTCCCGGCGGGCCGGTGACGCCGATCACGCGGCCGCGCGGCGCCGAATAGGCCGCGTCCAGCAGGCTGATGGTCTGGAGCGCGTCGGGAGAGGACTCCAGCACGGCCAGAGCCTCCGCCATGGCGGCCTTGCCGCCGTCGGTGAGCTCCTTGAGAGTCATGGTGCGCCCGAGTGTCATAGACTCAAGTTGGCCGCGTCTCGCCCGATGGGTCAAGCGCGAAGATGTTAAGAAAGCCAGCCGCAGGGCCGAAAAAACGGGGTTGAAGAGGCTTGATCTGCCTCAAGGCGTTCCCTACCTGGGGGATCTAAGGTCCTTCAATCGTCATCCAAAGACGTCCACATGTAACATTTGGAGGTTAGGAATGGCTCTCAAGGATTTGGCCCCCTGGCATCACGCCAAGGGAAGCAACACCCCCGCACTGACCGCCCTGCACCGCGAGGTCGACCGCGTTTTCGACAGCTTCTGGGGCAGCCTCGGCGCGCCCGCGCTGTTCGGCGAGAACGGCGGCGGTATCGCCCTCGACGTGCGCGTCGACGCCACCGAAGACGACAAGGCCTACCACGTCACCGCCGAACTTCCCGGCATGAGCGAGGAGGACGTCGAGGTCACCTTCGCAGACAACACGCTGACGATTTCCGGTGAGAAGAAGGAAGAAAAGGAGGTCAAGGAGGAGAACGTTCACCGCCGCGAGCGCTCCTTCGGCAGCTTCCGCCGCGCCTTCACCCTGCCGTCCGAGGTCGACGAGGCGAAGATCGCCGCCACCTTCAAGGACGGCGTCATGACCATCGACCTGCCGAAATCGCAGACCGCACAGAAAAAGGCAAAGAAGATCACCATCTCGCGCGGGGAGTAGGCGTCAGGCTTCTCTCACCTCGTCGGAGACACGGGCCGTTCCTCCCAACGACTGTTGCGGGGAACGGCCCGCTTTATTTTCCGAAACAGCCTTTCCATCCTGCGCGGAAATCCCTCCGCACGTTAATCTTTGTTAAGCAATCCCGCGCGATACTGCGGCAGGAAACGACCCTGACATCGGAGGGGGATACCCCCATGACGTTCAAGCATCTGGTCTCGCAGGAAAATCCGGACGGCAAGCGCACCGAGGAAATCCTGACGGAGATCCGCGCCGAGATCCTCAGCCGCATGGCGAGCTATGGCGACGATCCGCGTCCCGAGGCCAAGGCGGTGATGGAGAACAACCTGAAGATCGCCCAGTTGCTGACCGACGCCATTCATCTGGCCGAAATCAATACCAACAAGCTGGCCGAAGTGATCTGAGGGAGAACGAACAATGCGCCGCAGCCAAATGAAACGCAGCCGCCGCCAGGGCTTGCAGCCGCAGCCCCGCCGGTGCGATGCTCGTCTGACCGATGAGCCAGTTACCCTCCGTCGCATCGCACTACGCCCGGGAAGGCGAGCTGACCGGCCGAATCCTTTCCGCGCTTACGGCCGCGGGTAAGGACCTCGACCGGCTTACCGCCGCCGACATCGCCCCCTACGACCAGTTCCACAGCCGCGGCCACAAGGCGACGGCCGAACTCGCCGAACTGCTGCGCCCGCAGCGCGGCCAGCTGGCGCTCGACCTCGGCTGCGGTATCGGCGGCCCGGCGCGCTGGCTGGCCAGCGAGCGCGGCTGCCAGGTGGTCGGCCTCGACCTCACCGAGGTCTACTGCCGCACCGCCAGTGAACTGAGCGCCCGCGTGCGCCTGGACAGGCAGACCCGCTTCATCTGCGCCGACGCCCTGCACCTGCCCTTCGCCGATGCCAGCTTCGACCTGGTGTGGACCCAGCACGCCGCCATGAACATCGCCGACAAGGCACGGCTGTACCGCGAAGTCGCCCGGGTGCTGCAGCCCGGCGGGCGCTTCGGCCTCTACGACGTCATGGCCGGGCCCAAGGACGGAGAGGAGGGCCTGCCCTACTTCCCGGTGCCCTGGTCGGACAGCGCCGCCTGGAGCCACCTGATGGCGCCCCAAGGGGTGCGCGAGGCGGTGCTCGCCACCGGCCTCAAGGAGCGCCACTGGCGCGACCTCACCGAGGACGCCAAGGCCTGGAGCGAGAAAGCCGTCGCCGCGCAGGCTTCCGCAAAAACGTCAACCGGCCCGGCCCTGATCCTCGGCCCCGCCTTCGCCGAGATGGTCGCCAACCTGCGCCGCAGCCTGTTCGAGGACCGCATCGCCATCGTCCAGGCGGTGTTCGACAAGGCAGGCTGAGGCCGGCCACCCCAAAGTCCTACCACTTCCTGGCAAAGGCGCCCCACTCCCGTGTCGTTGATGGGGGGCGACCACCAGCGTCAAATGGCGTCCTCGCGACCATTACCCACCGTCGCCACAAAAAGGGGGAACGCGCCATGGCCCTACCTGCAACGGTTACCCACCGCAACCTGCAACGCGGCGCCAGAGGCGCCGAAGCCGAGGTCCTGCAGGATCTGATGAACCGCATCGGCGCCCTGCTGGGCTGCGATGGCGATTTCGGGCCCGGCACCGAAGCGGCCGTGAAGGAAGCGCAGGACATCGCCGGCCTGCCGGTCACCGGCATTGCCGACGCGGCAACCTGGGACTGGCTGGAAAGCCAGCCGGAGCCCTCCGACGTCATCCCCACCGAAGCGGTCACCTTCATCGTCCGCGAGGAGGTTGGCAGCCGGAAATACTACGACCAGCACGTCGCCATCCCGCATTTTCCCGGCGTGGAAAGCGGCGTCACCATCGGCGTCGGATACGATCTGCGCTTTCAGGAACCGGCGGACTTCGAGGCCGACTGGGCCGGCATCCTGACGCCGTCGGAGATGGCGGCGCTGCGCCCGCATATCGGCCGCAACGGCAGCGCCGAGGCCGTCGCGGCGTTACGGCAGCTACGCATCGCCTTTCCCGCCGCCTGGCAGGTCTTCGTGAAGCGCGCGCTGCCGCGCGCCGTCGGTCAGACCGCAAACTGCTACGGCGGCCTCGAGGTCCTGCCGCCGCTGTGCCGCGGCGCCCTGGTCAGCCTGGTCTACAACCGCGGCACCAAGCTGAACGGCAGCTCGCGCCGGGAAATGAAGGCGATACACGACCACCTAGTCGACGGACGGCTGGACAAGGTGGCCGGTGAGATCGAGAGCATGAAACGCCTGTGGCCCGACAGCGAGGGCCTGCGCAAACGCCGTGACAAGGAAGCGGCCATGTGGCGCAAGGGGCTGGCCCAGGCCGGAGTCGCCTGAGAGCCTCCTCTCACCGCAACAGCCGCCATGCCCGGGACAGGCCCAGGGTCACAGGGAATCAAAAAGGCCCTCTCCGCGAAGAGAGGGCCTTTTTAGTCCATGCACAGTCATCACCCTGAAGAGGCCATCACCCTGAAGAGGGCGCGATGGCCTTACGCGTTCTTGCGCCCCAGCGCCGCCTGCGCGGCCGCCAGGCGGGCGATCGGCACGCGATAGGGCGAGCAGGACACGTAGTCGAGCGGCACGGGCTGACAGAAAGCGATGGAGGCCGGATCGCCGCCATGTTCGCCGCAGATGCCCAGCTTGATATCGGGACGCGTCGAGCGGCCGCGCTCGGCGCCGATCAGCATCAGTTCGCCGACGCCGTCGGGGTCGAGCGAGATGAAGGGATCCTGGTCGATCAGCCCGCGCTGCTCGTAGGCGCCGAGGAAGTTGCCGGCGTCGTCGCGCGACAGGCCGAAGGTGGTCTGCGTCAGGTCGTTGGTGCCGAAGGAGAAGAACTCGGCCCCCTCGGCGATCTCGGCCGCACGCAGGCAGGCCCGCGGCAGCTCGAGCATGGTGCCGACCAGGTAGTTGATCTCGATGCCCTCTTCCTTGCGCACCGCCGTGGCCACCTTGTCGACCAGTTCGCGCATGACCTCGAACTCCTTCTTCACCGAGATCAGCGGGATCATCACCTCGGGCACCACGGTATCGCCGGTTTCCTTCTCCACGGCAGCCACGGCCTGGAAGATGGCCCGGGCCTGCATTTCGTAGATTTCCGGATAGGTGATGCCCAGGCGGCAGCCGCGGTGGCCGAGCATGGGATTGGTCTCGACCAGCTTAAGCGAGCGCGCGCGCACATGCTCGACCGACACGCCGGAGGCCTTGGCGACCTCTTCCACCGCGGCGTCCTCGTGCGGCAGGAATTCGTGCAGCGGCGGATCGAGCAGCCGGATGGTGACCGGACGGCCGGCCATCTCCTTGAACAGCGCGATGAAATCCTCGCGCTGGTAAGGCAGCAGCTTGTCGAGCGCGCGGCGGCGCTGCTCGCTGGAGTCCGCCAGGATCATCTCCCGCATGGCGATGATGCGGTCTGAGTCGAAGAACATATGCTCGGTCCGGCACAGGCCGATGCCCTCGCAGCCGAACTTCACCGCCACCTTGGCCTCGGTCGGCGTATCGCAGTTCACGCGCACGCCCATGGTGCGGAACTTGTCGGCCCACTCCATGATCTTGGCAAAGTCGCCGGAGAGTTCCGGATGTACCGTCGCCACGGCGCCCTGCATGACCTCGCCGGTGGAACCGTCGAGGGTGATCATGTCGCCGGCGCGCAGTTCCAGATCGCGCACCCGCATGACGCCGCTCTTGTGGTCGATGCGCAGTTCACCGGCACCGGCGACGCAGGCGCGGCCCATCCCGCGCGCCACCACCGCCGCGTGGCTGGTCATGCCGCCGCGCGTCGTCAGGATTCCGGCGGCGGCGTGCATGCCGTGGATATCTTCCGGCGAGGTCTCGGTGCGGCAGAGGATGACGCGCTCGCCGTCGGCGGCCTGGGCTTCCGCCGCGTCGGCGGTGAATACGATCTTGCCCGAAGCGGCGCCCGGCGAGGCCGGCAGGCCGCGCGCGATCACCTTGCGCTCGGCCTTGGGGTCGAGCGTCGGGTGCAGCAACTGGTCGAGCGAGTTGGGGTCGAGGCGCTGGATCGCCTCGGCCTCGCTGATCAGGCCCTCACGCACCATGTCGACGGCGATCTTCAGGGCCGCCGGGGCGGTGCGCTTGCCGGTACGCGTCTGCAGCATGTAGAGCGTGCCGCGCTGCACCGTGAACTCGACGTCCTGCATGTCCTTGTAGTGATTCTCGAGGGTGTGACGCACCTCGTCGAGCTGTGCGAAGACCTCCTGCATGACCTCTTCCATCGCCGGCAGCTTGGAATGGTTCATCTCCTTGCCGCGCAGGGTCAGGTTCTGCGGCGTGCGGATGCCGGCCACCTCGTCCTCGCCCTGGGCGTTCACCAGGAACTCGCCGTAGAAGGCGTTGTCGCCGGTCGAGGGATCGCGGGTGAAGGCAACGCCGGTGGCGCAGTCGTCACCCATGTTACCGAACACCATGGCCTGCAGGTTCACCGCGGTGCCCCACTCGGCAGGAATACCGTTCAGGCGGCGGTAGGTAATGGCGCGCTGGTTCATCCACGATCCGAAGACGGCGCCGATGGCGGCCCAGACCTGGTCCTTGGGATCCTGCGGGAAGGGCGTGCCGGTCTCCGCCAGCACCTTGGCCTTGAAGTCCTCGATGATCTTGGCCCAGTCGTCGGCCGTCATCTCGGTATCCAGCGTGTAGCCGCGGTCTTCCTTGGCCAGTTCGAGGATTTCCTCGAAGTGGTGATGGTCAACCTCCAGCACCACGTCACCGAACATCTGGATGAAGCGGCGGTAGCTGTCGTAGGCGAAGCGGCGGTCGCCGGCGGCTTTGGCCAGGCCCTCGACGGTATCGTCGTTGAGGCCCAGGTTGAGGACCGTGTCCATCATACCGGGCATCGAAGCACGGGCGCCGGAACGCACGGAAATCAGCAGCGGGTTCACGGTGTCGCCGAACTAGGCGCCGACCGTCTCCTCGCTCTTGGCCAGCGCGGCGGCGACCTGCTCGGTCAGGTCGTCGGGATACTTGCGGTCGTTGGCATAAAAATAGGTGCAGACTTCAGTCGTAATGGTGAAGCCGGGCGGGACCGGCAGTCCCAGCGAAGACATCTCCGCCAGGTTGGCGCCCTTGCCGCCCAGCAGTTCCTTCATGTCGGCCCGGCCGTCGGCGGTGCCGCCACCGAAGCTGTACACCCATTTGCTCATCGTCTGCTTTCCGTTCCCTGCAGTTGTTTTATCGAGACGCGCCTGCTCAATACGGGCCGCTTTAACGCCGCCTCTTCACCTTAGCCCTCGATCTTGGAGAAATCCGCGACCTCCGCAAGCGTGGCGCCGATGGCGCTCAAAAGCTGCAGACGGTTTTCCCGCAAGACGGCATCCTCGGCATTCACCGTCACCTCGTCGAAGAAGGCATCGACCGGCTGGCGCAGGCGGGCCATGGCCGCCATGGCGGCGGTGAAGTCCTCGGAGCTTAACGCGTTTTGCGCGCCTTTGGATGCATCACCCAGATGTGAAAAAAGTGTCTTTTCTTCCGGCTGCTTAAGGGCCGCGCTTTGCACCGCGCCTTCATAAGCACGCTTATCTTTCTTTTCTTCGATCCGCACGATATTGGCGGCCCGGCGGAATGCCACCAGCAGGTTGGCGCCGTCGTCGCTGGCCAGGAAGGAGCCCAGTGCCTCGACCCGCGCCAGCAGACGCACCAGGTCGTCCTCGCCGCCGCGCGCCATCACCGCGGTGATGAGGTCGTGGCGCACCCCCTGGTCGCGCAGTACCACCTTCAGGCGCTCGCCGAAGAAGTCGAGCAGATCGCCCGCCACCGCAGCCGCCGTGACTCCGGTATATTCCGCCTGGGCTGCTGCGAAGACTTTCGTCAGTGGCAGGCGCAGCTTGTTCTCGACGATCAGGCGGATGACGCCCAGTGCCGCGCGGCGCAGCGCGTAGGGGTCCTTGGAGCCCGTCGGCTTCTCGTCGATCGCCCAGAAGCCGACGAGGGTATCGATCTTGTCGGCCAGGGCGACACAGACGCTGACCGGGGCCGAGGGACAAGCGTCGTTGGGACCCAGCGGCTGATAGTGCTGCGCGACCGCATCGGCCACCGCCGGCGTTTCGCCGTCGTTCAGCGCGTAGTAGCGGCCCATGATGCCCTGCAGCTCGGGAAACTCGCCGACCATGCCGGTGGTGAGGTCGGCCTTGGCCAGGCGCGCGGCGGAGCGCGCCTCGTCGCGGTCGGCGCCGGGCACGTATTAGCTGATCTCGGCGGCGAGACTTTCCAGGCGCGAGACCTTCTCCGCCACGGTGCCGAGCTTGGCGTGGAAGACGATGTCGTTCAGCGCCGGCACCCGAGAGGACAACGGATGCTGGCGGTCCTGGTCCCAGAAGAAACGCGCATCGGCCAGGCGCGCGCGCAGCACGCGCTCGTTGCCGGCGACGATGGTCTTGGCGCGGTCGCTGCCTTCCGGCGCCTCCATGTTGGCGACCACCAGGAAGCGGTCGGCCAGGCTGCCGTCGGCGTTCTCCGTGGAGAAGTATTTCTGATGGCTGCGCATGGAGGTCGACAGCACTTCGCCCGGCAGGTCCATGAAGCCGGCCTCGATGCGGCCCATCAGCACCTGCGGCCATTCGACGAGGCCGGTCACCTCGTCCAGCAGGCCGGCATCGGCCTTCACCGTGACGCCGGCACCCTGGGCCAAGGCCGCGGCCTGCTGTTCGATGACCTTGCGGCGCTCGGCCGGGTCGAGCACGACCTTGGCGTTGCTGAGCTTCACCCGGTAGTCGTCGAAGGCGATGACGTCGAAGGCGTCCGGTGCCAGGAAGCGGTGGCCGCGAGTCGCGGTGCCGAAAGGCACCTGGCGTCCCGCCCCCATCTGCAGCCCGCCGGTCAGGGCGACGCCATCGAACACCGCGACGATGCCATGCAGCGGGCGTACCCAGCGCTGCGCATCGCTGGCCCAGCGCATCGACTTCGGCCAGGGCAGGTCGGTGAAACTTTTGGCCAGAATTTCAGGAAGCACCTCGGCGCTCGGCCGGCCCGCAATATTGCGGACGATGAAGTAGAACGGTCCCTTGTCGGTCTCGCGCAGCTCGGCGTCTTTTTCGAGCGACTTGATGCCGTTGGCCTTCATGAAGCCCTGGACCGCCTGCGCCGGCGCGCCGTATTTCGGGCCCTTCTTTTCCTCGACCAGGTCGGGCTGCTGCACCGGCAGACCGTCGACCACCAGCGCGAGACGGCGCGGCGTTGCGTAGGCCGCGGCGGAATCGAAGGACAGGTTCGCCGCCTTCAGCGCGTCGGTGACGAGGCGCTTCAGGTCCTCGGCGGCACGCGCCTGCATGCGCGCGGGGATTTCCTCGGAGAAGATCTCGACGAGCAGTTCGGCCATCAGCCCGCATCCCCGACTTGCCCGGCTTGCCCGACCTGCGTCGCCACCCAGGCCTCGCAGCAGGCCTTGGCCAGCGCGCGCACGCGGCCGATGTAGGCTTGGCGGTCGGTCACCGAGATGACGCCGCGCGCGGCGAGCAGGTTGAAGACGTGGCTCGCCTTCATGCACTGGTCATAGGCCGGCAGCGGCATGGGGCGGCCCTTGTCCTCGCCGAACTTCAGGATGGCCTGGCATTCGGCCTCGGCGTCCTTGAAGTGCTGAAACAGGATATCGGTCGTCGCGATCTCGAAGTTGAAGGCGGAGAACTGCTGCTCGGCGGCCAGGTAGACATCGCCGTAGGTCTTGCCGCCCTGGTCCTTGGGCACGCCGTCCCAATCCAGGTCGTAGACGTTCTCGACGCCCTGCACATACATGATCAGGCGCTCCAGCCCGTAGGTCAGCTCGGTGGAGACCGGGGCGCAGTCGATGCCGCCGACTTGCTGGAAGTAGGTGAACTGGCTGACTTCCATGCCGTCGCACCAGACCTCCCAGCCCAGGCCCCAGGCGCCCAGGGTCGGGCTCTCCCAGTCGTCCTCGACAAAGCGGATGTCGTGCGCCAGCGGGTCGATGCCGATGGCCCTGAGCGAGTCCAGGTAGAGCTCCTGGCTGTTCGGCGGCGAAGGCTTCAGGATGACCTGGAACTGGTAATAGTGCTGCAGCCGGTTGGGGTTCTCGCCGTAGCGCCCGTCGGTCGGCCGGCGCGAAGGCTGCACATAGGCCGCCTTCCAGCTGCCCGGCCCCAGGGCGCGCAGGGTGGTCGCCGGATGGAAGGTGCCGGCCCCGACCTCCAGGTCGTAGGGCTGCAGCACGACACAGCCCTGACGCGCCCAGAAGTCCTGCAGGCGGAGGATCAGGCGCTGAAAGCAGGTTTCCGGATTGGCGTGAGACATCGGGGTTCAAGCGGTTTGAGGGCGCCGCGGAATGCTGCACCGCGGGACGCGGGCCGCACCTTAGCGGGGCCCCCACCCCGAATCAAGTAAAGGCATGGCCTGCCGGCCAAGGCGCGCCGTCCCCCGGAGCCCCCGGGGCCAGCCCTCAAGAAATTCAGCAGAAAGCCTGGGAAAACCGGCGCATTCCGGGAGGACGCGGACCGGATGACATCGCTACCAGTCCCGCGGCGGAAAGCGGTGCCCCACCGCTAGGCGGTCGCCTGCCGCGGCTTGTTCCGGGGGGCTGGCTGGTGAATGACCAGCAGGCCGGCTGCCGCGATCAGAACCATACCCAGGACGGTTGTCACATCCGGGACCTCGGAAAAGATCACGTAGCTCCAGAAGGCGGCGAAGATCAGGTAGGCGTAGTCGAAGGTGGCGATGACCGGCGGCGGGGCCGACTGATAGGCCTTCGCCAGCCCCACTCCGATCGCCACGATGAGCAGCGCCAGCAGCCCGATGATGGCCCATTCCCTCGGCCCCATGAGAACCCAGTAGCCGAGCAGGAAGGGATAAACCGCTTCCTGGGATGGGGTGGGGTTCCACAGCAGAATCAGGCCCGTCGCTGCCATGCCGACGGCCAGCAGGCAGAAGTTCAGGGAAAGGGCCAGGACCAGCGGCTCCTCGTCGGCGCATTTCGACCGGGTGATGACCGCCGCCAGCGCATAGAACAGGGCGGCGACAATCGGGATCAGCATGGCAAAGGAAAACGCATCGGTATCCGGGCGCAGAATGACCAGAACGCCGACGAACCCCATCACGATGGCTATCCATTGCTGGGGGCGCACCGGCTCGCCGAGCAGGACCGCCGAGAAGAGCGCGATGAAAAGCGGTCCGGTGTAGAGCGCCGCCGCAATGCCCGAAAGGCTCAACACCGGCACCCCCGCATAGATCGCAATGTACATGAGCGCCAGCAGCAAGCTGCGCAGATAGGTCCACCCCATGGATTTGGGCCGTACCTGAACAGCCCGGCGGCTGGCCACCAGCAGCGCCACGATGACCGGGATCGCAATCAGGGAGCGGACGACGTAAATCTGCCACAGGGGAAAGTCCGCGCTGACGTATTTGACGATGGCGTCGGCAAACGACATGGCGAACACCGTCGCCACGATGACGCTGCCCCCCAGGGCATACTTCCCGGGCCGATCGCTGGCAGGCTGATCCATTTTTTAGAACCTTCTCTGTACGGCCTCTGTGCCGCCCGCCCGGGGCCGCCCGGGCCCGCCCGCCCGGGGCGGGCCCCTAAGAGCTTCTCTCGACAATGAAGAAACAGGCTTCGTGGGTGTGGGTACCGCTGCGATAGCTGCCATGGTCGGGTTCTTCCCAGCGGCGCGTTTCCGAGCGGATCACCGTGACGAAATCCGGCAGGATGGCGTGAACCTCCTCCTCCGCCATGAAGGTGAAGAGGGTGTCTCTGTAGGAGAAGCGGTTCGCGCCGAGCCGTTCGCCCTGACCGAAGGCGACATCGTTGGACGTGAAGCAGTTGAAGGCGATCCGCCCGCCGGCGACCAGCAGCCGGGCAATCTTGTCCAAGGCCTGCGCCGGCGAGTCGAAATGCGGGATGCTGTTGAAGCACACCGCGCAATCGAACTGCTCCGGCGCGAAATCGAGTGCGAAGAAATCTCCCGCGATGAGCACCGGCGGCACCTTACCCTCGGTCCGGCAGCGGTTGCGAAAGGACACCAGCGCCGCAGGCGACAGGTCCGTCGAAACGACCTGCAGACCGCGGTCCAAAAAGGGCTCGGAATTCCGGCCGTCGCCAGCGGCCACATCGATCACCTTGGCGGCTTTGTAAGGCAGGATGCTGTCCAGGTGTTCCAGCAGGAAGGCATCGGGCACGCCGTTCCAGGCCCTCGCCCCTTCCTGTTCCTGATAGTACCTGTCCCAGCCGTCATGGGAGACTTGCGAAACGGAGGCCATCTGCATTCCCCTTGTTCAGTCTGAGTTTCCGGGCTGTTGTTTTCGGGCTGCTGTTTCGTGCCGAGGATCGGGGCGAAACAGTCAAGTGATCGGGTGCAGAGCCGGCGGCTGGGTTTCGGCCAAGGGGTACAGCATCACATTGACCGTCGGCTCGACCATCGCCCGCGGGAAACGGGCCGCCGAGGGGCTCGCCAGCTTGAAGATGTTCTCCCAGAAAGCGCGCCACGAGCGCATGCTGTGCGCGTAGCCGCGGCCGAGCGCCTCGAGGTCCGGCCCGCCCTTCGAAACGATCTCGCTGTCGATGAGGGCGCGGGTCTGGTCCCGGTGTGCCAGATCGTGCTCGCCGACATGCAGATCCCAGAAGCGCCAGTCGATCCGATCCCGGTTTTCCCGGATGAACGGGTTCTTGATCAGGCTCTCATAGAGCTGGGCGATGTAGACCTGGCAGACGCACTCGCCCCCCATTCCCCGCAGGCCGACGGCGAAGGCATTGCTGTTGCGCGGGTCGATCAGATGTTTGCGCGCGTCGTCCAACAACCTGACATTGCTCAACAAGGCGGTCTCGTTGAGGCCGTCGGCAGCGACCCCTATGCTGGTCAGGAAGTCGTCGTAGAGTCGGGGATGGGCACGCGCCGGGTCACCGCTACCGAGCTCGTCGTACAGGACATCCGCCAGAAAACTCCTCAGCCCGCCATCGCCCAGGCGCGCGATCAGCAACGCCAGGTCGGGAATGTAGTACACGGTGAAATGGCGATACTGCAGCAGAATGGCGCCGAGAATGCCAGGTTCGGCATTCTCCAGATAGGAGAAGAGAAGCTTGGCGTCTTTAAGGGTGCTGTCCTGAATCGCGTCGGTCGTCTGCCAGAAACGTCCGGCGGTCATCGCTTTCCAGTCCAAATCGGAAAACGCAACCTCTTGAGGCAGTTGGGTCATAACTGTTCTCCCTGAAAAAGCGATTGCTGGAATGCGAGTCGTTTTCGAGAAGTACAAAGACGCATTGCCTCACAATTTTATTCGTATAACTACTATTGTGTTTCAATATACGGCACGCAAAATATTGACGAATTACGCAACGACAACATAACCATTCGAAATAAGATGTGAGACAGTCTCATTTTTATTTAATTCCGGCAGCAGAGACAAATTACTAATTCTCGTGACTGGTGAGAGAAAAATTCAATCGCCAACAAGCGGCCACCGGTAACGCCCCCGCGCACAACACAGCCGACGCGATATCGCTACAACCATAGCGATACTTATGCTCTTATGCCCTCTTCACGAAGGACACAGCGAATACGCGATGAAACGCCGCCTGCCGCCGCTGAACGCGATCATTGCCTTTGAAGCCGCCGCCCGACTGAAGAGCTTCAAGGCCGCCGCCGCCTACCTGCTGGTCACGCCCTCGGCGATCAGCCATCAGGTCAGAACGCTGGAGGACTGGCTGGGCACGAAGCTGTTCGAGCGTGGAGGCCGGACGGCCCATCTGCCCAGCGCGGGAGAACGCTACGTCGCGGCGCTTCCGCAACTGCTGGATTGCCTGGAGGTCGTGACCAGGAACGAGCAGGAGCGCGCGCAGAGCCAATTCGTCTTGCGGCTGCAGACAACGGATTCCTTTGCGAATCGCTGGCTGGTCGCGCGATTGCCCGGGTTCCAGCGGCAATTCCCCAACATCACGCCGCAAGTCATGACCTTCCATTTCCTGGAAGATTTCCGGCACTCCGAGGTCGACCTCGCCATCCTTTTCGGTGCCGGAAACTGGCGCAACAGCGATGCCCGGCTGCTGCTCGCCGAAACGATCTTTCCGGTCTGCAATCCCTCTTTGCTGAAGGACATCACGCACAAGGGCAGGCACAGCCTCTCTACCCTGCCGCTGATCTGCGACGACAACCTTGGGACAAGCTGGAACGACTGGTTCGCAGTGGCTGGAGAAGAAGTCGCGGAGACATCGATCGACGAATGTCGGCTGGGGCCGCGCTTCAATCATTCGCACCTGGCGCTGAAAGCAGCGGAACTGGGAGACGGCGTGGCTCTCGCCAGCAAGCCGCTGGTCATCGATGCCTTGAACGACGGCAAACTGATCGCGCCGTTTAGAGCGGAAGTGACGACCGGCTACGGCTACTACCTGGTGCTGCCCGACGGCGACGACGTCCCGGACCGATGCCAGCCCTTCGTCGCGTGGCTCCTCGCCCAAACCAATCCGGCCCTGGAAACTTCCGAGGCCTGACCTGGAGACTTGTGTGTCCTGAAACGAGGCCGTCCTGCGACATCGACCGGGGCACCGCGGACGACCCAGCCGGAAACCGGTAGCTTCCGGAGCTTAGGACTTGCTGGCCGATACGAACAGAACCAGCGGCGCGTGCTCGCGCCAGCGGGCCAATTGAGGGTGCTCCCGCGCGGCGGCCGCATCCGGCCGCGGCTCGTCGATGGCGGCGATCCGGAAGCCGGCAGCGCAGACCGCCGTCACGTAGTCGGAAAGGGTGCGCGGGAATCGGGGAACCTCGAACCGTTGGTCGGCGGCTGCCTCGGCTTGTCCGCCGAAGCTCCAGCGTTCGACGAACGGACTCCGGTCGAAATACCGACCGACTTTCAGCGCCGCATACTGGCCGTCGGCGGTGCGCAGCCATCCAAAGTCGCGCGTCATGAAGCAGGGAGGCAGCACACTGAAGCAGAGCCGCCCGCCCGACACCAGCACCCGATACGCTTCGCGCATCGCCGCCGCGATGTCCGGGCCCTCCATCAGCGCCATGGTGGAGAGCGCCACGTCGAAGCTGCCGTCCGCGAAACCGTCCATCCGGGAATAGGAACAGACCCGGTAGTCGACGCCCAGCGGGTCGCGCGCCTCCGCCGCCTGGGCCCGGGCAATCAGCACCTCGGAAAGATCGATACCGGTCAGCCGCCCGCCGAGCCGGGCGAAGCGACGGGTGTTGGTCCCCTCCCCGCAGCCCAGATCCAGCACGCGGCAGCCGTCGAGCGGCGGCATGAAATCGAGGAAGGCCGGCAGGGTATAGTGATCGCGGAAGGTGTCGACTCCCGCCTCGACATCGGCCGCCCAGCATTCCGCATTGCGGTTCCAGGCCGCGGCTACCTCGTCTTCCTTGAGCAAAACGTCTTTGCTGCGGTGATCGTCGGCTATGCCGACGCGTCAGACCTTGCGGCCGCAGCTGCAGGTGCTGCCAGCGCGCACATAGGCGCCGCAGGAGGGGCACTTCACCAGGTCTTCGACCTCGCCGGCCCCAGGGCCGCTTTTACCCCGACGCCCAGACGATTTCCGGGCCGGGCGGGCCCCCTCGGACTCGCGCAGCTTGGCTTCCGCCTTGCGCGCCGCCTGCAGGCGGCCGAGGAACTTGAAGCCGTACCACACCGCCGCGACGACGGCGGCCAGCACAATCAGCTTTTGAAGCGAAGGGAGTCCGAACATGGCGGCATTTAGCGTCGCAAGAAGGAATAGGTCAACAACAGGCTGGCACTAGGTGCTGTACTCATAAATTGTCGAGGCCGCGCCGCTGGCGAATTTGGCCGCTGGGTAGGAGGATGAGCGAGTAAATGCGGGCCCATTGCGAGCGACGACGACGCCCCCAGCGGCCAAATTCGCCGCGTCCCGCAGGGTTTTCCTGGGCCGGTTTTGCGGGGCGTCGAGCGGGCTTGCCGATGGGCCCGCATCGCCGGCGCCCGCTCTCCTGCCGCAAAAACGGCCCATAGAAAACGCGGCTCTCGAGAATTTATGAGTGCAGCACCTAGATCCCAAAACGCGACCATAGGGCACGCTCCTCCACCGCGGCCATCATGCCGGCGGCCCAGTCCTCCGGCGCCGGCACGCCGGCAGCCCAGGGCGCAACGCCGCCCCCAGCCCGGCCGCGCCCAAGGCCGAGGCGGCGCAGCAGGCGCTTTGGCCCCTGAATGCGGCGCAGGCGCACGCGCTTGCCGAAGCGGTCGCGTAAAACCTGGCGCAACTCGCCCTGCGAATCGGCGAGGCCCAGTTCCACCGCCTTGCCGCCGGCCCAGAACTCGCCGCTGAACAGCACATCGTCGGCGGCCTTCAGGCGGTGGCCACGGCGGTCGCGCACCATATCCTTGAAGACCTCGTGGAGTTCGACCTGCAGGGCGCGCAGACGCGCCACGTCGTCGGGGTTCTCCGGCAGGAAGGGATCGAGCGTCGATTTGTGCTCGCCCGCCGTATAGACACGGCGCTCGACGCCCAGCTTTTCCATCAGGCTGGTGAAGCCGAATCCGGAGGTGATGACCCCGATCGACCCGACGATCGAGGTCGGCTGCACGAAGATCTCGTCGGCGGCACAGGCCAGCCAGTAGCCGCCGGAGGCCGCCACGTCCTCGCAGAAGGCCAGCACCGGCACTTCCTTCTCCCGCGCCAGGTCGCGAATCCGCTTGGCGATAAGGGCCGACTGCGCCGGCGAGCCGCCCGGCGAATTGATCACCAGGGCCACCGCGTTCAAATGCTTTTGGGCGAAGGCGCGCTCGATGAGCGGCTCGACACTGGCCAGGCTCATGCCGCTGCGCAGCGGGCCGACACCGCCGATCACGCCGCTGCGCCGCATCACGGCCACCTCAGGCCGCGGCCGGCGCAGCCATTCCAATGTCAGAAGGCTCCAGATCGCGCGAAACATGCCAGAACTACCGTCTCTCCAGAACTACCGTCTCTCATGACGTGCCGACCCGCCGTTTGGACCGCCCTGTCCTGCATACCATTCCCGCCCAAGCCGGGGCCAGTCCAACTAAAAGTCAACCGAGGTCCAGGTCCTAAAGCTCCGCGCCTCAAAGCGCCGGGCCCTAAAGCTCCAGGCCCTGGGCATCGCGCAGCACCGCCTCGGCCTCCGGCGTGTAGGCGCCGACCGCATCGTGCAGCGCCAACCCCGCCAGGAAACGCAGCGGCCCGGCGCTGCCCTTGCGGGCCTGCACCAACACCCGCTTGGCGTTCTCGCCACGGCGCGGCCACAGCGGGAACACCGCGAGATCGCCGCAACCGGTCGACAAGAGGGCGAGCAGGCGGTCGACCCGGTCGGCGCGGTGGATCACCGTCAGGCTGCCGCGCGGACGCAGCAGGCCAAGGGCACAGGCCAGCCAGCTGGCCAGGGCCGCCGGGCCCTCGACGGTGGCGATGCGCCGCAGTTCGTGCTGGGGCGCCCGCCCCGCCCCGGGCTCCAGATATGGCGGGTTCAGCATCACATGATCGAAGCGGCAGCGGCCGAAGGCCGGCGGGGGGGCCGCCACATCGCCGAGCACCACCGTCAAACGGTCGCCGTAGCCGTTCAGGTCGGCATTCTCCGTCGCCAGGGCAGCCAGCGGCGGCTGCAACTCCAGGCCGCTGACGGCGACCCCGGGCACCCGTACCAGCAGGCAGAGACCGGCAGTAGCCACCCCGCAGCCGAGATCGGCCACCGTTTCGCCGGCCGCGGCGGGTACGGCGGCGGCCAGCAGGACCGGGTCGATGGCGGCCCGATAGCCGGCGGCCGGCTGGCGCAGGCGCAGGCGTCCGGCCAGGAAACCGTCTTCGGTCAGTCCATCCTGGGACAGCTCCGATTCGCCCGGGTCAGGCAGGCCGGGATGGTTGCGCGGCGGCAGCAGGGTCATCCGATCGCCGCCCCCTCGCCGGCGTCGCGCAGCACCCGCTGGGCCCGGAGCAGGTCTTCGTCGATGACCATCAAGCGGCGCGGCAGGATGCCGATCGACCCTTCCAGCACGCTGGTATGGAGGTCGAGCACCAGAGTCTCGATCCTGGCGTCGGCCAGCAGAGCCTCCAACCAGGAGAGCTTCACGATATCGTTGGTCCGCAGCAGTTCCTTCATCGCGACCTACTTATAGCGCCTTTCGCCGCCGTCGGGGCCCGCTATCGAGGTTAGCGGCCCCGGTCGTCCTGTAACGGCCCCATTCCCGACAGCGGACCCTCGGGTATCGGGCTTGACCGTTCGGCGGTTCAACCTATGCTGCCACAAAGACTTGCTGGCTGCGCAGAGGTATATGCAATGCGCAGACGCGCCGGTCGCTGCGGCAAGCTGCCGCTGGGCAAATCGAAAAACCGACCTACCTTCAAGAGGACCGGTTTGTGAGGGTGGACAGGCGCGATCGGGCCGCGTGCCTGACGCCCATAAAAGCGTGAGGGGTGTGTCTTGGCGCTAGCCGCCGAACTCGACAAGCAGCCGAAAGGGCCGGCAAACGGCGGCCTGGAGCCGCTGAGCAGCCTGGTGGCAGACGATCTGCAGGCGGTCAACCGCCTGATCGTCGAGCACATGCATTCACCCGTGGCGCTGATCCCGCAGCTGGCCAGCCACATCGTGGCCGCCGGCGGCAAGCGGCTGCGCCCCATGCTGACCCTGGCCGCGGCCCGGCTCTGCGGCTACGAGGGCGAGCGCCATCTGGGCCTCGCCGCCTGCGTGGAATTCATCCATACCGCGACCCTGCTGCACGACGACGTGGTCGACGCCAGCGACCTGCGCCGGGGCTTGGCCACGGCCAACGCGGTGTGGGGCAACAAGCCCAGCGTGCTGGTCGGCGATTTCCTGTTCAGCCGGGCCTTTCAGCTGATGACCGCCGACGGCTCCCTCGACGTGCTGCGCATCCTCTCCGACGCCTCGGCGGTGATCGCCGAGGGCGAGGTGCTGCAGTTGATGACCGCCAACGACATCACTTCCGACGAAACCGCCTATATGCAGGTGATCGAGGCCAAGACGGCGGCCCTCTTCGCCGCGGCCTGCCAGATCGGCGCCGTGGTGGCCGACCGGCCGGCGGCCGAGGAAGCCGCGTTGCAGCGCTTCGGCAGCGGCTTCGGCATCGCCTTCCAGCTAGTCGACGACGTGCTCGACTACTCCGCCCTGCAGGCCGAGCTGGGCAAGGCGGTGGGCGACGATTTCCGCGACGGCAAAATCACCCTGCCGGTGGTCCTCGCCATCCAGCGCGCCGACGAGGCCGAGCGGGCGTTCTGGCGGCGCTGCCTGGAGGACCAGGACCAGCGCGACGGCGACCTGGAGCAGGCGATCGACCTCATGCAGCGCCATGACGCCCTGACAGACGCCATGGCGCGGGCGCGCGACTATGGCACGTCGGCCCGCCAGGCGCTGGACGGCTTTGCCGACAGCCCGGCCAAGGCGGCGCTGCTCGAAGTCGTGGATTTCTGCGTCGACCGCGCCTATTGAGCCGGTCTCGGCCGCCGTTTCCTAGGAATACCGCCCCAAGGGGACCGCTAGATGTCCTCCTGGATGGTCTGGCGCCATTCGCCCAGCCAGCTCAGCTCGTCCAGGAACACCATCAGCTTCACGCAGAGGGCCACGGGGTGCGGAATCCGCGCCTTGCCTGAGGCCCAGCGGCGCACCGTCCGATCGTTCACTTTAAGTTCCCTGGACAGGGCGGTCTGCCAGCGCCCGGCCCCGTAAAGCCGGGTGCAGAGCTCGCGCAGTTGATCGGCCGTCATGGCCTCCTCGTCATCCAATTCCATGGCGGAACTTTCCCCTCCTCCGGCATCAGCACCTAGCGACAGGATAGGGCATTTCGCCCAATATCGCAAGACATACCGGGCATTTTGCCCTCTCTCTCAATCTGGTTCTGGCTATTTTGCCCTATTTTTCTGAGAGAAATACGATATAGTCTCATAATTAGGTCTTTTAGCCCTATTTATTTTGGAAAAAACAAACTCACTCAAAGTAATTTTCCTGTCCACGCTATTTTTTGATTGACCTGAAGACTGACCATGGGTATATTCAAATCATCGTTCGGACATAGAGACAAACCCATATCGCATTCCTGATCTAAGTACTCCGCATCGCACCTTTTGTCTCGCATTCCAAGCCGACCGACATCGCATATTCAAGAATTGGGGGTCGATTTATTCGACCCCCGTTTTTTGACCTTACCGAGGCCCGCGATCCGGAATTCAACGGCCCGGCTCCATTGGGCCGGTTTCATTGGCCCGGCTTCATTGGGGGAGGACATAGGTAATGACCAATCTTTCGCAGACCGGGACCCGAGACCGCCCGCCGCAGAAGGTGCTGATCGGCACCCGAATCACCGCGGCGCAGTTGCGCGCCCTGCTGGATGCCCACACCCGCTTCCAGGCCGGCCGGGCCGACGGACGCCGTGCCGTACTGCTGCGCTGCGACCTCAGCGGGCTCGACATGCGTGGCGTCGACCTCAGCGGGGCCGACCTGGTCGAATGCGACCTCGAGGGCGCCAATCTGACCGGCGCCCTGCTGGAAGGCGCCACCCTGACGGGCAGCTGCTTTACCGACAGCCTGTTGAACGCGGCCCGCTTCACCGGCGCCGATCTCACGCGCACCGATTTCCACATGGCCGACCTGCGCGGCACCGATTTCAGCCAGGCGCGGCTGACCGATGCTCACCTAGAGGGCGCGCTGTTCGGCGATAGCCCGGAAACGGGGCTGCCGACCACCATCGACACCCGGGTGCTCGACCGCGTGATGGCGCGCCGGCGGCGGCATTAAGCTACCGATATTACGCGCTATAGGGGCAATAAGCGCCGGAGGGCCGATGCGGGCCCCGGGCTGGGATCCGGGCTGGGATCCGGGCGGCGACGCGGGCGAAGACAGGCGCGGGAAGCCCCGGACCGGCGGGGCTAAAGGCCGGCAGGGTGCAATGGGAACCGCTTTGAATGGAAAAACGGCGGCACCGCCTTGGTGGCGTGCCGCCGGTCGTGCGCCGGACCAATCGGCAGGGCCTAGCCGGTTCCGGCTAAATCCTTGAAAGATTGGTCGGGGAGAGAGGATTCGAACCTCCGGCCCCTACGTCCCGAACGTAGTGCTCTACCAGGCTGAGCTACTCCCCGGCGCGGCGCGTTATAGCGGCTCCCCGGACGCAATGCAATCCTGGCGAACAGGCCGCCGCACAGGAATATCGCCAGCGGTGGAAAACCCCGAAACGCGTCGTGTTCAGTCCCCGTTAACCAGCCGATAACCATAAGCGCCGTCGGAGATGGTCCTTTCGGGCTAGCGGCGGCACTGGCTGTTGACCCGGGTGCCGATTTCGGGCGGGATGCAGGCGGCTTCGATCCCGGCGGCACACGCCGTGACAGCAAGCGCCGGCCGCCTGGGGGACCCGGCGCTTGGGGAATTGCGGGGCCGGCCGACAAAGTCGCCGACTGTTTTGGTCCATGAGAGGCATTATGAGGGCAATTCGCTGGGTGGCTGTCGCCGCCTTTTGCGTGGGGGTCTGGGCGGCCGGCATCGGCGGGACCGGCTCCACACCGGCCGCCGCGGAGCAGCTCTCGCTGTTTCGCATCGGCACCGGCGGCATCGGCGGCACCTACTATCCGATCGCCGGCGTGGTCGCCCAGGCCATCAGCAACCCGGCAGGCACCTGCGAGCCCGGCGACACCTGCGGCGTTTCCGGCCTGGTCGCCGTGGCCCAGTCGTCCAGCGGCTCGGTCGCCAACGTGAAGGACATCGCCGCCGGGCGGATTGAGTCGGGATTCGTGCAGTCCGACGTCGCCTTCTGGGCCTTTACGGGCATCAACGCCTTCGAGGCCGAGGGCCGCCAGACCTCGCTACGCGCCATCGCCAATCTCTATCCGGAATCCTTCCACATCGTAGTGCGGCGCGACAGCGCGATCGCCAACGTGGCCGATCTGGCCGGCAAGCGCGTGGCGCTGGATCAGGCCGGCTCCGGCACCCTGGTCGGGGCCCGCCTGGTGCTGGAAGCCTTCGGCCTGGCCGAAGAGTCCTTGGCGGTCTCCTACCTGAAGTCGGACGACGCCATGGAGCGGCTGGCCGCCGGCGACCTCGACGCCTTCTTCCTGATCGCGGGCTACCCGGCGAAGGTCATCCAGTGGGGCGCCGAACAGACGAAGATCCGCCTGGTGCCGATCGCCGGCCCCGAAACCGCCGCCCTGGTCAAACTGAACCCCTTCCTGCAGGCCGACCGCATTCCCGCCGGGACCTACGAGGGTGTCGGCGAGGTCGCCACACTGACGGTCGCCGCCCAGTGGATCACCCGTGAAGACATCAGCGACGAGACGATCTACGGCATCCTCACGGCATTATGGCGCAGCGACTCCCGACGTCTGCTCGACCGCGGCCATGCCAAGGGCCGCGCCATCCGCCTGGAATCCGCGTTGGACGGTATCGGCCTGCCGCTGCACGACGGCGCCCTGCAGTTCTATCAGGACATGGGATTGATTCAGCGGCGCGCCGCCGCCAACCGGTCACCGAGCTGAGGACTCCGGCGCGCACCGGACCGATTCCGGCACCGTATCCTTAGTCTGTAACGACTCTAAAATACCTTTAGTTACTGTGCTTAGAGCTTGTGACCTGTAGGGCCATAAGCTAGCTTCGAATCGCTTCGATGCACCTCAGGGAAAACAATACCCGGGGCGTCGAAGGGGGAAAATTAACGATGCCCGCCAGCATTGTCGGCGGGTGCGACGTAAACGGGAGGACTTTTCAAATGCGCATCCGCAATACGATGAAGCTTGCCGTCTCGGCACTGACGGTCGGGGCCGTGATGGCTTTCGGCATCGCTGGCGACGCAGCGGCCCAGGACAAGCGCGTCCGCTGGAACATGGCGAGCGCCTACGGCAGCAAGCTGAAGCAGCTCGGCACCCTGGGTGTACGGCTTGCCGATGAAATGGGGACTGTCTCCGGCGGTTCCCTGCAGTTCAGGTTCTATGAGCCGGGCGCCCTGGTGCCGGCCCTCGAAATGTTCGATGCCATCTCCGCCGGCTCTGTGGATGCCGGCTGGTCGACGCCGGGCTACTGGACCGGCAAAGACGAGACCTTCGCCCTCTTTGCCGCAGTGCCCTTCGGCCCGCGCGCCGGCGAGTACCTCGGCTGGTACTACCATGGCGGCGGCAAGGAGCTCTTTGACGAACTCTACGCCCAGTACAACATCAAGTCGGTGATGTGCGGCGTCATCGCCCCGGAGGCTTCCGGCTGGTTCCGCAAGGAGATCAACAGCACCGCTGACCTGAATGGCCTGAAGATGCGGTTCTTCGGCCTGGGCGCCAAGGTCATGGAAAAGATGGGTGTCTCCACGCAGCTGCTGGCCGGCGGCGATATCTTCCCCGCCCTGGAGCGTGGCTCGATCGACGCCACCGAGTTCTCCATGCCGGCCATCGATCTCGACCTCGGCTTCTACCAGGTCGCCAAGCACTACTACTTCCCCGGCTGGCATCAGCAGTCGACCCTGTTCGACCTGATGATGAACAAGGACAAGTACGACGCGCTTTCCGACACCCAGAAGGCGCAGATCGAAGCCGTCTGCGGCGACAACATCCGCGCCGGTCTGGCCGAAGGCGAGGCCATCCAGGGTGTCGCCCTGGCCGAGCTGAAGGAAAAGGGTGTGAACATCCACCGCTGGTCGCCGGAAATCCTCGCCGAACTCAACGCGGCCTGGAACGACGTGGCCGCCGAACTGGCCGCTTCCAACCCGAACTTCAAGAAGGTCTGGGAATCGCTGACCAAGTTCCGCGAGCAGTACAAAGTGTGGGGCGACCTCGGCTATCTGTAGGCCGGACGCCACAAGTTCCGGGCAAGTTCCGGACCGGGCATAGGTCTTTGACCCAAGGGTCCCCGACCAACCAGGTCCTTGGCCCGTTAGGTCCTTGACGAGGCAGCGCCGGAGACTCTGCAATGAGACTCCGGCGCTTCTCATTTCCGCTTCTATCCGCGGCCGGCAGCAGATCCGACGATTGGGGAATACGGCATGGAACTCATGACACGCGTCAGCGAAGGGCTGGACCGCGTCATTATCATGATCGGCAAGATCGCCGCCTGGGCAGGTCTCGCCTTGATCCTGGTCACCATCTTCGATGTGGTGACGCGGCGTTACTTCAATCTCGGATCGACCAAGCTGCAGGAAGCGGAATGGCATTTTCATACGATCCTCTTCGCGCTCTGCCTCGGCTACGCCTACCTGAAGGATTCCCATGTGCGCATCGATCTGGTGCGCGAGAACCTCAGCGAGCGCACCCAGTGGTGGATCGAGCTGGCCGGCTGCCTGCTCTTCCTGCTGCCCTACTGCGGCCTGATCATCTGGTTCGGCATCGACTTCGTCGAGCGGTCCTTTGCCACCAACGAAGTCTCCGCCTCGGCCACCGGCCTGAGCCACCGCTGGCTCATCAAGTCGATGATCCCGATCGGCTTCGGGTTGCTCGCCTTGAGCGGCATCGCGATCATGCTGCGCAAACTGGTCGAGCTGTTCGGCCCGGAAGAACTGCGCAGCAAGGTCCACGAAACAGAAGAGTCGGAGATCGAACACCTGGACGACGTCGTCCCACCCGAGTTGCGTAAGCTTGAACCCAAACAGCGCAAGCGCGACCCCGAACAAAGCAACGGGGGGCCCCGGTGATGGAATTCGACATCGTCTACTACCTGCCGCTGTTCATGTTCGCGGCCCTGGGCGTTCTGCTGTTCAGCGGCTATCCGGTTGCCTTCGTGCTGGGCGGCGTCGGCCTGGCCTTCGGCTTCATCGGCATGGCTCTCGATGCCTTCCATTTCATCCAGTTCTTCAGCCTGGAATCGCGCATCTGGGGCGCCATCGCCGAAAACCTGGTGCTGACGGCGATCCCGATGTTCATCTTCATGGGGACCATGCTGGAGCGCAGCGGCGTGGCCAGCGACCTGCTGCACTGCCTGCAGGTGCTGCTGCGCCGCGTGCCCGGCGGCCTCGCCCTCTCGGTGACCCTGATGGGCACCATCATGGCGGCCACCACCGGCATCATCGGCGCCTCGGTGGTGATGATGACGCTACTGGCCCTGCCGGTGATGCTGAAGCGGGACTACAACATTCCCCTGGCAACGGGCACCATCGCCGCCTCGGGCACGCTGGGCATTCTGATTCCGCCCTCCATCATGCTGGTCATCATGGCCGAGCTGCTGGCCCGGTCGGTCGGCAACCTCTTCGTCGCGGCAATCATTCCCGGCTTCATGCTGGCCGCCTTCTACATGCTCTACATTCTGGTGCTGTGCAGCTTCAAGCCTAAGCTGGCGCCACCGCTGCCCGAAGACGAAGGCCCGGACACCCTGGGCGGCATCTTGAAGATGGTAGTGCTCTCCTTCATTCCGCCGCTGTTCCTGGTTTTCCTGGTGCTCGGCTCGATCCTGTTCGGCTGGGCGACACCGACCGAGGCGGCCGGTGTCGGCGGCGCCGGCGCGATCTTCCTGGCACTGCTGAAGGGCCGGCTGAATTTCGCCGTGCTGAAGGATGTCGTCGAACGCTCGGCGCTGACCGGCGGCATGCTGTTCGGCATCTTCCTTGGCGCCACCTGCTTCTCCTACGTGTTCCGGGTGCTCGGCGGCGACTTCCTGGTCACCGACCTGGTCGAGGGCTTCGGCCTGGGCCCCTGGGGGCTGCTGTTCGTGCTGATGGGCCTGGTGTTCTTCCTCGGCTTCTTCTTCGACTGGATCGAGATCACCCTGATCGTCCTGCCGGTGTTCTCGCCGATCATCGCCGAACTCAACTTCGGCGACCATGTAGCGCACCGCGACGTAGTCTACTGGTTCGCCATCCTGCTGGCGGTAAACCTGCAGACCTCCTTCCTGACGCCGCCCTTCGGCTTCGCGCTGTTCTACATGAAGGGCGTCGCCCCGCCGGAGGTCAGGATCCAGCAGGTCTACAAGGGGATCATCCCCTTCGTGCTGCTGCAACTGGTGGGACTGGGGCTGATCATGGCCTTCCCCGAGCTGGCTCTCTGGCTACCCCGGCTGCTGCTGAATTAGTACAGTCCGAAGGAACGGAACAAAAAACGGCGCCGGCCTTCCACCGGCGCCGTTTTTTTTCAGGTGGCCCGCACCATTTCGACTGCACAGATTGCAAAAATTAGGTAGCCCGCACGTTTAGATTCGCTTGTCGGTTGCAGTCGATATATAAAGTTCCCATACGGGTACGCTGGCCCTCACCGAAAGAAGGCGCCAAAAGAAACCTGGGGGGAACTCTGTGATGATAAGAAAAGCCCTGTACTTCTGTGCCTTAGCTCTTGGTCTCGGGATCTTTCATCCCCTGCCCGCACAGGCGATCCCGGTCACCACCACCGTGACGGGCAGCGTCGATTTCGCCGACGGCAGCAATCCTTTCGGCCTTGCCACCGCCGAGGCAGTAACGGCCGTCGCGGTCTATGACGACGGCGGAATTCCGGCTGCCGGCGCCTTCAACCTGCCGATCGACGGCGACCCGACGTTCTCGCTCACCATCACGCTGGGCAGCTTCGTCTTCACCGAGATCGCCGATACCAGCTTCGGCTCCGGCTTTCCGCGCCTTGTCTTCGACAACGGCAATTTGGTCGGAATCGATTTCGAAATTGACGGTTTCCCGCTCGGCGGCTTTGCCGATCTGATCCTCGGCGCCTTCGGCCCACAGGACTCGCTGTGGTTCCTCGATGAGTTCGTCAGCGGCGCCCCCAACAACGTCCTGCTGGAAGGGTCCTGGGATTTCGCCAACGCGGTAACGGAGCCGAATGCCATTACCGAGGTTCCGGAACCTGACACCTGGCCCTTGTTAGCCGGCGGGCTGGTGGGATTGCTGGCGCTCAGCCGCCGCCGTCCCAAAGCCATCCCTTCGGTCTGATCACTTAGAACGTCACCGTCTAGAACGTCACCGTCGGGTCGGTAGCCTGGCCCTCGACGGAGATCTCATTTCTAAAGTCGCGTCGTCCGCGTGCAGCTACGCGCGCGTGATCGTGCCTGCGCTCAATGAACAAGACCTTCGATCAACAAGACTCTTTCAATCAGCAAAACGAGGAGATGCAATATGTCTGCAATGAAATGTCGCGCCTTGCTCAGGTTGGTGTTTGCCGGGCTCGTTGTGCTGCCGTTCATCGCGGGGAGCAAGCCCGCCGCGGCCTGCGCGGGCGCGCCCCTTCTCGGCTCGCTGTGCCTCTTTGCCGGCAACTTCGCGCCGCGCGGCTGGGCTTTGGCAAACGGCCAACTCTTGCCGATAGCCCAGAACACAGCGCTGTTCTCCATCATCGGCACCACCTATGGGGGGGACGGGCGCACGACCTTCGCCTTGCCGGACCTGCGCGGTCGGGTACCCATTTCCGCCGGCACCGGAGCCGGCCTGCCGAACTACGCCCTGGGAGAGAAGGCGGGGAGCCCCTTCACCACTCTGACCCTCAACAATCTGCCCAGTCACTCGCACACGGCCACGGGCACCGCCAAAGCGGCCACCGCCGCAGCCAGCACTGAAGCCCCTGCCGGCGCCTACTGGGCGTCCGATGGCCGCACCAAAGTCTACTTCTCGGGTTCGCCGAACGCGACCACCGACATGGTGAGCGGGGGCGTTGCCGTGTCCGTCGGCAACACAGGTGAAGGCCAGCTATTCCAGACGCAGTCTCCCTACCTGGCGATGAACTGGATCATTGCCACTACAGGCATTTTCCCGTCGCGCAACTGAACTGCGGCATGAAATGAAAAACGGCGCCGGCCCCCTCAGGACCGGCGCCGTTCCGGCACTCCCCTACCGAAGCCTCAGGCCGCCAGCTGGCGCAGCTTGTTCATCAGATAGTCGATATCGTCCTGGGTCATCTTCGAGGCGGGATCCTCGAACTGGGTCAGCAGGCGCTCGATGATCCGGGTGACGAAGCGTTCGCGGTCGTTGCGGCCGCCGTCGTATTCGCCTTCCGCGAAGATCTGCACTGCGGCACGGACCGCGCTGAACAGCCGCTCGGGCATCCCGGCCTTCTCGTAGATCGAGCGCAGGCCCAGGTCGCCGCCGTCGTGGATCAGTTTCTGCGCGTTCTTCAGCGGCACACCGGAAAGCCGCGCCACGGCGGCCTCGAAAAACGCCATGTCGCCGACGCAAAGCGCGCGGATGATGAGCGTCGGGGTCAGGCGGCCGTTCACGTGGATCTGGAACACCAGTTCCTCAAGGTCGGCACCCGTGGCACCGCGGCTCAGCAGGCTGATGGTCGCCCGCTCGCGGGTCTGCAGGATCAGGTTGGCTGCCGCATCGGCCGGCAGGTCGTGCTTGCTGACCAGATAGCCTTCCAGCTTCTTGGCCATGGCGGAGACCAGATGTTCGGAGATCGCCGGCGGCAGGCTGGGGCGCCGCGCCATCGACTCGGCAACAGCCTCGCTGCCCGTGTAGTCGGTAATCACCCGGCCCAAAGCCGACTCGGACAGCTCGGCCCCTTCATTGGCGACCAGGCGAGCCACGGCGGTCTCGTTGCCGGTATCGATCAGGGCATCGGCTACCGCGGTCGACACCGAGGCACGCTGGGCGATGGCGACCTGCTTGGCGGCAGCGTTTTCGCTGCGCACGATGTCGATCAGGTCTTCGTCGGTCAGCACTTCGGAATATTTCAGGATCGGCAGGGAGACGCTGTCGACGTCCTTGGCCAGCGCAACCGCCAGGTCGTGCGGCAGGTCCGGCGTGCTCTTGAGGTTGGCTGCCAGCGCCTCGCGCACCAGGATCTCCGCATCGCGCGCCATCCGCCGGAAAATCTCTTCCGCCAGCTTGCGCTCCGCCTCGGTCATGCGCGGGTACTTGCGGTCGTACTGCGCCGCGATCTTCGAGGTCGTTTGGGCCCGGACGTCCGGCGAAGGATCCGCCATCAAACGGGCAACGTCTTCCTGGGAAAGGCTTCCTGTCATGTCTCTCTCGGTCATACCCGAATGAACGCGTGACCCCCGCAGGGCCTGGCTTTCCAGCCTGCACGGCGCCTCAACGTGCCGATTATCCGGCTCCGACGTTAATTCATACTTAAAATCCGGCCGCCCAGCCCGGCAGCCCGCGGGATGCCGGGCCGCCGCCGCCGTCTATTACGGCCCGTTAACCTAATCAGCGCGGGGAAAGCCGGCTATTGGCGGGCGAGCAGCGCCTGGGCGACGTCCCGGACCTGACTGTCGATGGAGATGTCCAGAAACGACGTCACTTCCAGATCCCGGTCCTCGAAAACGTCGGAATCCGGTGCCAGCTCCATCCAGGCGGCCACCTTGCGGTCGCGCGCCCGCAGCAGGTCGGCGATCTGCGGCATAAACAGCCGGATCATGGCGCCGATCCAGCGGTTGACCGGCCAGGACGGCTGGGCGTGGTCGATCTGGAAGATGTCCAGCAGGCGGATGACGTCGTCCGCCTTGTACCAGACCTCCCCGGTGACCCAGCGGTTCACGGTGAACAGGCGGAACGGCAGGCCCCCCGGCGTCATGGCAATGGCCACCAGGTGGCTCAGCGCGTCATTAGGGTCCTCCGGCGCGACGAAACCCGGCACCTTCGCCGGCTTGACCCCTGGCGGCATCCCCTTGGGCCGCACGAAGGTGTGGAAATGGCCGTGTTCGCCCTCGAAGCGCTGATCGGAGACATGGGCGTGGTAGTAGTATTGGCCGTGGGTTTCGTGGTCGTAGACGTCGCCGGGCGGGTAGTGATCCCACTCGTAGAAGGTACCGTTGTGCTTCAGCAGTTCACCGACAATGTTGTCGCCCGTCTTGGCCAGAACCCGGTGGACATTCATGACCTCGGCGCCGGCATCGGCCATCCCCTCGAGGGTCGCCGTGGGCAGGCTTTCCAGCGGAAAATCGCTGTCCAGCGCGGCATTTTTGATTTTCGCTTCGCTTCGCATAACGTCGATCACCTAGGCAGCGACATCGTCCGCCGCCAGCCAAATTTCTTCACGTCGGCGTGACACGCCCGTCGGTTCCCAGCACTGTTCCCAGCGTCACGCCGGGCCTTATTCTACGATTAGCCGATAGTCGATGAGAATATGTTTAAGAGCCGCGGGGCGGCCGAGAGGCGGCCATGGTCCACCGCCGGCCGGCAAACCCCGCCGCCGTCCCAGGAACGGTCCTTGACCAGGAACGGCCCCGGCATGTTGCCCTGGGAACCGGGAGCCCCGGGCAAAGGGGCCCCCGACAGACGGCTCAGTCCCGCACCACCAGCACGGAACACGCGGCGTGGCGCTCCACCTGGGCCGCGTTGGGGCTCAGCAGGTGGTCGCTCAGCTCCGGCCGGTGCGAGGCCATGACGATCAGGTCGGCGGCGACCTTCTTGGCGTAGGCGACGATCTCGCCGTAGATGGTGCCGTGCGCCACGATGTGCTGCACCGGAACGGTTTCGGGAACGCGCGCCTTGACGAACTCATGCAGTTGCGCGCTGGCCGCCTCGACCGCCTTTTCCTGGTAGTCGACCGGAAAGAAGGAGGACACGAAACTCTCGCCGAAATCCGGCACGATGGTCATGACGTGCAGGCGGCAGCCGAAAGCCTTGGCCAATTCGACGGCAGCGGCAACGGCTTTCTCCTGGGTCTCGGGATTGCCGAGGTCGACCGGCAGCAGGATTTCCTTGAACATCTTCTTAATCTCTCCCTTATGCGGCCGCCGCGGCGGGCTGGCGGCTGCGGCGCCCGCGCTGCATGACGACGATCAATCCCAGAACCAGCAGCGCGGGAATGTACATCAGTTCCTTGGGCGGCTGGTCGACCGGTTCCTTCACGGTGACGATCTCCTGGTCGAACTCCAGGCCCGCCGCCTCAGCCGGCGAGTCGAAGGCCGCGTTATCGACCAGCACCGCCTCGCCGTCGATCAGAATATCGAGGCCGGCGGCGCTGAGGCGTTCCTCGCCGGTGGCCCCCTCGCCCAGCGGCAACAGCGCGACGAAGCTGCGCGGCTCGCCCACCGCGTCGAAACCGTCGACCCGAATGTGCAGAACCTCGCCCGGCTGCATACGGTCGGCCACGGTCATGATCTCGCTCGGCGCCACGTCGCGGGTCGGCGGCGAAATCATGTCCATCCAGAAACCGGGACGGAACAGTGTGAAGGCGATCAGCAGCAGCAGGGCCGACTCGTAGAGGCGGCTGCGGGCCAGAAAGAAGCCCTGGGTCGCCGCCGCGAAGATCAGCATCGCCACCGTCGCGACGACGAAAACGAAGACTCCGCCGACCCAATCGACATTGATCAGCAGCAGGTCGGTGTTGAAGATGAAGAGGAAGGGCAGCGCCGCCGTGCGCAGGGAATAGAAGAAGGCGATGAAGCCGGTCCTGATCGGGTCGCCGCCGGACACCGCCGCCGCCGCGAAGGACGCCAGGCCGACCGGCGGAGTCACATCCGCCATGATGCCGAAGTAGAACACGAAAAGGTGCACGGCGATCAGCGGCACGATCAGCCCGGCATCCTGGCCGAGCTGGACGATGACGGGGGCCAGCAGGGCTGAGACCACGATGTAGTTGGCGGTGGTCGGCAGCCCCATGCCGAGGATGAGGCTCAAGACGGCGGTCCACAGCAGGATCAGCAGGATATTGCCAAGCGAAAGGATCTCCACCAGGTCGGCCAGCACCAGGCCGACGCCGGTCTGCGACACCGCGCCCACGATGACGCCGGCGGTCGCCGTGGCGATGCCGATACCGATCATGTTGCGGGCACCGGCGACCAGGCCTTCGTAGAGCTCCACGAGGCCCTGGCGGATCCAGGTCCCGTAGTGGCCCGCGCCGCGGAACAGGGCAAACAGAGGGCGCTGCGTCAACACGATGAAGATCATGAAGGCAGTGGCCCAGAAGGCCGACAGCGCCGGCGACAACCGCTCGACCATCAGACACCAGATCAGGACGACGCCCGGCAGGATGAAATGGATGCCGGACTTCACTGTCGGCCCGACCAGCGGCAGGGAGACGATCGGTGCATTGGGGTCGTCCAGTTCCAGATCGGGATACCGGGCGCAGAACCTGACGATGCCGGCGTAGATCGCAGCCAACAGCGCCGCGACGACGTAGCCCGCGTTGTCGCCCGCGACGACCGAGATCCAACCCATACCGTAGTAGACCGCCAGAGAGAGTGCGCAGATTGCCGCGATGCCGAAGCTCAGCAGCAGCAGGAAGCGGATCAGCGGCGTCGGCGCCGAGGCGCGTGGCAGCCCTTCCATACCGGCCTTCATGGCCTCCAGATGGACGATATAGACCAGCGCGATGTAGGAGATCAGCGCCGGAACGAAAGCGTGCTTCACCACCTCGAAGTAAGAGATGCCGACGTATTCGACCATCAGGAAGGCAGCGGCGCCCATCACCGGCGGCATGATCTGGCCGTTCACCGAGGAGGCCACTTCGACGGCACCGGCTTTCTCCGGCGAGAAACCGACCCGCTTCATCATCGGGATGGTGAAGGTGCCGGTGGTCACCACGTTGGCGATGGAGGAACCGGAAATCAGGCCGGTCATCGCCGAAGCGACGACGGCCGCCTTGGCCGGGCCGCCGCGATAGTGGCCGAGAAGCGAGAAAGCAACCTTGATGAAATAGTTGCCGGCACCGGCCTTGTCGAGCAGCGCACCGAACAGAACGAAGAGGAACACGAAGTCGGTCGAGACACCGAGGGCGACACCGAAAACACCCTCCGTGCTGATCCACTGGTGATTGACCACGCCGGCCAGCGAGACGCCCTTATGGGCGATGAGGTCCGGCATATACTGCCCGAAGAAGGTGTAGAGCAGGAAGATCGATGCGATCACCGTCAGCGGCGGGCCGAGGGCGCGCCGCGTCGCCTCCAGCAGGATCACCATGCCGATACAGGCGACCACGATATCCATGGTATTGGGGTTGGCCGGGCGCAGCGAGATCTGGTCGTAGAGCCAGAACAGGTAGCTGCTGCAGAAGGCGCCGACCAGGGCGAGCACCCAGTCCTGAACCGGTATGTAATGGCGTGGCGAACGCTTCAGCGCCGGGTAGGCGAGAAACGCCAGAAAGACGGCAAAAGCGAGGTGGATCGAACGCGATTCCGTGTTGTTGAGAACCACCGGCAAGCCGGTCAGTTCGGCGGCCAGAAACGACAGCGGCGAGGCGATCCAGAGCTGGAACAGCGACCAGGCGGCGGCGACCCAAAGAATGACATAGAGGCCGAGGCCGGTCGGCGCGCGCCCGCCGGTATCCGAGGAGGCGACGAGATCCTGCAGCTCGTCATCGGACAAAGGAGCGCCAGCGCTGCCCGACGGAGACCCGCCGGTCTTCGGATCGTCTGCCATACGTATTCCCCGCTCTATAGAGGTTGCTCTCGACGGAGCTCCTCCGGTCCCCAGAAGAAAACCCGGTCCGGTTTTTCGGGCGCCTTTGCTGGCCCACCGTATTCCCGGGTTTGAACTTATTGACGTCAGAACGTCAGGCAAAAACGCCGGTGGGCGGGATCGCTCCCGCCCACCGATGCCGGATTACATCCAGCCACGTTCCTTGTAGTACTTCACGGCGCCAGGATGCAGCGGTGCCGAGATGTTCTTGGTGATCATGTCCGCTTCCTTGAGATTGGCGAAAGCGGGATGCAGCTTCTTGAAGCGGTCGAAGTTGTCGAACACCGCCTTGACCACCTGGTAGATGGTCTCGTCGTCGGTCTTGGTCGAGGAGACGAAGGTCGCGCCGACGCCGAAGGTCTCGACGTCTTCCGGGGTGCCGTCGTAGGTGCCGCCGACGATGGTCGCCGTGGCATAGTAGGGATTGTCGGAAACCAGAGCGTCGATCTCCGGGCCGGTGACCGGCACGATGATCGATTCGCAGGAGGTCGTGGCTTCCTTGATGGTGCCGCTCGGATGGCCGACGGTGAACACGATGGCGTCAACCTTGTTGTCGCACAGCGCCGAGGCCTGTTCCGCCGACTTGAGCTCCGCGGCCAGCTTGAAGTCGCTCATCTGCCAGCCGAGGGCGGCCATCACCACTTCCATGGTGCCGCGGGCACCGGAACCGGGATTGCCGATGTTGACCCGTTTGTCCTTCAGGTCGGCGAAGGTCTTGATGCCGGAATCCTTGCGGGCCACCACGGTGAAGGGTTCCGGATGCACGGAGAACACCGCGCGCAGGTCCTTGTTGGCGCCGTTGGGGAATTTGTCCGGCGTATCGCCATTGTAGGCGTGGTACTGCCAGTCGGACTGGGCCACACCCATGTCCTGTTCGCCGTTGGCGATGGAATTCAGGTTGGCCACGGAACCGCCGGTCGACGGCGCCGTGCACTTGATGTCCTTGTTCCCGCGGTTCACCAGCTTGCAGATGGACTGGCCGACCACGTAGTAGACGCCGGTCTGGCCGCCGGTGCCGATGGTGACGAATTTCTCTTCCGCCTGGGCCGTCGTCACGGAGCCGGCGAGCATCGCCGCCATGGAAAGCCCGGCAAAGGTGGATTTCAAAGCAATGGATTTGGATTTCATGAGTTGATCGCTCTCAATTCTTAGACCTGTGGATTGAATTCGTCTGACGCGCGCCCTCACGGCGACGCATCGCTCTCCCCCGAAGTCGGCAAGTCGTCCTGGCGGCACAGGACGAATTCCCAATGGCAAAGCCCAAGTCGGCCCCGACAGGAATCCGAACGCAACGATTCGTTATGCCTGTCAGCTGCGACGTGCAGAGAGGAATTTGTCAGTACGCGGTACCCTGTGCCTTGGTTCGGTGATTGGACCACCGTTATTTTTCAAGCTATTGAATACCGCCCGGCAACGAAATGTCCACCCCCGATGTTCCGCCAGGGCAATCATACACGTTAGACGATGCGTGCGGTATCCGGTCGCACCCCAGAGGCTACTGGAGAGGCCACAGGAGACGCTAGAAAGCCCGCGGCTTGTGCTCTATGTTCCGCAAACCATGCATCCACGCGGCCCAAACCCACGATTTCTGCGGCTTGCCGCCAGCGCCCTGGCAACGCTCGGCCTGCTCGGCCACGGCCTCGCCATGCTGCTCGTCACCGTCCTGGCGGCGCCTTCGGCGGCGGGCGATGCGGGATTCCCGCGCTACGTCGAGATCTGCGCCGCCGACGGCCAGACCCGGCTGGCCTGGACCGGCAGTGGCGGGCGCGAAGACCCGGCAGGGCCGGCAGGAGGACCAGCGGCCCCGGCGCACGACCCCGGTCCGGTCAAAAGCTGCCCGGTCTGTACCGCTTTCGCGCAGGCCGGCCTCGCCGACCTGCCCCTGCCGGTGGTGCGGTCCCGAACCGTCTGCCGCACTGCAACATGGTCGCTGGCGCTCGAGGCGCCGGCCTTGGGCCGCGACGGCCTGCGGGCCCAATCGCGCGGACCGCCCGCCAGGGCCTGAGCCTTCCGACGGGCCCGTCGTGCGTCCCGGCGCCCGTCCGCCGTTTCGGCATTCTCCTTTTGCGAATTGAATTTCTCCGTGGCTGCCGCTGCCTACGCGGCGCAACGCTGCGAAGCGACAAGGAAAACCTGATATGACTGCGATCCTTTCTCGAATCCGCCTTGCCACCGCCCTCTCGGTGTCCCTTCTCATGGCTGCCGCCGCCCTCGCCGGCATCACCGCCTCGAACGCCGCCGCCCACGAGTTCAAGCTGGGTGCGCTCAGCATCGACCATCCCTGGGCACGGGCCTCCGCCGGCCCGGCCCGCAACAGCGCCGCCTTCATGACCATCCACAACACCGGCGGCGCCGACCGCCTGATCGCCGCGGCGGGCGACGTCTCTGACAGGGTCGAGTTGCACACCCACATGATGGAAGGCGACGTCATGAAAATGCGCCAGGTCGAGGCCGTCGACGTGCCCGCCGAGGGCATGGCCGCGCTGCAGCCCGGCGGATTTCACGTCATGCTGATCGGCCTGAAAAACCCGCTGAAGGAAGGCGACCGCTTTCCGCTCACCCTCACGTTCGAGAAAGCCGGCGATGTCACCGTCGAGGTCGCCGTGGAAGCCATCGGCAGCATGGGCGGGGGCCAGGGCAACATGAATGGCGGCATGACTCCCGGCACCATGACCATGGCGCCGGCAAACTGCGGCGACGCTAAGCGCCGCCGGCCATGATCCGGCGTGCCGCGGCGGCATCGGCCAGAGGACGGCCGATCGCCGCGGCCGCCACGGCGCCGGCGGCGACCAGTTCCGCGTTGTCGCGGGCGCGCTGTCCCGACGGCAGGTAGAGATTGTTCTCGAAGCCGACGCGGGCATGGCCGCCCAGGGTGGCCGCCGCGGTGACGCAGGCGGTCGCCTTCGGGCCGAAGGCGCAGATCGCCCAGGGCAGCTTCGCTGCCTCCGGCCAGGCGTCGATCTCGGTCAGATAGGGCAGCAGGTCATTGGGCACGGAACGCTGGCCCGGCGTGTAGCGCCCCAGCACGACCAGCAGGAAAGCCGGCCCCGGCGGGATGACGCCCTCGGCCTGCAGCCGGCCGAAACGGGCCACATCTTCCGGCGCATAGAGGATGTACTGAGGCAGGCAGCCGGTCCCGGCCAGCC
>JBHJIR010000019.1:0-24306 GCA_050043265.1 Kiloniellaceae bacterium
GGCCGGTTACGCGACCCCGCGTTCGGGCGCGCCGGGGGCGGGGGCGGCTTCGAGGTCGGTGTCGAACGGCTGGGCCGGTTCGCCGGCGGTGAAGCGCTTCACCGCGTTGACGCCGCAGAACAGCACCAGCAGGCTGCCGCAGGCGACCAGCGGCAGCGAGCGCAGGCCCTCCGGCACGTTGATCATCGGCACCTTGGTGGTCCAGGCGAACAGCGTCAGGTCGTAGCCTTTCAGCGCCATCAGCCCGCCGAAGCCGGCCAGGGTCAGGTCGATCAGCGCCAGCAGCCAGCGGCGCCAGCGCCTGGGCAACATCAGCGGCAGAATGTCGACGCTGAGGTTGCTGCCGCTGCGCGCGTTGGTGGCGGTGGAGAAAAAGGTGATGACGACGATCAACAGCAGGGCCACCTGTTCGACCCAGGTCGGCGTCGCGTTCAGCACGTAGCGGCCGAACACCAGCCAGCCGAAGGAGACGACCAGGAACACCAGGCAGAGGCCGGAGAGAACGGCAACCGCCTTGGCGAGCAGGGCCAAGGCGCGGTCGAGCTGCGATATCACGATGGCAAAGGGCGACATGCCGGCGGCTTCCCTGCGGATCGGCCCTAAGCGGTTGCGGAGGGCACAAGAAACGGCGCCGGTCCAGCCCTGTCAGACCGGACCGGCGCCGCGGGTCTGCTCAGTCGACGGCCTGGATCGCTTTCACCAGGTCTTCGAGTTCGGGGTTCTCGGCGATGAACTTGTCGTAGACCGGCTGCATGGCCTTCTGGAAGGGGGCCTTGTCGGCGATCTGGTTGAACTTCACACCGGCGGCGATGACCTTGTCGCGGCTGGCGTTGGAACGCGTGGCCCAGAGTTCGCGCTGCAGCACGGCGCTGTCGCGCGCGGCCGAAGCGACGATCTCCTTGTCTTCGGCGGAGAGGCCGTCCCACAGGGCCTTACTGACGCAGAAGCATTCCGGGATGATCAGGTGCTCGGTGTCGGAGTAGTAGCCGGCGACCTCGTAATGGCCGGTCGACTCATAGGACGGCCAGTTGTTCTCGGCACCGTCGACCACGCCGGTCTTGATCGACGAATAGACCTCGGAGAAAGCCATCGGCGTGGCGTTGCCACCCATCGCCGCGACCATGTTGACGAAGAGGTCGTTGTTCATCACGCGCACCTTCATGCCCTTCACGTCGTCGGGCGTGGCGATGGGGTGCCTGGAGTTGTAGAACGACCGCGCACCGGAATCGTACCACGCCAGGGCGACGATGCCCTTTTCAGACATGGCGTCGCTCAGCTGCTGGCCGACAGGGCCGTCCAGCACGCGGTGCATATGGTCGAGGTTCTTGAAGATGAAGGGCAGCGAGACGACGTTGGTTGCCGGGATGACCTGGCCCATCGGCCCGAGGTTGAAGACCGCGTAATCGACGGAGCCAAGGCGCATCTGCTCGATGGCGTCCGGCTGGCTGCCGAGGACGCCGGAGTGATAGGTCTTGGCGGTCAGCCGGCCGTCGGTCTTCTCGGCGATCTCGGCGGTGAACTGGTCCATGCCCAGCGAGACGGGGTAGTCCGGCACGTGAATGTTCCAGCCGCGCCATTCCGCCTGTGCGGTGCCGGCCAGTAGCAGGGTGGCGGTCGCCGCCGCGAGAGCGGCGCTCTTAATCCGGATCTGGCGTGTCATGGTTCCTCTATCCTCCCAAGGTCCGGGACGATTGATATGATGTCCCAGGTTGTAATGGCAGCTATTGTCATATAATTGATATGATGACTGGTCAATGAGTTTTGCGGCCGGTCTTGGTGCGGGTCTTTGTGTGGGGCCCCCGAATCGCAGGATACTGGCCCTTGCAGCATCGGGCCGGGAGGGACTGAGAGGTTATGGAGCAGATCGAGGAGAGCCGTCCGCGGCAGGGGCTGACCCACCGGGTGATCGCCGCGCTGCGCCAGCGCATCGAAAGTGGCGCCCTGAAGCCCGGCGACAAGCTGCCGACGGAACAGGCCCTCATCAAGCATTTCGGGGTCAGCCGCACGGTGCTCCGCGAGGCCGTCGCCGGCCTGCGCGCCGATGGGCTGGTGCAGCCGCGCCAGGGGGTCGGCGTCTTCGTGCTGGCGCCGGTGGCGCCCGACAGCGAACTGCCGCTGCTGACCCTGCCGACCCGCAAGATCTCCGACATCATCGAATCCCTGGAACTGCGCACCGCCGTGGAGGTGGAGGCCGCCGGGCTGGCCGCGGCCCGCTGTTCGCCGGCGCAGGAGGCGGAGATCCACAGCCGCCTCAAGGATTTCGAGGCCAGGGTTCGGGCCGGCGAGCCGACCGCGGCGGAGGATTTTGCGTTCCACGTCGCCGTTGCCGAGGCGGCCAACAACCAGCGCTTCAAGGAGTTCCTGGCGTTTCTCGGGCGGCGCACCATCCCGCGCGCTCAACTGCGCGAGGCGGCCGGTGGGGCGATCGAGCCGCTGGCCAGCGACGAAAGGCTGTATCGTGAGCACTGCGATATCTTCGAGGCCATCCTGGCGCGCGATCCCGACGGTGCACGCGAGGCCATGCGGCGCCATCTGGCCGGCTCCATGACGCGCTACCGCGCCCTCATGCGTCCGGCCGCCGCGGGCGCGTGAGCGCAGCCTTATCCTCAAGTCATATGATGAGTTGACAGAAATATCGCGCTTCATATGATGGGCCGCGGGCCGGCGCCCTGCCGCCGGCCGCTTCGTCACTCCCTCCTTTAAAGTCCAGAACACGGGTAGACCCCACGCATGACCCCCCCTCCCAGCATTTCTCCCGAGGAAATCAAAGCGCAGATCGGCTCCGGTCTGCTGTCCTTCCCGGTGACCACCTTCGATGCCGCCGGCGACTTCGATGCCGGCAAGTACCGCGAGCACGTGTCCTGGCTGGCCGACTATCCGGCTGCCGCGCTGTTTGCGGCCGGCGGCACCGGCGAGTTCTTCTCGTTGTCGCGCGGCGAAATCGTCGACGTCATCCGCACCGCCAAGCAGGCGGCCGGGACGCTGCCGATCATCTCCGGCTGCGGTTACGGCACCCGCATGGCCATCGAGATCGCCCAGGATGCCGAAGCGGCCGGCGCCGATGCCCTGCTGCTGCTGCCGCACTATCTGATGCGCGTGCCGCAGGACGGCATTTTCGAACACGTAAAGGCGGTCTGCCAGTCGGTGAACATCGGCGTCATCGTCTACAACCGCGACAACTCGCAGGTCACGGCCGAGACCCTGGAGCACCTCTGCGAGGCCTGCCCCAACCTGATCGGCTTCAAGGACGGCAGCGGCGACATCGCCACGGTGCGTGAAATCACCACGCGGCTCGGCGACCGTCTGGTGTATGTTGGCGGCATGCCGACCCACGAACTCTATGCCGAGGCTTACGACGGCGCCGGGGTATCCACCTACTCCTCGGCGGTGTTCAACTTCGCCCCCCAGGCGGCGCTGGATTTCTATGCCGCGCTGCGCGCCGGCGACAAGGCGCGGATGCAGGCCATCCTGACCGACTTCTTCTATCCCTTCGCGCGCATCCGCGACCGCCAGGCCGGCTACCCGGTGTCCATCATCAAGGCCGGCCTGCGCCTGATCGGGCGCGATCCCGGCCCGGTGCGTGCACCGCTCACCGACCTCACCGACGAGGAGATGGAGATGCTGGGCCCTCTGGTCAGGAAATTTGCCGCCTAAAGGACCTTTCCGAATGAAGATCAAGGCCGTCCGTACCCATGTCCTGCGCCACACGCTGGACCGGCAGTTCCAGTCGGCCTTCTCCACCTTCACCGACCGCTGGGCCTGCCTGGTGGAGATCGAGTGCGAAGATGGCACCGTCGGCTGGGGCGAATGCCTCGGCCCTTCCACCGCCAACGCCGCGGTGGTGGAGGCCATGGCGCCGCTGGTCGTCGGCCGCGACCCGCTGGAGATCGAGCCGATCTGGCTGGAGCTCTACAATCAGTTCCGCGACCAGGGCCAGCGCGGCCTGACCGTCACCGCGATCAGCGGTATCGACATCGCGCTATGGGATATCGCCGGCAGACACTTCGGCGTGCCGGTTCACGTGCTGCTGGGCGGTGCCTTCCGCAAGCAGATCCCGGCCTATGCCACCGGCGGCTTCCGCCCGGTCGGGGCGGACCGCCGCGCGGCGCTGGAAGAGGAAACCGCGGGCTACATGGCCGAGGGCTTCAAAGCCACCAAGATCAAGATCGGCTTCGGCGTCGACGAGGACGCCGAGGTGATTGCCGCCGTGCGCGGCGCCATCGGGCCCGAGGCGCGCCTGATGATCGACGCCAACCACGGCTACGACGCCATCGAGGCGGTTGAGCTGGGCAACCGCGGCGCCGACCTGGGCATCGACTGGTTCGAGGAGCCGGTGACGCCGGAACTGCTGGATGCCTATGGCGATGTGAAGGCCGGCCAGCCGATCCCGGTGGCCGCCGGCGAGACCTGGCACGGCCGCTGGGCCTTCGCCGAGGCGATATCGAAGCGCGCGGTCGACATCCTGCAGCCGGACGTCTGCGGCTGTGGTGGCTTCACCGAGATGAAGAAAATCATATCCATGGCCGAAGTCGCGGGGATCCGGCTGGTGCCCCACGTCTGGGGCACGGCGGTCCAGATCGCCGCCTCGCTGCACGTGCACGCGATCCTGCCGCCCAGCCCGCCGCGCCACGAACGCTACCAACCGCAGCTGGAATTCGACCGCACCCACAATCCTTACCGCCAGGCCATCGTCACCCGGCCCATCGAGCACGTCGACGGCGTGGTGGCGGTGCCTGACGGCCCCGGCCTCGGCATCGAGATCAACCGTGCCATGATTGAGAAGTACCGCGCATGACCAATGATGCCTCGCGGGGCCGCAAGCTCAGCGGCGAGCCGCCGCGCCTGATGCTGCCGCCCAAGGCGACCGACACCCATATGCACATCTACGACGATCGCTTTGCCGGCCGGGACGGCGGGCCGCCGAAGCCGCCGCTGCCGGCGACCCTGGACGACTACAAGAAGCTGCAGAGCTGGTTGGGCCTGGAGCGTGTCGTCTTCGTCCAGGGCGCCGCCTACCAGTTCGACAACGCCTGCCTGCTGGATGCTCTGGAGAACTTTGACGGCGAGGCCCGCGCCATTGCCGTGGTCGCCCCCGATGTGGACGAGGCGACCCTGCAGGATCTCACCGACCGCGGCGTGCGCGGGGCGCGCATCATGGATCTGCCGGGCGGCGCCATCGGCATGACCGACCTGCCGGCCATCGACGCGCGCACCCGTCCCTTCGGCTGGAAGCCCATCGTGCAGTTCGACGGCCGCAACATCGCCGACTACCTCGCGATGCTGGAAGCGCTGCCGGGCGACTACGTCATCGACCACGCCGGCAAGTTCCTGGAGCCGGTCGCCGTCGATGCGCCTGAATTCAAATCGCTGCTGAAGCTGATCGACCGCGGCAACTGCTATGTGAAGGTCGCCGCCTGCTACGAGACTTCCAAGGATGGCCCACCGAGCTACGGTGACGTCGCCGCGCTGTCCAAGGCGCTGATCCGGCACGCCCCCGCGCGCGTGCTCTACGCGACCAACTGGCCGCACGTCTCCAAACCCATCGACGCCCAGCCCAACGACCGCCTGCTGCTCGACCTCCTGCTCGACTGGGCGCCGGACGAAAAGGTCCGGCAACTCATCTTCGTCGACAACCCGGCAAGGCTCTACGGCTTTTCCACCTGAACCTTCGCGGGCCACAAAACCTTAACGCGCATATCCGCCACAAAAAGATCGCCTTCCTTCCGGCGCCTGACTACTCTTGCGGTTTAGCCGTTGCGGGGAGAGGAAACATGAAGGTTGTGTATTGTGGTCGGGCCCCGGGTGCCTTGACCGGTGCACTGCGGTTCGTATGTGTCGCTGCACTAGCATGCTCGGCCGCGTCCTGTGTGGCGCCTTTCCCACCGGTCCCACAAGCAGAGAACGCGGATCGGATCGAACGGATGCTCGTCGAAGCCTATGAGGATGTAGGTGAAGCCTACAACGCAGACGTGGCGGCTTCTGAAATGGCGCTGGCTGGTCTCGACAATTTGGCTGCGATTGAGCCTGGACTCGCCGTTCACAAGTCCGGGGACACAGTGACGTTGAAACTCGGTGCCGCCTCGGTCTACAGCTTTGCCGAGCCGGCGGGCAATTCAGTAGATGATTGGGCCAAGACTGTCGGGGAAGCGCTGGTTGCCGTGCATCAGCGGTCTGGTCCGTTCCAGCGGACCGATCCACAGCGGATCTATGACAGCTACATGGCCGGCCTGGCGAGCGCCCTGGGCGATGATTCCCGGTACTTCCCGTCGGAAGAGTTCTACGGCTATCTGTATGCGGACGTCGATGGGCTCATTGACCTGACCTATGCGCAGACCGAGGATGGACTGCGTGTCCTGTCGCTGGATCGAGAGGGCCGCCTCGCCGCTGCCGGTGTGGAGATCGACGACATCATTACACACATCGACGGCAAGGCGACGGCGGGCCGCTCGCGGTTCGAGGTGTATTCCCTCCTGCGTGGCCCGGTGGAGTCGAAGGTCTTCCTGAATGTGCTGCGCGACGGTACGGCGCTGCCCTCCAGCATTGTCGTGCAGCGCCGGATAATTGAGCCGCGGAGCTACGAACTCAGCCGGAACGCGGGGGTTGCCGTCTACAGCCTTCCAGTTCTCAATGAGCTCGCCGCAAATGCGCTGGCTCAAAGCCTTAGCGTCGAGACCAGAAGAACGGATTCTCAGAACCGGCCATTGAAGGGCATCGTCCTTGACCTGCGCGGCGAGCCGGAGGTGGCGCCGAATGCGGTGCGCAATCCCTCCGTTACTCTCGGCACTTCACGGCCCGACTGGTCCAATATAGTCGGCTACATCGATACGGGATTCATGGCTGGGCCCGGTGGCTCGCCAGATGCGGCCCGCAGGCTCGCCTCCGCTTTCATGAGCGACGGCGTGGTGTTCCGACAGCGCGGCAAACAGGACAAGGCCAACATCGTGGTCGAAGCCGGTGGAACGAATCCTTCGGGGCAGCTTCCGCTGGTCGTTATCGTGGACTCATCCACCACTGGCGGCGCTGAAATCGCTGCTGCAGCGCTTCAGGATTCCGGCCGTGCCCTCGTCATCGGCGCCAGCACGGCGGGAGGTGGAATTATCCGAAGGAATGTCTCGCTATACAATCTCGGCGTCATCAACCTTCCTTGGGCCCAGGCTTACGCGCCTTCCGGCTATGGCATCGCCGGACGCGGCGTTCTGCCTGATGTTTGCGTGTCCGCGCCCGATATGAGCTTTGATAGCGTGATGACGGCATTGAGACGGGGAGAAGGCCTGACGGACCTTACCGACAGGACGCGGAGCATCGATCCTGGGGACAAGGCGGCTCTCGCGATGCAGCGCGCTCTCTGTCCGGCCGAAATCGATGAAGGCAATCTCGCTATTGAGCTTGCTCTCGCAATCTTGAAAGATCCGGGGCTCTATGAGCGGCTGTTGCGGAAGCAGCCGTTGAAACTTCCGGCCACCTAGGCTGTTGGTGCAACAGGGCGGCCGCGCGGCGGCTTAACTTTCCCAATGGAATGGCAGGACATGCACCAACCCCTCAAGACTCTGGTTCAGGACTTCGGCTGGATCCACACGGGGATCGGACTTTTCGGCAACCTCACCTTTGTGGTCGGCAGCGTGTTCTTTCTGCCGGCCTTCGAGGCTTGGCAGACGCTGGGTGTCTGGCTGTTCATCGCCGGGTCCAGCCTGATGTTCGTCGGGGCGGCCGGAGACCTGTTGGTCAAGTTTTACGAGGCCAGGGAGAAAGCGGCGAGGGAGGCGGCGCGCTAGCCTGTCGGCCGAGGCGCCGCCTGAGGTTTCTGCTTACTCCCCGTAAGGCTGCTTGCCGTAGTGCTGGTAGATGCGGCGCTCCAGCGCTTGATCGAAGGTCATGCCGCTCTCGTATTCCGGCGCTTCCTTGATGGTGTCGCGGTCGGCGTCTACCAGCAGTTTCTGGTCGGCCCAGTCAATGCCACGGGTCCAGGCCGGCGCGACCAGCACCTTCTTGCCGGGCCACCAATTCCGCGTGTCGACCACGACGTAGCGCAGGGTCCAGTTGCTGTCGTCGAGCAACAGATCCTCGACGTGGCCGATGTCGCCATCCCGGGCAGCGACGTGATAGCCCTCGACCTCCGACGCACTGCGCAGGTTCGGATCGCCATGCGGTATGACGTCATCGTCCAGCGCCTGCGGGGCGCTGCCGGCCGGCTGGTGCTGGAGGTGCGGAATCACCGGCATCATGCCGGCGCCGCTGGGATATTCCTCCCAATAACGCGGCCAAGTAAAGTGATCGGCCAAGGCGATCTCATTCTGGCGCGACACCGGTTCGTTGGTGTGGATACTCGGGCTGTTCGCGATCTCGTCCTTGGTGAGGCCGACAGCGACCTTGTCGTCTTCCGTGATGCGCAGGACAGACTGGGGTGAGATCAGCACCCGGCGGCCCGGCAGCCAGTTGCCGGTATCGATCGCCACGTAGCGGGTTTTCCAGCTGTGGTCATCGAAAAAGATGTCGTGGACATCGCCCAAGGCGCCGTCCTTGGCGGCGATGTCGTTTCCGCGCAGGTGCTTGATGCTGCGGATCATGATGCGATCCTCCATAATCGGTTGTACCGCGCGGCACAGCCGCGCGTTCTGGTCCGTCAACGCGCGCGGCGACGACGCGTTCCTTACCGTGCCGTGACAGGCCTGTAATCCCGGTGCACAGGCGCCATGCTTTCAGGAACTGCTGTCGCGTGGCACCGTTGTCATCGGAGAATTGCAACAATGGCTGCAAAGGAGAGCACCATGTCCGACCACGTCTATTCCGTCACCGAAGTCTACGGATCGTCGGCGGACTCGCTCGACGGGGCGATCCGGAACGCCGTCTCGACGGCGTCGAAGAGCCTGCGCAATCTCGAGTGGTTCGAAGTCTCGGAAATTCGTGGCCACATCGCCGACGGCGCGGTCGCCCACTTCCAGGTCGGCGTGAAGCTGGGCTTCCGCTACGACAAGTAGAGCCGGTTAGTCTCGCCGGCCTCTGCTGCCGTTCGCGCCGTTCTTGCCGTTGCTGCCCTTGAACATGCGGCCGAGCAGCATGGAGGTGCGCGGGATGTAGCGGTAGGGCGTCCGTGGCGTGATGGCGCGCCGCCGGGTCATGCGGAACAGGGTGAAGGCCACCAGGGCGATGTGTACGCCGGCCATGAAGAAGAACATGGCCGCCGGCCCGGCCAGCGCGATCAGCCAGGCGGAAATGATCGGGCTGACGATGGCGCCGAGGGAATAGAGGAAGATCAGCGCCGCGTTCAGCTCCACCGTGAAGCCAGCGGGTGAGAGGTCGTTGGCGTAGGCGGCGGAGACCGAATAGATCGGATAGGCCGTCACGCCGAACAGGAAGGCGCCGAGATAGAGCCCTCCGGCCTCGCCGGGCGGGGTCAGCGTCGCGATGCCCAGTCAACTGAAGGCCGCCAGCACCGACAGGCCGAGCAGCACCAGGCGGCGGTCCGACTTGTCGGCGATCCAGCCGATCGGGTATTGCGCGGCGACACCGCCGAGGATGGCTGAGGCGAGGAAGATCGCGATCTGGCCCTGGCTGAGAGCGTTCTCGACGCCGTAGATCGGTCCGACCATGCGAAAGCCGGAGCCGGTGATCCCGGCCACGATGATGCCCAGGGTCGCCGCCGGCGACAGCAGTGCCGCCTTGACGGGCCTCAGGCGCGGCGCTTTGGGCGTCTCCGGCGCCACGCGCTGGGACAGTGCCAGCGGCAGCAGGCAGAGGCAGCAGAACATGGCGACCAGGTTGTAGGCGGCGTAGCTCGCCGGCTCCAGGATCGCGATGATGCCCTGGGCGGAAAGCGCGCCGGCGAGGTCCACCACGCGGAACAGGCCGTAGACCCGGCCGCGGTTGCGGTTGCCGGTCTGGGCGTGCAGCCAGCTTTCCACCACGGTGTAAGCGGCGGCGATGGCCAGGCCGGTCAGCACGCGCAGGAAAGCCCAGACCAACGGCCCTTCCAGGATCGGATGCAGCAGGGCGCCGATGGCGCCGATGGCCGCCGCCGCGGCGAAGGTGCGGGAGTGGCCGATGTCGCCGATCAGCCGCGGGGTGACGTAGCAGCCGAGAAAGAAGCCGACGAAGTGGGCCGAGCCGAGCAGGCCGATCTCCTCGGTGCTGAACCCGATCACCGAACCGGACAGAGCATCGAGCGGCCCCAGCGAACCGGAGCCGAGCTGCACGAGATAGATCGACAAGAAGAGGGCGGCGAAGGAGAGAAGGGTACCCATGGCTCGTGCCGCCCTTTTTGTTCTTAAGCACCCCAACGGGCCCACAGTGACTTTCTGCATAGCATTACCACAGGCCGGGAGACCTGCTTATTGCGTCTGCCAGTGTTTCTCTGTGCGCAGGGCCGGGAGGCGACCGCTGGCCATGGCGGGGCCTGAGGATAACGGGCTGGTCAGGGGCAGGACGCGGGCAGCCGGCAGGCAGGACGCGCCCGGGGTTCAACCCGCCGGTTCTCTCACCTGGCATAGCGGCCGCGGTAAGCGCGCCGGCATCGTCGCGGTCAGGCCGGCGGCGCCCGGCCGCGTGTCAGGGGTACTGCATAACACGTACTGGTTTTATCCGTAGTCTATGCTACTATCATTAGAAGAGTTGTTTAGATTGGCAACCTAGGGGCAATCGGGAGGGCTTCATGATCCACTTCGACAGACCGCAAGGGGCCAAATTCTTCCTGACAACCCTGACAACCCTGACAACCCTGGCAACCCTGGCATGCCTGCTGATCCTGTCGGCGTGCAGCGAAGAGAATTCCAGCACCGATGCCACCGAGTCCGGGAAGACCATGCCGTCGGACGATGGCGGCAATCAGAATGCAAACTGGCGCCCCAATTACCAGGGGCCGGACCACTCGAACTACGCCACCACACCTGCCGAGCAGCAAGCCTTGCAGGCAGAGATCGACGCCAAAAACCTCACCGGGGTTCGCGAACACGGTTGGGAACTATGGGGCGCCCTCACTCACCTGACGGACGAGATATATGATCCCGGCCAAAAGGCCTGCGGCGTCTCCCACAAGCTGGCGGCGTTCGACACCTGGTACGGCGAAGAGGAAATCTTCCGGACGCCGGTTCTTTGTCCCGACGGCAAACCTTGCGCGGTTGGCAGCATACCATCCCACTACTGGCATACGCCTCGACAGGCAGGCGGCGCAGAAGTCCTGTCGTTCAACAAATACAGCGCCGAGTTTGTAGAGTGGGTCGACGAAAACAAACTGTACGACCCCGTCACGCTCACGAACTGGAACGAGCAGTTGACGAAGGACGCGGTGCCGACGACGGATCGAACCGTCGACCACTTCATCGACCCGCCGCAACCGGTCGCAACCATGCTGAAGCCGACGTTCTGGGTTCTCAAGAAGGATCAACCGATGATGATCCCTTATTGGGTTGGCCCGCTGAACCCCGTGTCCACAGACAACAGCGACACGCCGCGCCATCCGATCGCCCAGACCTGGAAGAATTTCGTTCTCTACGACCCGACGGGCAAAGCCGATCCGACCCAGGCCCGCGAGGTCACCATTTACGGCCTGAATGGCCCCGAGACACACATGGTGGTGCCAAAGAAAGTCGTCACCCAGGAAGACTTCTATGCCCTGCCGCTGACCGCGGAGGACGTGAAGTTCATTCAGGGGGGCAATATTTTCACGATCGGCGGGGTTCCGGTATCCGAACTCGAGCCCTGCGACATTGCGGTGCTTGTGGGCATGCACGTGACCTCGGCCGAGGTGCGCAACTGGACATGGCAGACCTTCTACTGGAATCCGTTCCCGTCTGATCCCAGCCAGCCCACGGTGGAGGGATCATTCAGGAATTTCGATATGGCGACCGCCTATTTCTTCGATGGCTCCGACGGCAAACCGCACATTGCCTACAACCCCTATTTGGAGCCTCCGATCACGGGCCCGACCTTCATGAACCCGATGACCATGTACGGCGCGGATTCGAATTGCATGACCTGCCACCATGCGGCCGCTTTTCCCACCATCAACGGGTCCAGCAATCCGGGGGCGATGCTGCAAGGGTCCTATGTGTTGAAAGGCCCGATTACCGGGTCGGAGCAATGGCTCAATAATCGCATTCAGACCACCTTCATGTGGGGCCTTGTGATGTCGATGCAGTCGAAGACCGGTCCCGACAGCGATGAGGAAGCACCGAAGCAATAACCAGAACAATAAACTGCGGGGGCAGTTCCAATGTCAGCAGCACCAACATTCTATCAGGATATCCGCCCGCTCTTTTCGCAGTGGGAGCGCATCATGATGATGTTCTATTGCGATTTCTGGAGCTATGAGCAGGTCAAGGCGCGGGCCAAGAGCATTCTTCTGAGCCTGCAGCCGGCTCAATCCGGCAGCAATCCCGGGGGCTGGTCGAAGCTGCCGCAGGTGCATGTCATGCCGGTGGGCACGGGGCCCTGGCCGCAAGACCGCATAGACCTTTTCGCGGCCTGGATCGACGCGGGCTGCCAGGAAGGGACGCCGGATTACGTGCCGCCCACGCCCGGGCCGTTGGTGCCCAACTTCATCGCGCTTTCGAAGGTGCTCACGGGCTTCGACGACCTCGACATTCTCGGCAATGTGGAAACGTTGGCACAGATCTATATCGACCGGATCGTGGCGCGGCCCGGCAAGGGCGGGCAGCTCGATGCGTTGCTGGCGAAGGCCGAGGCCGCGGGCTTCGACAGTGTGTTGAACGGGGATGGCACGATCGCTGCCGCTTTCGCCTCGAAAGCCGAGAGCGAACTCCTAAAGGTGATCACGCTGGTCTGGTACACCGCCACGGTCGGCGGCGACTACGGTACGCCGCAGAGCACGCAATACATTCAAGGACTCGAGTGGCGGGCGGTGGCGGCTCATCCGATGGGATTCGCCAACGAGAACGTGCCCTTCTACTGGCAGTTCAAGCCGGAGGGCGGGCTCTACACGGGCCTGATCGCCTGGAACCAGCCCGGCTAGGGACTGGCTTCACTCTCATAGATCACCTCCATGCAAGGGGGCTACCATGTCGAGTGCGGATTATGATGTTGTGATCGTCGGAGCCGGTATTTCGGGCGCTCTGATTGCGAACGAACTGGCGGCCCAGGGCGCGAAGGTCCTGATCCTGGAAGCCGGTGAAACGACCGCCGTGCGCCAGACCTTCATCGACGACTTCTATGCTGCAGCCATCAAGACACCGGGCGCGCCTTATCCCGCCACCGGCGACGCGCCCCGTCCGGACGTGCCGCTGAACGGCGACTGGAAGAACCCGGCGGCCTTTCCGAACGACCCACGTTACTATTTCGTGCAGACCGGGCCGGACGCCTTCGGCAGCACCTATGAACGCGTGACAGGCGGGACGACGCAGCACTGGCTGGGGACGGCGCTGCGGTTCTTCCCGGAGGACTTCAAGACCCAGACGAAGTTCGGCCACGGCGACGACTGGCCCATGGACTACGCCGACCTGGAGCCTTGGTACACCAAGGCGGAATACGAAATCGGCGTCGCCGGCGACGCCAGTGTGGACGAGAAGGTGGGGATCGATCATTCGAAGCCCTACCCCATGCAACCGGTGCCCGCCAGTTGGTCGGACCAGGTCATCAAGAAGAAGCTGGACGGTCAGACCTTCGACGGCAAAACCATCTCCGTCGACCTGACCCCGCAGGCGCGCAACACGGACTACTACGACAAACGCCCGATGTGCATGGGGAACACCAGCTGCGTGCCGGTCTGCCCGATCCAGGCAAAGTACGACGCGACCGTGCACCTGAAGAAGGCGGTGGCGCAGCCCACCCCGGCGACGATCCAGACCCAGTCGGTGGGCCACCGGGGCGAGGTGGATGCGTCATCGGGCGAGGTGACCGGAGTCACTTATAAAAAGTGGGACGGCAGCGAGCACACCGTCACGGCGAAGCGCTATGTGTTGGCCGCCCACGCCATCGAGACGGCAAAAATTCTGCTGATGTCGCCCTGGAAAACCGACGCCAAGGGCAACGATATCACCGTGGCGAACAGCAGCGGGCTGGTTGGCAAACGGCTGATGGATCATATCTGCCTGGTCGCCTGGGGTTTGTCGGACGCGCCGCTGCATCCTTACCGCGGGCCTCTGTCCACCTCCGGTATCGGCGCCTTCCGTCACGGAGAGTTCCGCAGCGAGGCCGCCGCTTTCAGGATCGAGCTGGGCAACGAAGGCTGGAACTGGCCGACCGGCGCCCCCGACACGATGGTTGGTGCGCTTGTTAACGGCCAGGGCCTATTCGGCAGCAAGCTGCGCGCGGCGCTTCACGATAACAGCGTCAAACAGGTCAGGATCGCGCTCGAACTGGAAGCCACCGCTTTGAACGCCAGTTACATCAAGCCCTCGGCCACGTTCAAGGATCAGTTCGGAATCCCGCGTCCGGAAGTTCACTACTGCATCGGCGACGCCGCGGAGCCAAAGGGAGACTACACCCTGAAGGGCTACAAGAAAGCCGCCGAGCTGTATCCCCAACTGTTCGAAGCCGCGGGGATTACGGACCACACCTGCGTTGACACCAAGCCGGGAACGCCCGGCCTCTTCACCTACCAGGGCGTGAACTACCAGTACCGCGGCGCCGGACACGTCATCGGCACCTACACCATGGGCGCGGCCCCGGACTCCTCTGTCGTCGATCGCAACCAGCGCTGCTGGGACCATAAAAACCTCTTTCTGGTCGGCTCGGGCGTCTTTCCCACCACGGCGACCGCCAACCCGACGCTGACGATCGCGGCGCTTGCTCTCTGGGCGGCGCAGACGATCGCCAACGACCTGAAGGCGGCCTAGCCGTGGCGGCCCGCAACACGCTCCCGGCGGTCTGCGCTGTCCTGGCGGCTGCTGGCGCCGCCTGTAGCGACCAGGTCATCTGGCAAAACAGTCCGACCATCGGCCTTCTGAACGGGCTGTACGACGGCCTGACGAAAGTCGCCGATGTTCGCGCCCACGGCGACCTGGGCTTGGGTACCTGGGACCGGCTCAACGGCGAAGGGCTGGTCATCGACGGGGTCTTCTATCAGGTCCGTTCGGACGGCTCGGTGCATGTGATGCCGAAGTCGGCGACGCTGCCGTGGGTCAGCGTCACGCATTTCGCGCCGGAGAGCGAGTTGACGCTGCCGTCGGGCCTGACATTTGAGACCCTGTCGGCAACGGTCGATCCCACTCTGCCCACGGTAAACACCTATTACGCCGTCCGCATCGATGGCGAGTTTGATCTTGTCGAAGTGCGCAGCCTGCCTGAGCAGAGCAAGCCTTACCCGCCTTTTTGCAAGGTGGAAAGGACAGCGCCCAAGTTCGCTTATGCCCCCGTGAAAGGTACAATGGTCGGTTTCCGCTCGCCGCCATTCTCGACCAACATGAGCGTGCCAAACTGGCATCTGCATTTCCTGTCGAAGGACTCCCTTGTCGGCGGGCACGTACTCAGGTTCAAAGTCATCTCCGCGACGATGAAGATCGACCGGGTCGATCACGTGGACATTCAGATGCCGACAACCGAGGCCTACGACCAGGCTGACCTCACGTCGATCATCCAATGCGACTAGGAAACCGGTGATGCGGCGAGACCTCCATAGCTGGATGCGAGTCGGTATCGTGCAGTTCATGATTTACCCGGACTGTATTTCAGGCGGCGGCCCGATCCCGGAAACCACCAGCACCATCATCGACCGCAACTTCTTCGATTTCGTCGAACTTGGCCCCATCAACGACCCGGGCATGCGCCGGGAACCCATTGCTTTGTGCAGCCAGGCACGGGTTGAAATCGCCTACGACGGCCAGCCGCTTACGCTGTTAACGGGGCTGGATCTGGAGGCACCGGATCCGGCAGCGCGCCAACAGGCCATCGACGCCATGAAGCGGGGGATCGAGGAAGCCGCCGAGATGGCCTCCAAAACCTGCGGCGTCATGAGCGGCAAATACTGGCCGCGCGACCTGGACGTGACGGCCGCTCTGGATCGGCTGACACTCAGTCTGGTCGAGTTGTGTCGCTACGCGGCGCCGATGGGCATTACGCTCTGCCTGGAAAACTTCGACCAGCACCCCTACTCGAAAGACTGCCTGGTCGGTCCCACACCCATGGCCGCATCTCTGGCGGAAGCCGTCAAAGCCGAGACCCCGAATTTCGGTCTTCTGCCGGACCTGAGTCACACGCCCATAATTCCCGAAACACCGCGTTTCATGGTGGAAGGCGCGTTTCCGCATATCGTGCGAACGCAGATAGGCAATGGCTCAAACGATCCTTATTCGCCCTACTACGGCGATGACCACCCTTTTTTCGGCGCGGCACTCACGCAGGTGGGAATCCCGCAATTGACTGAGTTTCTGCAGGCGCTCGTGAATGTCGGGTTTTTGAATCGTGAGAACCCGGGCCTCGTGGGCTTCGAGATCAAACCCAAATCAGGCGAAGACCCGGTCGCCATCATGGCCGGCAGTGAACGGGCCCTCCAGGAAGCCTGGGGCAAAGTGGTATTGCCCGGTGGGTGAGGGCGACGCTTGGTGCCGATACGGAAAAGCCGCCTATGGTCGTTGTGCCGTTGCTGCCAGCGTGGCTGAAAAGGGGTTTAATTCCTATTTCTGCGGCTGGCGACGACTCATTTTTCTCCCTTGCCGAATGCCACATACGACAAATAATGAACGTGTTGTGAGGCGCGGAATACATGAATATTTAGGGTTCTGCCTGGGTCTTGATCATGGTTCTGGCTAATTGTGTTAAAAAGAGTTAGTCTATTTTTAGACACAACCTACTGTGCGTGAGTGCCTTGTTGGCATGATTTATTCTGAAAATGCCCCATTCTCTGCGATTCAATTGGTTTATATTTGAACGCGTCAAAATAATCCGATAGTTGAGTTTCTCCGGAGCGTCCAGAAGCCTCTGTGCATTCGGACTTAGCTTCGGAGTTGAGTGGCCAAAGGCGAACGCTGTGGGCCGCTTGCACCCTTGGTCCTGTCGATCCCAGTGGATCAAAGATCCAAACGACCCCGGGAAATGGCTGGACGTCTGCAGTGGTCTTACGCGAGCCGGATCGCCATCACGCCAACAAATCACAGGCATGAATGGAACGATTCCAGCCGACAGCAGTTGTAACCGTGATTAGTGCAACAAAAATGGGAGCGCGAAACTATGAAGCGAATGATGCGCATGGCCGTGGCTGCGGCCGGCCTTGCCTTGCTGTCCGGCTGCGCCGGATTTGGATACCAAGAGGCTCAAACCGTCCCCACCCAGAACAATACCTATGACCGTGCGCTACAGCAGGGTTATCTGGAATTATCGGGCTCTGAGTTCGACGAGGCCGATTACTTCGATTCGGATTTCTTTGCCGCGCGCTCGATGGCAGCCGGCCGGGGTGAAACCGTGCAGCCGCAGGCGATCTCCGAGCGTGATCTGCCGTCCGGCATGGTTGGCACCCTGAGTGGTGAACGGCAGCGCCTGACGGCCGTGCTGGCCGATGGTGCCGCCCAGCGCCATCCTCTCCAGGCGGCGGCGGCCCAGGTGGCCTTCGACTGCTGGATGCAGGAGCAGGAAGAGAACTTCCAGCCTGACGATATCGCGGCATGCCGCGACCGGTTCATGACGGCGATGGATGGTCTGGAGGTCATGCCGCAGGCCGCTACGCCTCCGCCACCGCCGCCGCCCGCGCCGATGCCCATGGCGGTTCCTGGTCCCTTCATCGTGTACTTCGACTTCGACAGGGCGACGCTGACGTCTAACGCCCAGGTCGAGCTTGCCGACGTGATCGAAGCCGCCCGCGGCTACCAGAAGGGCTCCATCACCATCACCGGCTATACCGATCTATCCGGTGCCGAAGCCTACAATCAGGTGCTTTCCGAGCGGCGGGCCAATTCCGTCCTCGAGTTCCTGACCGGTGGCAATGTCGACGCTGCCCGGATCGTCGGGCGTGGCCTCGGCGAGTCCAACCCGGTGATCAACACGGAAGCGCCGGAACAGCGCAACCGACGCGTGGAGATCGAGTTCCAGCCGTAACGCTGGCCGTCTCGTCCAGCCCCCACGGCAGCGCTCTTCGCTGATGTCGCGGGGCGGGCGCAGACAGTCCGACGCGCCGGTTAGGAATGCAGGCTATGGCAGCCCGGTGACTTGGTCACCGGGCTGCCATCGTTTTCAGTCGGGGTAGAATGGCCCCTCGGACACCATGACGTTGCCGTCGGAATCGCGACAGCGCATGGAAAAGCCGGAGCCGGTGGCATGAGGCTCTATGCTCGCGCCGCCGCCGCGGTCCTTGCAAGCCGCGGCGAATTTGTCGATGTCCTTCTGCGAGGGCCCTGTAGGTGCGGCTTGTGGTGAACCGCCATCGCTGCGTTGCCCGAAGCTTTTGGGGCCGGGCGCGTGCAGAGGGGCCTTTAATACCTGAGGTGTTGTCGCTCTGCCGGCGGCTTGCGCGGGCATGCTACCGGCAAGAAGAGCAAGGGCGAGAGCGCAGCCTGCGGTGCGCATAACTTTGTTGAGCGTCATCGGTTTGCCTCCTTCGTGGGTGGTCCGGAGATGGGTCGTCCCGAAACGGCAAACGGTTCAATGTAGGCAATGAGTTGATGGGCCGGAGGCCTTACCGCAACGCCCTGACGGGCGCCTGCACCATCGCTATTCGTTGATGTCGCGAGGCTGACGCAGGTGGTCCGGGGCGCCGGCGACGTCATCGTGTGGGGGGGCCTCGTCCGGCGGTCCGCTGTCCGATCCTCCACTCTCCAACCCTGGGGCGCCCGGTGCCGGACCGACCTCGGCGCGTACCCGCGGCAGCGCTTCGGGATGGGTTTCCTGCAGCCAGGCGATCATCTTCTCACGCACCTCGCAGCGCAGGTCCCAGGCGCGCGGTGAGGTGCGCGCGCTCATCAGACCGCGCAGTTCCAGGGTCTGCGGCCTGACCTCGGTCACCTGCAGCACGACGACCTGCTTGTCCCAGAACTCCGAGGCGGCGACCGCTTCCTTCATCTTCTGGCGGAAGGCCTCGATCGGCACCCGATAGTCGACGTGCCAGATCACCGCGCCGATGATCGAGCCGGACTCGCGGGTCCAGTTCTGGAACGGTTTCTCGATGAAGTAGGACAGCGGCACGATGAGCCGCCGCCAGTCCCAGATACGCACCACCACGTAGGTGGTGGCGATCTCCTCGATCCAGCCCCATTCGCCCTCGACGACCACCGCGTCCTCGAGGCGGATCGGCTGGGTGATGGCAATCTGGATGCCGGCGATCAGGTTGGCCAGCACCGGCCGAGCGGCAAGGCCCAGCACCAGACCCGCGACACCGGCCGAGGCGAAGAGGCCGGCGCCGTATTCCTTCACGCTCTCGAAGGTCAGCAGAATGACCGCCAGCGTAATGAGGCCGACGAACACGACGGAAGTTCGTTGCAGCACGCGGATCTGGGTCAGGAACTTGCGCGCCGTCAGGTTGTCTTCCAGATCGACGCGATAGCGCCGCGCCCTGAGGTCGCTCAGCAGGTTGATGATGACGATGACGGTCCAGCCGATCAGCGCGATCAGCATGATGGAGAGGCCATGGCGCAGGTAGCCCAGCAGCACTCCGCCCAGCGGCAGCACCGGCAGCACGATGACCGCGGCCAGCAGGACGGCGCCGAGCCGGGTGAGGCCGCGGACGCGATCCAGCACGGCGCTCAGGTCGGACTCTTTCAGCGGCGCATAGCGGATCAGCGATGCCATCGCCAGGCGATGCAGCAGCAGCGCCAGCAGGATGACACCGACGAACAGCAGCAGCGCGACCAGCTGCTTGGGTAGCAGCGTGCCGGCCTCCAGGCTGATCTGCCCCAGGAAGGCGCGGATGTTCTCGAGCAAGGTCACGAGGCCCCGTGCGGCGGAAACATAGGCATGGAACGCCCTCCGGCTGTTGGCGGTTCCCCGTACCCTGACAGCGCGCGCCGGCGATAACAATTTGTCGGCAAATGAAAAAGCGGTAACACCAGCCCGCTGGCAGCTACTCGGCGGCGGCCCGGCGGCCGAGCCGCTCCAGGATGTCGAACCGTAGGGCGAGCAGGCGGTATTCGGCGCTCACCAGGGCGTCTCGCAGCAGGGTGGCGTCGCGAAAGCGTTGCTGCAGCGTGGCGGTGCCGACCTGGCCGATCTCGTACTGCTGGCCGGTCGCCCGGGCGAGATCCGCGGCAAAGGCCTGCATCGGCTGCAGCAGGTCATAGTCGCGCTGGGCCGCTTCGTAGTCGATCCAGGTATGCTGGAGCGCAGACTGTGCCGCGGCCCGGTCCTCTTCCGGAATGCTTTCCTGCTGGGCCAAGGCCACCAGGGCGGCGGCTTCGTCCGCCGGCCAGGCCGAAGGCGCCAAGCGCGGTCGCACGAACGCCGCGGGCTTGCTGTCCGTCACGGTGCTGAAAAACAACTCGGCATGCTGCACAGCCGCGGTCAGTTGGGTCTCCCGGCGCTGCCAATGCTTCAGTTCGATCTCGGCCAGCAGAGAGTCGCCTGAGGTGGAGACGCCGGCCTCGACCCGCCGTTGCACCGCGGCGAGCAGGTCGCGCTGCCGCGTGATCGCCGCGCGGACAATCTCAAGCCGGTCACGGTCGCGCAGCAGATCCAGGTAAAGCCCGGCGATGATATTGGCAGAGCAGCGCCCGAGCGGCCGTTCGACCGGCACCGCAACCGCCGGCGTAGGGACAAGACAGGGCGCGCTGTGCCCGGGATCGCCGCCGGCCGTCTTCAGGATCTGCGTCAGGGTCTCGGCTTTGGCCGCCGGCACGCCGAGGCCGGCCGTCAGGCCGATCAGCAGGGCCCCGCAGAACTGGAAGACACCCCTATACCGCACGCCTTGTTCTCCTCCAGGCCGGCCGCCGTGGGCCCGCCGTCAGTTGCCGCCGCCCGCCGGGTTCTCGGGTTCTTCGAACATTCCCGCGACGGCGGTCTTGGTGATGGCGAAGGCCTCGGCCAGTACCGCGATCCGGGTGCGCAGGTTGCGGGCGAGGCGGCGCAGGTGCTCCGGCGTCTCGGTGGCTTCCTGGACGACCTGGCGTTTGAATTCGTCGACCCACAGCGCGACCAGTTCGGGCGGTACGCCGGCGAGGTCCTGCACCAGGAAGGCCTCGTCCCGCTGCACGGCTTCGCGGGTGAGGGGGCGCAGCACCGATACGATATAGGGGCCGTTGCCGCTCAGTTGCAGCCGCGCCATGAGCACGTCGGCGCGGGCGCGGTCGTAGTGCTTGTGCAGCAGGGCGACCTGATCGGCCGCATCGCGCTGGGCGAAATGAAGGCGCAGGTTCTCCGGCGTGGTGTCGGCGAAGTAGGCGCGCATCGGCGCATAGAAAATGTTGATCTCCGCCCGGGTTGCCCCGGCGGCCTCCAGCGCATCGGCACTGCGGACCTGGCCGATGAAGGCCCCGATCGCGGCACGGAAACGCGCTTGCTCCTCGCGGTCGCCGTCGCTGCCGCCGGCGAAGAGGAGATAGCTGTAGAGCGGATGGCCGGCGCGTTCCGTTTCACCCGGAAACAGCAAATCGCGCCCCGTGGTGCGCAGCCCGGCGAGGTCCGGTTGGCCGGGGTCGCCACCGGCATCGGTATTGGCGCCCGCCGCCGGTTCCGGTTCCACGCCCTGATCCGGTTCCACGCCCGGATCCGGTTCCACGTTCGTCACGGGTGGCGCCGCGCCGGCTGTGTCGTCCGTCCCACTGTGCTGATCGCAGCCGGCCATCCAGACCACGAGAATGGCACAGAGCAGGAGCCTGCCCCAGACCGAGGGCAAGGTGGGCGGCGCGACGGTCATTTCGGGTCCGCCTTTCCGGGCCTCAGCGTCGCTCCCCAGCGGGTCCAGGCCCAATGGCCGAGCTTGGTGAGGCCGAACAGCACCACCAGCACGAAGACCGTTTCCATGGCGTTGAAGGGCTCGCTGGGGAAGGTGAAGTAGAAGACGCTCCAGACCACGACGGTCAGTCCGACAGCGATTCCCAGATCGAGGCTCCACTTCACCGGCTTTCCTCCCCCAAGAGGCGCGTGACAAGCGGCCGCTTTTGCGGCGCGTCCGCAAGCTTAACATGCCCGCGGCACGCGGCGGGCCCGCAAATAGGGCGAGCCCGCCGGGATCGGCACCGCGAACCGTCCCGGCCGTTACACGACGTTGCGTTCCCGATAGGTCTGCAGGAAGCTGCGGATGCGCGGGTCGGCGGGATCGGCGCCGAAGATCTCGGCCGGCGGAACGCAGGCGACGAGGCGACCGTGGTCTAGAAAGCCGACGCGGTGGGCGACATGCGCGGCGAAGCCCATCTCATGGGTCACCACCACCATGGTCATGCCCTCGGCCGCCAGCGCCTTCATGACGTTCAGCACCTCGCCGACCAATTCGGGGTCGAGCGCCGAGGTCGGCTCGTCGAACAGCACGACGCGGGGTTCCATGGCGATGGCACGGGCGATGGCGACCCGCTGCTGCTGGCCGCCCGACAGGGCGGAGGGATAATTCCCGGTCTTGTCCTGCAGGTTCACCTTCCGCAGTGCCAGCTGCGCCCGGTCGCGGGCCTCCGCTTTGGACAGGCGGCGCACCTGGATGAGGCCCTCGGCGACGTTTTCCTCCGCCGTCATATGCGGCCACAGATTGAACTGCTGGAAGACCATGCCGATCTGCCGGCGCTGCTCGCGCAGCCGCCGCCCGGGCAGGGGCTTGCGGGGGCTGCTCTCCTGCCAGCCGATCAGCGCGCCGTCGAGGCGGATCTCGCCCTCCTGATAGGCCTCGAGAAAGTTCATGCAACGCAGCAGCGTGCTCTTGCCCGAGCCCGAGGGGCCGATCAGGCAGGTCACTTCCGATTTTTGCACGTCCAGACTCACGCCCTGCAGCGCCTGGAAGTCGCCATAGCTTTTGCCGAGATCGCGCACGGTAATGAGAGCCTGTCCGGGAACTGCCGCACTGTCCGTGGTCAAGGTCTTGGTCTCCCTGGTTCCGAAGGATTCTAGCCGCGGCGCAGGTGGCGCGTCACGCGGAGCTCGACCCTTTTGCCGAGCCAGGAGGTGAATTCCACCATCGCCCAGTAGAACAGCGACAGCACGAGGAAGGGCTCGATGTAGGTGAAGGTCTCGGCCGCCATGGTCTGCGTCTCATAGAGCAGCTCGGGCACCGTGACCACCGACAGGATCGCCGTCTCCTTGGTGAGAATGATGAAGAAGTTGGTCAGCGGTGCGGTGATCGAGACGAGCATCTGCGGCAGCACGATGCGGCGCACGATGGTCCACTCGCCAAAGCCCACGCAACGCGCGGCCTCGAACTGGCCCTGCGGCACCGCCTGGAAGCCGGCGCGGAAGATTTCCGCGAAATAGGGGCTGCCGTAGACGACGAAACTGGCGATGCCCGCCTGCACCGGCGTCAGCAACAGGCCGAAATGGGGTCCGCCGTAATAGAGCAGGAACAGCTGGATCATGAAGGGCGTGCCGCGCACGATCTCGACGTAGGCCTGGAGGACGAGGCGCGGCCCTGGCCCGGACCATTGATAGAGGCAGGCAATCACAAAGCCGAGAAGCATGCCGCCCAGGGAGCCGACGATCCAGCACAGCAGGGTGACGCCGAAGCCGTGGAGAAGGGCCGGGCCGTAGCGGACGAAGAGATCGAGCTCCATGCCGTCCCCTCACGCGCCCCGGGCGTGCAGCCGGCGCTCGGCCAGCCGCCCGGCATAGGCGATAATCGCATTGATGACGAAATAGACGGCGGCGGTGGCCAGATAGATTTCCAGCGGGCGATAGGTCTGCCCGGTGATGTTCTGGGCGATGCGGGTCAGCTCGCCGATCCCCACCACGGAGGCGAGGGAGGAAACCTTGACCAGCAGGATCAGTTCGTTGACATGCGACGGCAGGCCGATGCGCAGCGCCTGCGGGATGAGGATCCGGCGCCACAGCGCGAAGGGCGCGATGCCCAGCGCGTCGGCGGCCTCTTTCTGGCCCGCCGGGATCGCCTGCAGGGACCCGCGCAGGATTTCAGCATTGTAGGCGGCCGAGCACATGCCAATGGAGGTGAAGGCGGCCACCGTCGCAGGCAGGTCGAGGCCGATATAGGGCAGGATGTAGAAGAAGGTGAGCAGCTGCACCAGCAGCGGCACGCCCCGGAAGAAGCTGATATAGACCGCGGCCAGCGAGGAAAGCCAGGCGCGGCGCGACAGCCGCGCGCCACAGACGAGGATGCCCAGGCCCAGGCCGCCCAGCATGCCGGCGAAGGAGATCATCACCGTCCAGCGCGCCGCCGCCAGCAGATACGGCAGGTTATGCGTGATTACGTTGAACGAGAACTCCCCCGCCGCTTCCCCGATTGAGCCTTCCGGGTAAAGTCGTGGGGGGCGGCGGGCAGGGGCCGGGGGCGGGCGCGAGGGCCCAGCC
>JBHJIR010000020.1:0-22077 GCA_050043265.1 Kiloniellaceae bacterium
GAGACCATCAAAAGGCTCGAAATCTTGGGACTGGCGCGCAGTTTACGCTTGTAGCTTTTTTAACTGAAAAAAGGGTGCGCCACGCGCGTGGCGCACACTGTATTATTCTTAAGCGGCGATGAATTCATTCCACTTGCGGACCATGTACTGGTTCTCGTCCATCACCGCGTTCCAGCAGGCGACGTGGCCCATGCGCTCGTAGAACGAGCCGCCGTCGCGCACCGCGCCGGCCTTCTCCATCACCTGGCCCTGGGGGTTCTTGATCTCGCCCTCGGCGGGCTTGCCCTCGAACCAATAGCCCCACTCGTCGGCGCTCATGAAGTCCTTGGAGGTCTCCGGCACCGCGGAGTAGTAGCCCTGACGCATCAGGAAGCCGCCGACCCAGCCGGAGAGATACCAGTTGATGTACTCGTAGGCGGCCTCCAGCTCCAGGCCCGAGAGGTTCTTCGACAGGCCGATGCCGCCGCCCCAGGAGCGGTAGCCTTCCTTCAGCGGCTGGTAGACGCAGGGGATGCCCTTGGAGCGCACGGCGGTGATCGCCGGCGACCACATCGACTGGATGACCACTTCGCCGGAGGCCATCAGGTTCACGCTTTCGTCGAAGGACTTCCAGAAGGCGCGGAACTGGCCGGCCTTCTTCGCCTCGGTGAAGATCGCCATGGTCTTGTCGATCTCTTCGCGGGTCATGTTGCCCTTGTCGCCGTATTTGATCTCGCCCATCGCCTCGCAGACCATGGCGGCATCCATGATGCCGATGGAGGAGATGTCGAGGATCGAGGCCTTGCCCTTGAACTCGGGGTTCAGCAACTCGGTCCAGCTCTCGATCGGGCGGCCGATCAGGTCGGGGCGGATGCCCAGGGTGTCGGCGTTGTAGATCGTCGGGATCAGGGTCATCCAGCCGGTCTCGTGGTCGGCAAAGGTCTTGCCGTCGACGCCCTCGACGAAGCCGACGGTATGCGGCGCGGTGCCCTGGGCGATGGTCGACTCAGGCGTCAGCTTGCCGCTTTTGAAGATGCCGACGATCTTGTCGTAGTTCTTGATCTTGGAGACGTCCATGGCCTGCAGGTTGCCGGCCGGCCAGACCTTCTTGCAGATCCAGTACTCGATGTCGGCGATGTCGAAGGAATTCGGCTGGGTCGCCGCGCGCTGGGTGACGCTGTCGGAATCCAGCGCCGTCATCTCCAGCGTGAAGCCCAGGTCTTCCTTCACCTTATCGGCGACCTCGATGAGGTTGGACACGCCGGTGCCGAACTGGCGCAGCGTCACGTCTTTGATGTTCTGCGCCCAGATCGTCGGAAACCCGGTGACGGCACCCGAGCCGAGGGCGAGGCCGGTGGTAGCGGCGGCACCCTTGAGGACGCTGCGGCGGCTGAACGGTTTAGCTTTCCCTGTCGTCATGTTTTCTGCTCCCTGTTTTTTCCCGGAGGTGTTGGCGTTCGTTCCCGGGCCATTCCCCGCCCGGGCGTTTGCGGTCAGGCCGCGAGGGTGTGGGCGTCGGCCGCGTTCCAGCTCAGGAACACGGTCTCGCCGATCTCGATCGGCTGCTGGAAGAAGGTGCTGTCGGACAGCGTGGCGGTGACGTCGCCGGCGGCGCCGGCGCTGAGCGCCAGGTTCACCGTGGTGCCGAGGTATTCGACGTCGCGCACCACCGCTTCCAGCCGGGCGGTGCCGCCCTGGCGCGCCACGACGATGCGGTCGGCGCGCACGGCGATGGTGCCGGTGTCGCCTTTCAGCACATTGTGGCCGCCGATGAAGCGGGCGACGAATTCGGTCTGCGGCGCGTTGAAGACCTGCTGCGGCGTGCCGGCCTGCTCGATCCTGCCGCCGTTCATCACGATGATGCCGTCAGCCAGCGCCAGGGCCTCGTCCTGGGAGTGGGTGACGTGGATGAAGGAAATGCCCAGTTCGCGCTGCAGGCGCTTCAGCTCCAGGCGCATGCGGATGCGCAGGAAGGGGTCGAGCGCCGACAGCGGCTCGTCGAGCAGCAGGATGGCGGGGCTGGTGATGAGGGCGCGGGCCAGGGCCACGCGCTGCTGCTGGCCGCCGGAAAGCTGGCCCGGCAGGCGCTCGGCATAGGCCGCCATGTCGACCAGTTCCAGCAGCTCGTGTGCGCGGGCCAGGCGCTGGGCCTTGGCGACGCCGCGCATCTTCAGGCTGAAGGCGACGTTGTCCGCCGTGGTGAGGTGCGGGAAGAGGGCATAGCTCTGGAACATCATGGCGGTGCCGCGCTTGGCCGGCGGCAGGTCGGTGATGTTGGCGTTGCCCAGGATGATGTCGACGGCGGAAACCACTTCGTGGCCGGCGATCATGCGCAGCGTCGAGGACTTGCCGCAGCCGGAGGGGCCCAGCAGGCAGCAGTAGCTGCCGGCGGCGAACTTGTGGTCGATGGCGTCCACGGCAACGGTGTCGCCATAGCGCTTGGTCACGGAAACCAGCTCCAGTTCGCTTTCTGTGCGCATCGCCTCTGCCCGTTCGCGGTCCAGCCCTCTCTTTCGCAACTGCCGTGCCAATTGGCCGGTCGCGTTAAGGCCTTGATTTATTGGGGGCCGGCCAGGCGCGCGCGGCGGCGGCAGGCGGGACTGCCTGGGAATTGGGCAGATGAAATACGAATTGCCTAAAAATTGTATACGATTTTGATTTGCCTGCCGCGTGGTCTTGGGCTATCGCTGAGACAGCGTCCCAGCGGGCGTTCTTCGGGAAGGCAAGGACATGACGGCGGTGGCGGCAGGTAGCGAGGTCGGTGAGACCCGGGGCGAGGCCGAGGGGCCGGACAGCGGGTTTTCGCTGCCGCCGGGCCGGGCGCTGACCATCTGCCTGGAACTGCAGAAGACCATCCTGGAGCACCGCCTGCGCCCGGGCATGAAGCTTTCCGAGGACGAGGTGGGGGAGATCTTCGGCGCCAGCCGCACGGTGGTGCGCGCGGCGCTGCATGCCCTGGCCCATTCCGGTCTGGTCACCATCGAGCGCAACCGCGGCGCCTTCGTCTCGCGCCCGACCATCCGCGAGGCCCACGAGGTCTTCGAGGCGCGCGCGCTCATCGAGCCGCGCGTCGCCCGCATGGCGGCGCTGGCGGTGACCCCGGCCCAGTTGGCGAACCTGCAGGCGCACATCGATGCCGAGCACGTGGCGCTGGACGCCGGCGAAATGGGCAAGAGCCTTTCGCGCTCGGGCCTGTTCCACATCGCGGTGGCCGAGATCGCCGACCAGCAGGTGCTGGGTGCCATCATCCGCCAGCTCATCTCCCGCTCGTCCCTGATCATCGCGCTCTACTGGAAGCGTCCGGATACGGCCTGCGAGAGCCATTCCCACCACGCCCTGATGGCGGCGATGGGTGCCCACGACGGCCAGGCGGCGGAGGAGATCATGAAGAGCCACATCGTCGATCTCCACTCCGGCCTCGACCTGAAGGAAAGGCCGCACCGCGACCTGACCCTGGCGGAAGTCTTTCAAGGCTGATCTCCCCGGCTTCGCCCCGGGCGCTCTGGGATGCGGTCTACAGCGCGATCACCAGCATTGCGGTGATGGAGATCGTCGCCATCTCCGTCGACCTCTGGCTGGCCGGCGATGCCGGCATGGGCGATCCGATCTTCTGGGCGCCGCTGGTCTTTCCCTCTCCATGGGCCGGCAAGGTTGGCTGATCCCGCCGGGCCGCCTATATCTACCGGTGATAGAGCATGGCGAGCGGAATCCGTGATGATCCCCAAGAAAGACCCAGAGAAAGATCCCTGGAACAGGCAGCGCCCTGATACCGAAGGTCCGTCCGGGCCCCAGGGATTTGGACCGCGGGGATCCGGACACCGGGGAAATGGCGGGTGGCTGTGGCTGGCCCTGGTGGCTGGCGTCATCGGCCTCATCTGGTTGCTGCTGGCCGCGTTCCCCCAGCGCAACCTGGCTTCGGACGACTGGGTACAACTGGTGAAGCTGGTCATTATCCTGGCGATGGTCAGCAGCAGTGTTTTCTTCCTGCGCCGGGTGCCTCTGGGCGAGACCCTGCGCAACATCGCGATCTGGGCCGTCATCGGCGCCGTGCTGTTGCTCGGCTACAGCTTCCGCGAGGACTTCTCCGGCCTCGGTGCCCGGCTCAGCGGCGAGTTGCGGCCGTCGCGGGCCGTCGAGCGGGGCGACGGAGTGGTCGAGCTGCGTGCCGGCCGGGGCGGCCATTTTACCGTCACTGCCATGGTCAACGGCCAGCCGGTGGACTTCCTGGTCGACACCGGGGCCAGCGACATCGTGCTGAGCCCGTCCGATGCGGCGCGCATCGGTTATCCCACCGCCGAGCTGCACTTCACCCGCCAGTATTCCACCGCCAATGGCATCGGCCTCGGCGCGCCGGTGCGTCTCGGCAGCCTCGGGGTGGGCGATATTGTGTTTTACGATCTGCCCGCCTCGGTGAACGAGGCACCGATGGGTCAGTCGCTGCTCGGCATGACCTTCCTGCGCCGGCTCAGCGCCTACGAAGTCCGCGGCGGCGTTCTCATCCTGCGCCGTTGAGCCAAGGCGTGGGATTGCGCACAGCCTTGGTGCGGCGGGGCTGTATTTGCTAGATCATTAGGGTGAGCATCGGAAGACCGCGGCGCAGCCGTGCCGCGGCCGCCGCTTGCGCAAATGGATAACGCCCGGGAATGGCAATCGCCGACATCGTTCTGACCACGGCCGTCCTGCTGATGGTCGTTGCCAGCGTGCAGCCCCTGGCGCGCCGTACCGGGCTGCCTTTTACCGTGGTGCTGGCGGTCGTCGGCGTGCTGATCGGCATGGCGGCGCTGTGGCTGCTGCGGACCAGACTGACCGACGAGTTCAACGAAGTCGCGGAACTGGTGATCGACATTCCGGTCTCCTCCGCCACCTTCCTCACCATCCTGCTGCCTATGCTGCTGTTCCAGGGCGCCATCACCATCGACGTGCGGCGCCTGGCCCAGGACATCGTGGCCGTGGTGCTGCTGGCGGTGCTCGCCGTCCTGGTCGCGGTGGCGGTGATCGGCGGCGCGGTCTACCTGGTCGCGCCGATGCCGCTGGCGGGCTGCCTGCTGTTCGGCGCCATCGTCGCCTCCACCGACCCCAGCGCGGTGATCGCCCTGTTCCGCGACCTCGGGGCGCCGGCCCGCCTGACCCGTCTGGTCGAGGGCGAGAGCCTGCTGAACGACGCCACCGCTATCGCCGCTTTCACCGCCTTCCTCGCGGTGATCACCACCGGGCGGGATCTGGATTTCCTGCTGGTCGGGGAGGGGCTCGTCTGGCGCCTGCTCGGCGGCGTCGCGGTCGGCCTGGCGGCGGGGCGCGCCATTGCCCTCCTGCTGTCGCTCCTGCGTGCCTACCGTGGCGCCCAGATCACCATCACCGTGGCGCTGCCCTATGTGGTCTACGTGCTGTGCAACAACTACCTGGAGCTTTCCGGCGTGGTCGCGGTGGTGACCAGCGGCCTGGTGCTCAGCGCCGTCGGGCGCTCGCGCTTCCAGCCGGAGACGTTCCAGTTCTGCCTCGACACCCTGGAACAGCTGGCCTACTGGGCGACCAGCCTGGTCTTCGTGCTGGCCGCCATCCTGGTGCCGCGCCTGCTGGAGAATTTCACCCTGGCCGACCTGCTGTACCTGCTGGTCGCCGTGGTGGCGGCGCTGATGGCCCGCGCGCTGATCCTCTTCGGCGTCTTTCCGCTGCTCTCGGCGGTGCGGGTGGTGCAGAAGGTCTCAACGCCGATGAAGACCGTCATCATCTGGGGTGGGTTGCGCGGCTCGGTCACCCTGGCTCTGGCCCTGGCAGTGACCGAGAACGCCCTGGTCGCTCCGGAGGTGCAGCGCTTCATCGCCCTCCAGGCGACCGGCTTCGCCCTGGTCACCCTGCTGGTTCAAGGCACCACCCTCAGCCCGCTGATGCGCTGGCTCGGGCTCGGGCAGTTGTCGCCGATCGACCGCGCCTTCCGCAGCCAGGTGCTGACCCAGGCCTTGTCCAGCGTGCGCTCCAACCTGCGGTCCTTTGCCGGGCGTTACGAGCTGGACGACGACCTGGTGGACGCCGCGGTGCGGCCCTACAGCGACCGCCTGACCCGCGTTGCCGAGGACAATTCCTTTGCCGAGGAGCTGACCGACCGGGAGCGCCTGACCGTCGGCCTCATCGCCCTGGCCAACCAGGAAAAGACCCTGGTGATGGAGCAGCGCTGGAGCGGCGGGCTGTCCAGTCCGCTGATCGACCGCTACCTGCTGACGGTGGAGGCGATGATCGACGGCGTGCGCGAGGACGGCCGCCTCGGCTATCTGCGCGCCGCGCGCCGGCCACACCGCCAGACCTGGTGGTTCCGTTTCATCGGCATGCTGCATTCTCATCTCAGGATCAGCCGGCCGCTGGCGACCTACCTCGGCCGGCGTTTTCAGTCCCTGCTGATCAACCGGATCATCCTGCTGGAACTCACCGTCTTCCTGGAGTTCAAGCTCGCCGGCCTGCTCGGCGACCGCCTGTCGGAACTGCTGGGCGACATCGTCCAGCAGCGCCTGACCGAAGTGGAGCGACACCTCGACGCCCTGCGCCTGCAGTACCCCACCTTCGCGCGCGACCTCGACCACGCGGTGCTGGAACGCTATGCCTACCGGGAGGAGGTCGAGCAGGTCGAACAGATGCGCGCGTCGGGCATCATCAGCGAGGACCTGGCGCGCCACCTGCGCTCGGAGGCGGAAGCCGTGCACGCCAGCCTCCGCCCTATGGCCGGCGTCGACATCCGTGCCACGACGCCGGAGTTGCTGCGCGCCTTTCCGGTCTTCAGCGCGCTGGACGAGGGGGAACTGGCCCGCGTCGCCAAGCGCCTGCAGGAACGGGTTTTCGCCGGGGATGCCTTCGTGTTCCGGGCCGGCGAGCGCGCCGACGGCATGTACTTCATCGCCAGCGGGGCGGTCGAGATCGCCATCGGCGAGCATCGCCACCGCCTGGGCCGCGGCGATTTCTTCGGCGAGATGGCCCTGCTCGACCAGACCCGGCGCAGCGCGTCCGTGCGCTCCATCAGCTATTCGCATCTGCTGTACCTGCCCCGGGCCGCCTTCGAGGAGATCGGCGGCTTCCTGCCGCAGTGGCGCTCCAAGCTGGCCGAGGTCGCCCGCGACCGCCGGGCGATGAATGCCCGCGCCGCAGAGGACCCCGCTCAAGGGTAGAACCGGTCAGCAAGACGGGAGCGGGTCAGATCGCCCGTCGGTGGGTATCGGTCCGGCAGTCATAAAACAACACCCAGGGGGTGTGATTACTGCCTCGACCACAATCTTTGAGGAAAGACAAGGCGATAGCAGTACGTCAAATTCTCGATTAATGAGAATTTGATTATATTTATCAGTAAATTAAGAACTTAAGTCTAGAACCTGATTATGGAATTTTTGAGTTGGAATAGAGGAGCAGGCGATGTCCTGGCAAGGTAACTTTGTCCGGCGCGGTCTTGCCGGCTTGGCAGCCGTCTTCGCCGCGGCTTTATGGGCGGGCCCCGCCGCGGCCGACGAATGGCTGATCCGCGACTATGTGATCGAGGAGGTCCGGCGCTGGTCCAGCTCGCCGGTCGTGCTGTTGACGCTGGAAGCGAGCAACGAGCGCCATGCCAGCCTCGATCAGGCGGGCATCGACGCCCTGGACAAGCAGTGGCGTGCCGAGCGCGAGGTCGAAGACCAGCCGCTCATCACTGCCGTGCTGTCGAGCCCGCTGTCGAACTACCTGACCCGGATCCAGTCGGACTCGCAGGGCCTGTTCGCCGCCATCTTCGTGATGGACGGAACCGGTCTGAATGCTGGCCAGAGCGCCATCACCTCGGATTTCTGGCAGGGCGACGAGGCCAAGTGGCAGAAGACCTTCCAGGTCGCCCCCGATGCGGTCTTTATTGACGAGATCGAAATCAACGAGGATACGGGCGCCGAAATCGCCCAGTTGAATCTCTCCATTGCCCAGGATGGCAAGGTCGTCGGCGCCGTCACGGTAGATGTCAACGTCACCGAACTGCGGCGGCGCTACGCCGCCGGCAAAGTCTGAACGGCGGGATGCGACCGGAGCTGAACATGAACATCATCAATAACACCCGTATCTCGATCAAGCTGATCGCGGCCTTCGCGACACTGGTCTTCATCATCATCGCCCTGGTTGGCGTGACCTTCGTGGAGATCGGCGAGTCGCGCGATCGTGTCGCTGACACCGCCCGCATAAGCCAGATCACCGACGACCTCGACTCGTTGCGCCAGCAGGTTTCCAGCCAGCAGGCGGCGGTGCGCGGCCTGCTGCTGAGCGGCAATCGCGATTACATCGAGGATTATGAAACGGCCAAGACCGAGTACGCACGCCTGCTGGAATCGCTGCAGTCGCGCCTGACCGTCGACAAGGCCAAAGACCTTCTGACGGGCGCCAGCGGGCTGGTCGCCAAGTGGCAGAACGATATCGTCACCCGCCAGATCAGCCTGATGCGCAATCCGCTGACCGTGGATGAGGCGCGCGTGCTGGAGGCCAACGGCTACGGCGAGCGTATGTTGAGCGAAGAGGGTGTCCAGTTGGATGTCCTGACCGCCCTCGCTAAAGATCTCACCGTCCGTAACGAGCAGGCGGTGGAAACCGCCTTCGATATCACCCTGATTGCCCTGTTTGCCGGTGCCGCCGTGGCGCTGGTCTTCGCCGGCGCTGCCTGGTTCGTGCTGTCGCGGGCGATCGCCGCGCCGATCAACGGCATGTCGGCCTTCATGGGCCAGCTTGCCGAGGGCCACTACGACAACGTCACCGCCAATCAGGATCGCGGTGACGAGATCGGCATGATGGCCAAGTCCGTCGAGTTCTTCCGCCAGCGGCTCATCGAGAACCGTGAGATGGAAGCGCAGGCGGCCAAGGACAACGAGGAAAAGGCCAAGCGGGCCAAGCGCATCGAGGAGATGACCACCGAGTTCGACCGCGAGTCGTCCAAGATGGTGACCAGCGTCGCCGAGGGCTCGACCGAGATGAAGAGCGTGGCGACCTCGATGTCCGAGATCGCCCAGCGCACCGAGGAGATGAGCACCACCGTGGCCGCCGCGGCCGAGGAAGCCTCGTCCAACGTGCAGACCGTGGCTTCCGCGACCGAGGAGATCAACGCCTCGCTCGGCGAGATCGCCTCCCAGGTGTCCCGCGCGACGGACGTAGCGCAGTCGGCTGTGGCCGCCGCCAGCCAGCCCTCCCAGGTGATCAACGGCCTGCGCGAGCAGTCCGACCAGATCGGCGATGTCATCAAGCTGATCAACGAGATTGCCGAGCAGACCAACCTGCTGGCCCTCAATGCGACCATCGAAGCGGCGCGCGCCGGTGAGGCCGGCAAGGGCTTCGCGGTGGTGGCTTCCGAGGTGAAGAACCTCGCGACCCAGACGGCCAAGGCCACCGAGGAGATCTCGGCCAAGATCGACAGCGTGCGGGGCGAATCCCAGAACGCCGTCGAGGCCATCGACGAGATCTCGGCCGTCATTCAGAAGATCGACGAGATCACCACGGCGATTGCCGCGGCGGTCGAGGAACAGGCGGCGGCAACCCGTGAGATCGCCCGCAACGTTGCCGAGGCCTCGCGTGGCACCAGCGACGTGACCTCCAACATCTCCAAGGTGAAGGACGGTGCCAGCGAGACCGGCACGGCCTCGCGCGACGTGCTGACGGCCTCAGGCGAGCTCTCGCAGCATGCCGAGCGGATGCGCGACGTGGTGCAGAAGTTCATCGCCGGCATCAAGGCGGCCTAGCGGATCGCGGCGGCGGCGTCCGCCGCCGATTTTCACTGCTGCAACGATGGGGGCGGCGCGGCGTTGGCTGCGCCGCCCTCACCCTTTCCAGAAGGGCTTGTCGGCCTCCCGGCGGGCCGCCTCCGGGCTCAGGCCGACGTCTGCGACCATGTGCGGCCCGATTCGCAGCAGGCGCTTCAATTCCCGCCTCAGGGCCCGGCGTTTCAGCCAGGCGGCTCCGGTCGCCTTGAGGCCGCCGAGCAGACGAAGGGGCTGCGGCGCAGTGTCGGCCGGCGCCGCCTGGCAGGGATCGGAGGGGGGGAGTGCGACGGCCATGACGGCCTCCTGGCATGATGCTCGAGAAACAGGGCACCCTCTAATTAAGCCGGTATTTTGCGGGTTACAAATCAGGCTTTGTCACTGTTAGGATCAGGAAAACTGACCCTAAGGAGCCTTTCATGCGCCTCCCCCCGCTGAACGCCCTGCGGGCTTTCGAATCGGCGGCCCGTCACGGCGGCTTCTCCGGCGCGGCCGAAGAACTCTGCGTCACGCGGGGGGCTGTCAGCCGCCACGTGAAGCGGCTGGAGGAACATCTGGGCGTCGCCCTGTTCCGGCGGCTGCCACAGGGCATCGAACTGACCGAAGCCGGCCGCCGCTTTCTGCCGATCCTGACGGGAGCCTTCGAAACAATCGGCCGGGGCGCGCGCGAGGTCGCCTCCGGCGGCAAGGACCTGCGTATCATCTGCCCGCCGACGCTCTCCATCCGCTGGCTGATCCCCCGGCTGGACGACTTCCACGCGTCCTATCCCGAGATCAACGTCCGCCTCACCACGGCTCTCTACACCTGGGAGGATTTCGTCAGCGGCGAGTTCGATCTGGGCATCGGCTGCCCGGCCGAGGGCCGTCAGCCCGCCGGCATCGAGGACCTGCCGCTGTTTCCGATGGTGATCGTGCCGGCCTGCGCGCCCAGCTTGCTGAAGGGGCCGACGCCGTTGAAGCAGCCGGCGGACCTAGCGCGCTTCACGCTGCTCCACGAGTCGGCAGGCCACCTCGACTGGACGACCTGGCTGACGGCTTTCGGGGTTCAGGGGATCGATCCGCAGTCTGGTGTGCTGCTGCCCAATCTCGACATGGCGGTGAAAGCCGCGGTCATGGGCAAGGGGGTGGTCATGGGGGATCTTGTGCTGACCCGCGAGGAGTTCGACTCCGGTCTTCTGGTGATGCCGTTCGGGAACATGCTGTGCGAGACAGATTACGGCGACTTCGCTCTGCGCGGGCCGACCCGATGCTGGCGGGACCCGAAGGTGGAAGCCTTCAAGTCGTGGTTCGTGGCGGCCGCTGTCGACGACGCCGAAAACTGCGCACGCCAGATGCGCAGCGTCTCAAAAGCCTAGACCACCGCACAGGCACGGGGCCGCCGGAGCGGCGTCGTTCCAAGACTTGGTTGCGCTATCACCCTGGTCTAGACTGCCCGCCGCGCCGGCAAGGCGCGGGATGACAAATCAAGAACGGGCGAATGGGAACGGAAATGCGTTTGGTGCAATTTTTCAGCCGGCAGGGCACCCGCGCCGTCGGCATGGTCGATGACAGTGGCGGGCAACTTCGACTGCTGGACGGTGTTGCGCGGGTCTACGATCTGGCACAGACCGCCCTGGCGCAGGGCCAGGGTCTGGCCCAGGCCGTCGAGGGACTGGTGAGCGACGTCACCGACGACTACGCGGCGGTGGCGGCCGAACGCCGCCTGTTGCCGCCGCTGGATCATCCGGATCCGGCGCACTGTCTGGTGACCGGCACGGGGCTGACCCACCTGGGCAGCGCCGATGCCCGCGATTCCATGCATAAGAAGGTCGCGGAGGAGGGCGAGGCCGCGCTGTCCGATTCCATGAAGATGTTCAAGTGGGGCCTGGAGGGCGGCAAGCCGGCGAACGGTCTCGTCGGCGTGGCGCCGGAATGGTTCTACAAGGGCGACGGCAGCATCGTGACGCCGCCCGAACAGGCCTTCGAGATGGTCGACTTCGCCGAGGACGGCGGCGATGAGGTGGAACTGGTGGGGCTTTATCTGATCGATGCCAAGGGCACGCCGCGCCGCCTCGGTTTCGCGCTGGGAAACGAGTTTTCCGACCATGTGTTGGAACAGCGCAACTACCTTTATCTGGCGCATTCCAAGCTCCGGCCCTGCTCCTTTGGGCCCGAGATACGGCTGGGCGACGCGCCCGAAGACATCTCCGGCACCGCACGCATCCTGCGCCGCGGCGAGGTGATCTGGGAAAAGCCCTTCGCCACCGGTGAGGCCCACATGAGCCACACGCTGGCGAACCTGGAACACCACCACTTCAAGTATCCGCAGCACCGCCGGCCGGGCGATGTCCACGTCCACTACTTCGGCGCCGCGACCCTCAGCTTCACCGACGGCGTGCGCCCGCAGGAGAACGACGTCTTCGAGATCGAGTCGGAAACCTTCGGCCGCGCCCTGCGCAACCCGCTGGTGATCCGCCCCGGCGGCGCCTGCAAGGTGGCGGCGCTGTAGCGGGGTTAAGCCTGAAACCTCATTCTGAGGAGGGGCCGCAGGGCAGCCTCCCGAAGAACGGGCCGCCCGCCGGATGAACTATATGCGTCGGCAACTTGAAAGCTGTCGTCCCGGCACTTGATGCCGGGACCTATTGCCCTCGCCGTTCATACGATACCGTCCTGGAGACGTATTTTCTCTTGCAGGCGCCAATGGGTCCCGGGGTCAGGCCCCGGGACGACGGCGGTGTGGGGGCAGGAGCCGTGCGTCTTACTGGAACGCCGTCTCCGAGAAAGACCGCAGCTTGCGCGAGTGCAGGCGCTCGGGCGCCATGGCGCGCAGTTTCTCCATCGCGCGCAGGCCGATCTTCAGGTGCTGGTCGATCTGGCGCTTGTAGAAGGCGGTCGCCATGCCCGGCAGTTTCAGTTCGCCGTGCAGCGGCTTGTCGGAGACGCACAGCAGGGTGCCGTAAGGCACCCGGAAGCGGAAGCCGTTGGCGGCGATGGTCGCGCTTTCCATGTCCAGGGCGATGGCGCGCGACTGTGAAAAGCGCTGCACCGGCTCGCGGTGATCGCGCAGTTCCCAGTTGCGGTTGTCGATGGTAGCGACGGTGCCGGTGCGCATGATCGATTTCAGCTCGTAGCCTTCCAGGCCGGTCACTTCCTCGACGGCGTCCTCCAGCGCCACCTGCACCTCGGCCAGTGGAGGGATCGGCACCCAGGTCGGCAGGTCGGCGTCCAGCACGTGGTCCTCGCGGACGTAGCCGTGGGCCAGCACGTAGTCGCCCAGCGCCTGGGTGTTGCGCAGACCGGCGCAGTGTCCCAGCAGCAGCCAGGCATGCGGGCGCAGCACGGCGATGTGGTCGGTGATGGTCTTGGCGTTGGACGGGCCGACGCCGATGTTCACCATGGTGATGCCGCTGTGGTTCGGCCCCTTCAGGTGATAGGCAGGCATCTGCGGCAGGCGTTCGGGGCGTGGGCCGCCGCTGGCGGCGCCGCCGCGCGGCGTCACCACGTTGACCGGCTCGACGAGGGCCGCATAGTCGTTGTTGCCGCCCGCCGGAGTCTTCTGGGCCAGGGAGTCGCGCGCCAGCGCGCAGAAGGCATCGATGTAGAACTGGTAGTTGGTGAAGATCACGAAATTCTGGAAATGCTCCGGCGCCGTCGCGGTGTAGTGCGCCAGGCGGTGCAGGGAATAGTCGACCCGGGGCGCGGTGAAGGGCGCCAGCGGCAGCGGCTTGCCGGGCCTGGGTTCGTGTGTGCCGTTGACGATGGCGTCGTCGGTGATCGCCAGGTCGGGCACGTCGAAGAGGTCGCGGAACGGCCGGTCGATCCGTTCGACCAGGGTGCTGTCGACGTGGATGCCGTCGGGAAAGGCGAAGTGCAGCGGGATCGGCGTCTGCGAGGCGCCGACGCTCAGCGGCACCCCGTGGTTCTTCAGCAGCAGGCCGAGTTGCTGGGTCAGGTAGTCGCGGAACAGGTCCGGCCGGGTGACCGTCGCGGCGTAGTGGCCGGGCGTCGGCACATGGCCGTAGGACAGCCGCGAATCGATATGGGCGAAGCTGGTCGTGGTGATGGAGACCTGCGGGTAGAAGGCGCGCAGCCGCCGTGGCGCGGCCTTGCCGTCCAGCAGGGCGTCGAAGCCGTCGCAGAGGAAGCCGGTCGCCTGCCTGTACAGGGCGGTCAGGCGGTCCACCGCGGCCTCGGGATCCATGAAGGCTTCCGGCGGGGCGGCTTCGGGCGTTTCGATCTGCGGCAGCTCTGTCATCGTGGGCCAGAGAGTAGAGCATTTGGACGGGGGTTTCCATGGACCTGCGTGCTGCCCTGCGGCAAGCTCGGGGCATGGACGGTGATGCCTTTTCCGGTGACGTTTTCTCTGGCGCCAAGATCGCCCTGGTCTGCGGGGCGCGGCTGGTGACCTACAAGCGCGACCTGAAGCCCACGATCCCCTGGCCCGGCCTGTGGGATCTGCCCGGCGGCGGACGGGAAGGGGACGAGAGCCCGGTGGAATGTGCCTTGCGGGAAACGGAGGAGGAATTCGGCCTCGTCCTCGCACCGGCACGCATCCACTGGCGGCGGCGTTATCCCGGGGTCACCGTGCCGGGCCTGTCCACGTGGTTCCTGGCGGCGGCGATCAGCGAGGCCGAGGTGGCCGCGATCCGCTTCGGCGACGAGGGGCAGTGCTGGCAGATGATGGAGTGCCGGGCGTTCCGGACCCACCCCCAGGCCGTCGGCCATTTGCAGGATCGGCTGTCGGACTATCTGGAGGCGGTGCCCGGCGCCGCAGGCTGACGGGCGCCCCAGGCTGACGGGCACCGCAGGCTGCCCGGCACCCCCTGTGGGAATCCCCACAGCGGCAAAGGCGCGGCCCGGCGATACTGGGGCCAATCACCAAAAGGACATCCGGGAGGTCGGGCAGACTTCGGACATCGATCAATCAGACGCAGCTGAAGATGCGTTTCTGACTAGGAGGCTCTGTCCATGCCTGAAGATACCAATCAGGAAACGGTCGCGGATGTCGTCCAGACATCCGAGGTGCTCGGCAAGATCGCCGGGGACGAGACGGCCTTTAGGTTGCTGGTTCAGTCGTTTCGCGCTCAGGATCACGAAGGCTATCGCGATCTGCTGGCGCGTTTCGAGGCGCTGCCGCGATGTCATCTCATCTGCGAATGGCTGTGTTCCAAGCACTGCGCGCTGGTCTGCCTGGAGCTCGCGGGGCTGCCGCCCAAGGACGCGCCGGTTCTGGACCTGCGCGACTTCGGCGAGCTGATCGTCAAGGTCTCCTCTGACGAAAAGACTCTCGAGCGGCTGGTGGGCGCGGTCTGCGAGCGCGACGAGAACACCTTCCGGGCTATCGTCGAAAAGCTCGGCCTGCAGCGTTACGCCCACTACATCTGCTATTGGATCTGCTCGATCCGCTGCCGGCTGATCTGCGATATCCTCTGCAGTCCGGAAAAGCCGGTTTACATCATCGGCTGCAATCACCTGATGCCGGTGGTGCTGCAGGCGGCCGCGGCGATCCGGCGCCTGCTCGCCGACAAGGCGACTCTGGCGGCGGTGGAGAAGGGCGTCCTGGCGCGCGACTGCGACGGCGTGCGTATCGTGTTGCAGCGCGCCGGCTTCCAGGGGCTCTGTCACTGGATCTGCCATTGGGTCTGCGTGTGGCGCTGCGTGCGCATCTGCTTCCGCTTCTGCCGGCCCTTCCCGCTCACCGCGATCGAGGACGAACTGCCGGAGATCCGCGCGTTTGCCCAGGCCGTCGCCAAGCTGGCCAAGGATCCGAAGGCGGTCGCGCGGCTGGTCGCGGCGGTCGATGCCGAGGACGCCGACAGCTATGCCGCGCTGGTGAAGGAACTGGGCCTGACCAAGTTCTGCCACCAGCTCTGCCACTGGCTGTGCGGCCTGTGGTGCCGGCGTTTCTGCTGGTGCGTCTGCCCACCGCCCAAGCCGCGTCCGTGGTTCACCCATGTCGGCCACTTCCACATCTACGGCGACATCGATTCGACCAACGGTCTGACCAACAAGTCGGTGCTCGGCCACGGCGGTCCCGGCTACGGTTTCTTCAGCTGTCTGGAACTGCGCGGGTTCTGCCCGGCCGAGTCGCCGGACGCCGCCGGCGTGCCGATGCGCTACCGCTTCCTTTACGAGCGCAGCGGCAGCCAGACCGCCTTGGTCGGCGACCTGCTGTGTCCCGTCATCGTCGGCAGCCGGACCATCTACTGGGACGTCAACGGCACCGGGCTGGAGGAGACCTTCCAGACGGTGATGATCGCCGGCTCCGGGGCGACGGTCGACCCGACGCCGCCGCCCGCCTTGCCGCCGGGCACGCCCTGGGGGCCGCCGCCGACACACGTCATCGTGCCGGACGCGGACGGCTGGATCACGGTCGACCCCGCAGCCCTGGGTGCCGGCTTCAACGGCGCGCTGATCGGCTTCAACAGCAACACGGCTTTCCCGGGTGGCAACCCGGCGCCGGGCGTTGCGGCGGGGACGCAGGTCCCGGCGGCCAACCTGAAGAACGGTGTCGCTGTCGCCGTCATCTTCGAGGCGACCCGCGTCGGCGGCCCGACCTCGCCGCCGGACTATACGAATACCCTCAGCCGTATTCACATCAACAACTGGAACGAGGTGGCGCTGCTCGACCTGCTGCAGTTCCACAGCGGCGGCGGCAACGCCTGTTCGCCGTTATCGTCGGATCTGGATATCGAGTACACCGCCGACCACGAACTGATGGCGGCGTGGTCGATCAGCATCACGACGGCGGCCAGCATTCCGCCGCTCTCGCTGCCGGCGGGCACCGCGACGCGCAGCGGCGGGGCCAACACCGCCTTCGGCACGCATCATGAGGACATCTCGGCCTGGCCGAGCTGCTCTTACACCGTGCGGCTGACGACGCGGCGGGCCTTAACCAACGGCCTGGTCGACGACGATGCGGACCAGGTGACCAAGACCTTCTGCATCGGCGGCCGCGGCCGCAGCGGATAAGCTTCGTTTCTCGTGCCACGGGGCAGCGTTTCGGCGGTGCCCCGTGGCCGTTCTTCGTTGTTTGCCGGCGTCGCCGGCAAGGCCCTATGCAAACGGGGGCGCGGAAGGGCCGGGCGCTCAGGATCCGCCGTTTGCCGCGGCGTCCTCGACCAACTGGCGGATCTGCGCCGGCATGAAGGGTTTTTCGATGCAGGGCCGGCCACTGGCCTTCAGGAAGGTCTCGGTTTCCGCATTCAGCAGGTCGCCGGTGGCGAAGATGATGCGCGCCAGCATCTCCGGCCGTATCGCTTTCAGCGCCTCGTACAGCCCGGGGCCGTCGAGGTGCGGCATCCGCAGGTCGCAGATGATCGCCGCATAGTCGTTCGTCTGCAGCAGGTCCAGCGCGGCCTGGCCGCTGGCGGCGACGTCGGCCGTATGGCCGGCGGCCTCCAGCACTTCGACCAGGAAGCCGGTGATGTCGGGCTCGTCGTCGATGACCAGCACATGGTGCCGGGTGGCCGCGGGCCGGCGCGGCTCGGATTCAGGCCGTGCTGCCGGCGCGGCGTCCCCGGCCGGCAGCAGTACGGTGAACACGGCACCGCCGCCCCCGGCCTTGCCGCCCGGGGCTTCGCCGGCGGTGATGCTGCCGCCGTGGGCGCTGACCATGCCGTGGCAGACCGACAGCCCGACCCCGGTGCCCTGGCCGATCGGCTTGGTGGTGAAGAAGGGATCGAAGATGCGCGAGCGGATGTCTTCGGCAATGCCCCGCCCGTTGTCGCGCACGGTGATGCGCACCTGGCGGCTGGCCTCCAGATAGGCGGTGGCGATGATCAGCCGGCGCGGCCGCGGGGTGTCGATCATCGCCTGCTGGGCATTGATGAACAGGTTCAGCAGCACATGGCTCAGCTGGTCGGAATCGCCGGCCACCGTCGGCAGGTCGGGGGCAAGGTCGCGGGTCACCAGGACGTCGGTGGTGCCGAGCTGATGGGTGACAAGCTCCAGCACATCCTCGATCAGCTCGTTGATCTGGACCGCATGGCGGTCGGCGGGGCGCTGGCGGGCCATGGAGAGAAAGGTTTTCACGATCTTGGCGCAGCGGTCGGCGGCGACGCGCACTTTCATGGCGCGCTCGGCGATGGCGCTGTCGCCGGCCATGCTTTCCAGCAGGGCGGCCTGGCCGATCACCACGGAGAGCGGATTGTTCAGCTCGTGCGAGACGCCGGCGAGCAGCGAGCCGAGCGCCGTCAGTTTTTCGTTCTGGTAGCTCCTCTCACGCTGGCGCTGCAGCTCACGCTCGGTGCGCACCCGGTCGGTGACGTTGTTGTAGGTCGACACCATGCAGCCGTCGGGCAGGCGTTGCTGGCGGATCTCGATGACCCGGCCATCCCCCAGGGTGCGCTGGATGACGCCGCGCCGCGGCTTCGACAGCACCATCAGGCGCTGCTGCACGAAGGCCTCCTCACCGCCGGCGGCATCCACCTCGGCGCGCGTGTACTCGCCGTTCGCCAGTCCCTGGCGGATATATTCGGAAAGGTGGATGCCGGGGCGGCCCAGTTCCTCCGGCAGGTCGAAGATGTCGAGATAGCCCTGGTTGACCAGCAGTACCGTCATGTCCGGCGCGGTCACGGTCACGCCCTGGGCGATGTTGGCGAGCACGCCCTTCAGCTGGGCGGTGCGCTCGGCCAGCGCCTGTTCCAGGCGGCTTTCCTGATCGCGCAGCGCGATCTCGGCCTTCTTGCGCTCGGTGATGTCGGTGCGCACGCTGACGAAGCCGCCGGAGCGGGTGTGCTGTTCTTTCACCAGGTCCCAGCGCCCGTCGGGCCAGGTGTCCTCGCGGGTGATGGTGCGGTTGTGCAGGCGCTCGGCAATGAAGTCCTCGACGAAGCTTTTGCGGTTCTGCGACACGCGTGGATCGGTGACGGCATTGTGGGCGACGCTCGACTCGATCAGTTCGCGCATGGTCTTGCCGACGATCTCTTCGGGACCGGGATGGAACGGCAGGGTCTCGTGGAAGCGGCGGTTGGTCAGCACCACCCGCTGGTCGGCATCGTAAAGAATGAAGCTGTCCGAGAGATTGTCGCTCGCCTCGCGCAGCATCAGTTCGGTCCGGCGCATCTGGACCTGCTCGGTGACGTCGTTCAGTGACACCAGCACGGCGGGTTCACCGTCCCAGATGATGCGCTTTTCCGTTGCCTCGACCCAAAAAGGGACGCCGGCGCGGGTCAGGCAGCGCAGAACGCGCGCCGGCCCCGGTGCCTCGCCGGCCAGCAGGCGGGCGTGGCGGCGCAGGGCGCGGTTGTGCATCTCGACCGGCAGGAAGGGCAGCAGGGTCGGTTCGCGCATCAGCGCTTCGCCGCTGTCGAAGCCGCCGCGCCGGGCGCAGGCGGCGTTGGCGTAAAGCGGCTTGAAATCGCGGTGCAACAGGACGCCGTTGCTGATGTTCTCGACCAGGGTGCGGAAGTCGCCATTCTGGCTTTTGTCCTGGGTCGCGCCCTGGTTCTTGCCGCTGGTCGTGCCGGGGCCGGCGGCCGCCGGCTTGCTGCCGCCCGTTGGCTGCCGCCGATGCAGGGCCAGCCAATTGCGCTGCCTGCCGTGACGGTCGTAGAGCGCGCGCAGTACGACGCCGCCCCCACCGTCGCCTTTCCCATCGTCGCCTTCCCCATCATCCAGGACGTCGTCTTCGCCCAGGACATCAGGGGGCAGGGTATCCCCCGGCAGCGGCATGGCCTCCCAGCCTGCGGCCTCGGCGAAAGCCCTGTTGGCCCCGACCAGCCGCAACAGGGCCGCTCCGGGCGGCCTGCAGGCCACCGCGACCGGTCCGTCGATGCACTGCAGTGCCGCCGCGAAGGGGCGCAGGCTGCGGGACGGGGGAGCTAGGGGTTTGGACATCGCTGCGACCTGCGTGAACCAGGGGGAAGAATAGGGTGTCCGCCGCGCCCGAGTCGAGGGTTCCGGAGCCGAGGACTCCCAGCCTGAGGACTTGGCGTGCGCGCCCGTCCCGGGACATTCCGCGGATAGGCCGGCGGCAGGGGGGACCTTGCAGCGGGATTGTTTCAATCGCATGTGCCGGCGCGGCGGAAATGGTTTCGATTGTTCATGCCCGCCACCTACGGGGAAAATCGGTCGCCCGGATGCAGATCGTCAGCGAACCTTTTTGGGTATGTCTGCAAGTTGTTGATAATGAATATGTTTTCTATTTTTTGGCGATTTCTCCAGTTTTTCAACTGAAGGTGGTGGCGAGATGGCTTGCCACCCCGTCGAGGGGAAAGCGCCCGTTGCCGCCGTCCGCCACGGAATAAAATTCCCGGAAATCCGCCGAATTTCGCCAATCAGGCCAGCAATGTGATTTTCCTCACAGAGCCGTTTTGCGGCCTCGGGCAACCTCGCCCTTCTAAAGCAGTTGCCGGTGAGGGGCGCAGGCCCGACCAAGAGGGGGAATTGAATGGCTGGTCAGCAAGAAAGTGTGTGCCGTGACGCCGGAATGAAGCTGTCATCGCGAATTCCCTGCGATTTCGTGCCTACGGACCTGCCCGAAGACGGCCGCGCGCGCCGGTCGAGCGGTCTGGATCCCCTGGCCCTCGGGCTGATGGTGGATCTGGACCGCGCCAGTGCCCGGTTCAGCGAGTCCGATTGCCCCCCAATATCCGGGCCAGTCTCCGGACCAGTATCCACCCTGGACGGTACCGATTCGACGGGTGCCGGCTCTGGGTCATCGCCAACCGCGGTGCGTGACCTGCTGGTCGAGTCCCTCGGTGAAAGCCTGGCCGACAGTGGCCACGCTGTGGCGCCGGCGGCGGACCCGCGCCCGGCATGCCGCCCCGAAAACCGCCGGGGACATTCCGCGGCGCCGGACGGCTCCGGCGCGGGTGATGCCTTCGAGCTCGGCCTGGCCCGCGCCAAGGCCGGCGACTACCAGGGCGCCGTCCAGCACTTCTCGGCGGCGCTGGCCGGCGATCCGCGCAATGGCCGCATCTACCTGGAGCGCGCCTACAGCTACCGCAGCCTCGGTTATACCTACCTCGCCATCGACGATTTCGAGCGTGCCGGCACGCTCGGTGCTGGCTGGGCCGTGGCCCACAACGGCATGGGCATGGTGCGCCGGGAGACGGGCGACCTGACCGGCGCGCTCTGCGACTTCGACACGGCAATCGGGTACGACGCCGGCTTCGCCGCGGCGTATTCCAACCGCGGCCTTTGCCACCTCGACCGCTATGACGACCTGAAGGCGGTGGCTGATTTCACCCGCGCCCTCGATCTGGGCGGCCAGCAGGTGGTGACCCTGTTCCACCGCGCCGCCGCCTACGCGCGCCTGAAGCGCTACGCCGAGGCGGAGACAGACCTCACCGGGGCGTCCGGCTTTGCGCCGGACGAACCGAGCATCCTGAACCGCCGCGGCATCGCCCGCGAGGTGCAGGGCAAGCTGACCGAGGCGCTGGAGGATTTCGACCGCACCATCGCTGCCGACCCCACCTTCGCACCGGCCTACGGCAACCGTGCCCGCCTGCTGCAGCAGTTGGAGGATTACCGCGGTGCGATCGAAGACTTTACCCGCGAGCTGGAGTTCGATCCGGGCTCGTGGCAGGCCCACGCCCGCCGCGGCCAGTGCTACAGCAAGCTCGGCCAGCTGCGCTACGCAGTCCTGGACTTCAACGCGGCCCTGATCCGCGGCGAGGGCCGTGCCTCGCTCTACGTCGACCGGGCGCGCTGCTACGGCGAGATCAAGGACTACGACAAGGCGCTGGCCGATTGCGACGAGGCGCTGCATCTGGCGCCCGATTGTGCGCGCATTCTGGCCGAGCGCGCCCGCTGGCGGGAACGGCTGCGCGACCGCCAGGGGGCCCTGGCCGATCTGAACCGCGCCATCGAGATGGCGCCGGACAGCGCCTGCTATGTCCAGCAGCGTGCCCGCTTCCTGCTGCGCCAGGGCCAGTTCGACGTTGCGCTCAAGGACTTCGAGCGCGACGTGGCGCTCAATCCAACCGAGCCCTGGGCCTACATGGGCCGCGGCGACTGCCGCTCGCGCATGGGCCAGGGAATGGCGGCGGCCGACGATTACCGCCGCGCGGCCGAACTCTTCGCCGACCTGGGCCTGCAGGATGACCGCGGCACGGCCCTGCAGCGCATGGAGCAGGTGCTGGTCGCCTGAGGTTCTGCCGGGCGGGTTCACATCAACGGGGGGCTGCGGCCCCCCGTTTTCTTTTGGCCGGCACCGAACGGCCCGGCCCCCCTCGGCACAAACCCCGGACAGGATTCCAAGACGGATACCCAGGACGGATACAAAGAAAACACTTTTCCCTTTGGGTAGAAAACAGGCTGAAACATTGTCCTGTCAGCTTGTTCCTGGCGTGGGGAGGAGAGCGCCACTCGAAGAAGGGGGAAGAAATAAAATGAGAGTAATAAGGAGGGACGCAGGAAAAGGGTGAGGGCACAACCA
>JBHJIR010000021.1:0-16108 GCA_050043265.1 Kiloniellaceae bacterium
TCAACGAAAAGGGAGGCGACCCCGTGCTTGGCACAGCAGAGGAACTGGTCGCCGTCGCTGGTCGACGCGCCCTGCAGGATGGTCGACATGAATTCGTGGGTGATCACTTCGACCTCGGCATAGCCGCAGGTGTAGTGAATACGGATGCCGCCCGGCGCCAGCGGCGCATCACCGGTATTGGTGACGGTCCAGTTGACGATGGTCGCTTCTTGCAGCTTGGAAAAGTGTGGGGCGGCGCGGATCCCCTCCGGCCAGTCGCCGGCCGAAGCCGGCAGGGACGCACTCAACGCAACCGCAAGGACAGCACAAGCAACGCAAACAACCGAACGCACGCAACCAACCCCTGGATCTTCTCTCCGTCCCCTTGAAAGAACACAAGAGCGGCGATCGCGTCAACCCAAGGGACCGCGTTATGCCGGGGCGGATCGGCGGAGCGTCAGCGACCCCACGGTATTTTAGTCGGCGCTAATAGCCACGCTTCATATCGACGACGTGTTGCAGGGCTTCGCCGGATTCCAGGCGCTGAATGTTGGCGACCACCGCGCGCACGGCGCTGGAGGGGATGGTCATGCTGGCGATGTGTGGCGTCATGAAGATGCGTGGATGCTTCCAGAAGGGATGCTTCTCCGGCAGCGGTTCCTGGCGGAAGACGTCCAGGGTGGCCCCGCTCAATTGGCCGCTGTCGAGCGCCGCGATCAGGTCGTCTTCGACCAGATGGGCACCGCGGCCGACATTGACCACCGACGCGCCGGCCGGCAGCTTGGCGAAGGTCTCGCTGTTCAGGATCCCCTCGGTCTCCGGTGTCAGCGGCAGCAGGCAGACCAGGATGTCGGTCTCGGCGAGGAATGCGTCCAGGCCGCCCGAGCCGTGGAAGCAGGTCACACCGGTGATACTCTTGGGGCTGCGGCTCCAGCCGGCCAGCTTGAAGTCGAAGGCCTTCAGCTTGTCCAGGGCATCGCGGCCCAGCACCCCAAGGCCCAGCATGCCGACCTGGCGCGCGTCGGCGGCAATTTGCGGGATCTCCTCCCACACCTTCTCGCGACGCTGGGCGGCGTAGTCGATCATGAAGCGGTGGTGGTTCAGCACCGCCAGGGTGGCGTACTGCGACATGCCGGCGGTTAGGCCCGGCTCCACCATGCGTACCACCGGGATGCCCGTGGGCAGCTCGGGGTCGCTGGCCAGGTGGTCGATGCCGGCGCCGACCGAGAAGATCGCTTTCAGGTTGGGGTAGCGCTTCAACTCGCCCTTGGGCGGCTGCCACACCAGGGCATAGTCGATCTTCGCCGGGTCGCCTTTGTAGGGCCAGGTAAAGGTCTTCAGCTCCGGGTAGTGGGCGTTGAGGGCTTCGGTCCAGGCGTTGCCCCGGTCGATGTCGGTCTTGATGAGAAGTGCCACGGGATTCCAACTGCGAAAGAATAGGGTGTCAGATCGAGACGGCGCCTTCGACGGCTTCCAGCTCAAAGGCGGCCTTCATCAGCGCCTTGGTGTAGTCCTGGGCCGGAGCGTCGAAGATCTGCTCGGAACGGCCTTGTTCTACCACTTTGCCGTCGCGCATGACGATCACTTCGTCGGCCAGGGCCCGCACCACCTTCAAATCATGGCTGATAAAAAGGTAGGCCAGGCTATGGCGCTGCTGCAGTTCGCGCAACAGGTCGACGATCTGGGCTTGAACCGACATGTCGAGCGCCGAGGTCGGCTCGTCCAGCACCACGAAGCGCGGCTTCAGCACCATGGCGCGGGCGATGGCAATACGCTGGCGCTGGCCGCCGGAGAATTCATGCGGGTAGCGGTGGCGGCTTTCGGGATCCAGGCCGACCTCTTCCAGTGCGGCGACGATCATCGCTTCGCGCTCGGTCTCGGTGCCGCCCATGCCGTGAATCCTCAGGCCCTCGGCGACGATCTCGCCGATGGAGAGACGCGGGCTGAGCGAGCCGTAGGGGTCCTGGAAGACGATCTGCATGGAGCGGCGCAGCGGCCGCAGTTCCTTGTTGCCGAGGTCCTGGATGCCCTTCCCGTCGAAGCGGATGGCGCCCTCGGACGACAGCAGGCGCAACAGGGCGAGGCCCAGGGTGGTCTTGCCGGAGCCGCTTTCGCCGACCACGCCGACGGTGTGCCCCTGGCGCACGGTAACCGAGATGCCGTCGACCGCGCGCACGTAGTCGACGGTGCGCTTCAGTACACCCTGCTTGATCGGAAACCAGACCTTCACGTCGTCGCCTTCCATCACCACCGGCGCGTCGGCGGCGGCGGCGAGCGGCCGCCCCTTGGGTTCTGCCGCCAACAGGCGCTGGGTGTAGGGATGCTGCGGGTGCTCGAAAATCGCTTCCTCGTCACCCTCCTCGACGATCATGCCCTGGGTCATGACGCAGACCTTGTCGGCCATCTTGCGCACGATGCCCAGATCGTGGGTGATCAGCAGCAGCGCCATGCCGAGCTTCTGCTGCAGTTCCTTCAGCAGCTTCAGGATCTGCGCCTGGAAGGTGACGTCCAGTGCGGTAGTCGGCTCGTCGGCGATCAGCAAGTCCGGCTCGTTGGCCAGGGCCATGGCGAGCATCACGCGCTGGCGCTGGCCGCCAGACAGTTCGTGCGGATAGGCGTTCAGACGCTTCACCGCGTCGGGAATGCCGACCAGCTTCAGCAGCTCCAGAGTGCGCGCGCGCGCCTGGTCCTTGTTCATGCCTTTGTGCAGGAACAGGGTCTCGTTGATCTGCTTTTCCACTGTGTGAAGCGGGTTAAGCGAGGTCATCGGCTCCTGGAAGATCATCGAGATCTGGTCGCCGCGCACCTTGCGCATCAGTTTTGCGTCGGCGCCGACCAGTTCCTCGCCCTTGAACAGGATCGAGCTGCCTTCCGGGTGGCCGGCCAGCGGGTAGGGTAGCAGCTGCAGGACGGACAGGGCGGTCACCGACTTGCCGGAACCGCTTTCCCCAACCAGCGCCACCGTCTCGCCCTTGGCAATCTCGAAGCTGACGTTCTTCACCGCGTCGACGGCGCCGCCGGGCGTCCGGAAGCGCACACTCAGGTTGCGCACCTGCAGCAGGGGCCCCCCTTTGCTGTTTCCCGGCATCAGTCGTCTCCTCCAGCGGTCGACTTGGCAGCCCGCTCGCTGGCGGCGGTTTCCGCCTGCGCCGGGCCCGTAAAGAGCTTGCGCGGGTCGAAGGCGTCGCGCACCGCCTCGCCAATGAAGACCAGGAGACTCAGCATGATGGCGATCACTATGAATCCTGTCAGGGCCAGCCAGGGCGCCTGGAAGTTCTGTTTGCCTTGCTGCAGCAGTTCGCCGAGCGAGGGCGAGCCTGGCGGCAGGCCGAAGCCGAGAAAATCCAGCGCCGTCAAGGTGGTGACGGAACCGGAAAGAATGAAAGGCATGAAGGTGATGGTCGCGACCATCGCATTGGGCAGGACGTGGCGGTACATGATGATGGTGTTCGACGCGCCGAGCGCGCGGGCTGCGCGTACATAGTCGAAATTGCGCGCGCGCAGGAATTCCGCGCGCACCACGCCGACAAGGCCCATCCAGGAGAACAGCAGCATAAGGATCAGCAGAGGGAAGAAGCCCGGCGTGATGACGCTGGCCATGATGATGAGCAGGTAGAGAATCGGCAGACCCGACCAGATCTCGATGAAGCGCTGGAACAGCAGGTCGGTCCAGCCGCCGAAGTAGCCCTGAACGGCGCCCGCCGCAATGCCGATGATGGAGGAAATGATCGTCAGGGTGAGGCCGAACAGCATCGAGATTCGGAAGCCGTAGATCACGCGGGCGGTGACGTCGCGCGCCTGGTCGTCGGTGCCGAGCCAGTGCCTGCTGTCCGGCGGCGTCGGCGCAGGCATGCCCAAATCGTAGTCGATGGTGTTATAGGAAAAGGGGATCAAGGGATCCAGGCTCCACCCTTTCTCCTCGATCAGACCGATGACGAAGGGGTCCTTGTAGTCCGCTTCCAGCTCAAACTCGCCGCCGAAGGCCGTCTCGGCATATGTGAACAGCACCGGAGCGTAAGGCTTGCCATCGAACCAGATGAACAACGGCTTGTCGTTGGCGATCAGTTCGGCAAAGAGCGAGAGCAGGAAGATCGGCAAGAGGATACAGACCGACCAGTAGCCGCGCCTGTTGGCTCGGAAGTTCGCCAAGCGCCGTCGGTCGATCGGCGACAACGCGATCCAGGGAAACCGGTGGCCTGCCGTGTTGCCGTCCGTGTTAGAGGAAGCCGTCATGTCTCCCGGCTTTCGAAATCGATCCGCGGGTCGACGATGGTGTAGGTGATGTCCCCCACCAATTGCATGACGAGGCCCAGCAGGGTGAAGAAATACAGGGTCGCGAACATGACCGGGTAGTCGCGATTCAGCGCCGCCTCGAACCCAAGAAGGCCGAGCCCATCCAGGGAGAAGATTACCTCGATCAGGAGGGCTCCGGTGAACAGGATGGAAATGAAGGCACTGGGAAAACCGGCGATCACGATCAGCATGGCATTACGGAACACATGCCCATAGAGCACGCGGCCTTCGTTAAGCCCCTTGGCGCGTGCGGTGATGACGTACTGCTGGCCGATCTGGTCGAGGAAGGAGTTCTTGGTCAGCATCGTCAGGGTGGCGAAGCCGCCGATCACCAGAGCGAAGACCGGCAGGGTGATATGCCAGAGGTAGTCTATGATCTGTCGCGGCAGCGACAGGCTTTCGAAATTGTCGGATACGAGGCCGCGCAGAGGAAACCAGTCGAGATAGCGGCCGCCGGCGAAGACCACGATAAGAAGCACGGCGAAAATGAACGACGGCACCGCATAGCCGACGATGATCACCCCGCTGGTCCAGACGTCGAAGCGGCTGCCGTCCCGTCTTGCCTTGGCGATACCGAGGGGAATCGAGATCAGGTAGACTAGCAGCGTGGTCCAAAGGCCCAATGAGATCGATACCGGCATCTTGTCGATAACGAGGTCGACCACGCGCTTATCCTGGAAGTAACTTTCGCCGAAGTCGAACCTCAGATAGTTGCCCATCATCATCAGGAAGCGCTCGTGCAGCGGCTTGTCGAAGCCGAACATGCGCTCGATTTCCTTGATCACTTCGGGATCCAGCCCCTGGGCGCCGCGGTAACGGGTGTTCGGGCTGGCTTCGCCGCCACCGCCGCCGGATTGCGCCTGCTGGTTGGCGTCGCTGCCGCCGGAGAAGCGCGCGGTGGCGCCTACGGCTTCGCCGCTCAATTCGGCGATCATCTGTTCGACGGGTCCGCCGGGCGCCAACTGTACGATGGCGAAATTGATCACCATGATCCCGAACAGCGTCGGAATGATGAGAAACAGGCGCCTGACAATGTAGGCTAGCATCGTCGATCCGTTGCCACGGTCACAACCTTGGGCGCCATGTGCCGTTAGTTCCCCAGTTTCATGGCGCGGTCTTCATCGTACCACCAGGTGCTGGAGTATCCGCCGCTGTAGTAGGCCGATTTCTCCGGCATGCCGAATTTGTCCCAATAGGCGAACCAGATCTGATCGGGATAGTAGACCGGCACCAAGTAGTAGTTCCATAGCAGCACCCGGTCCAGGGCACGGGTCGTAGCCTTCAGCGTTTCCAAATCCTTGGCGTTGATGATCTGTTCGATCAACTGGTCGGCGACCGGGTTCTTGATCCCCATAGAGTTTGCCGAGCCGCGCTGGTCGGCGGCGGCAGAGCCGAAATAGGACCGCAGTTCGGTGCCGGGTGGTGGGAAGAAGTTCAAGCGCCCGGTGCTCATATCGAAATCGAAATCGTCACCGATGACGCGCCACTGCGAGGGGTCGACAAGGCGGATGGAGGCGTCGATGCCGGCCCGTTGCATGGACTGCACGAAGGGATCGGCCATGCGCAAGGTGGGTGGTGAGGCGGTGATGATCTGCAATTGCATCTGCTTGCCGGTCTGAGCATTGACCAGTTTTCCGCTACGCAGTTCCCAGCCAGCGTCCGCGAACAGCGCGATGGCCTTGCGCAGGTTCTGACGATTGTATCCGCTGCCGTCGGTCTTTGGCGACTCGAAGGCCTTTGTCAGAACTTCCGGCGGTAACTGATCGCGGAATGGCTCCAGGACCGCGACCTCTTCGGGCGTGGGCGGCCCAGAGGCGCCGAAATCGGAATTCGGGAAGTAACTGTTGACCCGCTTGTATTGGCCATACAGCAGGGTCCGCTGGATCGCCTCGAAGTCGTAGAGATAGTTGATCGCCTCGCGGACGCGCTTGTCCTGGAACTGTTCGCGTCGGTTATTGATGAAAAAGGCGCCGATGCCGCGCGGATTGTGGTTGGGTAATTCGGTCTTGACGATCTGGCCGTTGTTGACCTGCGGGATGTCATAGCCAGTGAACCAACGCTTTACTTCGCCTTCGCCACGGTAATCGATCTTGCCGGCCTTAAAGGCTTCGAATTCCACCGTTTCGTCACGATAGAAATCGTAGCGGATTTCGTCGAAGTTGTGCCGGCCCCGATTGACCGGCAGGTCAGCGGCCCAATAGTCCTTCACGCGCTCGTAGACGATGGAACGGCCGGGGTCGATGCTCTTGATTCGGTAAGGACCGGATCCCAACGGTGGCTCCAGTGTCGTCTTCGAGATGTCGCGCGTCGCCCAGTAGTGGCGCGGCTGCGGCGACGTTCCGGCGACGATCATGAGCGGTTTCATGGAATTTCGGGTCTTGAAGCTGAACTTGATACGCCGCTCGGAAACGACCTCGGCGCTTTCCACGTCGTCGTAGAAGGACTTCAGGAAAGGACGGCCGTGTTCGCGGATGGTGTCGAAGGTGAACTTGAAGTCCGCTGCGGTAATCGGCACGCCATCGTGGAAGCGCGCTTCGGGACGGATATTGAAAATGGCCCAGCTTTTGTCTTCGGGATACTCGACGCTTTCGGCGATTACACCATAGGCGCTGACCAGTTCGTCGCCCGAACCTTCCATTAGGCTGTCGTAGATCAGGCCGATGGATGAGGGAAAATCACCTTTCAGGATGTAAGGATTGAGCGTGTCGAAAGAACCGAAGTCACCGAGGACGACCTTGCCACCCTTGGGGGCATCGGGATTGGCATAGGGCCAATGCTCCATGGTCTCATCGTACATCGGCTCGCCGAACTCGGCGATGGCCCAGGACTTGTTAATTTTCTCCTGGGCTGACGCGGTAAGGGGAATGGCGGCAAGCAGAACGCAGGCGGCGAGGGCGCCACGCCAGGGGGAGATGAAGCGTTCAGTCATTCGCAAATCCCTTTCACTTGCCGGTAGGTTTGCTCGCAGGGCCTACCCCTTAACGCCGCCAGCCGCTATCACGCTAACCCAGCTTGTCCCAAGGACCAAATCGTCTCGGTGTGATTGGATATCGCCTCCTGCGCGGACGCCCGTCTGTCGGCGCTGGAGAGTATTTTCAACGCACGAGCTTTGCCCAACCGGAACCCGAATCCTCCTTAAACCAGCCCCTTATCGCGACGTTATGCGAATCAGGCGCCTTGCAGCAAGGAAATCGCTAGATCGTGACTTCGGCGGTCGCCGGCGCAGAGTACGCGGCCGTCGGTTTCCAGGCACGTCGGGCGGCCCTGCCAGTCGGTCATTACACCGCCGGCGCCGGCGATGATCGGGGCATGGGCGAGGTGGTCGTAGGGTGCCAGGTTGGCCTCGACGACGATGTCGGCGAAGCCGGCGGCCAGCAGGCCATAGTTGAAGCAGTCACCGCCGTAGAGGGTCAGCTTGGCCGCCCGGCGCAGCCGCGCGAAGGCTGCCGCGTCGGCGTCCCGGAACATGTCCGGGGAGGTGGCCAGCACCGTGGCCGCTGCGAGACCGGGGCAGGAGCGGACCTTCGCTTCGCGTGTGCCGGTCTTGTCGGTGAAGGTGGTGGCCTGGCCGGCGGTCCCCAGCCAGCGCTCCTCCAGGATCGGCATGTCGATGAGGCCGAGGATCGGCCGGCCGCCCTGCAGCAGGGCGACCAGGCAGCCAAACAGGGGATTGCCGGTGATGAAGCGCTTGGTGCCGTCGATGGGGTCGAGCACCCAGACGAACTCGGCCTCCGGGTTCTCGACGCCGAATTCCTCGCCGTGGATACCGTGGCCGGGGTAGGCGGCGGCGATGATCTCACGCATCGCCGTCTCGGCCTCGCGGTCGGCCCGGGTCACCGGGCTCTCGTCGGCCTTGTCCTCGACGGCAAGGCCTTGACGGAAATACTTGCGCCCTACGGTGCGCCCGGCCTCCGCCAAACGCGCCGCCAGGGCCAGAAAAGCCTCGGGGCAGCGCGGAGCGGCGGCCTCTTTCATGGCGGCGTGTTCCCAGGAAAGCGGGGTGGCCGCTTACTCGGGCAACGGAGCCGGGTTGCCGCTCAGGGTACGCAGGTAGGCCACTACGTCGGCCCGATCGCCGGCCTTGGAGAACCCGCGGAAGGTCATCTTGGTGCCCGAGGCAAAGTCTTTCGGCTTATGCAGGAAGACGTTCAGGTGCTCGTAGCTCCAGGTGTCCCCGGCGTGCTCCTTCAGGCTGTCGGAATAGGAGAAGCCTTCATGGGCGGCGATCGGCCGGCCGATCACGCCGTAGAGATTCGGGCCCACCTTGTTGGCGCCGCCCTCGTCGAAGGTGTGGCAGGCGCTGCATTGCTTGGCCGCCAGTTTCTCGCCGGCGTCCACGTCGGCCGAGGCCAGCAGCGGGTTAATTTCCTCCAGCGCGGGCTCTTCCTTCGCCACGGTCGCGCCGCCGGTGTTCTCCGACGCGGCGACCACGTAGGAATTCTCTTCCAGCGTGACGTGTGGGTGGTACAGCAGTTCGGCCACGAAGCCGGACAGCATGGCGACAACGCCGGCGGTGAGCACGGCGGCGGCGATCTTATTCGATTCCAACGAAGAAGCCATTGATAAGCCCTTGCTTCCCTTCTGATCCGCGCGGGAGATTAGCCGCGCAAGGCTGCGCATTCAATAGTCCCTCGGGCGCAAGGCTGCAAGTCCCAGGATCGCGCGGTGTAAAGGGGGCCGGCGCGGCGGATGAAGACAGGCGGGGACCTGCTAAACCCCAGATTTCGGGAGAATTCTTGCCGCAGGCCGCGCAAGGCGGTTTGTTTTCCGGCCGGCGCCTCCTAATCTGCGCCGGCCCGGCCCAGACGACGGTCTGCAGACTGGTCTGCTGGCCGGGCCACTCAACCGCAATTTTTGAATGCCGTTTAGCCGATGACCTCTCCCGCTCCCGCCGCTGACAGCTCTTCCGCGAATCCACCCGCGAATCCACCCACGAACCCACCCGCGAACCCCATCGTCATGATCCCGGCACGCCTCGCCTCGACGCGCCTGCCGGACAAGCCGCTGGCCGACTTTCATGGTGCGCCGATGATCGTGCACGTCTGGCGCCGTGCCATGGAGGCCGATGTCGGCCCTGTGGTTGTCGCCTGTGCCGAGGCGGCCATCGCCGAGGCGGTAACCGCCGCGGGCGGGCGGGCCGTCCTGACCGACCCGGCCCATGCCAGCGGCTCCGACCGTATCTTCGAGGCGCTCGCGGCCGTCGATCCCGAGGGGCGCCATGACGCTGTGGTGAACCTGCAGGGCGACCTGCCGACCCTGGATCCCGCCCTGGTGCAGGCGGTGCTGCAGCCGCTGGCGGCGGGGCCGGCGGACATCGCCACCCTGGTGGTGGAGATCAGCGAGGCCGAGGAACGGCGCAATCCCAATGTGGTGAAGGCGGCGGCCGGCTTCGCCGCCGGCAGCGCCATCGCCCGCGCGCTCTATTTCAGCCGCTGTCCGGTGCCTTGGGCCGGCAGTGACGACGCCCTGCCGCTGTACCACCACATCGGCATCTACGCCTACCGGCGGGCGGCGCTGGAGCGCTTCGTCGCCCTGCCGCCCTCGCCTCTGGAGTTGCGCGAGAAGCTGGAGCAACTGCGGGCGCTGGAGGCGGGCATGCGCATCGACGTGGCCCGCGTTGACACCCTTCCCCTGGGTGTCGATACTCCCGCCGACTTGGTCCGGGCCCGGGCCCTGCTGGGCTCCCTATAGGGCCCATTTTGCCCCGTTTCCGGGCGTTTTCACCCGTTCCGGGTGGCGCGCCAAAGCCCAGAGAGAAAAGGCAGAGAGTTATGTCAGAGGCTCCTAAATCGGCGCCGGATGCGACGGCGCCAGAAGCGATGGCAGCGGAAGACGTCATCGCTTTTCAGGGCGTTCCTGGCGCCTATTCCGATATGGCCTGCCGCGCCGCCCGCCCGGACATGACCACCCTGCCCTGTGCCTCCTTCGAGGATACCTTCGCCGCGGTGCGCAACGGTCTGGCGCGCTTCGCCATGATCCCGATCGAGAATTCCAGTGCCGGGCGGGTGGCCGACATCCACCACCTGCTGCCGGATTCCGGCCTGCATATCATCGGCGAGCACTTTCAGAAGGTCGAACACCAGTTGCTGGCCCCCCAGGGCGCTACCCTGGACGGCATCCAGACGGCGCACAGCCACGTGCAGGCGCTGTCCCAGTGCCGCCACTACACGCAGCGTCAGGGCATCCGCCCGGTGGTTCACGCCGACACCGCCGGTGCCGCCAAGGAGGTCGCCGAGCTGGGCGACCTATCCCGCGCGGCCATTGCCTCCAAGCTGGCGGCGGAGACCTACGGTCTGCAGATTCTGGATGCCAACATCCAGGACATTCCGCACAACACCACGCGCTTCATCATCATGTCGCAGGAACCGATCGACCCGCCCAGCGACCAGGGCCTGGTGGTCACCACCTTCGTGTTCCGGGTGCGCTCGGTGCCGGCGGCGCTTTACAAGGCGCTGGGCGGTTTTGCCACCAACGGGGTGAACATCACCAAGCTGGAAAGCTACATCATCGACGGCAGCTTCACGGTGGCGCAGTTCTATGCGGACATCGAAGGCCACCCGGAAAACCGCATGGTGCGTCTGGCGCTGGAGGAATTGAGCTTCTTCTCGCGCGAGGTGAAGATCCTCGGCGTCTATCCGGCCAATCCCTTCCGCGGCACCGATAACGGCAGCGACTAAGGGCGGAGTCGTCGCTCCTCCATCGAGATGGCGCTGACCAAGCCATCGTCTCGGCGTATGCGAAGCGGGGCCTAACCCTCTTCCAGCCAATCCTCGATCAGGCGGCGGGCGATGGAATCGCGGCGCGGCAGCTTGAAGGTCTCATCCTCGGGCGAGTTCTTCAATTCGGCGCGGCTGTACCACTGGGCGCTTTCGATCTCGTCCAGGCTGATGTCCAGCGGGGCGAAGTCGGCGCGGGCGTGGAAGCCCAGCATGATCGACGACGGGAAGGGCCAGGGCTGCGAGGAATGGTAGCGGACCTCCGCCACCGCAATCTTCAGGCCGACTTCCTCCCAGATTTCTCGGGCGACGGCTTCCTCCAGGCTTTCGCCCGGTTCGACGAAGCCGGCGAGGGTGGAGTGCATGCCCGGCGGCCAGGCGGCCTGGCGGCCCAGCAGGCAGCGGTCGGCGCCGTCGTGCACCAACATGATGACCGCAGGGTCGGTGCGGGGGAAGTGTACGGCGTTGCAGGCGGCATCGGTGCAGCGGCGCTGGTGGCCGCCCTTCTCGCTGAGCGTCGCGGCGCCACAAACGCCGCAGAAACTGTGGCGGGCATGCCAGTGGGCCAGACCGCGTGCGTAGGCCAGCAGGGCGCTTTCTTCCCGGTTCATGATCGGGCCGACGGCGCGCAGGTCCTGAAAGTTGCCGCGCCCGGCGGCCAGCGGGCCGATTTCCGGCTCTTCCAGCCGGGAGAAATCGACGGCCAGATAGGCGACCTCGCCGCGCAGGCCCAAAAAGATGGTCTCGCCCCGTTCCAGCAGGGCGTCTTCCAACTCGGCCAGCACCAGCACCACCGCCTCGGCCTCGGCAGCGATCAGGTGCTGGTTGCGCCACAGCGGCACCACCCGGCTGCGCGGGTCCCGCAGCAGGGCGGCCAGGCCTTCGACGTTGCCGCGCAGGCGGTCGGCGCGATCCAGCGGAACACCGGAATAGAAGTTGGGTTTGGGAATCTTGGGACTCGGCATGGGCGGCCAAGGTGGCATGCCCCCCCGGCGGCTGGCAATCGCCCTGTAATGCAGCGGGGTAGTATTCAGCTGGGGGTCAGGTGCCAAGAGGATGGGACCTGCATCCCGTGCCGCGGTTGTCGCCTAGGTTTCTGACCCGGGGCCTAAAACGTCAAGGATCCATGCCGGCTGCGCCCTCGCCCGGGTCGTCTTTCCGGCCCGCGACGGCTCGCGGATCACCCTGCAGCGCCGCTAGGCCGCCGCCGGTCGGGCGGGAGTTCGGGGATTCCGGCCGCTTCCCCCTGGGGCGGCAAAAATATCTTCGAAAACCCCCGAAATCCGCCGACATTGACGGTTCCGGGGGGCTTGCCCCGGCGGGTCCGATGCCCGATATTGGGGATGGGAGGTTGGCGGCGGACGGGTCACTCGCCAACCCGGTCAGATCCGGAAGGAAGCAGCCGTAACGAGATTCTGACCCGGGTCGTTGTTCCAATCTCCCACCTACTTTTTGCTGTCCCGCGCAAGCGCCGCTTGCCGGGCCAGGCCTCAGCCCCCGGGACGACTGACTGCCTGATGAGCGACGCCCCCAGCGACAACGGATCAGACAAGCTGCCTGCGGACAGCCTCTATCGGGTGCTGGCGCGTAAGTACCGCCCCTCGACCTTCGCCGACCTGGTGGGCCAGGAGGCCCTGGTCCGTACCCTCACCAACGCCATCGACACCGGCCGCCTGGCGCACGCCTTCATCCTCACCGGGGTGCGCGGCGTCGGCAAGACGACCACCGCGCGCATCATCGCCCGCGCGCTGAATTGCGTCGGGCCGGACGGCAAGGGCGGGCCGACCCCGGCGCCCTGCGGCGTCTGCGACCAGTGCGTTTCCATCGCCCAGGATCGCCACGTCGACGTCATCGAGATGGATGCCGCCAGCCGCACCGGCGTTGCCGACATCCGCGAGCTGATCGAGGGGGTGCGCTACCGCCCGGTGCAGGCGCGCTACAAGATCTACATCATCGACGAAGTGCACATGCTCTCCAACAGCGCCTTCAACGCGCTGCTGAAGACCCTGGAGGAGCCGCCGGAGCACGTCGTCTTCATCTTCGCCACCACGGAGATCCGCAAGGTCCCGGTGACGGTGCTGTCGCGCTGCCAGCGCTTCGATCTGCTCCGCCTGACCACCGAGGACCTGCAGGGCCTGTTCAGCCGCATCGTTGGCAAGGAAGGCGTCACCGTGGAGCCGGAGGCGCTGGCGATGATCGCGCGCGCCGCCGACGGTTCGGCGCGCGATGGCCTCTCGCTGCTCGACCAGGCGATCGCCCTGGGCGGCGGTACTTCGGTGAAGGGGGAGCAGGTGCAGGGCATGCTGGGCCTTGCCGACCGCGCGCGCATCTTCGACCTCTTCGAGGCACTGGTCGCCGGCAAGGTGCCGGAAAGCCTGGATATCGTCGCCGATCTCTACGCCGCTGGCGCCGACCCGGCGGTCGTGGTGCAGGACCTGCTGGAACTGGCGCATTTCCTGACGCGGGCCAAGCTGGTGCCGCAGGCCCTGGACGCGCCGGGCCTGCCGGAGACCGAGCGCCTGCGCGGGCGCGAGCTGTCGCAGAAGCTGACCCTGGCGGCGCTGGCGCGCATCTGGCAGATGCTGCTGAAGGGTCTGGGGGAGGTGCAGTCGGCGCCGGTGCCGCTGCAGGCCGCGGAGATGGCGCTGATCCGCCTCGCCTACGTGAGCGACCTGCCGACGCCCGGCGAACTGGTCGAACGCCTGAGCGGCGCGGCCGGTGCGGGAGCCCCCGCGTCTTCCGGCGGCACGCGCGGCGCTCCTGCTGGGGGCAATGCCAGCGGTAACGCCAGCAGCGACGGGCCTGCGCCGGTCGAGGCGCGTGGGGCCGCTTATGAAATGGCGGGCGACGTCAGAGGCCCCGGCGGCGATGCCCCGGGGGGAACGGCGGGCCCGCGCGCGGCCCTGGCGCGGGTTTCGGCGCTGCCTGAGGCCGACGAGATGGCCGACGAGATGATCGTGCCGCGCTACGAGGCCCGTGAGGATGCCGATCCGCAAGCCGCGCCGGCACCCGCAGACGAAGCGCCCATCGACAAGACGCCCAAGGACTTTGCCGAGGCCGTGGCGCTGCTGCGCGATCAAGGCGAAAGCATCTTGGCCAACCATCTGATGGACGACGTGCACCTGGTGCGCTTCGAGCCTGGCCGCATCGAGCTGCGGGGCACCGACGCCGCGCCGCCCAATGTCGCGCCGCGCTTCGGTGCCGTGCTGGAGAAGGCCTGCGGTAGCCGCTGGGTTATCACCATCTCGCAGCAGCCGGGCGAGACCACGCTGCGCGAGCAGTTGAAAGCGCTGGAGGCCGGCAAGCGCGACGCGGTGATGCAGCATCCCCTGGTGCAGGCGATCATCGAGACTTTCCCGCAGGCCAAGCTGGTGGCGCGGCGCGACCCGAAGGCCGCCCCTGATGCCGCCGCCAAGCCCGCGCCCAAACCCGATCAGCACGATGCCAACCGTGATCCCAATTAGTCATCCCAAATAGTCATCAAGGAGCCGACGAGCGATGAAGAACCTGGGCCAGATGATGAAGCAGGCGCAGGCGATGCAGGCCAAGATGGCCGAGATGCAGGACAAGCTGGCCCAGCTTGAAGTCGCCGGCCAGTCCGGCGGCGGTATGGTCACGGCGGTCCTCAACGGCAAGTCGGAACTGCGCAGCCTGAAGATCGACCCCACCCTGGTCGACCCCAACGACGTCGAGGTGATGGAAGACCTCATCGTTGCCGCGGTGAACGACGCCAAAACCAAGGTTGAGGCGGCGGTCGCCGAGGAAATGAAGCAGGTGACCGGCGGCCTCGACCTGCCGCCGGGCATGAAGCTGCCGTTCTGATCCGCGCCACCCGGGTTTCCCGTCGATGATCGCCCGTCCGTCATGATCGCCAGCGATCTCGAACGCCTGATCCAGTTGCTCGCCCGCCTGCCGGGCCTGGGCCCGCGGTCGGCGCGCCGCGCGGTGTTGCACCTGATGAAGAAGCGCGAGGCGCTGATGCTGCCGCTGGCCGAGGCGATGGTGCGCGCGGCGGATTCGGTGGTCCACTGCACGACCTGCGGCAATCTCGACACCCGCAACCCCTGCGGCATCTGCCAGGACGCCAGGCGCGATCCCAAGCTGCTCTGCGTGGTGGAGGACGTGGCCGACCTTTGGGCGCTGGAGCGTTCAGGCGCCTTCAAGGGCCGCTATCACGTGCTCGGCGGCACCCTCTCGGCGATCGATGGGCGCGGCCCGGATCAGCTCAATCTCGGCGGCCTGGTGGGCCGCGCCACCGGCCAGGGTGAGGGTGACGGCCCCCGGGTCGAAGAGGTCATCCTGGCGCTGTCGGCGACGGTCGATGGCCAGACCACGGCGCACTACATCTCCGAGCGTCTGGCCGCCAGCGGCATCAAGGTCTCGCGCCTTGCCCATGGCGTGCCGGTCGGTGGCGAACTCGATTATCTCGACGACGGGACCCTGACCGCCGCCCTGAAGGCGCGCCGGCCCGCCTGACCTGCCGGCCGCCCCGGCAGGGTCTTTCGCGGAACACAGTGTCGACCCAATCGTTGGGCATACTCCCACCCTGAGATTACGCCCCTTTTTGAGGACCTTCGGCCTGATGAAAGCTCGCCCCCGCCGCTTCCCGCGTATTGCCGCGTCCAGTCTTGCCGCCGCGCTGCTGCTTTCGGCAGCCGGCCCGGGTTTCGCCCAGGAACTGCCGCTGACGGCGGAGAGCCGCCGCGGCCTGACCCTTACGGTCTACAACCAGAACCTTGGCCTGGTCAGTGAGACCCGGCGCGTTGACCTGCCGGCCGGCGAAACCCTGCTGGCTATCCAGGACGTTTCCGGGCAGCTGCAGCCGGAAACCGTGCTGCTGTCCGCCCAGGGGCTCAGGATTATCGAGCAAAGCCTGGATGCCGACCTCCTGACGCCGGAGCGCCTGCTGCAGGCGTCGCTGGGCCAGACCGTGCAGATCATCCGCAGTCATCCGGAAACCGGCGCGGACATCGTCGAGGAAGCTAAGGTGCTGTCCCTGGCCGGCGGCCTGGTGGTGCAGATCGGCGACCGCATCGAGATCACCCCGCCGGGCCGCCTTGCCTTCACCGGCCTGCCGTCGGGCCTGCGCCGCGCCCCGGCCCAGCGAGCCCGGGGGGTAC
>JBHJIR010000022.1:0-3563 GCA_050043265.1 Kiloniellaceae bacterium
GGAGGGATCCGTGGTAACAAGGAAGGGCAAGAGATACTGGGTACAGCCGTAGAGGAAGAGGATGACGAAGAGGGGGGCGATGTTCGGGCGGCTGAGGGGCAGAAGGATGTCCTTGAAGAAGCGCAGCGGCCCGGCACCGTCCATGCGCGCGGCCTCGAGCAGTTCGTCCGGCACGGTGAGGAAGAATTGCCGGAACAGGAAGGTCGCGGTTGCCGAAGCGATCAGCGGCACCGAGAGTCCGGCGTAGCTGTTCAGCATGCCCAGGCGCGCCACCACCTCGTAGGGCGGCACGATGCGCACCTCGACCGGCAGCATCAGGGTGACGAAGATGGTCCAGAAACACAGCATGCGCAGCGGGAAGCGAAAATAGACCACGGCGAAGGCCGAGAGCAGCGAGATGGCGATCTTACCGAAAGTGATCGCCAGGGCCATCACCAGGGAGTTCCACAGCATCAGCGCCACGGGTGAGCCGGCCGCCTGGGCGACGCCGCGCGTCAGCGCCGCTGTGTAGTTTTCGATCAGATGAGAACCCGGCACCAGGGGCAGCGGCGGCTGAATGATGTCGCGCATTTGCGAGGTCGAGGCGACGAAGGTGACGTAGATCGGAAACACCAGCACCGCGATGCCGAGCAGCAGGATTGCGTGCGAGAGCAGGGTCAGCCATCCGCGGTTCTCGACCATATGCCGCCTCCTAGTAGTGAACGTTCCGCTCGATGAAGCGGAACTGGATGACGGTTAGGCTGATCACGATGACCATCAGGATGACCGACTGCGCGGCCGAGCTGCCCAGGTCCTGGCCGACGAAACCGTCGGCGTAGACCTTGTAGACCAGAATCTCCGTCGCCTTGCCGGGCCCGCCCTTGGTGATCGTGTGAATGATGCCGAAGGTCTCGAAGAAGGCGTAGACGATGTTCACCACGAGGAGGAAGAAGGTGGTCGGCGACAGCAGCGGAAAGACGATGGTCCAGAAGCGGCGAACCGGACCGGCGCCGTCGATGGCGGCCGCCTCGATCAACGACTTCGGGATCGCCTGCAGCCCGGCCAGGAAGAACAGAAAGTTGTAGCTGACCTGCTTCCAGGCCGCCGCGATCACCACCAGGAACATGGCCTGCCCGCCGTTCAGCACGTGATTCCAGTCATAGCCGATCGCCTTCAGATAGTAGGCGACCAGTCCGATCGACGGGTTGAAGAGGAACAGCCACAGCACGCCGGCGATGGCCGGCGCCACCGCGTAGGGCCAGATGAGCAGTGTCTTGTAGCCCGCCGCGCCTTTCACGACCCGGTCCGCCATGACGGCGAGCAGCAGCGCGAGGCCCAGCGACAGCGCGGCCACCGCGGCGCTGAAATAAGCCGTGGTCCAAAAGGTCTGCAGATAGAGCGGGTCGGAGAACAGGTAGGCGAAATTCTCGAACCACACGAACTCCGTCGTCAGTCCGAAGGGATTCTGGATCAGCAGGGACTGGTAAAGCGCCTGGGAAGCCGGCCACAGGAAAAAGACGGCGGTAATGACCAGCTGCGGCAGCACCAGCAGGTAAGGCAGGGGCGACGGGCTGAAGACGACTCGTTTTTCCATGCGGGGTTAGGATCCGGCCCGTCGGCTGTGAATCGTGGCCTCATTGAAAGAGACGAAGGCGCCGGGCAACGCGGCCCGGCGCCTCCGGCTCTTTTCAGAAAACGGCTACTTGTTGGCCCGTTCGAAGCGACGCAGCAGCACGTTGCCGCGCTCGACGGCCGAATCCAACGCCGCCTGCGCCGTCTTGTCGCCGGACCACACCGCCTCCAGTTCCTCGTCGATGACGCCGCGGATCTGGTCGAAGTTGCCGAGGCGCAGGCCCTTGGAGTTCTCCGTCGGCGCCTTGCCGGTCATCTGCAGCAGAGCCGTTTCGGTCCCGGGATTCTTCTCATAGAAACCCTGTTCCTTGGTGAGGTCGTAGGCGGCCAGGGTAATCGGCAGGTAGCCGGTCTGCTGGTGCCACTCGGCCTGCACTTCCGGCTGCGACAGGAAGGAGAAGAACTCTGCGACGCCCTTGTACTCCGCCGCCGGATGGCCGCTCAGCACCCACAAGCTCGCACCGCCGATGATGGTGTTCTGCGGCGCGCCTTCGACATCCGCCCAGTAGGGCAGGTCGGAGACGCCGAAGTCGAAGGCCGCTTCCGCCTTCACGCCGGCATAGCCCGCCGAGGATTCGGTGAACATGGCGCACTCGCCGCTGCGGAAGCGGGCACCGCCTTCGTTGCGCCGCCCGGAGTAGATGAACTTGCCTTCCTTCGCCCAGTCGCCCATCTGCTGAATGTGCTTCACCTGCACGGGGCCGTTGAACACCAGTTCGGTGTCGAGGCCTTCAAAGCCGTTCGCCTTGGTGGCGAAGGGCACGTTGTGCCAGGCGCTGAGGTTTTCCAGATGGACCCAGGACTGCCACGCGGTGGTGAAGGGGCAGGCCGAGCCGGAAGCCTTCAGGGCATCCAGCGCCTTGCCGAATTCGCTCCAGGTCTTGGGCGGCGCGGAGGGATCGAGTCCCGCCTTCTTGAAAGCGTCCTTGTTGTAGTAGAGCACCGGGGTCGAGCTGTTGTAGGGCATCGACAGCATGTTGCCCTGAGGGTCGGTGTAGTAACCCGTGACCGTCGGCAGGTAGACCGCGGGATCGAAGGACTTGCCGCCGGCCTGCATCACCTCGTAGACCGGGTTGATGGCACCCTTTGCGGCCATCATGGTCGCCGTGCCGACCTCGAAGACCTGCAGAATGTGCGGCTGCTGGCCGGCGCGGAAGGCCGCGATGCCGGCGTTCAGGGTCTCCGAGTAGTTCCCCTTGTAGACCGCGACCAGCTTGTAGTCGCTCTGCGCCGCGTTGAAGCCCTCCACCTGCTTAGCCAGGATCTCGCCGAGACGGCCGGTAAAGGCATGCCACCACTGGATTTCGGTGGCGGCCGAGGCCGGCTGGGCAAGGCTGCCGGCGACGGCGGCCACCGCCGCCAAGGAGGCGAGGGTGCGGATAAAACGCATAAGAACTTCTCCCTATCTGTGCGACTCGATCTCGCAGGTCTGGCGCCAAACTAGCGGCCGGTCGCGATGCTCTTTTGACTAATTTGTTACAAGTATAAGACCGGACAGTAATTCGTATAATAACAAATTGGAGACCCCGGGCGTGCCGGCCCGTCCTCCGCCCCTCGGGGTCCTTTTGGGGTCCTCTTGGTGCCCAAAACGGGCGGAGGCCTGCGCAAGCTTCGGATAGAGGGGCGGGACGAAAGGCCGCTACAAAGCCAGCGTGACGCGCTAAATTCCGACCGGGAGAGGAAGCGATGGATATGCAGCGAGCCAAGCAGGCAGTGGACAACCAGGCGAACGCGACGCCGCGGCAATTGGCCCTGGTGCGCCAGGCCTGCGACCTGATCGACGCCCAGGACTGCGAACGCCTGACCCTGGCACAGATCGCCAAGACACTGGACGTCAGCCCCTGGCACCTGCAGCGGCGGTTCTAGCGGGGCATGGGTGGCAGCCCGCGCGACTATGCCGACGCGCGCAGCAACGCCGCCTTCCGCGAACAGTTGAAGAACGGCGAGTCCAT
>JBHJIR010000023.1:0-46219 GCA_050043265.1 Kiloniellaceae bacterium
AACGCCCGCTTAATCCCGCTTATTTGTTTTCTTTCAATTCTTATTTCCCTGTATGCCCCTCAATGTGGCTATGGCGGCATGCGGCCAGCCCCTTGTGGGGGGGGGGGCAGTCAAGTCAGACATTTGGGCGGGCAAGGTCAACTTACTCCTCGGAAGCGGACTTGCTTCAAGCGGCCCTGGACCTCGCTTCGTGACCCGAAGCGGCCCTTTCATGCCGGTTTAGCAATTTGACTGGGCCGGATGCCTCCGCGAAGGTCGCCGCGCGTGCCTTCAACGCTCCTGATGCAGGTGACAGGCGACATGATGCCCGGGGGCCAATGCCGTCTGTGCAGGAACTTGGTCGACGCAGACCGGGCCGATGTGCCGAGGACAGCGTGGATGGAAGCGGCAACCGCCGGGAAGGGAGAGGGGGCTCGGAATGTCGCCTTCCAGCGGCGGCGGGTCGGGCTGGTTCGCTTCCGGAAGCGGCACGGAGGCCAGCAGCACCTCAGTATAGGGATGCTGGGGCCGGTCGAATATCTGGGCCGTCGGCCCTTTTTCGACGATGCATCCAAGATACATCACCGCCACCTGGTCGCACAGGTGCCGGACGACCGCCAGATTATGGGAAATGAACAGGTAGGTGAGATTGAGCTCCCGCTGCAGGCTCCGCAGGAATTCCAGCATCTGCGCCTGCACCGAGACGTCCAGCGCAGAGGTCGGTTCGTCAAGCACGAGCATCTTGGGATTCAGGGCGACCGCGCGGGCAATGCAGACCCGCTGTTTCTGACCACCGGAAAGCTCGTGCGGGTAGCGATAAAGGAAACGTCTCCCCAGGCTGACGATATCAAGCAGCTCTTCGACCCGTGCCCGCAGCGGAGCGCCGCGCAGGTCGGTGTGGATGATCAGCGGTTCGGCAATGCTGGCGAAGATCGTCTTGCGCGGATTGAGCGAGGCATGAGGATCCTGGAAGACCATCTGGATGTCGCGGCCCAGGTCGCGCCGGGCCCGGCCGTCCAGGTGGGTGATGTCGCGGCCATCGAACAGGATGCTGCCCGCGCTGGGCCGGTGCAGGCCGGTCACCAGACGGGCGACCGTCGACTTGCCGGAACCGGACTCGCCGACCAGCCCCAGGCAGCCGCCGCGCGGGATGGCGAAGTCGATGCCGTCCACGGCTTTCAGGCTGGCTTTGGCGAAGCGTCCGCTCCGGACCTCGAAAACCTTGGAGAGCCCGCGGGCTTCCAGCAGGAGTGCTTCACTCATAGACCGCCTCCACCGGGGGGCCGGGATAGTGATGGCAGGCCACGCGGTGGCCTGGGGCTGCTTCGACGGCCGGCGGCTTCTCGCGGGCGCAGACATCCATCGCCAGGGGGCAGCGCGGATAAAAGCGGCAACCGCGCGGAGGATCCAGAAGATTCGGAATCGAGCCGGGGATGCCCTGCAGCTTGCCGCTGTCGCCGTGAAGCTTCGGGATCGCCTTCAGCAATCCCTGGGTATAGGGGTGCAGCGGACTTTCAAGCAGCCTTGCCGTCGGGGCGTCTTCGACGATGGTACCGGCGTACATCACCACGATGCGCCGGCAGACCTTCGCGACGACGCCCAGGTCGTGAGAGATCAAGACGACCGCGAGTCCCAGGCGTTCGACAAGCTGGTGGATGAGGCGCAGGACCTGGCCCTGGATGGTTACGTCCAGGGCGGTGGTCGGTTCGTCGGCGACCAGCAGCGCAGGCTCGCCGGCGAGCGCCATGGAGATGAGCACACGTTGACGCATGCCACCAGACAGGGCGTGCGGATAGGCATCCAGCAGGCGCTCCGGATGCGGCAGTTGAACCTCGGTCAGCAGCTCGATCGCCCGGGTGCGCTGCCCCTTGCGGTCCAGACGCGTGCCCCGGGGTTCCGACTTCTGCCGCGCCGCGATGACGTCGGTCAGCTGGCGGCCGATGGTCAGGAGCGGGTTCAGATAGGTCATCGGGTCCTGCGGGATCAGGGCGATCTCGTTGCCGCGCAGGCGCCGCATGGCGCCTTCGCTCACCTTGGTGAGGTCCGTGCCCTTGTACCGGATGGCGCCCGCGGTGAAACGTGCCGGCGGCATGGGCAGCAGCCGTAGCAGGCTCCTCACGGTAACCGATTTGCCGCAGCCGGTTTCGCCGACGATCCCGAGGGTCTCGTGCGCCGCCAGTTCGAACGTGATTCCATCCAGGATCTGCAGCCGGCCGTCGAAGGTATCGATGTCCAGACGCAGGTTGTCGAAAGCCAGCAAGGGGATCTGCTCGTTCATCGGCCGCGGCTCCGGGGATCGAACACGTCGCGCAGGCCGTCACCCACCAGGTTGAAGCCCAGGACCGTCAGATAGATGACCAGGCCGGGGAAGGTCGCGTACCACCACCAGGTCGGCAGGTAGTTGCGCCCGATGGAAATCATGGCACCCCATTCCGGCGTCGGCGGCTGCGCGCCGAGACCGATGAAACCCAGGCTGGCGGCGGCCAGGATCGCCATGCCCATGTCCATGCTGGCCTTCACCAGGATGGGGGACAGGCAGTTCGGCAGTATGTGGGAGAACAGGATGCGGGGTGTGGAGGCGCCGGCCAGCCGGGCGGCCTCGACGTAGCTTTCGCCCTTGAGCGACAGCGTCTTGCTTTCGATCAGCCTTACGTAACCGGGCCACCACACGAGGGAAAGCGCGATGATGGCATTGACAATGCTCGGCCCCAGGGCGGCGACGATGGCGATGGCCAGAACCAGGCCCGGGACGGCAAGGAAGACGTCGGTCACGCGCATGATGACTTCACGCAGCCAGCCGCCACGGTAGCCGGCCAGGATGCCCAGCGGCACGCCGATGCCGGCGGCGACGCCGGTGATGATCAGCGCAATGGCGAGGGACAGGCGTGTGCCCACGACGACCCGTGTCAGGATATCGTTGCCGACCTCGTCGGTGCCGAACCAGTGCGCCGCGGACGGCGGCTGAAGCTTCTGCGCCAGGTTCACCGCGCCTGCTGCATCTTCCGGATAGGGAACGATCGCAGGGCCGATCGCCGCCAGCAGCAGGAATACGATGGCCAGGAACAGGCCCAGCATGGCCGAGCCGCTGCGCCGGTATGTGTGCCAGTACAGTCGGAGCTGCCGCAGCTGTGGAGCATGGCGTTCGCGCCAGCCGTTCGCCGGCGGCGCGCTTTCGTCCAGGCTGGCCATGGTCAGCCGGCCTCCCTGGTACGCGGGTCGATCCAGGCGTAGGTCAGATCGATCAGCAGGTTGGAGAGCATGAAGCAGGTGCCGATCAGCAAGGTCACCCCCATGATCGGCTGGAAGTCCTGGGAGATCGCGGACTGCGTGGCGTAGAGTCCGACGCCCGGCCAGTCGAATACCGATTCAACAAGTACCGTGCCGCCCAGCATCCATCCGAAGCGCAGGCCGATCATGGCCAACGTCGGCAGGATGGCGTTCTTCAGGGCATAGACACAGACCGTGCGGAGCCGGCTGATCGAGTGGGCGCGCGCCGTGACGATATAGTCCTGGGCCAGCGCCTCGATCATCTCCGCGCGGTTCACTCGGATGATGGAGGCGAGCGCCGGAAAGCAGAGGGCGACGGCCGGCAGCACCAGGTGCGCCGCCGCATCCGAAAACACGCGCCACTGCCCTTGCAGCAGGGAGTCTACAAGGTAGAGGTGGGTGATCGGCTGCGGCGGCGTCGACATGAGACCGAGGCGCCCGCCGAGCGGCAGCAGGCCCAGGTCCAGCGCGATGAGAAGTTGCAGCATCAGGCCAAGCCAGAACATCGGAATCGCAACGCCGGACACGCTGACGACGCGGGCCAGGTGGTCGAACCAGCGGTTCTGGCCCAGCGCGGAGAGGATGCCGAGCGGGATGCCGAGCACAATGGCAATCAGAATTGAAAAGACGACCAGTTCGAAGGTCGCGGGAAAGTACGTCACGAGGTCGTCCAGCACGTCATGGTTGGTGCGCACGGAACGACCGAAATCACCGCGCACGACTCCCATGAGATAGCGGCCGAGCTGTATGGGAAGCGGCTGATCCAGCCCGTACTCCTGGCGGATCTGTTCGACCATCTGCAGTGTCGCATCCGGGCCGGCGGCCAGTGAGGCAGGGTCGCCCGGCGCAACATGAGAGATCGAAAAGGTGATCAGGAGCAGGCCGAACAGCATGGCGAGCAGCAGCGCCAAGCGCTTGCCGATATAGATGGCCATCCGTGTTTTCCCTCTCCTGGTCCCTTGGGCAGGTTGAACCCCGCCGGCAGGTTCCGCCGGTCGCCCCAGCAGGGACGCCCGGCGGTTCCCGCGATTTCGACAGCCTACTTGGCGTCGATGGTCAGCTGGTAGAGATCAACCTCGCCGGTGAAGTGGACGGGCGAGAAACTGAATCCCTTCAGCCAGTCCCGGCGGGCCCAGCGGCGATTCGACAGCATACCGAAGATCTCCGGTTGGTCGGCCACGATTTGCTTCTGGATTTCGGCATAGAGCGGCGCCCGTTCGTCCCAATTCGCCTTGCCGCGGGCTTCGATGATCAGAGCGTCGAGTTCGGGATCCTTCAAATAGTGGGAGCCATAGTACTTCCCCCAGGAGTCGCTGTGATACTGGAATGCCACGGCATCCGGATCGGTGGCGACGGGGGTCGCGAAAATGGCGATCATGTTCGGTGCCGTTTCTACCTTTTCGGCGCGGGCCGTCATATTCGGCCAGGGCAGCGGGACCATTTTCACCGAGATGTTCAGCGGCTTCAGGTTGTCGATCAGCACCAGACCGATCTTGCGCGCTTCCTCCAGGCCCTGAACGTAGACATATTCCAGCGCGATGCCGCCGTCGGGATGGGCGCTCGTGGCCAGGTATTCCTTGGCCTTGGCGAGGTCCTGGCGCGGCATGTCCGGGACGGCGATGTGGCCTTTGATCGCCGGCGCAAAGGGGCTGTCTTCCAGCACTGCGGCGCCGTTGTAGATCTGCAGCAGCGAGTCGTAGTCGAAGGCATAGGCAACCGCTTTACGCAGGTTGATGTCCGCGGTCAGACCCACCTGGGTATTGAACTTGATGCCGAAGGTGGTCATGCCGCCGTGATCCTCCACGACGATTCCGGGCATCTGGCCGATGACGTCGAAATCCTCGCTGGAAAGGCCTTCGACGATGTCCGCTTGGCCGGCAATCAGCGCGGCGCGCTGGGTCGAGGCCTCCCGCATGAGCTTATAGATGACGCCGGCCGGGTGGGTGTCATGCGGCCAGCCCTTCCAGTAGTCGTCCTGCGCGATCAGCTGATAGAGCGTGCCTTGCTCCCAGCGTCCCATCTTGAAGGGGCCGCTGCCGGCGGCGTGCTCGGTCATCCAGGCCTGGCCCATGTCGCCATCCGTCTCGTGGGCCATGACCTCGTTGGGGTTCATGATGTACCACCAGGGCAGGAAGGAAAGGAACGGCGCATAGGGTTCTTCAAGCGTGAAGCGCACGGTGTGGGCGTCGACTGCCTCGATACCCTCGGGCTTCAGCACCGAGGACAGCATCCACGCGGGACCCTTGTTGATCTTCAGCGTGCGCTCGAACGAAAACTTGACCGCGGCGGCGTCAACCGGGTCGCCGTTGTGGAAGGTGGCGTTGCTGGACAGATGGAAGGTCCAGACGGTCGCGTCGTCGTTCTTTTCCCAGCTCGATGCCAGCCAGGGCTTGATCTCCGCAGGGTTGTCTTCGTACTTCACCAGCGCATCGTAGAGCGACTGCTGCAGCATGCGGGTCGACCAGTTGTAAACCTGGCTCGGATCGAGGTTGGGCACCGGCTGGCGACCGCCGAATACGATCACGGGGCCTTCCGGTGTTTTCTCGAATGCGGCCGCCGGCTGGCTCAGTGACGTGGCGGCAAGCGCGCCGAGCGTCAAGGCGAAGGCGGCTTGCCGGCCGCTTTTCAGAATCTTCATCATTGTTATTTGGCCTCCTGTTCGGGTGGTGCGTGGTTCTTGTGATTGTCAGGTGAGTATCAGGTCGATGGCATGCGCGACCAGGCGCCGCGACAGCATCACCGGCCGGCCGGAGGCTTCGGCGATCTGCCGCCGCATGACCTCCGAATAGCCCATGCAATGCATGACGATCATGTCGGTTTCTGAAAGCTCCCGGCCGGCGGCTTGCATGCGATCGCCGCTGTAGGGCGATGCGAAGGTCACCTTGCTGGTCTTGCCGTCAATCCCGTGGAACTCGTCTATCTGCTTCTTGTCGGGCACCAGGATGCCGAGCGTCTCGGCGCCGTAGGCCAGCCCGCGGACGAAGTGATCGACCACCTGCTGCGGCTCGATGAACAGCGTGCGCAGGTGGAACCGCTCGAAATGCCCGGTGCACAGCAGGACGATCAGGTCGTAGCCTTCGCCGTCCAGTTCGTTGAAGAGCTGCTGCAGGCGTTGTTGAATCTTCGATTTGCCGAGAATCACTTCGCGGCCGTCGGCCAGCCGGCTGACCAGGCGTTGTTCGCCATCGACGGGGGCGAGAGCTGCGATCGCGTCATCGTCCAGTCCATCCAGGACACCGATCTCGACGACGTCCAGAGGGCACTTCACCTCCTTCAGAATCTCCGGTGTCAGATCGACCCGGGGCGCCTGCCCGATGGTCACGAACGCGGTGCGCTTTGCCACGGTGTAGTCCTCATTGTTGCCCGAGCCGGCCCTACGCACGGTTTCCCGTGCGTCTGCCGACAGCAAACACGGTACGAGGAAGCTTCCCGGCTCGGAAATACGTGCGGCCACGTACCCCGCCGCTTAAGTTAGGCCGGGTCCGGCGATAACTGTTCGTAGGCGGCTAAGTGCGGCCCGTCAGCAGGATGCGGCGGATCAGCTCGGCGGGAGACGAGGCCCCCAGTTTACCCATGGCACGGGCGCGGTGGATCTCGACGGTGCGGTGGCTGATTCCCAGTTTTCGCGCCGCTTCCTTATTGGACAGGCCGTCGAGCACCAGCGTCAGAACTTCGCGTTCCCGTTGCGTGAGAGGCTCGTCGGCTTCCGGCAGGCGGTCGACCAGTTCACCGTCGGGCAGATCGCGCAGTTCATCGAGTTGCGTGAGCTGCAGGCGCAGGGCCCCGGCGATGACTCGTCTGGCGGTTACCACGGGCTTTCCCGTGAGGCCGGCAACGCGCTGGGCCTCTGACTCGGTGTACCCGACTGAGTGCATGAGGATCAGTTCGCAGTCCTTCATCTGTCCGGCCGCTTCTTCCAGTCGCCCGCTTTCGGCCGTCAGGGCGGCGGCCTGGGGTTTGCGGATGGTGGTCGCGTGGGAATGCAGGTAGTGCCGTTCCGCAATCTGGCGTTGCAGTGGGTACACGACGCCGATGCGGCCTTCTTCGACGACCAGGGCGTCGATCCAGGCATCCACCACGAGCTGGCCGTTGATCAGCGGTGTGCGGCTGGCGAAAGGTGCGAAAAGGCCAGTGGTGATGAGCACCAGGACGTTGAACCCCGCGCGGTCCAAACGGTCGAGCAGTCCGGCCACCTTTTGCGTGGCGAAGCTGCTGGAGATCACGACGTGGTCGCCGTCCGCCAGGCGGGTGTAGAGCGATTCTTCGTCGTTCGAGGGCCCGGCCGCCTCGATCTCGGCCTCGGAAAGACCGTCCAGCGCGCCGAATTGCTCGCAGGCCAGCGGGCGTCCCACCATGCGCAGGATTTCAGGCACCACGTCGGCACGCGGGGCTTGTACGATGGTTACGAAAGCGACCCGATGTTCCGTGGCGTCGGTATCGGGCGATGGCGGGTTCATGGCTGCTCGGAAACTCATACTTTAATCGAGGACTCAAGGATAGGGCAGGTAGGGCAAGGCGTCTAGCGATGCCCCGCCGGTGGCTCATCGCAGTCATGTATCCGCTGCGCGACCGCTAAGGGCTTGCCCGTATTTGCCTCTGTAACAGGCTCGATTAGGCTCTGCATGAATGGCCCGGCAAGGCGGGCGCGAAACCGGAGGACGGCTGCAGAGATGCTGCGTGAAATCGAACGGGACGAACTGGAGCCTCTGGCGACTGGTGCCTGGATCCTGGGTGCGGGTGGCGGCGGCAGTCCTTACTTATCGTACCTGAATGCCAGGAACCTCTATCAACAGGGTAAGCGGGTCAATCTGATGGATCCGCGCGGTCTGGACGATGACGACCTGGTGGCCGTGGTCTCCAACATGGGCGCCCCGCTGGTTGGTCAGGAACGGCTGTCCGATCCCGCCTTTTCGGCCAAGCCGCTCCGCATGATGGAGGACTACCTCGGGCGTAAATTCCGCGCCGTCATGTCGGTCGAGATCGGCGGTGGCAACGCGTTCCAGTCGTTGCTGGTATCGGCGGTCACCGGTCTTCCCATGGTCGATGCCGATGCGATGGGCCGGGCCTTTCCGGAGGCGCAGATGACCAGCTTTGCCATTGCCGGTCTGCCGATGTTCCCGCTGACCCTGGCCGACATTCGCGATAACGAGGTTATCGTGGCGCGCGCGGCGAGCTGGAAGTGGATGGAGCGCATCAGCCGCAAGGCCTGCACCGAGGTGGGCTCGATCGCCGCCACCTGCAAGGCGCCACGCAGCGGTCGCGAAGTCAAGGAGCACGGCATCCTCGATACCACGACGAAGGCAATCCGCATCGGACGGGTGGTGCGCGAGGCGCGCCGCCGGCACGAAGACCCCGTCGCCGCTCTGCTCGAAGCAGAAAGTGGCGTACTGGTTTTCAAAGGCAAGATCCATGACCTGCAGCGGCGGGCGACCGAAGGGTTCCTGCGTGGCAAGGCACAGGTCGAAGGGCTGGGCGAAGACCGCGGCAGCACCTTCGAATTGGAATTCCAGAACGAGTTCGCGGCTGGCTGGCGCGATGGGGAGGTCGTGGTGACCACGCCGGACATCATCTGTGTGATGGACAGCGTTTCCGGCGAGGCGATCGGCACGGAGTCGATCCGCTACGGTCAACGCGTGAGCGTCGTCGCGCTGCCGTCGCCAGACCAACTGCTGACCCCGCAGGGGCTCGATCACGTCGGTCCCCGAGCTTTTGGCTATGATTTCGATTATAAAACTGTTTTTCAGGCGGTGAAGGCATGAAGCGCATCGGCATCGACGTTGGCGGTACCAATACGGATGCCGTCCTCATTGAGGGCGGTCGCGTGCTGCGTGGCATCAAGACCCCGACCACCGAGGATGTGACCAGCGGCGTGCGCAAGGCCCTGGCCGAAGTGTTGCAGGGCGATGGTGCGTTGGCGGCATCGATCGACGCCGTCATGATCGGCACGACGCATTTCACCAATGCCGTGGTTCAGCGGCGCGGACTGAACCGCGTCGGTGCCTTGCGCATTGGCCTGCCGGCCAGCGCTTCTCTGCCGCCTTTCGTGGATTGGCCGGAGGATCTGGCCGGTCTGGTGTGCGGCGAAGTGGCCATGGTCGAAGGTGGCCATGAATACGACGGCCGGCCCATCGTGCCGCTGGACCGCCAGGCGATCCGCGACGCGGCGAAGCGCTTCGCCGACGACGGTCTGACGGCCTTTGCCGTCAGTTCGGTGTTCTCCCCGCTGACGGCGGAGTGCGAGGAGGCCGCGGCCGAGATCCTGGCCGAGGAGATTCCCGGTGCGCGGATCACGCAGTCCCACGACCTCGGCCGTATCGGCCTGCTGGAGCGGGAGAATGTGGCCCTCTTGAATGCCTGCCTGCAGGATATGGCCGAAAAGACCGCCCGGGCCTTCGTCGATGCGCTGGCGGATAGTGGCATCTCCGCGCCGCTCTACATCACGCAGAATGACGGTACCATTACGCTGGCCGAGCAGGCCGCGCGACTTCCGGTCTATTGTTTCGCGTCCGGGCCTACCAACTCGATGCGTGGCGCCGTGTTTCTCTGCGGTATTGAGGACGGCGTTGTTGTCGATGTGGGTGGCACGACCAGCGACATCGGTTACCTGAAGAACGGCTTTCCGCGTGAAGCCAATTCCATTGTTGAGGTGGGGGGCGTGCGCACCCTGTTTCGGATGCCCGACCTGCTCTCCCTTGCGCTGGGCGGGGGCACCGAGATCGACCTGAAGACAGGCAAAATAGGCCCCGGCAGCGTCGGTTACCGCCTGACGAAGGAAGCGATGGTTTTCGGCGGGACCCAGCTCACGTCTACCGATTTGGCGGTCGCTGCCGGTATCGCCGAGGTCGGCGACCGGAGCCTCGTGCAGAATCTCGACAAGACTGACGTTGCCGCCATCGTCGAGGCCATGCATGGCATGATTGCCGAAGGCATCGACAGGATGAAGACCGAGGCAGGCGATGTGCCATTGATCGCCGTTGGTGGCGGCAGCTTCCTCATTCCCGACAGCATTGACGGCGCCAGCGAGGTCGTGCGCGTCGAGCACCATGCCGTCGCCAATGCGGTTGGCGCGGCGATCGCCCAGGTCAGCGGCGAGGTCGATCACATCTTCTCGGGACTTGATCGGGAAGCGGCGATTGCAGAGGCGTTGCACCAGGCCGAAGTCCGCGCGGTCGAGGCCGGCGCATCGCCGGGCAGCCTGAAGACGGTGGAGGTCGAGGATCTCCCGCTCGCATACCTGCCCGGCGATTCCTTGCGGGTTCGGGTGCGTGTGATCGGCGACATTGCGGCATCTTTGGCTCTGCCTGCTGCGGCCCGGTCCTGAACGCTACCTTGGAGGCTCGCGCCAATTCCGTGAATTGGCATCAACGCGGGCGCGATGCTGGCGATGGGCGCTCTCGCAGGTGTTGTTGCCCCGGCCCCTGCGCATTTGGCCAGCAGTGGTTGGATTTGAAGCCGGTCTTGACTATTTATCTCCTGGCCGGCCTTCACTATGGTCGGCTCACTCTCCAGGACAGGAGCACGAGACCCAATCGACGGCCGTGTCCTCCCGGGCCGCCGGTCCTCCTTTGCCGACAATCAGCGTGAGCCGCAATGACCCAAATTCCGTTTCTCTATCACTCCAGCCACTGGGGCACTTTCCGGGCGCGCATGGTGGAAGGCACGCTGGAGCTGCAGGGCTTCGAGCGCGATCCCGCGCCGTCGCCCCTCCTGCAGAACATCCCTGCGGCCATCGCGCATCCGGTACGCTTGCGCCAGCCGCTGATCCGGCGGGGGTGGCTGCAGGACGGGCCCGGGCCCGACCCGCGTCGGGGAACCGACGACTATGTGGCTGTCTCCTGGGATCGGGCTTTGGACCTGGTGGCGACCGAGTTGCAGCGGCTCGGTGCCGGCCCCAGCCTGCCGGCGGACCTGCCCGGGCGGCATGTCTTCGGCGGGTCCTATGGATGGTCTTCGGCGGGGCGGTTCCACCATGCGCAGAGCCAGGTGCACCGTTTCCTGAATACGGTCTTCGGCGGCTACGTGCGCTCGGCCGATACCTACTCCTCGGCGGCGGGCGCCGTAATTCTGGATCTGGTCTGGGGCGATGCGAAGCGCATGTCGCGCGACCAGGCCTTTTGGGACGAGATTGCCGAGCATAGCGATCTGGTGCTCGCCTTTGGGGGGCTGCCCCTGCGCAATCTCCAGGTCTCTCCCGGCGGGACCAGTCAGCACAGTGCAGAAAATCAGATGCAGCGCGCCGCCGGGCGGGGATGCTGCTTTGTTTCGATCAGCCCGGTTGCCGATGACATGCCCGACTTGCCGGGCTTGATGCGCCTGCAGCCACGCCCGGCCACCGATGTGGCGTTGATGCTGGGCATGGCCCATCGCTTGCAGGAGACGGGCCGGGTCGATCGCGATTACCTGGAGCGTTATACAACCGGATATGACCACTTCGAGCGCTATCTGACCGGGCAGAGCGACGGCACGCCGAAGACGCCGGAATGGGCCGCCGGCATCTGCGGCCTCTCCGCGGAGACGATCCGCGATCTGGCTGACCGGGCCGCCGCGGGCCGCACCCATGTGACCGTGGCTTACGGCCTGCAGCGGTCCCGCCACGGCGAACAACCGGTCTGGATGGCACTGACCCTGGCTGCGATGCTGGGGCAATGGGCGCTGCCGGGCGGCGGGTTCTCCTACTCCCTGGGCTCGATGGGCAGCACCGGCAAGCCACCGCTGGCGGTGCCGCTGCCGTCGCTGCCCCAGGGACGCAATGGCGTCAAAGGCTTCATCCCCGTCGCTCGCATCTCCGAGCTGCTGCTCAATCCGGGCAAGAGCTTCACCTATAAGGGGGAGACACACCGCTATGGCGACATTCGCCTGGTCTACTGGGCCGGGGGCAATCCTTTCCACCACCATCAGGACCTGAGCCGGCTGGCGGAGGCCTTTACCCGCCCCGACACGATCATCGTGCACGACAGTGTCGGCACCGCCACCACGCGTCACGCCGATATCGTCCTGCCCGCCACCATTACCGCGGAACGCGAAGACATTGGTGCCGCGGGCAACGATCCCTTTCTGATTCCCATGCAACGTCTTGTCGACCCGCCCGAAGGCCCGCGTGACGACTTTGACATCTTTGCCGATCTTGCCGCGCGATTGGGGTGCAAAGATGCCTTCACGGAGGGGCGCAGCAGCCGCGAGTGGCTGGCCCACCTCTACGAACCCACGCGCAGCGCGCTCCTGGAAAAGGGGATGCAGGCCCCGGACTTTGAAGCTTTCATGCAGGGCGAGGTCGTCGAACTGCCGGTTTCAGAGGGGCCCTCGTGCATGCAGCGCTACCATGCCGACCCGGTGGCAAACGCTCTGTCTACGCCGAGCGGCAAGATCGAGATTTCCTCCGCTGTCGTCGAGCGTGCGGGCTTGCCGCCGCACCCGGCCTGGGTGGAGCCCGAAGAATGGCTGGGCGCGCCCCAAGCCGCCGTGAACCCCTTCCAGCTCGTCGCCAACCAGCCGCGCGGCAAACTGCACAGTCAGCTCGACTTCGGCGCCACTGCCATGGGCCTGAAGCGAAACGGGCGGGAGCGGGCCCGGATGAACCCCGATGACGCGGCCCGGCTGGGTATCGCCGAGGGTGACGTCATTCGCATTTACAATGACCGCGGCGCTCTTTTGGCCGCCGCAGAGCCGGCCGAGGGCATCGCGTCAGGTGTCGTGCAACTTTCAACCGGCGCATGGTATGCTCCTCTCGATCTGCCGGGCTCAGGCCGGACCTGTGTGAATGGCAATCCGAATGCCGTGACATCGGACATCGGGACCTCGCCGCTTTCTCAAGGTTGTGCCGGACAGCTGTCCCTGGTCTCGGTGGAACGCTGGTCGGCAGCCGTGCCGGAGGCTGTCGCCCACGAGGCGATCCTGCCGCGCAAGTCTGTGTAGGGCGCTGCGATACGCATCATGCGGGCAGGATCGTGAAAATGGCCGTCATTCTTGATATCGGCCTCCTTCGAACCTTCATCGTCATCTCGGAGGAGGGATGCTTTACTGCCGCAGCCAACCGGGTGTTGCGTTCGCAGTCGGCGATCAGCCAGCAGATGCATCGTCTTGAAGAGGCTGTGGGGCACCCCCTCTTTGTCAAAGAGGGTCGGCCTCGGGTGCTGACCCAGCACGGGCACAATCTTCTGCACTTTGCCGAGCAGATCGTTTCGCTCAACGATCATGCCCTGGCTACGCTGGGCGCCAGCCAGGAAAGTGGTGCGGTGCGGCTCGGCACGCCGCACGACATCGCAGATAGCATCCTGCCTTTCGTGCTCAGCCGTTTCGCAAAAGCCTATCCCAATATGCATGTTGTCCTTACGGTTGATCGCAGTCCGAACCTGATGCCGCTGCTACAGGACGGAAAGCTGGATGTGACCCTGACGACGCGTCACTCCGAACGGTTCGAGGGGCGCTTGCTGCGCAGTTCGCCCGCGGTTTGGATCGGCCGGGTCGGTACAAAGCTGGATCCTCTGCGGCCTGTCCCTTTGGTGCTGGTGGACGAACCGTCAATCTATCGGCGAATGGCGCTGACGGCCCTTGACCAGCGCGGCGTCCCTTGGGTTGAGCGCTACACCTGCCCGAACATCTCGTCGATCCAGGTTGCCCTCTCGGCGGGGCTGGGCATCACGGCGCGTACGCCGGAGATGCTGACGCCGGACCTGCGCATCTACGGGGAAGAAGACGGTCTGCCGCCTTTACCCAACGTGAATTTCTACGTTTACCGGGCGTATGGCGAAATCGGCGAGGCTGCTTTGTATCTCTACGACCTGCTCTGTTCGGCCTGAATCCCCCTCATATTTCGCACAAACCATAAGCGCTGCCTTATCGAAGGCGGTGGATTATGAATTTGTGCCGTCGAAATTTCGGCCGCTAACCTCTTGGATGCACAATCAAGAGCAGGAGAGCGCGTTGTCCATGCAACGGTCCGAAGCGGTCGAAGCCACCTTAACCAAAGTCCGGGCGGTCCTGACGGGTGAGCCCAATCGCGAAAAACTGGATGTGGCGCGTGCCGCACTCGCCGAGCTTGCCGGTCAGGCCGCGTTATGGTCCGAGGCGGATTTTCCGCCGCCCGATGAGGAAGAGCGCCAGACCCGCTATCTTATCGCGCAGGATTCTCCCGAGGGCCTGACCCTGTACCTGAATGTGATGCGCCCCGGTAAGAAGATTCCGCCGCACGACCATACGACCTGGGCTTGCGTGGCTGCCGTCGACGGCGTCGAGCACAACACTCTGTGGACGCGTCTTGATGACGGGTCGCAGCCCGGCAAAGCCGCGGTCGAGGCCCAGAAGGTTGTCGAACTCGGCGCCGACGCTACCCGCTCGATCGCCCTGATGCCGGACGACATTCATTCGGTCGAAATCAAGGGCGACCGGATCATCCGGCATCTGCACATGTATGGTCGCCCGCTCGAATCCCTGTCCGAACGCACCGCCTATGATCCTGAGGCGGGCACCTGCTGGATTATGCCGGTGGGTGTGAAAACCCGTCGCTGAGCCGGCACGGCCACCGGGCTTTCAAAGGCCATCCGTTCTCCATCTTACGCTTGAGTTTATGTCCAATCTGACCCAATCCATCTCTCCGCAGCAGCTTAAGTCAGCGCTTTCCGACGGTCACGAAATTGCCCTGCTGGATGTTCGCGAGCACGGCCAATACGGGGAAGGACATCCGTTCTTCTCTGTAAACTGTCCCTTCAGCAGCCTGGAGTACCAGGCGCCCCTGCTTGTGCCCTGTCGGGCCACGCGCGTGGTTGTCTTCGATGATGAGGACGAAGGGGTGGCGCGCCGCGCCGCCGAAAGTCTTCGCGCATTGGGCTACGGCAATCTATCCGTGCTCGATGGCGGCGCCCAGGGCTGGAAGGCCGCCGGGTTCGAACTCTTCAAAGGCGTCAACGTGCCGTCCAAAGCCTTTGGCGAGATGGTCGAACACGATATGGGAACGCCGTCTGTATCAGCCAAAGAGTTGAACGAGATGATCCGGCGGGGCGAGAATATCGTGATCCTCGACGGTCGCTCGCCCGGCGAATACACGCGGATGAACATTCCTACCGCGCGCTCCTGTCCGAATGCCGAGTTGGGGTATCGTATTGATGGCCTCGCTCCGGATCCCGATACGAAGGTCATCATCAATTGTGCGGGCCGCACCCGATCGATCATCGGGGCGCAGACGTTGATTTCGCTCGGCATCGCCAATCGCGTTGCCGCCCTGCGTAATGGGACTCAGGGTTGGCAGCTTTCAGACCTGACGCTCGACTATAGCAATAGTCCCGATCCGCATCCTCCCCTCGGCGCCCGCGACCTGGCCAAGGTGCGTGCCCGGGCCGCAGCCTTCGCCCGGGCCAACGGGGTGCCCTTTGTGTCGCCCGAGACACTTGAAAATTGGCGCGCGGACGAGGGCCGCAGCACTTATCTGTTCGACGTTCGTACGGAACAGGAATATCGCGCGGGACACCTGCCCGGTGCCTGTCACGCAGCGGGCGGCCAACTGGTGCAGGCCACCGATCACTGGGTCGCCACCCGCCATGCCCGTATCGTGCTGTGTTGCGACCTGGGGCCCCGGGCCGTGACCAGCTGCTATTGGCTGCGCGCCATGGGTCATGATGCCTTTGTGCTGGATCTGGACGTCGCGGCTCTGGCCGAACCCGAGACCGGCCCGGCGCCGGCCTGGGCCCCCGCGCTGACCTCCAGACTGCCGCGTCTGACCCCGGAAGATTTCGCAACGGCGCGGACGGCTGAGACCGTTCTGGTCGATGCCTCATCCGGCGAAAGCTATCGCAAGAGTCACATCGCCGGCGCCCTCTGGGCGATCCGCCCGCGCCTTCAGGGACTGCAAGCCTACCTTGGCCGTCCGATCGTGGTCTGCGGCGATGAAAGCCGTGCGTCGCTTCTGGCCGCCGACCTGCTGGCTGCAGGGCACCGGGATGTACGCCTCCTGGAAGGCGGTGTGCCCGCCTGGAAAGCTGCCGGCCTTTCTATCGAGAGCAGCCCCGACCTGCCGCCCGATGAAGAAATGATCGATTTTCTGATCTACGTTCACGACCGGCAATCGGGCTCTCTGGAGTCGGCGCGGAAGTACCTTGAATGGGAAACCGGGTTGATTGCGCAGATGGATGACCAGGAACGCGCGGTCTTCAGCACCGGACCCTTCGTGTCCAAAGCAATGGAACACTCCGAATGAAACGCGACACCAAGCTCCTTCACTATGGCGCGCCACAGCGCCCCGGGCCGGCCAACCCCCCGGTCGTGCGTGCTTCGACCATTCTGCACGATACGGTCGCCGCCTACCGGGACACCAAGGCCCGGCGGGAGGTCGACGAGACGGTTCTTTCCTACGGCCGTCGCGGGACCACGTCGGCCCATGCGCTGCAGGGTGCGCTGGCCGGTCTCGAAGGCGGCGATGCCGCCTACCTCTTTCCCACGGGCGTGGCGGCGCTGGCGGGAGCCATCGGCGCCTTCCTGTCGGCCGGCGACCATGCTCTGGTCGTCGATACGGTCTTCTCGCCCACGCGCAGGCTCTTCGATACGCTTATGGCCCGCTACGGCGTCACCGCGGATTACGTCCCGGCAGAGACCGAAGACCTGACCCCCTACTTCAAGGACAGCACGAAACTTCTGTTTCTTGAATCGCCCGGTTCGCAGACTTTCGAGCTGATCGACATCCCGGCGTGGTCGCGCCAGGCCCATGCCCGCGGCATCACCGTTATGGCCGACAATACCTATGGGTCCGGATGGCTGTGCCGGGTCCTGGAGCTGGGCTGCGACGTCTCGGTGATTGCCGGGACCAAGTACCTCGGCGGCCACGCTGACGTGATGATGGGTGGCGTCGTCGCGCGGGGAGACGCCGTGGCGCCGCTGCGGACCCTTGTGCTGGCCTCCGGACAGACCCTGGCGCCCGACGAAAGCTACAACACGCTGCGCGGCATGCGGACGTTGAGCCTCCGCTACGCCCGTCACCATGAGACCGGCATGGCCTTGGCGGAGCTGTTTGACGCCCGCGCCGAGGTCGCTCGGGTGCTGCATCCGGGCTTGCCGTCGCATCCGCGCCATGACCTGTTCCAACGCGACTTTTCCGGCGCCGCCGGACTCTTTTCGGTGGAGTTTGTGCCCGGCTTCGATGCCGAGGGATTCATCGACGCGCTGGAACTCTTTGCCGTGGGCAGTTCATGGGGCGGCTTCGAAAGTCTCGCTATGCCGATTTCGCCTTACGGCGAAAGGGTGCATCCCCCCGAGCGTGAGGCCGGGCCCATGGTGCGGCTTCATGCCGGGCTGGAGGATGCCGAAGATCTCGCGGCCGACATCGAACAGGCCCTCAGCCGGGTGAACCGGCCCGGCGGCAAGTAACGCCGCGGACAAGTGAGCACGGCGACAAGTGACCATAAGGACAAGCGATCATGACCCTGCGTAACGAAACGATCACCATCGGCACGGCGACTGCGGCGCCGGGAAAATGCGGCCAGGGGCAGCTGCGGGTCGGCGCGCTGTCCATGGGTTCGGAATTGTCGATGCCGGTGGCGATCGTGAACGGCCGTCATCAGGGGCCGACGCTGTGGCTCAATGGTGCCGTGCATGGCGACGAGGTGAACGCCTTCATGGATCTGCGCCAGGTGATCGCCGACCTCGATCCCGAAACCCTGCGCGGGGCGGTGGTCTGCACGCCCCTGTGCAACCCTGCGTCCGTCCATTGGCGCAGCAAGATCAACAACCTCGACTGGCTGGACATGGACCAGCAGTTCCCCGGCCGCGCGGACGGCAGCTATTCCCAGCGGGCCGCCCATGCACTGTTTCAGGGGATCCGGCGCTATGCCACCCATCTGATCAGCTTCCACACCGTGGGCACGGCTTTCGATGCCAACCCCTACACGGTCTACAAGTTCGCGCCGAAGATGTCGGAGGAAAGCTGCGAGCGGGGCGAGGCGATGGCCCTGGCCTTCGGGGTGGCGAGCAACTGCCGGGGCGACCTCGCGACCGCCTCCGGCGAAATCGCCGGAGGTGTCGCCGGGGCCCTCGACGCCGCTTGTTCGGCTGCCGGCGTTGCGGCCTTCATGGCTGAGGTGGGCTCGGGCGGCGCTTTCCAGCCGGGCCCCATTGCCGAGGGTGTGGCCGGCGTGCGCTCCGTCATGGCCCACCTGGGCATGACGGAGCCCTCCGGGGCGGCCCCCCTCGCGGCAGATCGCAAGATCGTTACCAAGCGGGGCTTCGTCTACGCCAACAGCGCCGGAATGCTGGTGGATGCGCCGGCTGCCGGCAGCCTGGTGAAGGCGGGCGAGCCTCTTGGTCGCATCGTCGATTTCTTTGAGGAACGCGACGTTTCGACCGTCGCCAAAGACTCGATCGTCATCATGAACCGCCGGGACCCGGTGCTGCATGAGGGCGACCGCATCGCGTTTCTTGCACTCGAATGGGAAGAAGCCTGAACCCGCGATCTGATTCCGGCCTGTGGGCCGGCAACTCGGCACTTGAGCAAAGAACGTCAACGTCGGGGTTTTCGAAGTTCTTATCTCTACAGGGAGAAATACAAATGAGATTTTCCGTAAAGTTCACAACCGCCTTCGTCGGCGCGGCTCTGATCGCAACGACGGCGGTTGCCCAGACGCAGAAGCCGTCGGTGTTCTCGATCGCCGCCAGTGACGTGGGCTCCTACCGCTATGCCGAGATCACCGCGCAGGGCGAGGCGATCGACAAGCAGTTCGGCACGAAGCTGCGCGTCATGCCGTTGGGCAATGCGGTCGCCCGCGCGTCGGCCTTGAAGACGGGTCGCACGGATTTCTGGCAGAGCTGCTCGGCCTACTTCAATGCCTTTGAGGGAACCGGCGATTTCGGCGCTAAGTCCTGGGGGCCGCAGCCGCTGCGTCTGTTGCTGATGTCGAACCGCGCGGCAAACTTCTCGCCCGCGACGGCGAAGGAATCCGATATCCAGACGCTGGCCGATCTCAAGGGCAAGCGCGTCGCCTGGGTGGTCGGCAACTCGGGAATCAATATCCAGACCGAGGCTTTTCTGGCGGCTGCCGGGCTCACCCTGGATGACGTCACGCTGGTCGAGTTCCCGGGCTACAGCCCCTCGGTGCGCGGCCTGATCACCGGTGATGTCGACATGGCGCTGGCGGCGAATACCTCGCCGGTGACCCTGGAAGTGGCGTCCTCCGGCGCCGGCATTTCGTGGATTGAGATCCCGGCCGACGATGAAAAAGCCTGGGCGGCCATCGAAAAGATCGCTCCCTTCGTTGCCCGGACCACCATCACCCGCGGCGCGGGCGTCGAGGAAGGCCAGTCCTTCGAACTGGCCGGCTACCCCTGTCCGCAGTACCTCGCCGAGGATGATCTGTCTGAGGACAAGGTCTACTGGTTCACGAAGATGCTGGTGGAGAGCTACGACGGCTACAAGGATGCCATCACCTCGGCACCCTACTGGCAGATCGAGACCGCGATCAAATCCCATTTCGCCGTTCCCTACCACAGCGGCGCCGTCCGTTACTTCAAGGAAATCGGCGTGTGGAGCGACGAGATGGAAGCTCAGAACGAGAAGCTGAAGGCGCGTGGCAAGGTGCTGGGCGATGCTTTTGCCGCTGTGGTGAAGAGCTTTGACGGCAGCGACGACGATTTCCCGGCTTACTGGGAAGAGCAGCGCAGCGCTGCGCTGAAGGCCGCGGGAGAATAAGGCGCCACCGCGGTTCCTCTTTTAGGGGCGGGCAGGGCTTTGCCTTGCCCGCCCTATTTCTAAGACAGTCACGTGCTGTGAACTCAGGCTTTCGATCATGAAACGCGAACTCAAATCCGGCTGGTATTGGATAAGCGTCACCGTAGGGGTCGTCTTCCCGGCCATTGCCGTGCTGTACATCTTCAACCTGCGCTTTCTTGGCGTGGTGCTCCCGGAGAACAGCTACCTCTACATTCTGCTCGGTCTCGGCCTGTTTCAGTCCTTCATCAGCTACAAGCCGACCAAGGCTGCCGGCGCCGCATGGTTTCCTCTGGATCTGCTGCTGGCCTTGGCCGCGGCGGGTTTGTGCTTCTACTTCGCCTTCAACGGCCGGCGTATCACTGCCGAAGCCTGGATGATGCTGCCGCCGAATGACGCCGTGGTTTGGGCCTGCTTCGCCCTGACCGTGCTGTTGTTGGAATGCCTCAGGCGCGTGGCCGGTATGGCGCTGTTTATCCTCTGTACAGCGTTTGTGTTCTTCCCGCTGATCGCGGGGGAGATGCCCTCGTTCCTGCTGGGCAACTCTTTTTCATTGAGCGAAGCCTTCACCATGCATGTGCTCGACAGCCAGAGTCTGGTCGGGCTGCCGATGCAGGTGACCGGCACGCTGCTCATCGGCTACATCATTTTCGGCGTGGTGTTGAGCAATACCGGCGGGGGACAATTCTTTCTGGACGGCGCCAGCGCCGCGCTCGGAAGGTATCGCGGCGGCGCCGGCAAGGTGGCCGTTCTCGCTTCTTCTCTCTTTGGGTCGATGAGTGGCTCGTCGATCTCGAACGTCATCACGACCGGCTCCGTCACCATCCCGGCCATGAAGAAATCCGGCTTCAAGGCCCATGAGGCCGGGGCTATCGAAGCCTGCGCATCGACCGGCGGGATGCTGATGCCGCCGGTGATGGGCGCGGTCGCCTTTCTGATGGCGCAGTTTCTGAACGTGTCTTACTTCACGGTGATGGTGGCGGCTGTCGTGCCGTCAGCCATGCTCTACACGGGGCTTTTGCTGGTGCTTGACGCCCGGGCCGGGCGGGCAGGGCTCAAGGGCGTGCCGGCGGACCAGCGGCCGCGCCTAAAGCAGACGCTGTCCAAGGGTTGGCCCTTCCTTCTCGCGCTGGCGCTGCTGGTCTATTTCCTGTGGCAGCGCGTGGAGGCGCAGGCGCCGTTCTATGTCATTGCCTTTATCCTGTTGATCATGGTCCTGGTGCGCCGCTCCATGTCCTGGCGTGACCTGACCGATCTTGCACGCGATATCTCGATCTCCGTCTCGGAGCTGATTGCCACCATCGCGGCTGTCGGTTTTATCATCGGCGCAATGTCGATGACCGGCGTGGGCACCGCGCTGTCCGGGGAACTGGTCGGACTGGCCGGCGGAGACCCCTATCTGCTGCTGATCTTCGGCGCGCTGGCCAGCTTCGTGCTGGGCATGGGGCTTTCCGCCTCCGCCTGCTACATCTTTCTGGCCGTGGTTCTGGCGCCGGGTCTGGTGAGCTTTGGCTTCAACCAGGTGGCGGTCCACCTGTTCATTCTCTACTGGGCCATCGTTTCCAATATCACGCCGCCGGTGGCCTTGGCCTGCTTTCCGGCCGCCCGTCTTGCCGAGGCCTCCTACTTCAAAGTCGGCTTCCACGCGGTGGGCTTCGGTTTCGTGATCTACTTCATTCCCTTCGCCTTTGTGCTGAACCCCGCGCTGATCCTGGATGGCACCGTCACTGAAATCGTGATGTCCCTCGTCCTGGTTTTTGCCGCTATTGCGGTGGCAGCCTTCGGCATTGGCCGGCGCGCGCCGGTTCTGGGTAACCTGAGCCTTCCGGCATCGGTTGTCTTAACCCTCACGGGCGGTGTGGCGATGCTGACGGTGGATCACTTGCTGCAGGTCGCCATGTTGGTTCTCGGCATCGCTATCGGCGGGGGTCTGCAATTGATGCAGCCCACGCCACAGACACAGGAGGACTAGGGCTGGATTCTGGCCTGCCAAGGAAGGGCTTCAACTAGCCTGGCCGGACAGGAAGCCGGCGGTAGCCACCTCCTTGTGCACGATACGGGTAAATCCGATCAGGTCTTCATCAGTTAGTTCGACGCCCAATCCCGTAATCGTCACGGCGCCGAGGAAGGTTCCGTCGGATTCGAAAAGTGGCACCGCGATAGAGGCGAAATGTTTGTTCCGCTCGCCCCTGGAGATGTAGTAGCCGTCGGCCCGGGTCTTGGCCCGCCGTTCGGTATCGGGGCCGGTAAAGGCCAGAAGCAGTTGCGCGGCGGCGCCGCCCTCCGACAGGGGAACCGATCCACCGACTTCGATGAAATAGCGGAAATCCTGATAGGCATGGTCGCGGGCCAGGCAGACCCGCTCCTCATTCGAGCGCACGAAGAACGAGGTTGTCTGCTTAACCTGCTTACTGATCGAGGCGATCGGAACTTCGAGGCGGGAGATGAAGTTCGAGGTTGCCTTGAAGATCGACGCCATCCGCAGGTTTGCCGGGCCCGGCGAGTAACTGCCGTCCGAATTGCGCTCGAGGTAGCCCCATTCGACCAGTGTGCGGAGCGCGCGCAGCGCCGTCGCTTTGTCCAATCCCGACAGTTCGGCAAGCTCACGCAACTGCAGCCGCGGACGTTTCATCGAAAACTGCGACATGAGCCAGAGCGCTCGTTCCAAAACGCCTGGAGGCGCGGTGTTGTCTTTACCCATTGGCCGTCCCCCGGTGCCTGGCTGTTGACATTGTCAGCGGTCCTTGTTTTACTGAGTGATAATAATTTCATACAATAAAATAAGGAGGAAATCAATCAGTGACAACTGGCAAGTACTACGATGCCTGCGATGCGGAGCATCGGATGCTGATGTCCGAACTCGCGCCGGCGGATTTCAAAGCCTGGATGACGCTCAACCAGATCCCCGGACAGGACAACGGCCAGATCCCCCCGCGGACCCGCGAAATCATTGCCATCGCCGTCGCACACGCGACGGGTTGCCCCTATTGCATCGAGTCTCACGTGACCAAGGGCAAGAAGCTCGGCGTCACCAAGGCTGAGGTGGCCGAGGCTGTGCTGATCGCGGCGGCTTTGTGCGCCGGCGCAGCGGCCGCGCATGGCGGCCTGGCGATGAAATTTTACGGTGAACAAGACCCGGCCTGATGCCGGGCCCGGCAGGATGCCGGCTAGTAAGGAGTTGGCGGATGAGCGTATCCGTATTTGACATGCAGACGATGCAGCACCTTTGGAGCACACCCGAACTGCGGGAAGTGTTCTCGGAAGCAAACCGTTTGCAGAAGTGGTTGGACTTCGAGGCCGCGCTGGCCGAAACGCAGGCCGAGTTGGGTATCATTCCCGAAGCGGCGGCGCAGGAAATCAAGGCTGCTTGCGATATTCGAAAAGTCGATCTCGCCGCGGTCGCCGAAGAGGTGCGCCGCATCAAGCACACGCTGGTGCCGCTGCTGAAGCAGGTGCAGAAGAATCTTTCCCACGACGCCGCGGAAAATCTCCACTACGGCGCGACGACGCAGGATGTTCTCGACACCGGGCTGATCCTTCAACTCCACGAAGCCCATGCGCTCTTTATGCGTGACCTTGGCATTATCGGTCGTGAGCTTCTGCGTCTATCTGCCGAACACCGGGATGCGGTCATGGTGGGCCGCACCCATGGTGTGCAGGCTTTGCCCATCACCTTCGGGCACAAGTGCGCCATATGGCTCGACGAGTTGTCGCGCCACGCCGAGCGCCTCGCGCAGGCCTCGCCGCGCGTGTTCGTCGTCATGATGGTCGGGGCCGTCGGCAGCCAGGCAAGCTACGGCCCGAGAGCCGCCGAAATTGAGGCGAAGGTGGCCGAAAAGCTTGGTTTGGGTGCGACCGACATAAGCTGGGCGCCTGCGCGTGACCGCATTGCGGAGTACACCGGTCTGCTCGCCATGATCGCGGCCACCTTGGGTAAGATCGGCAACGAGCTGTTCAATATGCAGCGCAACGAGTTTGCCGAGGTTGAGGAAGGCTTCACCGAAGGCAAGCTTGGTTCGTCCACCATGCCGCACAAGCGAAACCCGGTGGCGGCGGAGAATGTCGCCATGCTGTCCCGTTCGGTTCGCTACTCCGCGTCCATGATGCTTGAGGCGATGGTGCAGGAGCATGAGCGCGATGGAATCGCCTGGAAATCCGAATGGAAGGCCGTACCGGAAGCGGCGCTGGTGACCGGTGCGCTGATGCTGCAGGCGGGCCTGTTGCTGAAGGGGCTTCGCATCAATGCCGCCGCGATGAAGCGTAACGTCGACATGATGCAGGGTTATCTCCTTTCCGAGCGCGTCATGCTCGAGCTCGGCGGACGGGTCGGCAAGAACACGGCGCACGAATGGCTTTATGAGGCCTCGATGAAGGGCATCGAGTCCGGCGAGTCTTTCGGTGCCGCGTTGAGGTCTCACGAAAAGATTGCGGATGCCTTTAGTGACGAGGAAATCGCCAATCTTACGCGTCCGGAAGCTTACCTCGGCGCAATCGGCGAGAGTATCGATCGTGTCATTGCGCGGGAGAAGGATGCCGCCTGGCTCGCAGAAGGCAGCAAGTGATTGTAACGCCCCTGTTCGGGCGACCGGACAGGATCAAAGAAGAAAAGTCGCGGTAACCGCGACGCCACAACCTTACCAAGGAGGAAATCTTATGGCCAAAACACTGATGGTCGCGTTAGCCCTTACGGCAGTCGCCGCAACGCCGGCACTGGCGTTTCCCGACAAGGCAATCGAGTTGGTGGTGCCCTTCGGCCCCGGCGGCGGGTCGGATGTTTCCGCGCGCGTTTTCGCGACCTGTCTTGAGACGCATCTCGATGAGAAAGTGCTGATCAAGAACATCCAAGGGGCTCGCGGTAAGATCGCTGAAGTCGAGGTTCGTGATGCCCGGCCCGACGGCTATAAGTTGCTGTGGGCGCACCAGGGCATGGACATGGCTCTCCCGACCGGCCGGTCCGACTACAACTACACGGCGTTCCAGCCGGTTGCTTCGACGGTGGCCATGAATTACGGCATCTTTGCCGGTGCCAACTCGGGGATCGACAGCGTCGATACGCTAAAGGAAAAGGTCTCGGCAAACCCGGGAAGCTTTACCATCGGCATGGCGTTGAACGGCTTCTCCCACTTTGCGGCCCTCGACTTTCTCGACTCTGCCGGTATCTCGACCGACGATGTGAGGACAATTCCGATGTCCGGCGACAAGACCCGGATCGTTGCCGCCATCCAAGGTAACCTGACGCTGGTGCCGACTGCCGTCGGCGCGGCCGCCCCTTACGTTGATTCCAGTGACCTTAAGTCTGTGGCCGTGCTGGCCGGGGAGCGTGACTCGCGTCTTTCCGGCGCAAAAACCGCTAAGGAGCAGGGGGCGAGCAGCGTGTTCGCCATGTATTTTACCACCTATGCGCCGAAGGGCACGCCGGCAGATGTCGTCGATACCCTCGCGGATGCCTGGATTGCCGCGGCGGAGGACCCTGCGTGCCAGAAAAAGCTGGCCAAGCAGTCCATGCCGGTGGTTCCGGCACGCGGTGAGGCGCTCGCCGAGGAACTTGCTCGCCGCTATGACCGAATCGAGAGTTTGACGAAGAAGTTCGACCTCAATTCGGCTGGTAACTGACGCTGCTGCGCGGCTGAGGGGGGGGCCTCCGCAGCCGCGCCGGCGGTTTTGCGGCCGGGTGAACGCCGATCCCGATCCGCGGCGCAGGAAAGCTTTTCGCCATGCGAACGTCTGATCTCATTTTCTCTTTCCTCTACATTGCCGCCCTGCTGATTGCAGCGACGCAGCTCTTCAAGTTGTCCGATATGAACGCCGCGGGCGTATCCGCCAAGCTGTACCCTTGGCTGGTCGTCGGGGCAGGACTTGCTGTCGGAGGGCTGGAGACGCTGCGGACTCTCGTCTCGAAGGAGTCGGGCGAGGTCTCCGGCATTTCGGTCATTTGGCATCGTGCCTTCGCGCGCCGTCGCATGATCCTGCTGGGTCTTTTCGTGGTCTACCTCGCGGCGATCGCCTTCGTGGGTTTCCTGGCCTCTACCGCCATGTTCTGTTTCTGCACGATCCTGGTGCTCGCACCGAAGCGCAGCATGAAGGCGGCGGTGGTCGCAGCGCTGACGACGGCCGGTACGCTGGGCCTGATCTACGTACTGCTCGTCGTCTATCTCGAAGCCTTTTTGCCCTGACGGATCCACAATCATGTACGACCAGATTCTGGTGGGCGCCGCCCACGTTTTTGAGCCCTGGACTCTGTTTGCTGTATTAGCCGGTGTTGCCGGCGGCCTGGTCATCGGATCGATCCCCGGGCTGACGTCGACCATGGCCATTGCACTGCTCGTGCCGCTTACCTATGCGATGGAGATCGAGGTCGCGCTACCGCTGTTGATGGGGGTCTATTGCGGCGCAATCTCGGGCGGGCTTGTGGGGGCTATTCTGCTCAACATTCCCGGAACGCCGGCGTCGGCGGGTACCTGCCTCGATGGCTATCCCATGGCGGCAAAAGGGCAAGCGACGCGGGCGCTTGGGCTTGCTGTCTATTCGTCGATGATCGGCGGCACGATTTCCGGCATTGCGCTGGTAACCATCGCGCCGCTGCTGGCGAAAGTCGCGTTGTCCTTTGGGCCCTGGGAATACTTCGCCCTGGTCATTTTCACCTTCTCCTGCATCTCGGCGATGTCCGTCAAAGGGCGTGCGGTCAAGGCCTTCATGGCGGCGTTTATCGGCATCGCGCTGGCCCTGGTCGGGCTGGACGAGGCGTCGGGTCAGGTACGCCTGACCTTCGGATTTACGGCTCTGGAGTCCGGTTTCTATGAGTTGCCGGCCCTGATTGGGCTCTATGCCATTCCGCAGCTTCTCGCCGATACGGATGGCATTGGAAAAGAAGCGGAAATTCTCAAGATCAAGTTCCGCCTCTCGGACTTCACCCGTACCCTGGGCGAGGTGCTGCGCCGCAAGCGCGACCTTCTGCGTTCGACTTTTATCGGGGTCGCTATCGGCATCCTGCCGGGTGTTGGCCCGGGGCTGTCGAACATCGTTGCATACAGCCAGGCCAAACGGGCGTCGAAGCATCCGGAGAAGTTCGGCACAGGGGAACTCGCCGAGAGCGTGATCTCACCGGAAGCGGCAAACAACGCCAGCATGGGCGGTGCCTTGATCCCGATGTTGACGCTCGGCATTCCGGGCGATGCTTCCACGCTGATGATGCTTGGCGCCTTCATGCTTCATGGCATCGATCCCGGACCGCTGCTGTTCCGCGACAACGGCGAAATAGTCTGGACGGTGTTCGTGTCGTTTTTTGTGGCGTTCGCCTTTTGCACCGCGATCTATCACTTCTTCATTCCACTGACCGTTAAGGCGATTTCGATCCCGCGGCAGTACGTGATTCCGGTTCTGCTGATCCTGTGCACGGTCGGGTGCTACTCGCTGAACAATCGAATGTTCGACGTCTACTGCTTCCTCGGCTTCGGCCTTCTCGGTTACCTGCTGCACATTGCCCGGGTGCCGGTGTTGCCGGTGATCCTGGGGTTGATCCTCGGGCCGATGGCGGAGGAGCAACTGAATCTTGCCCTGGCCTTTGGACAGGGGTCCATCTGGCCGTTCTTCACCCGCCCGATTTCGGGTGCAATCCTTCTGATCGCCTTTCTGTCTTTGGCGCTGCCGCCGATTCTGGCGCGCTACCGCGGACGGCTGACGGAGGAGCCCGCGTGACAGGAGATAGTCCCACCATGCAGAACCTGATAGACGCCGATACCCTCTCGACTTTGCTCGACGATCCGGCAACGGTCGTGCTCGACGCCAGCTGGTATCTGCCAGCCGACGGTCGCGATCCGGAGGCGGAATTCGCCGCCGCACATATTCCCCTGGCGCGTCGTTTCGACTTCGATGGCAAGGTGAAGGATCAGGCAAGCGGTCTGCCGCACATGCTTCCGCGGGCTGAAGAGTTTCAGGATGCGGCGCAGGCACTCGGCATATTGCAAGACAGCCGTATCGTCGTCTACGACGGGGCTGGGGTCTTTGCCGCGCCGCGGGCGTGGTGGATGTTCAAGGCGATGTGCCATACGGCCGTCTGCGTGCTGGACGGCGGACTGCCGGCTTGGCGTGCGGCTGGAAAGCCGGTGGAATCCGGACCCGAGGTGCCGCCGGCAGCGCGGGGCGATTTTGTGGCGCGGCCCGATCCGCTATGGATCAGGAATGCGGAAGGCGTCAGGTACGCGCTGGACGGTGCCGAGACGGTTGTCGACGCGCGCTCGGCTGCGCGTTTCGAGGGAGCCCAGGACGAGCCGCGGCCCGGCCTGCGCTCGGGCCACATGCCGGGGGCGCGAAACCTTCCCTTCGATCGGCTCATCGAGAGCGGCCGATACCGTGATCCGCAATCGATCCGGGATGCCTACCGCGTCGCGGGGATCGAGCCGGGTAGCCCGATCGTCGCCACCTGTGGCTCCGGCGTCACGGCCGCCGTCCTGGCGCTGGGCGCGCAGGTGGCGGGCCTCGGACCGGTCGCTGTCTATGACGGATCATGGTCCGAGTGGGGCCAGGAGACGCGGTCGGACCTGCCAGTCGTGAAGGGGCCGGCATGAGTCGGCCGGCCCTTGAACCCTTGGCCTGCTTCGCTGCGTCCTTGTGTCTGGACTCCGGCGATGCGCGCCTGCGCGAACGCCTGTGGACCACCATGCTCGACTGGTCTTCGGCATTGCTGGCCGGTACCGGGCAGGGATTGGCGGGGCGCTACCGACAGGCGTCGCTGCAGCCGGGGGAGAGTGGACCCTGCACGGTTGTCGCGACGCCGGGCCGTCATCCTGTCGTCTCGGCTGCCTGCGCCAATGCTGCGATCAGCCACCTTTGGGAGGTCGATGATGCGCATCGTGACTCCACCTCACACCCGGGCATTACGGTCCTGCCGGCCGTCATGGCTGTCGCAGAGGCGCGGCGTGTCGACGCATCGACGGTCGCCGCGGCGGTCATTGCCGGAATCGAGACGGTGATCCGCGTTGGCAGCCATCTCGGCGCGGCCCACTACCGCACCTGCCATACGACCGCGACGGCCGGCAGTCTCGGGGCTGCGGCGGCGGTCTCCCGCATGATCGGGCTCGATGCCGAGCGGACGCTCTGGGCGCTCGGTCATGCCGGGACCCAGGCTGCCGGACTCTGGGCCTTTCTCGACGACAGCGCGGCAGAAGCCAAGGCCTTCCACGCCGCGACGGCGGTGCGTAACGGCATCATGGCGGCGCTCTTGGCCGAGTCGGGGGTTCCCGGCGCCTCGCGGGTTCTCGAGGGACCAAGAGGCATGCGGGCGGCCTGGGGCCTGAAGGACTGCGATCCGGCCTGGCTGGTGCCCGGTCCGGATCCCATGCTCCATGCGGTCACCGTGAAAGGCTGGCCGGTGTGCGGGCAGATGCATTCGGCGCTGGATTGTGCCGCTGCGCTGGCCGAGGCGCATCCTCAGGCTGCCGCCGGTGAGGCGCCGGTCGCCGTCGACCTTCCCGCCAGCGCCCTCGCTATTGCAGGGCTGACGGAGCCGGCGGACGTTGCGGCGGCGAAGTTCTCCACCGCATTCTGCGTTGCCGCGACACTCTGCGGCAAGGCGCCGACCTTCAAAGGTCTGAACGCGAGTTTGCTTGCCGACACCGCGGTGCGCGCCCGCGCCGCTGCGGTTACTGTTCGGGAAGACCCGTCCTTCACCGCACGCTTTCCGGCCGAGCGGCCGGCCCGCGTGACGATCCGGGCCAAGGAAGGCGACATCATCGTGGAACGCAGTTTCCGCCGGGGCGACCCCGAGGCGCCATGGTCGCGCGATGCCATGATCGCCCGCACCGATGAGGTGTTGGCCCTGACCCCCCTGCGCACGGATCCGGTACAGCTTGTCGACTGGTGCGATCGTTTTGCCGACGGCCATCCGGACTGGCAGGCCGGCAACCTCTTCGCCTGCATCGGCCCCGAGATCCAAGGCGACTCCCCCCAGAAGGAGCGGCGCGCCTCATGATACCCACAGGCTCCAAGGTTCCTGACGAAAGCGCGTTGCCGCCAGGGTTCGTCGACAGGCTTGTCGCGGTGCTGCCGGAGAGTGCGATCATCACCGCCCCCGGCCGTCTTGCCGGCTATCTTGTAGAGGAGCGGGGTCTCTTTGCTGGGACGGCCCAGGTCGTGATTGCACCGGCCACCACGCAGGAGCTTGCGGCGGCGGTGAAGGTCTGCACTGCCGCGGGTGTGCCGATGGTGCCGCAGGGCGGCAACACCGGGCTTGTCGGTGGCGCGGTGGCCCGGAAGGGCGAAGTGCTCGTGTCGATGACCCGTATGAACAGGATCAGAAACGTCGATCCCGTGAACTACACCATCACGGTCGAGGCCGGCGTCGTGCTCGCGGATGTGCAGCGGGCAGCGGCCGATGCCGGCTGCCTTTTCCCCTTGTCCCTGGGCGCGGAGGGAAGCTGCACGATCGGTGGCAACATCGCCAGCAATGCGGGTGGTGTCGGTGTCCTTAAATACGGCAACACGCGCGAACTCACCCTCGGTCTCGAAGTGGTGCTGCCGGATGGCGAAATCTGGGACGGGATGCGGGCGCTCTGGAAAGACAATTCCGGCTATTCGATGAAGAACGTCTTTATCGGCAGTGACGGCTCGCTTGGTTTTGTCACCGCTGCGGTGATGAAACTCTTTCCCGCCCCTGCGGAGAGTCGAACCGCCTTTTGTGCGTTGCCCTCTGTGGAGTCCGCGCTGGAGCTTCTGTCCCTGGCCCGTCGCCGCAGCGGCGATCAGGTGACGGCGTTCGAGTTGTTGTCGGACTTTTCTTGCAGCATCGTCTGCCGGCATACGGGGGGCGTCTTTCCGTTGGAGAGTTCCGCTCCCTGGTATGCGCTGATCGAGCTATCGTCCTCACGGGAAGGATCGGACCTGCGTGATGTGTTCGATGCCATGCTCGAAGAAGCGTTTGAGCGCGGTCTCGTCACGGACGCCGTCATCGCCGAGTCGGTTGATCAGGAAAAACGCCTCTGGCACCTGCGGGAAAGCATTCCGGAGGCACAGAAGAAGGCCGGCGGGTCGATCAAGCACGATGTCTCGGTGCCTGTCAGCCGGGTACCTGAATTCATCGGGCGCGCAAGCGCCGCCGTCAGGGACTACATGGAAGGCATCCATGTCTGCGCCTTTGGCCACGTCGGCGACGGCAATATTCATTACAACCTCACCCAGCCGGACGGCGCGGATGCTCAGGCTTTCTTGAAGCATTGGGATGTGGTGAACGGAATCGTCTATCCCATTGTCAAAGAACTCGACGGTTCGATATCCGCCGAACATGGCATCGGCCTGCTCAAAGTCGAGGAAGTCAAAGGCTATCGCTCGCTTGTGGAGGAAAAACTGAACCGGCGGATCAAGGCGGCGCTCGATCCGGAAGGCCTTATGAACCCGGGCAAGTTTATCTAGGGTGGTGTTTGCGCGAGGGCGGGGATTCGCTCATTGGCATCCGCGCGAAGCCTGCCAATGGCCCAAGAAACCTTGCCAAGCAGGAGTGAGTCAACGTTTCGGTGTGTCATCAACTTTGGCCGATTTTGGGTCAGAAAACCGATAGCTGACCTCCGCGTCTGGCCCTGGCCGCGCTGGGCCCAGGGAAATTTCTCTTCGTGATGGCGCCGCCCCCGTAAGGCGACATCGAAGGACAGGGTAACTAAGGCTGTCACCTGGGGCGCTAAAAGCGGATCTGAAAGACCGGCACAAAGAAGGCCGTTGGTGGCACATCGGCGACGATTTGTCGGGTGGTCAAATTGTCTGGAGCAACACCAGAGCGGACAATGCCGATTTCTTCCGCGGGAGGCTCTTTGTCCGCAACGGTGCTTTAGAAATCCGCACGGGTCGGCGGTGAGCCGATGATTTCCTCGGATCTCCCTGTTTTTGGTGTCGGCAGGTGGCGGCCATGGGCGGCCCGGCCCACCGGCTGCGAAGCGCTTGGATTGAGGCCCGCGGGCGGCTAGTCTCGCCGCCATGACCAAGCCGCGCCCCTTCTGGCAGACCAAGTCCCTGGCCGAGATGACCCCCACCGAATGGGAGTCGCTCTGCGACGGCTGTGGCCGCTGCTGCCTGATCAAGCTGGAAGACCCCGACGACGGGGAGATGGCCCATACCAACGTGGCCTGCCACCTGCTCGACCACGGCACCTGCCGCTGCACCAACTATGCGCAGCGCACGGTCTTCGTGCCCGACTGCGTGCAGCTGTCGCCGGAGAACATCGGCGAGTTGAACTTCATGCCGCCGAGCTGCGCCTACCGGCGGCTCGCCGAGGGACGCGACCTTGCCTGGTGGCATCCGCTGGTCTCCGGCGACCCTGACAGTGTGCACCGCGCCGGCATCTCGGTACGCGGCCTGGCGGTGTCGGAGGCCGGCGTGGCCGACGAGGATCTGGAAGACCATATCGTCGACTGGCCGACCAGCGAAGAGACCTGCTGGGACGCCAACGCGGATCGCGACGAGAATGACGAAGAAGGCCCGGAAGAAGACCGGGAAGAAGACGGGGTCGAGGCTTGAGCCGCGATGCGCTGACGGAGATCGCCGCGGCGCTGGACGGCCAGGGCCTGGTCCTGTTGGGCGCGTTTCATCCCATCGAGGCCGACGGCGTGCCGGCGCTGAGCGATGGCCGGGCCTGCGCGACGCTGATCCTGGCCGGCAATGCCGGCGGCGGCCTGTGGCCGGCCTTTACGGCGGCGCCGGAAGCCGCTGACAGCGAGGGGCATCCCCTCGACCGCTGGAGCGCCAGGGTGCTCGGCGCCTTGGCCGGCCGGTTCGGCGGGCGGGCGCTGTTTCCCTTTGGCGGGCCGCCCTACCTGCCGTTCCAGCGCTGGGCCCGCCGCGGCGCGCCGCTGGCCCAATCGCCGCTCGGCATGCTGATCCATCCGGACTACGGCCTGTGGCACGCCTACCGCGGCGCCATTGCCCTGGCCGAGGCTCTGGACCTGCCGGCGGCCGGGCCGCCGTCCGATCCCTGCGCGAGCTGCCGCGACAAGCCCTGCCTTTCGACGTGCCCGGTGACGGCCTTCACGCCGGCCGGCTATGACGTGGCCGCCTGTGCCGGCCATGTCGCGGCGCCGGACGGGGCCGATTGCCTGGAACTTGGCTGCCGGGCGCGGCGGGCCTGCCCGGTCGGCCGGGCCTATCACTATCCGCCCGCCCAGGCGCGTTTTCACATGGCGGCTTTTCTCGCCGCGCGAAATGCCTAGATTGAGGAAACAGAACACAGCCTGTTGCGCTGCGGAGTTGTTATGAAGCCTACGATCCTTCTCATCGACCACCCGATTGGCCGGCGCGACGACCGCGCCTCGGCGCAGTTGCAGGAAATGGGCTACCGGCTGGAATGGTGTTCGCCGGGCCGGGGCGACAGCCTGCCGCCGTCCGACAGCGACTATGCGGCGGTGGTGGTCTACGGCGGCGCCGAGAGCGTCAACGACGCCGCGACCCAGCCCTACATCCGCGACGAGATCGAGTGGATCGCGCGCTGGGCCGACAGCGGGCGGCCCTACCTGGGCATCTGCCTGGGCAGCCAGCTTCTCGCCAGCGCGCTGGGCGGACGGGTCAGCCGTCACGACGAAGGCCTGCACGAGATCGGCTATGTGAAGATCGACCCGACGCCGGCGGCCAACGGCTTCCTCGGTGACTCCATGCACGTCTACCACTGGCACAACGAAGGTTTCGAGGTGCCGGCCTGCGCCGAGCTGCTGGCTTCCGGCCCGGTGTTCCCGAACCAGGCCTTCCGCTACGGCGACAAAGCCTACGGCATCCAGTTCCACCCGGAAGTCGGGCGGGACGTCATGCAACGCTGGATCGTCGAGGCGGCCTACATGCTGGACGAACCCGGCGCCCAGCCGGGCGACCAGCAGCTGGCCGGCTGCGACCGTCACGATGCCGAGATGGCCGCCTGGCTGCGCAAATTCCTCACCGACTGGCTCGCCTGAAAAAAAGGGCCGGCTCAGGGAGTAAGCCGGCCCTTTAGGACGCAGGGCTGTTTCTTGGGGGCGCGCCTTGCGTCCCAGGTCGGTCTATGGCCGCCAGAACGGCGTGCGGGTTTCCTTGAGCGCATCCTCAAGGCTGTGGCCGACATCTTCGCGGGTGAGGCCGACGTCGCGCAGCAGGTAGTCCGGCAGGGCTCGCAGCTGTTTGCGCCGCTCGTTGCGCGCCTGCCAGGCTGCCACTGTCCGGGTCAGGGATTGGGCCAGGGTCCGGAAGGGCCGCAGCAGGGCGGGGGCCAGTGCGGCAGTCGTGGCGCTCTCGCGGAGCGGTTCTGTGTACAGGGTGGACATGGGGGTCACCTCATCGATCGGGAGTGTGGGGGCTTGGCCGGCGGTCGTGCCGCCGCGGGTATTCGGCCACCAGGGTCAGCGCGCCGTTGGCCGGTGTCGCGGCGGCCGGCGGCGCCCAGCGGTTGCCCCAGCGGATCATGGCGCCGCCGAAGGCGATGAGGGCCTGGCCGCCGTGCCGACGCAGGCGCGCCAGCCGGCCGGGCCCGGTTTTGCGCCGCCGGTACGGGTGATTGGGCTGGTGGCTGTAGGATTCCATGCTCAGCAGAAGGTCGATGCCACCGGCACGGGCGATTGAGCTGTAGAGGATATATGACATAATCCTACTCATCTTCTTTCCGAGGGTTTCAGGGCGGCACCTCTTGAAAGCGCCGGTGTTGTCTGTAATTTATTGATTTCCAGGATGGCGACAAACGACGGTTTCTCATCCTATGGATTAGCAGAATTAGGTCATAACCGATGCAGAAAAAACTCCCGCCTTTGAACGCCTTACGCGCTTTCGAGGCCGGCGCGCGCCACCTCAGCTTTACAAAGGCGGCGGAGGAACTGCATGTCACCCAGGCCGCCGTCAGCCACCAGGTGAAGGCCCTGGAGGCGCATCTCGGCTATTCCCTGTTCAAGCGGATGACCCGCAAGCTGGCGTTGACCGAGGAGGGGCGGGTGCTGTTCCCGGTGGTCAACGAGGCGTTCCTGCGCATCGCCGATGCCGCCGACGACCTGCGCGATTCCGGCGAGTGCCGGACCCTGACGGTCTCGGTGACGCCGGCTTTCGGGGCCAAGTGGCTGGGCTACCGCCTGCCCAAGTTCTGGCAAAAGCACCCGGAGATCGACCTGCGGGTGCACCACTCCATCCAGTGCAGCGACCTGCGGCACGACGACGTCGACATCGCGGTGCGTTTCGGCGCCGGCGCCTGGGATGGTGTGGAAACCGAATTCATGCTGCGGGTCGACTACACGCCGATGTGCAGCCCGGCGCTGCTGAAGGGGCCGCATCCCCTGAAGCAGCCGGAGGACCTGTGCCATCACACGCTGCTGCACGAGGACGACTACGACGGCTGGACCCAGTGGCTGGCGGTGGCCGGGGCGAGCGGCGTGAACCCGCGCCGCGGGCCGATCATGGACGACTGGACCGTGCTGACGCAGACCGCCATCGACGGCGGCGGCGTCGCGCTGGGCAAGCCCAGCATGCTGGCCCGCGATCTGGCGGAGGGCAGGCTGGTCGCCCCCTTCGACATCACGATGCTCACCGAGCTCGGCTATCACCTGGTCTATCTGCCGGGGGCCCTGGACCGCGAGAAGGTCCGGGTGTTCCGCGAGTTCATCATGGAAGAGATCGGCGCCGAGGGGGCCTGAGCCGGACGGGCGGCGCGGTCAGCCGCCGTTGGCGAGCGTCGCCTGTGTCCCGGGCGCCGTTGCCGGCGGCGCTTCGGCGATCGGCGGCCCGACGATTTCGAAATACAGCTTGCGCCGCATGGCGACGGCGAAATCGTCGAAGTCGTCGGCGGTCAGCAGGAAGGCGCCCGGGCCGCCCACCACGCCGGCCAGGTAGTAGCGCGCGAGACGCGGCTCCTCGTTGAGGATCGCCAGGCCGTTGATGGTGACGCCGGCGCGGTTGGCGGCGGCGCGGGCGAAGGCCGGCGAGCCGCCCTCGTTGGAGCGGCCGTCGCCCGATACGTCCACCACCACGCGCTCGCCCTGGAAGGCATTGGATTGGGTCCACAGCACCGCGGCGTCGATGGCATTGCCCAGGGCGGTCGCGCCGCCCGGGACCCGCCGCCCGACGCGGCGCACCTTGTCGGCGAAAGCGAGGGCGCCGCCGGGTCCGACGACGTGGGTCCAGGCGATGGCCTGGGTCTGGGCGCTGGCGCTCGACCACTGCAGCAGGCTGACGGCGATCCCTTGCGACCCGGCCTGCTCCAGGGCCGCCAGCACGGCCGGATCCTCGAAGGCCGCGGCGATCCCTTCCATCTGCAGGATGAACTCCTGCTGATTGACGCTGGAGGAGCAGTCCACCGCCAACACCAGTTCCAACCGCACGGGGTCCGCCGCGATGCCCGGCAGGGGCGCCGCCAGCCACAAGGCTGCGCCGGCCGAGAGCGCCGTGAAGGAGCGTGAGAGGGCTGCGCGCAGACCTGCCATGGAAGCAAGTCTAGCGGGCTTTCGATGCAGCCGATAGCGAGGCGAAAAGGCGGTGAGCGAATGATCGCGTCCGTGCAGGACCTAGAACCGCGGCACGAAGGGATCCTGGCGCAGCTTGCGGGCGGTGTCGCGGCGCCAGACGACGGCTTCGTTGATGTCCTGCAGGGTCAGGGCGGCGCCGGTTTTTTCGTTGATCAACGGGGGAGGGCCCTCGAAGTCTTCGACAATGCGATAGACACGCGCGCTGTCGGGAACGCCGGCGACGGTTACGCCGGCCTCCGTGGGAAGGGGGGCCGCCGTGGGAAGGGGCGCCGGCGTCAGCCGTTTGGCCGGCATCACCACGGTGCCGAGAACCGTTGGCTCCAGCGGGCCGACCCGCGCTGCCCGCGGCGCTGGCGCGACCGGGTCTTCGATGATGGGGTCTCCGATGATGACGGGCGGGGGACGCAGCGGTTGCGGCGTGCCGGACAGGTCTGGCGCCGCCGCCTGGGGGACCTGCAGCTTGTAGACCACGAGCGGGCCGTGGTCGCCCTGTTGCACCGAGAACACCATGGCCAGCACGGACGCCGCGCAGGCCGTTATCGCTTTGCTTCCCCGCAAGCCGCTTTCCCCCGATCGCGTGCAAATTCCGGCGTGCTGCCGGCGCCAGCGATCTAGGTCGGCGATTCGGGCGGACAGCACCCGGGCAAAATAGGGGGGTGCCGACTCGTTGGCTGAGTCATTTCTGTGACCTGGTCTGTGACCTGGGCTCCTGACCCATCAAAGCGAATCCCAGCCGGCAAGAGAAAACGCCCCCTCGACGGGCCGCCGGGGGAGCGGGGTCGAGAGGGCGTCTTCGGGACTTCAGCTTTGGTTTTCGGCGGGGTGCCCTGGGGAAGGGGAGAGGGCAGCGTCGCCGGGGCCTGCGCGTTGGCTCCAGGTCTTGGGGGCTAGTCGAGCGCGCGCAGTTTGCGTGCGGTGTCGTGATGCCAGTCGATATCCTTCTTGACCGCTTCCAGGGTCACCGGCTGGCCGGTATTGCTGTTGACCAGCACATTGACGTGGTTGTTGCCCGACCACAGGCCGGCAATGGCATTGCCACCGCCGTTGAGGCCGGCAAGAAGCACCAGGGCCAGCAGGCCCACGGCGGCAAGAGCGGCATAGGTACGCAACATCGATTTCACCTCACGCAATTCAAGCAATCCGCCCGGTAGGGACACTCGGGCCGGATCTGTGCCCATAACGGCGACAACATGGAAAAGTTCCCGCCCGCCGGGGGTGCTAAAACTGTGACTTTGCGATGCAGCAAACCGGCGGTGGGCGTTTCATTGGGGGTGTATGGTTAATCCAGCATCGGCAGGTTGAGGCCCTGTTCCCGGGCACAATCGATGGCGATGTCGTAGCCCGCATCGGCGTGGCGCATGACGCCGGTCGCCGGGTCGTTCCACAGCACCCGGGCGATGCGCTGGGCCGCGGCCTCGCTGCCGTCGCAGCAGATCACCATGCCCGCGTGCTGGGAGTAGCCCATGCCGACGCCGCCGCCGTGGTGCAGCGAGACCCAGGTGGCGCCGCTGGCGGTGTTCAGCAGGGCGTTCAGCAGCGGCCAGTCGGAGACCGCGTCGGAGCCGTCCCTCATGCTTTCGGTCTCGCGGTTGGGGCTGGCGACCGAGCCGGAGTCCAGGTGGTCACGGCCGATTACCACCGGCGCCTTCAACTCGCCCTTGGCGACCATCTCGTTGAAGGCGAGGCCCAGCTTGTCGCGCTGGCCGAGGCCGACCCAGCAGATGCGCGCCGGCAGGCCCTGGAAGTGAATGCGCTCGCGCGCCATGTCGAGCCAGTTGTGCAGGTGCGAATCGTCGGGGATCAGTTCCTTCACCTTGGCGTCGGTCTTGTAGATGTCCTCCGGATCGCCGGACAGGGCGGCCCAGCGGAACGGGCCGACGCCGCGGCAGAACAGCGGGCGGATGTAGACCGCCACGAAGCCGGGGAAGTCGAAGGCATTGGCGCCGCCTTCGTCCTGGGCCACCTGGCGGATGTTGTTGCCGTAGTCGAAGGTCGGGATGCCCTGGGCGTGGAAGTCCAGCATGGCGCGCACGTGCACCGCCATGGAGGCCTTGGCGGCGGCGATGACCTTTTCCGGATGGGCGGTCTTCTCGCGCTCCCACTGTTCCAGGGTCCAGTCGGCGGGCAGGTAGCCGTTCAGCGGATCGTGCGCCGAGGTCTGGTCGGTGACCGCATCGGGCTTCACGCCGCGCTTGACCAGTTCCGGTAGCACCTCGGCGCAGTTGCCGAGCAGGCCGACGGAGATCGCCTCGCCCTTCGTCGTTGCCGCGTCGATCAGCGCCAGCGCCTCGTCCAGGCTGTCGCAGCGCTTGTCGAGGTAGCCGGTCTTCAGGCGCATGTCGATGCGGCTGGGCTGGCACTCGACGGCCAGCATGGAGGCGCCGGCCATGGTGGCGGCCAGCGGCTGCGCGCCGCCCATGCCGCCCAGGCCGCCGGTCAGCACCCAGCGCCCCGTCAGGTCGCCGCCGAAATGCTGGCGCCCCATTTCCACGATCGTCTCGTAGGTGCCCTGCACGATGCCCTGGCTGCCGATGTAGATCCACGAGCCGGCGGTCATCTGGCCGTACATCATCAGGCCGGCCTTATCGAGCGTGTTGAAATGCTCCCAGGTCGCCCAGTGCGGCACCAGGTTGGAGTTGGCGATGAGCACGCGCGGCGCATCGGCATGGGTGCGGAACACGCCGACCGGCTTGCCGGATTGGACGAGCAGGGTTTCGTCGTCGCCCAGCGCGCGCAGGCAGGAAACGATCCTGTCGAAGCAGGTCCAGTCACGCGCCGCCCGGCCGATGCCGCCGTAGACCACCAGCTCTTCCGGCTTCTCGGCGACCTCCGGGTCGAGGTTGTTCATCAGCATGCGCAAGGGGGCTTCGGTCAGCCAGGACTTGGCCGAGATCTCGGTGCCGTGGGGCGCGCGGATGACGCGGGCATTGTCCCGCCGCGGGTTGGGGCTGGTATCGGGCATGGCGCGTTCCTCCGGTGGGCAGAGGTAAGTTGTATATACAACTTGGCGCCGGGAGTCGACTCGCTAAGGCGAGGGGAGGGTCAAATCCGCGTGCAGGTCCGGTCCATGATGAGTTGCCAGCCTTCACCGCTGTTGGCTTCCCAGATGGCGCGGAATTCTTCGCTGCCGGTGAAGCGGATCTCCTCACGGACGTGGGCGGTGGTACCGAGGATGTGGTGCATTTCGCCTTCCAGCTTCACCCAGGTCGGGGCCTCCTCGGCAACCTCCATCTCGATGGTGGCATCGTAGGAGAGGATGCGGCGCAGTGCGAGTTCCGCCGGGGCGCCGCCCTCGGCGGTACCGTCGAGCCAGACGTCGAGCAGCGCGGCGCCGTTGTCCTCTTTGATCTCACCGACCAGCCAGTCGTCGCTGCGCCGGTAGTTCAGCGTCATGGCGACGTCCCTTTCGCCTTCTCCGGTGCTTTCGTGCGCGGTGCAGGTCCAGGTACCGACGAGGGTTTCGGCGACCGGTGCGGCCTGCAGCGGCAGGCTCCCCAGGCAGAGCAATGGCAAGGTCAGGACGCTCAGATATTTCGTTCGCATGTGGATACCCTCCTCCGAAGGGAACGGTTGCGCGGCCGTAATGGTTCCCCGTCGCCGGCTCCGGGCCCGTCAGGCTCTGGGCCCCTGGGCGGTGAAGCGGCCGCCCAGGCGGTAGCGCTCGCCCGGGTGCAGCAGGCGGGCCCAGGTCACCGGCACGGCGCCGGACCAGGTCTGGCGCCGCAGCAGCAGGCAGGGCTCGCCCGGCTTCATGGCCAGCAGCTTGCGTTCCTCGGCGGAGGGCATCACCGCCATCACCACGTGTTCGGCCTCGCTGATCGGCGCGGCCGCCTGCAGGTAGGTGTGCGGCGTGATCGCGGTGAAGTCCTGCGCCAGGTAGTCCGGCGCGGCGGCCGGGTTCACGTAGCGGTCCTCCAGCTGCACCGGCAGACCGTTTTCCCGGTGCACGATGAGGGAGTGGAACAGCGCGTCGCCGCGTGCCAGCCCCAGCAGCTTGGCGTCCAGCGCCCGGGCGCGTTCGCGCCTGACGAAGCGCACCTCGGCGCTGTGCTGGTGGCCGCGTGCGGCGATCTCCTCGGCGATGTTGCGGATGGCGAGGACTTCCGACTGCGGCTTGGGCGGGGCGACGTAGGTGCCGGCGCCCTGCACCCGTTCCAGCCAGCCTTCCGCGGTCAACTCGCGCAATGCGCGGTGGACGGTCATGCGGCTGACCTTCAGTTCGCCGGTCAGTTCGTTTTCCGAGGGTACGCGACTGCCTTCGGCCCAGTCGCCGGCCAGGATGCGGCCGACCAGGTAGTCCTTCACCTGCTGGTAGAGCGGCGGATCGGCGGCGGGGTTGGGCATGGGACTGAGAAGCGTTCCTCTTGCGGGCGCGGGCCGGGCATACTGGCGGGACGGTGCCCGCCGGGCTTGGCCGCGGGCGTGCCGTCGTCTATATGGACTTGTATATACAACAGCGCGCCGCCTTGCCAGTATGCGGGGCCAGCGGCGCCGGGCCCGTTTGCCGCTGCGCGCCACGGGACGACCGGTTAAGGGAACAGCGAATGGAGATCTACCGCTTCAAGCAAGGCAGCCTGCCGTTGCTGGTCTCCATGCCCCACAGCGGCACCTATATCCCGCCGGCGATCGCCGCGCGGATGACCGAGGTGGCGCGGACGGTGCCGGATACCGACTGGCACCTGCCGCAGCTCTACGACTTCCTGGAAGGCCTCGACGTTTCCCTGCTGCAGGCAACCCACTCGCGCTACGTCGTCGACGTGAACCGGGCGCCGGACGGCCGCGCGCTCTACGCTGGCGCCAGCAACACCGAGCTCTGTCCGCTGCAGACCTTCGACATGGAGGAGATCTACCGCGACGGCCAGGGCCCCGACGCCGACGAGGTGGCCGAGCGCCGCGAGACCTGGTGGCAGCCCTACCACGACTGCATCGACCAGGAGCTGGCCCGCCTGAAGGCCGCGCACGGCTTCGCCCTGCTGTGGGACGCCCATTCGATCCGCAGCGTGCTGCCGCGCTTTTTCGAGGGGAAGCTGACGGACCTCAATCTCGGCACCGCCGACGGCAAGGCCGCCGATCCCGGCCTGCTCGGCCTGTTGGGCGCGGTGGCCCGCGACGCCGAAAACCTCGGCTACACCCACGCCCTCGACGGGCGCTTCAAGGGTGGCTACATCACCCGCAGCCATGGCGACCCGGCCAACGGCATCCACGCCGTGCAGCTGGAACTGACCCAGTCGACCTACATGGACGAGGCGCCGCCCTTCGGCTTCCGCGAGGATCTCGCCGAACAGATCCGCCCGGTGCTCTCCGGCCTGATCCACGCGATGCTCGCCTGGGCGGAGGTTGAAGGGCAGGGGTAATCCCCCTCACCCAGCTCCGTCTAAGCTCGCTGCGCTCGCTAAGTCTGCACAGCCCTCTCCCCACCGGGGAGAGGGAGGGCCCCGCGAAAGCGGGAGGGTGAGGGGGCTTTGTCAGCCGCCGCGCACGACCTCGCCGTCTTTCACCACCTGGCGGCAGGGGTTGTGGCCGATGCGGTAGGCCAGTTCGGCGGGTGAGCTGATGTCCCAGACGACGAAGTCGGCGACCTTGCCGGGCTCCAGGGTGCCGTGGGTATCGTGCATGCCGAGGGCGCGGGCGCCGTTGCGGGTAATGCCGGCCAGCGCTTCTTCCGGGGTCAGGCGGAACAGGGTGCAGGCCATGTTGAGGATCAGCAGGATCGAGGTGATGGGCGAGGAGCCGGGGTTGCAGTCGGTCGCCAGGGCGATGGGCACGCCGGCCTGACGCAGCGCCTCGATGGGGGGCAGCTTGGTTTCGCGCAGGACGTAGAAGGCACCGGGCAGCAGCACGGCGACCGAGCCTTTCAGGGCCATGGCCTTCACGCCGTCCTCGCCGGTGTATTCCAGATGATCGGCCGAAAGGCCACCGAAGCGGGCGACCAGGCTGGCGCCCTTCAGGTCGGAAAGCTGGTCGGCGTGCAGTTTCACCGGCAGGCCGTGCGCCTGGGCCGCCTCGAAGACGCGGGCGACCTGTTCCGGGAAGAAGGCGATGCGCTCGCAGAAGGCGGCGACCGCGTCGGCCAGGCCGGAGGCGGCCACCGCCGGCAGCATGGCGATCACCGTGTCGATGTAGTCCTCGGGACGGCGGTCGAATTCCGGCGGGATCGCATGGGCGCCCAGGAAGGTGGTCCTCACCGTCACCGGCGCCGACTCGCCCAGGCGCCGGGCGACCCGCAGCATCTTCAACTCGTCGTCCAGGGTCAGGCCGTAGCCGGACTTGATTTCGATGGTGGTGACGCCCTCGGCCAGCAGGTCGGCGAGGCGGGACAGGGCGCCGGCGTAGAGCGCCTCCTCGCTGGCCGCACGGGTCTGCTCGACGGTATAGCGGATGCCGCCGCCGGCCCGGGCGATCTCCTCGTAGGAGGCGCCGGTCAGGCGCAGCTCGAACTCGCGGGCGCGGTCGCCGCCGTAGACCAGGTGGGTGTGGCAGTCGATCAGGCCGGGCGTGATCCAGGCGCCGGCGGCGTCGTGGACGGTGCGGGCGAGGCTGTCCGCGGCACCGGGCAGTTCGGCGGCCGGCCCGGCCCAGGCGATGCGGCCGTCCGCGACCGCCAGAGCGCCGTCTTCGATGGTGCCATAGGTCGCCGATCCGGCCACCATCGTGGCCAGGTGCGCGCCTGTCCAAAGATCATCCCACATGAAAACCGACCTACCCGTCTCCTTGGCCCCCTATCCTTGGCGCCATATTCCTGAAGCTGGGGCCGACTTTTTTCGGCCCGAGTTGTATATACAACTCGCTTGCCTTACGCTTGCGGCTCTTCTGGTGCAAGACCGCTTTCTTGCCCTGGTGATAGCAGGTGTCTTAGCAGGTGTCATAGCAGGACTCGATGACGATCCGTAAGGTTTTCGCCCCCCAGGCTTTTCTGCCCGACGGCTGGGCCGAGTCCGTGCTGTTCGACCTGGACAGTGCGGGCAGCATCGTTCGCGTGACAACGAATGCGGAAGCGGGAGAGGCCGAGCGGACGACCGGTCCCGTGCTGCCCGGCATGCCCAACCTGCACAGCCACGCCTTCCAGCGCGCCATGGCCGGCCTCGCCGAACATGCCCGGCCCGGTGCGGCGAAAGACGATTCCTTCTGGACCTGGCGCGAGGTCATGTACCGCTTCGTCGCCGCGCTGACGCCGGAGCAGGTGCAGGCCATCGCCGCCCAGCTCTACGTCGAGATGCTGCAGGCCGGTTACACGGCGGTGGGCGAGTTCCACTACCTGCACCACGGCCCCGATGGGCGGCCCTACGACGATGTCGCCGAGATGTCCCGGCGCACGGTCGCCGCCGCCGGAACCGCCGGCATCGGCATCACCCAGTTGCCGGTGCTGTACGGCTACGGCGGCTTCGGGGCTCAGAAAGCGGGTGAAGGGCAGCGGCGTTTCCTGAACGATCCCAGCGGGTTGCTGCGCATCGTTGAGGCACTTCAGACGGCCTATGAGCAAAACCCGCAGGTGCGGGTCGGCGTCGCGCCACACTCCCTGCGGGCGGTCACGCCTGAGACTTTGGATGAAGTCGTGGCGGGGCTGTCGGCGCTGGACGCGGCGGCGCCGATCAACATCCACATCGCCGAGCAGACCAAAGAAGTCGACGACTGCGTTGCCTGGTGCGGCCGGCGCCCTGTCGAGCATCTGATGGAAACGCGGGCGCCCGACGCGCGCTGGTGCCTGGTGCACGCGACCCACATGACCGAGCAGGAGACGGCGGCACTGGCGGCCAGCGGCGCGGTCGCCGGGCTGTGTCCGACCACCGAGGCCAACCTCGGCGACGGCCTGTTTCCCGCCGAGCCCTACATTGCCGCCGGTGGGCGCTGGGGTATCGGATCCGACAGCCACATCTCGCTCAGCCCGGTCGAGGAACTGCGCTGGTTCGAGTACGGCCAGCGCCTGACCACCCGCCGCCGCAACGTGCTGGCCGGCGAGGGCCCTGACACGTCGGTCGGGCAGCGTCTCTTCGTCCAGGCCCTGGCCGGCGGCGCCCAGGCGCTGGGCCGGCCCATCGGCGCGCTGGAAGTCGGCAAGCGCGCCGCCCTGCTGGTGCTCGATCCGGAGCATCCGGCGGTCGCCACCCTGCCGGTCGAGCGGCTGCTCGACGGGGTCGTCTTCGCCGGCAACCGCAACCCCGTCCGCGACGTCATGGTCGGCGGGAAGTGGGTGGTGCAGGAAGGCCGGCACAAGGACGCCGAACGGGTGCAGGCGGCCTATGCCGATGCCGTGTCGCAGTTGCTCACTTAGTTCTCAGGAGATCAGTGGTTTGACATCCATTTCCTTCACCTATCTCTCCGGGCCGGACATCGCCGCGCTGGAGCTGACCGACGACGAGATCCTGACGGCGGTGGAGCGCGGGCTGACCGCCCAGGGCCTGGGCCAGAGCGTCATCGAGCCGCGCGTGCACCTGGAGCCGGACCCCGCCTTCAAGGGCCACTTCAACGTGCTGCGCGGCTACATCGGCAAGGCGGCGGGCTTTTCGATGGGCGGCCTGGCGGGGGTGAAGATCGTCGGGGATTATGTGGACAACTATAAGAAGGGCCTGCCCTCGGAGATGGCCCTGCTGAACCTTTTCGATCCGGAGACCGGCATGCCGGTGGCGCTGCTCGACGCCACGGCGATCACCGAGATGCGCACAGGTGCCGTCACAGCTTTGGGCGCCAAGTATCTGGCGCGAAAGGATAGTCGGGTGCTGGGCCATATCGGTGCCAGGGGCACCGCCTACTGGAACGTCCGCCTGCTGAACCATCTCTTTCCGCTGGAGGAGATCCGCGTCCACTCGCGCCGGCCGGAGAGCCGCGAGCCCTTCGCCGCGCGCCTGACCCGCGACCTGGGCCGGGAGGTCCGGGCGGTGGACAACTGGGAAGCCTGCCTCGACGGGGCCGACATCCAGGTCGAGGCCTCGCGCCTGATGGAGCCGACACCGCTGTTCAAGACCGACTGGGTGAAGCCCGGCAACTTCGTGGTGCCCTACGGCACCATGAGCGCGGTGGAGCTGTCGCTGACCGATGTGATGGACAAGATGGTGGTCGACGACTGGGGCCAGTGCAAAGGCGGCAAGCTGGGCTCGCTGCGCGCCCATGTGGATACCGGCAGGCTCTCCGAGCAGACGCTGCATGGCGAGCTCTGCGAGATCGTCACCGGCAGGAAGCCGGGCCGCGAGAGCGACGACGAGACCATCCTGTTCTGGCACCGCGGCCTGTCGCTGTCCGACATCGCGCTGGGCGCCGCCATGCTGGAGAAGGCCGCGGCCCGCGGTCTGGGCCAGACGCTGCGCTACGCGTGAGCCGGTAGCGCCGGCACGCCGGCGCGGATGAGCAGGGCGCCGGTCGCCAGCAGCACTTCGTCCAGCCGCTCGATCTCGCCGCCGAAGGCGCGGTCCTCGTCCAGGGGGGCGACGATCTCGCGGATCGCCGCGACGGTGGCGGCCACGGCGGGGGCCGGTTCCGCGCCGCGCAGATCCATCGCCTGGGCGGCGACGATCAGCTCGATCCCCAGCACCAGGCGCAGGTGCCCCAGCGCGTCGGTCAGCTTCCTGGCTGCCTGGGGCGCGGCGGTCAGTTCGTCCTCGACGCCGTCGGCCGGCGGGCGCAGGTCGCTGGGTACCGGCAGCGCCAGGTGGCGGATCTCCTGCAGCAGCGACTGGGCGATCTTCAGGATCGGAGTCAGGCCCGAGTTGCCGGGCCCGCGCGGCGAGAGCGAGCGGCTGGACGAAGTGCTGCTGGCGACCGGCGCCCTGCTCATCCGCGCCGGCGTGCCGGCGCTACCGGCTCACGCGTAGCGCAGCGTCTGGCCCAGACCGCGGGCCGCGGCCTTCTCCAGCATGGC
>JBHJIR010000024.1:0-3841 GCA_050043265.1 Kiloniellaceae bacterium
GGCGGTGGGGTCGGCGGGCGGCGCGGGCGCGTTGGCTGGCCGGGGGGCGCGCGCCGCCGCTGCGGTTGGTGGGGTCGCCGCGGCGGGGGCCGCTGCGCGGGCGCCGACCGTGGTGGCGAAGCGCGAGAAGAAGTCGTCGGCCATCTTCTTGGCGGTGCCGTCGATCAGGCGCGAGCCGATCTGCGCCAGCTTGCCGCCGACCTGGGCAGCGACGTCATAGTGCAGCATGGTGGCCGCGCCGTCGTCCTCCAGACGCACCTTGGCGCCACCCTTGGCAAAGCCGGCAGCGCCGCCCTTGCCCTCGCCGGAAATGGTGTAGCCGTTGGGCGGGTCCAGGTCGCTGAGTGTGACATCGCCGGCAAAACGCGCGGAAACCGGGCCGACCTTGGCGCGAACCTTGGCCGTGAAGGAGGTGTCGGAGGTCTTTTCGATCTCTTCGACGCCGGGGATGCAGACACGCAGCACCTCCACGTCGTTCAGCGCCTCCCACACCGTCTGGCGTGGGGCCTCGATACGATACTGGCCGGTCATCTGCATGATGCTTCGCTAATCCTCTGCTGAAAGCGGGCCCCGGAAGCGGGCCACAAAGCGGAACGGGCCGGGATTCCGGCGGCGTTGGCGACTCAGCGGCCAGGATTGCCGCTCTGCCGCTGGGATTCAAGTCTCCCTTTGGCCAATAGGCGGACGGTGCCGGATTGCCTAGCCGCCGAGGAACAGGCGGCCGACTTCCGGGTCTTCCAGCAGGATGTCGCCCTTGTCGGCCATGGCCAGTTCGCCGGACACCAGGACGTAGCCGATGTCGGCGAATTCCAGGCCTTTCTTGGCGTTCTGCTCGACCATGATGATGGTCTTGCCTTCGTCCTTCTGCAGGTCGTCGAGAATCTCGAAGACCATATCGATGAACCGCGGCTCCAGGCCGATGGAGGGCTCGTCGACCAGCAGGACTTCAGGATCCATCACCAGGGCGCGGGAGATTTCGAGCAGGCGGCGCTCGCCGCCGGACAGCACCTTGGCGGCGTGGCGCCGCCGCTCGGCAAGGCGCGGATATTTGTCGAAGATCTCCTCGGCCTTCTGCTTGGCCTGGGCGGGCTTGTTCATCAGGTAGCCGCCCATCCACAGGTTCTCCTCCACCGTCATGCCCGGAAAGACCGACTTGTCCTGCAGGATGTAGGCGACCCCGGCCGAGCGCAGCTTGTCCTTGGGTGACAGCCTGGTCACGTCCTTGCCGTTCACGACGACGCTGCCGCCGAAGATGTTGGTGAACCCGAAGATGGAATGCAGCACCGTCGACTTGCCGGCGCCGTTCGGCCCGATAAGACAAAGCGACTGGCCCTTGCCGACCTGGAGGTTGAAGTCGTGCAGGATCTCCATCTTGCCGTAGCCGGCGCGCAGGCCCGCGATCTTCACGAAGGGCTTGTTGCCCGCCAGCGCGGCGAGACGGCTTTCCGGGACCGCCTCGGTGGTCAGCGCGGCGGCCTGGCGGTTGACGTCCTCCACCGAGATGACGGTATCGACCCCGCCCAGGCCGTAGCCGCGAACCTGCCGGTCCCCGCCGTCGGCACGCTTGGCTTCGTTGGTGGTACCCATCAATGCGCCCCCAGGTATGCGTCGATGACCCGCTGGTCGTTCTGGATCTCGTCAGGATCGCCCTCGGCCAGCATCTCGCCATGGGCGAGGCAGTAGATATGTTCGGCCAGGTTCATGATGACCCGCATGTTGTGTTCGATGACCAGCAGGGTGATGCCGAATTCCTCGTTCGCCCGCTTCAGGCGGTCGATGAGGCCGTTGATCAGCGTCGGGTTGATGCCCGCCGTCGGCTCGTCGAGCAGCAGCACCTTGGGCTCGTTCATCAGCGCCATGGCGAATTCCAGCAGCTTCTGCTGCCCGAACGAGAGGTCGCCCGAGGTCAGATAGCGCTTCTGATAGAGGCCGACGAACTCCAGCAGGTGCTCGGCCTTGTCCTTCTGTTCGGCGGAATAGCCCTTGAACATGTCGGCAAAGCCCGCGTTGCGGTGCGGCACCGAGATCAGCATGTTCCGCACGCAGTCCATCTTGGAATAGATGCGGGTCTGCTGGAAGGTGCGCAGCAGGCCGAGGCGCGCGATCTGCGGTACCCTCAGCGAGGAGATTTCACGTCCTTCGAATTTGATCGAGCCACCGTCGATCGGATGATAGCCGACGATGGAATTGAACAGGGTCGTCTTGCCGGACCCGTTGGGGCCGAGCAACCCGGTGATTTTGCCTTCCGGCACGTTCAGCGAGATGGCGTGGTTGGCCTGCACGCCGCCGAATGACTTGGAGACGTCGCGCACCTCGATCATCGCAGAGGGAGTGGCCGGGGTCATGGGTTGGTCTCCCGGCTGACGGTCCCGGCGCTCATTCGTTCATCGACGGATATGCCGAAACGTTCCGGCCACTTGCGTTGCAGCCAGCCCATGATGCCTTCCTGGAAGAACACCACGTTGACCACGATGAGCAGGCCGAGGGCGACCCACTGCCAGCCCAGCAGGTAGGTCCAGGTCACTTCCTTGACGATATGGAACAGGGTCGCGCCGATCACCGGTCCCCACAGCGTGCCCTTGCCGCCCAGCAGCGCCATCACCACCATGAAGATGCCGAAGGTGGCGGCCTGGATGGCGACCTCCTGGGGGTCGACGAAGCCGGTCAGATTGCCGAAGAGCGCGCCGGACATGCCGAGGAAGAAGGCCGCGACGGACCACGCGACCAGCTTGTGGCGCATGGTGTGGATGCCCATGGCCTCGGCCTTCTCCTCGTCGTCGCGGATGGCATTGGCGGCCAGGCCGAAACGGGTCGAATAGAGCCAGCGCAGAAACAGGAACGTCAGGGCAGCCAGCACCAGAAACAGGATGTAGAAGACGAGCGACTTCTGGTCCGGCTGACCGGGATAGACCGGCATGGCAATGCCGCTGCCACCGCCAATCCATTCCCAGGTTCCTGCCAACTCGCGCGCGGCAAGGGCGAGGCCCAGGGTGCCGATGGCGAAGTAGGGGCCACGCAGGCCGAAAACGATCCGTCCCAGGACGACGGCGAAAATGACGCAGCCGACGGCTGCTGCGCCGGTCCCGATGACCAGGCTGAAGAAGTAGTCCCCGTGGTCGAGAACCAGCTGTTCGCCGCCGCGCGCTGAGGTGTAGGCGCGCACGTTGGTGAAGAGACCGATCTGCACCACCGCCGAGATGTACATGCCGGCGCCGAAGAAGAAGATGTTGCCCAGCGAGTTGTAGCCCATCTGCCCGCCGCAGATGTCCCAGGTCAGGGCGAAAAGGATCATCAGCCACAGCAGGGCGATCTGGGTCGCGTAGGCGGGAAAGAGGAACGGCGCCGCCACCCCGAAGCCGATTACGGCAGCGTATACATACCATGGCGTGGCATCGCGGTTCAGGACCATTTTCTCGGATCCGGCGGCGTCGCTTGCGCCCGCAGCGCGGGTGCCGGCGTCCGGCACGAGGGTGTTGTCGCTGGTCATGGCTTACTGCACCACCTGTCTGTGCTGGGCCAGCTGGATCTGCCGCCAGATGAGCACCAGCAGCAGCAGGATCAGCGCCGTGGCCTGCTGGAACTGCAGGCCGAAGACGAAACTGGAATACTGCTCGGCCACGCCGAGGCCGAGGCCGGCGATGATGACGCCGGGGATGTTGCCCAGGCCTGCCGCGGTGACGATGACGAAGGCGCGGATCGAATGCGGGATGCCGTAGAACGGCTGGATCACCCAGATCATCGAGACCAGCACCCCGGCGGCACCCCACGAAACGGCCGTAAAGGGGGAGGTGAAAGCGTAAACCCCCACAGGGTAGAAGGCCCAGAAATTTGGCCCGCGCCG
>JBHJIR010000025.1:0-88493 GCA_050043265.1 Kiloniellaceae bacterium
GTCGTCGCCATGTGCAGGGTCTTCGTCTGCCGTTATCTGCCGGCCCCTGCGATTGGCAGGGGTGCGGCGGGGCGTTTTCCCTCGCCAGGCTACGCCTTGCCGGGCCGACAAGAACGGCCGCCGAAAAGCGCCCTCAGGTCGGGTAATGCCGGTGCGCAGGGGGGCTCAGGTGAGGCCGCGCGGGCGGTGGCCGCGGCCGGCCGGCCGCGCGCCCAGGATGCGCCCGTCGGCGTCGATCTGCAGGCGCGGGCCGCCGGCATCGGCAGCGTCCTGCGGGTCGTGGGTGACCAGCAGGGTCGGCAGGCCCTGGGCGCGGGCGTGGTCGAAGACGAAGCTGCGGAAGCGCGCCCGCAGGGCGACGTCCAGCTTGGCGAAGGGTTCGTCCAGCAACAAGGCGCGCGGCTGTGACAGCAGTGTGCGCAGCAGGGCGATGCGGGCGCGCTGGCCGCCGCTCAGCGTCGTCGGGTCGCGGTCGTAGAAGGCCAGCATGTCCGCCTCGGCCAGCGCTGCTTCGATGCGTTCGCGCCGGGCCTTGCGCCCGCGCACCGACGGCGGCAGGCCGAAGGCCAGGTTGCCGGCGACCGACAGGTGCGGAAACAGCAGGTCGTCCTGGAACAGGATACCGACGTGGCGCGCCTCGGGCGGTCTGGCGGAGACGTCTTCGCCGTTCAGCAACACACGTCCGCGGCCGCTCAGCGCGGGAGCGAGGGTGCCGCAGATCAGCGCCAGCAGGCTGGACTTGCCGCAGCCGCTGGGCCCCATGACGGTGACCACCTCGCCGGGCGGCACGGTCAGGCTGACCGGCCCGATGATGCGCCGCTCGCCGTGCAGGATCTCCGCCTGGCTGAGGGTCAGTCCGTGTTCGGGGCTGATGTCGATGACGCTCATCGTGATTTGCTCATGGTCGCGTGCTCATGCGGCCTGGATCCGCAGCTTGCGGCGCAGGGCCAGCGGTTTGGGCAACGCCAGCGCGGCGGCGAAGGCGAGCAGCGGCAGCAGCGCCTGCAGGAAGGCGTAGACACCCATCACCCGGCGGTCTCCTCCGGCGGACAGGCCGACGGCTTCGGTCGTCAGAGTGGCGAAGCGCCCGCCGCCGGCAAACAGGGTCGGCAGGTATTGTGTCACGCTGACGGCGAAACCGCCAGCCAGGGCGCACAGGACGGGACGCAGCAGCATCGGCAGCTTGACCTGCCAGAACACCCGGTTCGGCCGGGCGCCGAGGCACAGCGCGGTGCGCGCGTAACGCTCGTCGAGGGCGCGGTAGGGATCGCCCAAAGTGAGAAACACATACGGCAGCACGAACAACAGGTGGCTCCACACCAGGGCGATCCAGGTGGCGTCGATGCCGGTCTGGATGGCCAGCACCTGGGCGCCGAACAGGAAGGCGACCTGCGGCACCAGCAGTGGCACGTAGAGCAGCCACAGGACGCGGTTGGAGAGGGTGAGACCGCGGCGCTGTTCGTTCTCCAGGCAGCCGAGCGCCAGCAGCAGGGCGATTGCGGCGGCGGCCAGTCCGGTGACCAGGGTGGTGCCGGTGATCGCGAGCAGCGATGGCGCCTGGTGTGCCCAGGTGTCCAGGCTGAGGCTGCTGGGCCAGGCATCGGGGTAGCGCCAGCGCCGGGTCACCGACCATAGCGCCAAGCCCAGCAGGCCGGCAGCGGCCAGGGCGACCAGCCCCTGCACGAGGCCGGCGGCGACCAGGCGGGGCAGGCGGCCGTCGCCGCCGCGTCGTCCGCCGGCGATCCAGGCCCGGCCCAAGCCTTCGGCGGCGACCTCGCCGAGGCGCCACAGGCCGATGCCGGCGATGACGATCAGCAACTGCAGGCAGGCCCCGGCGGCGGCGACGAAGCGCATCGACAGATCGGGGTCGTTGAACCAGCGCAGCACCTGCACCGCGAGCGGCGGCGGGGTCAGCGGCGCCAGGATCAGCGCCATGTCGACGACGGAAAGCGCATAGGCCAGCACGGCGTAGAGCGGCAGGCGGATCTGCCGGTAGACCGCCGGCAGCACCGCCTTCAGCCAGGCGGTGACCGGGCCGTAGCCGAGGGAACGGGCAACCGCCAGGCGCTCCTCGGCGCGCACCTGTTCCAGGGCCGCCAGGGTCATCAGCAGCAGGAAGGGTACTTCCTTGATGATCAGGCCGAGAGTCAGCGCCAGGCCGTTGGCGTCCTGCACGGTGGCGACGTCGGGCGGCAGGTCCCAGCCGGTCGCCCAGGGCGACACCAGGCGCACCAGCCAGCCGCTGGGCGCGATGAGGAAGGCGAGGCCCAGGGCGACGGCGGCATGGGGCACCGCGATCAGCGGCGCCATCAGGCCGCGGACCGCGAGGATCAGGCGGCCGCCGTGGCAGGCGGCGAGGAAGATCACGGTGAGGAGGAAAGCGGAGACGGTCGCCAGGAACCCGGAGATCAGCGTCAGCCGCAGCGACTCAGCGAGACCCGGCTGGGCGAACAGCGTCGTCCAGGGCGCCAGCGAGAACGTATCGCCGCCCAGGCTCGGGAAATAACCGAAGGCGGGTAGCCAGGTGCCGATCAGTCCCGCGATCACCGGCGCCAGGAACAGCGCCAGGGTGAGGCCGGGCAGAAATCTCAGCAGGCCGCGGCGGTGCATGGTCTGCGGCTTCCTCTAGCGGGCGTAGCGCCGCTGCCAGTCGGCCTCGATGCGGGTCATCCACGACGGATGCGGCTCCAGCAGCGTCGGGCCGAGCGCCTCCGGCGGCAGGGTGGCGATGCCCAGCGGCAGCATGTCGAAGAGGTGGCGTTCGCCGTCGCTCAGCTTGGCCATGGAGAGCACGGTCGGATCGCCCCAGGCCTCCGGATTCTGCTTTACCGCCTGGGCCGCGGGGCTCATCAGGAAGTTGGCGACCACCATCGCCCCTTCGGCAGCGTTGGCATTGAAGGGGATGGCGACGAAGTGGGTGTTGCCGATGGTGCCCTTGTCGAACACGAAGCTGCGGACCGTGTCGGGCAGCAGGTTGTTGGCGATGGCGGAGGAGGCCTCGCCGGGATTGAACGATAGCATGATGTCGACCGCGCCGTCGTCGCGCAGCTGGCGCTGCGCCTGGCCGTTGGCCGGGAAGATCTCGCCGCCGCGCCACAGCTGCGGATGCAGAGCGTCGAGGTATTCCCACAAGGGGCGCGTCGCCTGCTCCACCTGGGCGTCGCTCTCCACCGGCTTTTGCAGGAAGGCGGGGTCGGGCGCCAACTCGATCAACACCTGCTTCAGGAAGGTGGAACCGAGAAAGTCCGGCGGCGCCGGATAGGTGAAGCGGCCGGGGTGCGCCTTCGCCCAGGTGAGCAGCTCGGGGATCGAATGGGGCATCGCCTCGACGCGCGCGGTATCGTAGATGAAGTTCAGCTTGGCCATGCCCCAGGGCGCTTCCAGGCCGTCGGTCGGCACGGTGAAGTCCACCAGGGTGCTCGGCTTGTCGTCGAAGTCGACGAGTCGGAAATTAGGCAGCGCCTGGGTGAAGGGACCGTACAGCAGGTTCTGCGCCTTCATGGCGGCGAAGTTCTCGCCGTTGATCCAGATGAGGTCGATGGAGCCGCCTTCCTTCTTGCCGGCGGTGCGCTCGGCCAGCACCCGGGACACCGCATCGGCGGTGTCGGCCAGCTTCACTTGCTTCAGGGTGATGCTGTATTCCTCGCGCATCTTGTCGCCGACCCAGGCGATGTAGGCGTTGATACGCGCGTCGCCGCCCCAGGCGTTCCAGTAGACGGTCTGGCCCTTGGCGGCCTCGACGATCTCCGGCCAGGTGCGGGTCTCGGTGCCGCCCTCCGCCGGCCCACTAAGCCCTAGAGCGGTCACCAGGGCGGCAAGCAGCATGGAAAACAACGGCAGGCGGCGGCGGATCATCTGAGGCTTTCTCCCTGTTTTGCCCGTCGGGGCAAGGACTTTCGGGCAAGGAGAGGAGCCTACAAGGCGCTCCCGGCCCTGTCATCCACGGGGCCGGGGCGATCACGCGGTGTTTATTGGCCCGAAAGCGGTGGGCTTCAGGCGTCGAAGACGATCGGCAGGGTCAGCGGGCCGGTATTGCCGCTGTCGGGCAGCCATTCGGCGGGCCCGTCGGGCCGCGGGTTCTTCAGCCGCGGCGGCAACAGAGTCAGCGCCACCGCCATGTCGGAGCGCGCGATGGCGTGGCCCAGGCAGTGGTGGATGCCGCCGCCGAAGCCGAAGTGGCGTTTGCGCTCGGCGGTGATGTCGAAGCCGGGAGCGAAGACCTCCGGCTGGGTCGCCGCGACTCCCGACAGCAGGTGCAGCGTGGTGCCGTTCTTGATCTCGATGCCGCCGTAAGTGAAGTCCGCCGTCGCCTCGCGGCTGACCCAGGTGATGGTAGGGCGCATCCGCATCACTTCCTCGACCGCCTTGGGCGCCAGGTCCGGGTCCTCGGCCAGCATCGCCCACTGGGCCGGGTGGTCCAGGAACATGGCCATGCCGAGACCCAGCTGGTTGCGGGTCGTGTCGATGCCGGCGGAGATCAGCAGCACGATCATGTCGCGCAGTTCGTCGTCGCTGAGGCGGTCGGCATCCTCGCTGGCCGCCACCAGGGCCGACATGAAGTCGTCGCCGGGCAGCGAGCGGCGCCCGGCCACCAGCTGGTCGGCGTAGTCGAACATGCCGGCCGTTGCCGTATTGACCCGCTCCTCGTGCTGTTTGAAGGAGACGCCGAGGGCGAGGCCCATTTCGGAGGCGAGATGCAGCAGGTGCGGCGCTTCTTCCTGCGGCAGGCCCAGCATCAGGCACAGGATGCGCGTGGCGTAGGGGTTGGCGAAGGCCGCCATGAAGTCGCACCGGCCGTCCGCCGCGAAGTCCTCGATCAGCGTGGCGGCCATGGCCTCGAACTGCGGGCGCAGGGCCTCCAGCAGCTTGGGCGAGAAGGCCGGGTTCACCAGCTTGCGCAGCCGCGAGTGATCCTTGCCCTCGGTGACCAGCATGGAGCGGCCCCACCAGTCGGCGAAGGGTCCGCTGACCTTGTTGAGCGCCGGCCAGGCGTGGCTGCCCTGGCGCAGCAGCGGATGGCGCAGCAGCTCGCCCATTTCGCGGTGGCGCAGCACGGCCAGGCCGTAGGGCGTGCGGGCGCACCAGCTCCTGGCGCGCGCCTCGGCCACTTCCGGCGCGCGCAGCGAAAAGCCGGGATCGTCCATCGGCAGGAAGGGAAGGTCCTCAAGCACGGTTTCCATCGGCTTTCTCCTCGGCCTCAGCCTATCACGCCAGGCGGTCCGTAGTGCCGTCCCTTAGGGCAGGCAGTTCATGTAGGTATCGATATCCCAGTTGGAGACCGTGTGGTTGAAACGCTCCCACTCGTCGGTCTTGTATTCGTGGTACAGGCGGTACATATCGCCGGGCATGGCGCCCTTGATCACCGCGTCCTTGGACAGCGCCTCCAGCGAGGCGCCCAGGGTCATCGGCAGCTTGGCGACCTGCTTGCCCTCTTCCATGGCGGCATAGATGTTGCGCTCTTCCGGCTTGCCGCAGGGAATTTCGTTGGTCAGGCCGTCGTCGCAGGCCTGCAGGATGGCGCCGGCCATCAGGTAGGGGTTCACCATGGAATCGACGGAGCGGAACTCGAAGCGCCCGGGCGCCGAGATGCGCAGGCCGGTGGTGCGGTTCTGGAAACCCCAGTCCTTGAACACCGGCGCCCAGAAGCCGGTGTCCCACAGGCGGCGGTAGGAGTTCACTGTGGAACACCCGATCGCCGTCATGGCGTCCAGGTGTTTCACGATGCCGCCGATCGAATGCTGGCCGACGATGCCCGGCATCTGCGGATCGTCGCCTTCGGGCATGAAGGTGTTCTCGCCGCCGCTGACGTAGCTGAACACCGCGTCCATGGCGGCGCGCCTCTTCTGGCCCAGCGGTTTCACATGGTCTTCGCCGCCGCGCCACAGCGAGATGTTGTGGTGGCAGCCGGAGGCCGAGACGCCCATGAAGGGCGTGGTCATGAAGCAGGCGAGGAGATTGAACTCGCGCGCCACCTGGGCGCAGATCTGGCGGTAGGTGGACAGCCGGTCGGCGGTGCGCAGGCAGTCGTCGAAAGTGAAGTTCAATTCGAGCTGGCCGGGGGCGTCCTCGTGGTCGCCCTGGATCATGTCCAGGCCCATGGCACGGGAATACTCGATCACCTTCATGTAGACGGGCCGCAGGCTCGCGAACTGGTCGATGTGATAGCAGTAGGGCCTGGTGACGCCGCCGTCGGGATTGCCGTTCTCGTCCTTCTTCAACCACATCATCTCCGGCTCGACGCCGCTGCGCAGCTGCAGGCCGTGTTTGTCCTGGAAGGCTTGGTGCAGGCGGCGCAGATTGCCGCGGGAATCGGAGGTGAGGAAGGCGCCGGGGTTCTCGCGTTCCTCGCGGTTACGGAACAGCGTGCACCACAGGCGTGCGACGCGCTTGTCCCAGGGCAGCTGGCAGAAGCTGTCGACCTCGGGGATGCCGACCAGCTCGGCGGCTTCCGGTCCATAGCCCATGTAGCGTCCGTGACGATTGACGAAGAGGTTTACCGTCGCGCCGTAGACCAGCTGAAAGCCCTTCTCCGCGATGCTCTCCCAGTGATCGGCGGGGATGCCCTTGCCGCAGATGCGTCCGGTGACGGAGACGAACTGCAGGTAGAGGTACTCGATGCCTAACTCGTCGATCATCTTGCGGACTTCGGCGACCTGGTCGGCGCGGCCCGGCGCATCGACGAAGGCTTCTAGATCGGTCATGTCACCCGGATTCCTTTGCGTCAGAGAATGAAGTCAGAGCGTTTCCAGATAGCGCGCCCGCTCGAAGGCCGAGACGTGGGCATAGAAGGCGGTGGCTTCCGCCGCGCACCAGGCGGCGTAGTGGTCGACGAAGGCGGCCCCGAAGATCGCGCACGCCGGCTTGGAGGCGGCAAGGCGCCGGGCCGCCTCTTCCAGCGACGTCGGCAAGACGCGGCCTTTCGGCACGCGGGCGAGGCGCCCGTTGCCCTCGACCGGCGCACCGGGATCGGCAGCGGTCTCGCTGCCCCACAGGCCGGCGCCCAGCACCATGGCCGCCGCCGTGTGGGGCGCGACGTCGGCGCCGGGCAGGCGGAACTCGAAGCGGGTTTCCTCGGGGCTGTGGGCGACGACGCGCACGCCGCAGGAATAGTTGCCGAGGCCCCAGGTGGCCGAGCGCGGGGCCCAGTTGCCGGGCCTGAGGCGTCGGTAGGCGTTCACCGTCGGCGCGAACATGCCCATGAGGTCCGGGGTCAGCGTGGTGAGTCCGCCGAGGAAGGCCTTGGCGGTGGTGCTGAGTCCCTGCTGGTCCTTGGCATCGTGGAATACCGGCTGGCCGCGCATGGACCGCAGCGAGACGTTGATGTGGCCGCACAGGCCGGGGAAGCCGTCGTCGAGCTGCGCCATGAAGCTGGCGGTCAGGCCGCGCTGGCGGGCCAGCGCCTTGGTGAAGATCTTGAACAGCGCGGCGTCGTCCGCGGCCTTCAGGAAGGGCGAGGGCCCCAGCGAATATTCGAAGCAGCCGGGCCCCAGCTCGGCGCAGTGGTGGTCCAGGTCGATGCCGGCGGCCAGCAGGCCGGCGTGGATCTCGGCCAGGAAGTCCGCGTCGGCGGCGGGCGATACGCCGGACCAGCAGCGGTTGTGGGCGAAGGCGGGGTCGAGCCCGCGCCAGCCCTTGGCGCGCAGGCTGGCGCCGTCCTCTTCCAGATAGATGGTCTCGAACTCGAAGCCGCCGAGCGCCTGGAAGCCCATCTGCTCGGCCTTGTCCAACTGCGCCTTCAGCGTCGCGCGCGGCGAGATGGCTTGGCTGGGCCCGCTGTAGTCGGCGATGGCCAGGTTGGCGTCCGGTTCGAAGGGATAGGGCCGCAGGCTCGTGGGATCGACCGTCACCGGCTCGTCGACGAAGCCCTTTTCGGTAAAGCAGGTCTCGTCGTGCAGCCAGTAGGGCAGCGCGTCGATGAAGGCCCAGCCGTTCTGCCGGTAGGCGTCGAAAGCCTTGCGCGACAGCCGCTTCTCGCGGAACGCGCCGGTGAAATCGAAGATGCCCAGATGCACCGGCCCGTTCTGCACGGGTTCCTTCGGCGCCCGCGCCGCCTTGCCGCTACCGCCCCCTGCTTTCGCCACCTTGTCCCTCGTCTCCATGACCTGTGTTTCATCACAGTTGATTTACTTTATCATCAGGAAACACAGGAGTCACGGCCCCAGCGCGGCGGGGACGCAAAAAATCGGCCTATTTCATATGCTTACGTATGGGATGCGGCCGTACGGCTTCATGCGGCGGGAAAGTCGAGCGTCACTTTCAGGCCGGGGCCTTGGGGCGAGGGGTGGTCGCTCAGTTCCAGGTTCACGCCGTGCAGCTTGGCGACGGCGGCGACGAGGCTCAAACCGAGCCCGCTGCCGGGGGTGCCGCGGCTGTCGTCCAGGCGCACGAAGCGCTGCAGCACGCGGGCGCGGTCGGCGGCGGGAATGCCAGGGCCGCTGTCGGCGACGCTGAGCCGGGCGCCGCCGTCGGCGCTGCGGTCGAGCGTCAGCGTGATGCGGCCGCCCGCCGGGCTGTACTTCACGGCATTGTCCAGCAGGTTGGAGAGGGCCTGGCCGAGCAGCTGGCGGTGGCCGGTGAGGACGATGCCCTCGGCGATCTCGCTGCTCAGCTCCAGCCCGGCATCTTCGGCGATCGGCTGATACACCTCGGCCAGGTCCCCGGCGAGGGCCGAGAGATCGAGTTCGCCGAGCGCCAGGCTGTTCAGGCCGGCTTCCGCCTGGGCGATGCTGATCAGCGCCTCGAATGTGCGCAGGATGAGCTCCAGCTCGGCGGCTGTCTGTTCCAGCGCCTGGCGGTAGGCCTCGGTATCCTGAGTGATGTCGTCGCCCGGACGGCGCAGTGCCATGTCGATGGCGCTCTTGGCGCGGGTCAGCGGGCTGCGCAGGTCGTGGGCCAGGCTGTCGGTCACCAGACGCATGCCACCCATCAGGGTCTCGATGCGCGCCAGCATGGTATTGATGGTGGCGGCCAGACGGTCGAACTCGTCGCCGCTGCCGGTCAGCGGCACGCGGCGGGACAGGTCGCCGCGCACGATGTCCTCGCTGGCCGCGCGCACCGCGTCGACGCGGCTGAGGCTGTAGCGGCCGATCAGCACGCCGCCGCCCAGGCCCAGCAGCAGCACCGGCAGCACCGCCCAGGCCAGGGCCCCGGCGACGATGCTGCGGAAGTCGCCCCGTTCCACGGTGTCGCGCCCGACGAAGAGGTGATAGCCGCCGGCCAGGTCGAAGGCGCGGCCGCGGATGACATGGGGCAGGCCGGAAGGGTCTTCCCGCCGTGCCAGCTTCACTTCCAGCCAGCCGTCCTTCGCCGCGGCGGCGGCCGGCCAGCTGGTCAGGTTGCCGGCCAGCGGCGCGAAACGCGGCCCGGTCAGCAGATAGACGTTTTCCGGCGTGCCGCGCGGCCCGCTGCGCTCGCGGATCACCTCCATCAGGCGTCCCAGGCCTTCGTCGCGGTACTGTTCGGCAAGACCGCGGATCTCGGCCTGCACGGTCTCGTCGGTCTGGCGCTCGATGAGGTCGGCGGTCGACCAGTAGATGACCCCCAGCAAGGCGGCCAGGGTGATGCCAAGGAGCAGGAGGTAGAGCAGGGCGATCCGGAAGATCGAGGTGTGGATCAGCCGCTGCATACGTCAGGCGTCGGCGCTGATGCAGTAGCCGCCGCCGCGGTGCGTGTGGATCAGCGGCTTGTCGAAGCCTTTGTCGATCTTCTGGCGCAGGCGGCTGATGTGCACATCGACCACGTTGGTCTGCGGGTCGAAGTGGAAGTCCCACACACCCTCGAACAGCATGGTGCGGGTGACCACCTTGCCGGCGTGGCGCATGAGGTATTCCAGCAGCTTGAATTCCTGGGGCCGGAGGTCGATCGGCCGGCCGCCGCGGGTTACTTTGCGGGCCAGCAGGTCGAGCACCAGGTCGTCGACCTGCAACTGGGTCTGCTGGGCGATGGCGTGCGGCCGGCGCAGCAGCGCCTCCAGGCGCGCGTGCAGCTCGGAAAAGGCGAAGGGCTTGGACAGGTAGTCGTCGCCGCCGGCGCGCAGGCCGGTGACCCGCTCGTCGACGTGGGCCAGCGCGCTGAGGATCAGCACCGGCACGGAGATCTCCGCGGCGCGCAGCGCCTTTACGATGGCCAGACCGTCCAGCCCCGGCAGCATGCGGTCGACGACCACCGCATCATAGGTGCCGCTGGTCGCCTCGTGCAGGCCGTCGCGGCCGTCGGCCAGCCAGTTGGCGGTATAGCCGCACTCGGTCAGGCCCTTCAGGATGTAGTCGGCCGTCTTCTTGTCGTCTTCGATGACCAGGATTCGCATCGATTCACTGCTTGTTGGGCGCGGCCAGGCGGATTGCCGCTCATGCTGCGCCCTATATGGGGTCTGCGGCGCCATTGGCAACAAGCTCACTTACGGGACGGGGGAAGAAGTGCAGGGCCGTCCGGCCGGTGCCGGACGGCCCTGCTGGCCCGGTATCGCGAGGGCTAGGCTTCCCAGGGGGGCGGGATGCCTAGGCGATACCGAGCTTCAGGCCGAGGAACAGATCCTGGCCGTTACGGCTGACCAGCATCAGCACGGCCGCCTTGGACTGTGCCTTGGCCTGCTCGACGATGCGCTCCAGCTGCTGCGGGCTGGCCACGTCGGCACCTTCCACCTTGCGGATGATGTCGCCGCTGCGCAGGCTCTGCTCGAACACGGAGCCTTCTTTGATATCCAGGACGACGACACCCTTGGCACTCTCCGGCAGGTCGTAGCGGGCACGCAGAGCCGGCGTCAGCGCCGCCAGCTTGGCGTCCAGGGCGGAGGAGTGATAGCCGCCATCCGAGGTCGGGCCGGAGGAGGCCGCCGCCATCTGGTCGTTGCTCGGCATCTCGCCGGTCACCACGTTGACCTGCTGCTCGCTGCCATCGCGCCACAGGGTCACGTCGGCTTTGCTGTCGGCCGGGTGCTGGGCAACGACACGGGCCAGTTCGCGGGAGTCATCGATCTTTTCACCGGCGAAGTTCAGGATGACGTCACCGGACTTCAGGCCGGCGGCTTCGGCCGGGCTGCCGGGGGTCACCTCGGCGACCATCGCGCCCGCCGCCTCGTCGAGACCAAGGGCGGCGGCGAGGTCCGGCGTCACGTTCTGAATCTGCACGCCGAGCCAACCGCGTTCGACTGAGCCGTGGTCGCGTAACTGGGCGACGACCGACTTCACCATGTTGGAGGGAATTGCGAAGCCGATGCCGACGCTGCCGCCGTTGGGCGAGTAGATCGCCGTGTTCACGCCGATGACGCTGCCATCCAAATTGAACAGCGGGCCGCCGGAGTTGCCGCGGTTGATCGAAGCGTCGATCTGCAGGAAGTCGTCATAGGGCCCGGCCTGGATGTTGCGGCCGCGCGCCGAGATGATGCCGGCGGTCACGGTGCCGCCCAGGCCGAAGGGGTTGCCGACGGCCAGGACCCAATCGCCGACCTCGGCCTTGTCGGAATCGCCCAGCTGCAGGGCGGGCAGCGGACGATCGGCCTTGATCTTCAGCAGGGCGATATCGGTTTGCGGGTCGGTGCCGACGACTTCGGCGGGGTAGACGCTCTCGTCGCCGAGGCGGATGGTGACCTCGCTGGCACCGTCGATCACGTGGTTGTTGGTCACCACGTAGCCCGACTCGTCGATGATGAAGCCGGAGCCGAGTGCCGTTGCGTGGCGCGGTGCGCGCTGCGCCCCGGGGCCGGAGGGGCCGTTCTCGTTATACGGCTGGCGGAAGTGCTTGAAGAACTCCTCGAAGGGCGAGCCCTCGGGGAAGCCGAAGGGGGCGCCGGGCCCGGGACCTTCGGAATCCTTGACCTCCTGGGTCGAGGCGATGTTGACCTCGGCGGGACTCACCTTCTTGGCAAGGTCGGCGAAGCTGGCCGGGGCCGGGGCGGCGAGAGCGAGACCGCTCCACACCATCACGGAGGCGGCGGCGAGGCCGGCTCCCCAGCGCTGCGTGGCCCGGCGCCGGCCAGCGTGGTCCTGACGGGCGTGGTCCTGACGGGCGTGGCCGGGGCGGGAATGGCCGGGGCGGGAATGGCGCTGGGGCGGGGCCGGCCGCTGCGGGACAGCTAACTGCGACATAGTCTTCTCCTTGGCATTCGGTCGTGAAACCGGGACTCGTGAAATCGGTTCGGGTGTTGCTGGTTGGATTTCGGGGCGGCGGGAAAGCTGCCCCACCGCTTGAGATTTCAACATGGGGATTGCGGGCTGGCGGGGCCCCTACAGCGGCATTAACTCGCTGTCATCTTGCCGCCGGAGCCTGAACCGGATCGGGCGCGCGGCGCCTGCACCTGGCCGTCGACGCCGATGCGATCCAGGGCCTCGTGCCGCGTGTGGATGCCAAGGGAGGAAGCGCCGTGTGCTGCACGACCGGTTGGCCGCGTCTTTGCGGGGGAGGAATTGCCATAATGCCCCGACGCCCCTAAAGCGCCCTGGGGAGCCCCGTATACCGCCGCTTAGGCGGTGGTTGGATAAGGCTCAGTCGGCGGCGGCGTCCAGCAGATTGTCCAGGGCGCTGCGCAGGGCATTGTCGAGGATCGGCTTCGATAGTCTGGGCAGTGACGTCAGTTCAGGCGGCAGGCCATCGATCTTGTCGTAGCCGGTAATGAAGACCACCGGCACGCCGCGCCGGTGGAGTTCAAGGGCGACCGGCACCGAGCTTTCGCCGTGCAGGTTGGCATCCAACAGGGCGACGTCCGGCAGGCCGCCTTCCAGCGCCTGCAGTGCCTCGGCGACGCTGTTCGCCACGGCGAAGACCGCATAGCCGAACCCTTCGAGGCGGGCCTCCAGGTCCATGGCGACCAGCGGCTCGTCCTCGGCCAGCAGGACCCGTGCCGCTCCCGTGTTGGGGCCCGTGCTGGCCCCTACGCTGGCAGGACGGTCGGCTATCTGTTCGTCGGCGGCTTCCGGGAGATTTTTGCCGTTGTGCCGCAGGGGCAGGTCGAGGCGGCATTTCAGTCCGTCGGCTGCCCAGTCGAAATCGATTCTGCCGCCCAGCTGGCTGTGGATCGATTTTTCGAGCAGCTCCGAGCCGAAGCCGCGGCGTCCGCTGGGGGCGGCGACCGGCCCAATCGTGGTCTCGTGCCAGTCGAGGATGAGGTGCTGCCCGTCGTCATTCTGCCAGGAAACCGCGAGGGTGCCGCCATTGCCCTTCAAGGCGCCGTACTTGGCGGCATTGGTGGCCAACTCGTGCAACGCCAGGGCGACGGCCTGGGCCAATTCCGGGCGCAGGCGCAACCGGGGGCCGTTGATCTGCAGATGGCCGCTGCTGCTGGCAAAGGGGCGCAGTTCCGCCTCGGCCAGGCTGAGCAGTTCCAGGCCCATCCATCGGCTTTCCGCCAGCAGGTCGTGGGTGCGCGCCAACGCCGAAATGCGGCCCTCGACCACCTCGCGGAAACTGCCAATATCGTCGGCCTGGCTGAGGCGCACCACGGCCTGGACCACCGCCAAGGCGTTCTTTGCCCTGTGATTGACCTCGCGCATCAGCAGGTCCTGGCGCTGCTCGTTGCGCAGAATCTCCACCGTTTCCCAGGCGACCTCAATGGCTTCCTGCAGGGTCAGCACCTGGTCGTCGTTCCAGCGCCGCGGCTCGGCTGTCATCACGGAGACGACAGCGATCAGCTGCTTACCATGCATCCAGGGCACGAAGACGGCGCTCTGCGCCGCCAACGCGGCGAAGGCGGCGCCGGGGTTGGAGCCGGACTCGGTGGCGTTGTAGCTCTCGACGTCGTCGATCCGCGCCGGCTGCCCTTTGGCGAGATTGGCTGCCAGGGCGGCGCCGAAGCTGGCGAGACGCTGCCCGGCCGGGGCCGGGGTGCGCCCTTCGTCCGCCCAGCCGTGCACCAGTGAGAGGTTGCCGTCGGCGCTGTCGGGCGTCCAGTAGCCGACGTGGGTCGCCTGCAGGTGCTCACCCAGCAGGGCGGTGGCCACGGCGACGGCGTCGTCGGGATCCTGCTCCTCGTGCAGCTGTTCGGCATAGGCCAGCTTGAAGCGCAGGCGGCGCTGGTTGAGCACGACCTCGGTAGTCTCGAAGCCGGTGTTGAAGATGCCGGCGATACGCCCGTCCTCGCCGCGGATGGCGGTGAAGCTGTAGTTCCAGTAGGTCTCTTCCTCGAAACCGTAGCGCCGCATCGGCAGCAGCTGGTTTTCGGCGTGGAAGCCTTCCCCCGTCTCCAGCAGTTCGCGGAACTGCGGCCAGATGATATCCCAGATATCGTCCCAGACCTCCTGGGCCGGCTTGCCCAAGGCGGCCGGGTGGCGCGGCCCGGGGATCGGCGCCCAGGCGTCGTTATACAGCAGGCGCAGCTCCGGGCCCCAGTAGATCGCCGTCGGAAAGGCCGAATGCAGGCAGATGCTGAGGGCCGAGCGTAGCGACTGCGGCCAGTCCTCGGTCGGCCCGAAGGGATGGCCGGCCCAGTCGAATTTCCGGATGCGTTCGACCATTTCACCGCTGCCGGCGATGAAGCTCATCTTGTCTGCGTTGGGCGAAAGGTCGGGCATATATTTCCGGACGCGCGGCGCGTGATCGATTGTTGGGGGACGGCGGCTGGATCAGGGTTCCAAGCCGCTTATATAAGCAAGTCTGAGCCCGGTTGAGAAGCTTTCTCGGAGCTCGCGTCGAAGATGGAATTTCCAGCCAATCTACGCGCTTAGGGCGTCATTGCCCCAATTCTCCCCCTGCCGCCCCGGATTCCGGTTGGGGCCGGACCTAGCCCGGACCTGGCCCGGACCTGGGCCCGGATCTGCCCCGGACCAGCCCCCTGATCTGCCTCCGGATCTGACCCCGGATCTGACCGGGGGGGGCTCAGTTGGCCGTCTGCGGAAAACCGGCCCGCATGTAGGCGATGATCTGCCAGATCTGGTCTTCGCTCAGCCGGTCCTTGAAGGCCGGCATGGCCGTGTCGAACGGCTTGCCGCCCTCGGAAACGGTCCACAGCAGGTACTCGTCGACGGTGCCCTGAATGTCCATCAGGCGCGACAGCAGGGCCGGCGAGGGCACCAGATCCAGCCCGGCATCGCCGTCGCCGCGCCCCTTGGGTCCGTGGCAGGCCACGCAGTTGGCGCGGTAAAGGGCCCCGCCGGCGTCGATGAACTTCTGGGCGTTGGGGAAGGGGCTGCGGTGGCTGCGGTATTCCACCGGCACGCCGGCCTGGATGAACTCCAGGTGGCGCTTGGCACGCGGCTGCAGCGGCGGTGGCGCGTTGTTGGGGTCCCAGGTTGGCAGCTTGTCGACCGGGGCGTTCCAGGGGTCGAGGCCGGGTTCCAACGCCAGGGCGTCGTCGGCGCCCGATGCCTGGGCCAGATCGTGAGCCGCCTGTTGGGCTGGCGCCGCTGGCGCGCAGATCAGCCAGGCCAGGGCAATGGCCAGAAGTCCGCCCGCCGTCCGGCGCAGGAGAGAAACACGCGGGGCGCAAACGCGGGCGGGCATGGGGCAGTCTCCTGACGGTGTCGTTCTTGGGGATCGTTCTGTGGCGTTCGTGGCCTTGGCACTACCGCAAGAAGGTCGCAGGGACGCTGTGCTAAATCAAGCACGCCTGCGTACCGCCCCTCACCCTCCTCAGGGCCCCCTCAGCCCGGGCGTCGCGGGTCTGAGGGGGCATCGGTTTGGGGCTTAGTTCATGCCGCCCTCGATCTCTGACTGACCGGTCGGCGTCTGGTCGGCACCGCCAATCTCGGCCAGGGCCTCCTGGATCTTGGCAATGCCCTGGCGATAGTTGCCGGCCTCACAGGCAGCGGTGCCTTCCTCGTGCAAAACCTCTGCACCCAGCACGTTGGCATCTGCGCCACCGGTCACCGCACTGTCGATGTAGCGCTGGCTCAGGCGCTCGCAGCGTTGCTCCATTGAAACCTGCTCGGCCTTCCCGGCCGGCTGTGTCGCGGCTTCGCTTTCCTTGTGTTCCATCTGGCCGGCAGCCATGGCGGGCGCGGACAGCATGGTTCCGCTCAGCATCAGGGCGGCGGTGGCCGCACCGGCGATCATCGGGAGTCGCAGCAGTGTCTCCTTTGGTTCGCTTCAGGATGGCCCGGCGTGCCCGGCGCATTCTCCGCGCGGGACCCGCAGGGCCGTTCTTACCGATTCAACCTCGGAAGCCGGCGACGGTTCCCACGTTTGAAACCGTTAGGGTTTTCGGAACCGCAGGGCGGGGATTGCGTTTGCGCGTGTTCCCTAACCGAGCAGACGCTCGGCCAGCACCATGCTGAGCGGCAGGGTGACGAAGGCGATTGCCGTCTGCACGGTGACGATGGCCGCCATCAGCGGCGCGTCGCCGCCCAACTGGCGGGCCAGGGTGTAGGCGGAGGACGCCGTCGGCACCGCGCCGAACAGCAGGGCGATCAGGGTTTCGGTCTCGCTGAGGTGCATCAGCCGGGCCAGCACCAGGATGGCCAGCGGAAAGACCACCAGCTTGCCGAGGCTGGAAATCGCCAGCGGCAGTGCCGAGGCCGCCATGGCGCGGATGCGGATGTTGGCGCCGACGCACAGCAGCACCACCGGCAGGGCGGCGGCCCCCAGGATACGGGTGACATCGTGCAGCACCGGGATCTCTCCGCTTCCAAAAGCATTCCAGGCGACCCCGGCGCCGACCGACAGGATCAGCGGGTTGCGCGCCAGGTCGCGCAGGATGGAGCGGACGATGCGCTTTTCGTCCGGCCCGCGCACCAGCCACACCATGGCGGTCACCATGGTCACGTTGGTGGTGGGGATGAGGAGGGAGGTGGCGACGGCGGCAATGGCCAGCCCGTCGGCGCCGTACAGGCGCTCGGCGACCGCCAGGGCGATGAAGGTGTTGTGCCGCGCCGCGCCCTGCAGCACGGAGGAGGCGACCGGCCCGTTCAGCCCCGCCAGCTTCGACGCCGCCAGCCCGAAGATCACCGACGCCGCGAAGCCGCCCAGGATTACCACCGCATAGGCGCCCACCACGTCCGGTGCCAGTTCGATGGTCGAGGTCTTGGTGAACAGCAGCGCCGGCATGAGCACCCAGTAGACCAGCTTGTCGTTCAGGTTCCAGAACTCGAAGCTGGGAATGCCGCCGCGCCGCAGCAGGTGCCCCAGCACGATCAGGATGAAGATCGGGGCGATGGACAGCGCGATGTTGAGCAAATGCAGGGTCCTGGGGCGGGAGGCCGGCGGGCGGGCGCGGATGGCGGATATCTTGGAGGGCGCCGAGAGGCGTGAAAACCCCCTTGCATCCGCCCCGGGGGCTGACTAATCCTTACCTCTGCAGCCGCTTCGTGCCGCTGCGCTGCCCTGAGCGGGTATGATGTAATGGTAGCCTGTCAGCTTCCCAAGCTGAACGCGCGAGTTCGATTCTCGCTACCCGCTCCACCCTTCCCCCTCCGTGACCGGTCGCCGCGCCAGGGCCGCCTGTGGCGCCACCGGGGCCCTAAGGCTTTGAACCGGCACGCCTTATAGACCGCAGTGGTGCCTTTATCGGGCCAAAGTCCCGTATAGGCTGCGGCGCCCCGGTCGTTTATACTGCACCGCAACAACAAGATTGCGCCTCACGCACAACGAACTGGGGGAGCCACGATTTGAGTCCTTCTCAAAGCGGCGCCACGCCGCCGTCTCAAAGCGGCGTCATGCCGCCTTTCCGCAAACTGCTGGTCGCCAACCGCAGCGAGATCGCCATCCGCGTGCTGCGCGCGGCCAGCGAGCTCGGCATTCGCACGGTGGCGATCTTTTCCCACGAGGACCGCTTCGCCCTGCACCGCTTCAAGGCGGACCAGTCCTTCCTGGTCGGCAAGGGCAAGGAGCCGGTGGCCGCCTACCTGGACATCGACGACATCCTGCGCATCGCCCACGACGCGCGGGTCGACGCCATCCATCCCGGCTATGGCTTTCTCTCCGAAAACCCGGACTTCGCGGAGGCCTGCGGCAAGGCCGGCATCACCTTCATCGGGCCGAAGCCGGAGACCATGCGCGGCTTCGGCTCCAAGGTGGCGGCGCGCGCCCTGGCGGAAAAAGCAGGCATCCCCGTCATGCCGGCGACCGGCGCGCTGCCCCACGACAAGGCCGAGGTGGAGAAACTGGCCGAGCAGGTCGGCTATCCCATCATGGCCAAGGCGAGCTGGGGCGGCGGCGGGCGCGGCATGCGCGTCATCGAGGGGCCGGACGAACTGCACGACCAGATCGCCGCCGGCCGGCGCGAGGCCAAGGCCGCCTTCGGCAACGACGAGATCTTCCTGGAAAAGCTGGTGCGCCAGGCGCGCCACGTCGAGGTGCAGGTGCTGGGCGACAAGCACGGCACCGTCATCCACCTCTTCGAGCGCGACTGCTCCATGCAGCGGCGCAACCAGAAGATCGTCGAGCGCGCGCCGGCCCCCTTTCTCAGCGAGGCCAAGCGCGCCGAGCTGTGCGATGCCGCCGTGCGCCTGGCCCAGGCCGCCGATTACGAATGCGCCGGCACCGTCGAGTTCCTGATGGATGCGGAGACCGACGCGCTCTATTTCATCGAGGTGAACCCGCGCATCCAGGTCGAGCACACGGTGACCGAGGAAGTGACCGGCGTCGACCTGGTGAAGGCGCAGATCCGCATCGCCGCCGGCGCGCGCATTGGCACCCCCGAAAGCGGCGTGCCGCCGCAGCATCAGTTGCGCCTGGACGGTCATGCCCTGCAGTGCCGCATCACCACCGAAGACCCGCTGAACAAGTTCATCCCGGACTACGGACGCATCGCCGCCTACCGCGGCGCCACCGGCTTCGGCATCCGGCTGGACGGCGGCACCGCCTATTCCGGCGCCCTGATCACGCCGTTCTACGACTCGCTGCTGGAGAAGGTGACCGCCTGGGCGCCGACGGCGGCGGAGGCCATCTCGCGCATGGACCGCGCCCTGCGCGAGTTCCGCATCCGCGGCGTGGCGACCAACCTGTGGTTCCTGGAAGCGGTCATCGGCCATCCCAAGTTCCAGAGCGGCGAGGCGACGACGCGCTTCATCGATTCGACGCCGGAGCTCTTCGAGTTCCACCGCCGCCGCGACCGCGCGACGCGCCTGCTGACCTACATCGGCGACGTTGTGGTGAACGGCAACCCGGAGGTCGACGGCCGCCCGGACCCGGGCAAGATGATCCCGGCGATGCTGCCGGAAGTCTCGGCCGCCGAGGCGATGAAGGACCCGCCGCCGGGGACCAAGCAGCGCCTCGACGACCTGGGGCCTGAGAAGTTCGCCCAGTGGATGCTGGAGCAGAAGCAACTGCTGATCACCGACACCACCATGCGCGATGCCCACCAGTCGCTGTTTGCCACGCGCATGCGCTCCATCGACATCGTCGCCATCGCGCCGCACTACGCGCGGCTGCTGCCCGATCTCTTTTCGCTGGAGTGCTGGGGCGGCGCCACCTTCGATGTCGCCATGCGCTTCCTGAAGGAAGACCCCTGGCAGCGGCTGGCCGACCTCCGCGAGGCGGTGCCCAACATCCTGCTGCAGATGCTGACCCGCGGCTCCAACGGCGTCGGCTATTCGAACTACCCCGACAATGTGGTGAAGCATTTCATCGCCCAGTCGGCGGACGCGGGCATGGATATCTTCCGCGTCTTCGACTCGCTGAACTGGATGGAGAACATGCGCGTCTCCATCGACGCCATCCGCGAGGCCGGCAAGCTCTGCGAGGCGGCGATCTGCTATACCGGCGATCTCTCCAGCCCGAAGGAGACGAAGTACACCCTGAAGTACTACGTCGACCTGGCCAAGGAATTGGAGGCGGCAGGCGCCCACATCCTGGGCATCAAGGACATGGGCGGCCTGTGCAAGCCGGCAGCCGCGAAGCTGCTGGTCGAGACCCTGAAGCAGGAGGTCGGCATTCCGCTGCACTTCCACACCCACGACACCTCGGGGATTTCCGCCGCCTCGGTTCTGGCGGCGGCGGAGGCCGGCGTCGATGCGGCCGATGCGGCGATGGACGCCATGAGCGGCCTCACCTCGCAGCCCAACCTCGGTTCCATTGCCGCGGCGCTGGAGGGCGGCGAGCGCAATCCGGGGCTCGACCATTCCAAGCTGCGCCAGATCTCGACCTACTGGGAGGGCGCCCGGCGCTACTACCGCGGCTTCGAGAGCGAGATGCGCGCTGGCGCCTCCTCGGTCTACGACCACGGCATGCCCGGTGGCCAGTTCACCAACCTGCAGGAACAGGCGCGCTCCCTCGGCCTCGCCCGGCAGTGGCCGGAGGTCGAAAAGGCCTACGCCCAGGTGAACCGCCTCTTCGGCGACATCGTGAAGGTGACGCCGACCTCCAAGGTGGTCGGCGACCTGGCGCTCTACATGGTCTCCAACGGATTGAGCCCGGAAGACATCGAGAGCCCGAAAAAGGAGATCGCCTTCCCGGCCTCGGTCATCGCCCTGTTCCGCGGCGAGGTGGGGCAGCCTTACGGCGGCTTCCCCGAGGCGCTGCAGAAGAAGATCCTGAAGGGCGAGGCGCCGCTCACCGAACGGCGCGGCGCGCTGCTGCCGCCGGCCGATCTCGCGGCCGTGCGCAAGGAGGCCGAGAAGAAGGCGCGACGCCACATCAGCGAGACGGAGTTGTCGTCTTACCTGATGTATCCGGATGTCTTCGTCGACTACGCCACGCACCGCCGCGCCTACTCGGATACCTCGGTGCTGCCGACGCCGGTCTACTTCTACGGCATGGAGCCGGGCCAGGAAGTCGCTATCGAAATCGAGCGCGGCAAGATCCTCATCGTCTCCTTCCTGGCCATGAGCGATGCCGACGACGAGGGTAAGCGCACCATCTTCTTCGAACTGAACGGCCAGCCGCGTACCGTGAAGGTGCTCGACAAGGCGATGGCGGCCTCCGGTAAGATCCGCCGCAAGGCCGACGACGCCGACCCCGCCCAGGTCGGCGCGCCGATGCCGGGGATGATCGTGAACGTCTGCGATACCGGCAGCCGCGTGAAGCAGGGCGACCGCCTGTTCACCATCGAGGCCATGAAGATGGAAACCGCCGTCTACGCCGACATGGACGGCAAGGTGGCGGAGGTCGTCGCCACCACCGGCCAGCGCGTCGAACCCCACGACTTGGTTATGGTGCTGGAGGCGGTGTAACGTTTCGGTCCGTCTGCCCGAACCGCGCCGAGCCTGCTGGGCGACCATCCCCCGCCTGCCCTGGACCCTCGGAACAGGTCCGAGGGTGACGATAAGGGAGGGCGCAGGGGCATTGCCGCTCCCCCGGCTGTCATGCTCGGGCTTGTCCCGAGCATCCAGGGGCCGCAGAATCGATCTATGGCTTACTACGTCTATATCATGGCGAGCCGGCGCAACGGCACGCTCTACGTCGGTGTGAGCAACGACCTGGTACGCCGGGTCTACGAACATCGCGAAGGCTTGGTCGGCGGTTTCACCAAGCGCCATGGCGTGAAGACGTTGGTCTATTTTGAGGTCTTCGACGGCATCGAACAGGCCATTCAACGTGAAAAGACCATGAAGCGTTGGACGCGTGCCTGGAAGCTGAATCAGATCGAGCGCGAGAATCCGACATGGCGTGATCTTTGGAGCGATATCTGCGCGTAGCCCCTGGACCCTCGGAACAAGTCCGAGGGTGACGATCGGAGAGGCGACACGATCCTCGCCGCACCCAAAATCCGTCATGCTCGGATTTATTCCGAGCATCCAGGGGCCGCTTACGCCAGCGCCGGTGAGTCCTCGTTGAAGGCCTTCAGGGTGTGTTCGAACATCTCCGGCTGCAGGTCGCGGACGATGAACACGATCCTGGAACGATGGTCGGCGTCCGGCCAGGCGTCGAGGCGCGCCGGGGGATGGAACACGTGCTGCACGCCGTGGATGACGATGGGGTCGTCGATGCCGTCGACGTTCAACACGCCTTTGAGGCGCAGGATGTTGCCGCCGTAGAGGGTGATCAGCATCTCGACCCAGGAGTTGAAGCGGTCCCAGTCCAGCGGCTTGTCGTAGGTCAGGCAGAAGGCGCGGATTGACGCGTCGTGCCTGTTTACATCATGAGGGTTTACGTCGTGATGATGGTGGTGCCCGTGATCGTGGTGATCCCCGTCGTCGTAGGCTTCCGCCTTCAGCCAGGCCTGCACGTCGGCGGTCTTGGTCGTCGGATCGTAGAGCCCGGCGTTGAACAGCAGCGCCGGGTCGATCTCGCCTTGTATAACGGTATGGATCGGCGCCGCCGGGTTCAGCTTGCGCAGGCGCGCTTCCAGCGCCTCCTGTTCCGCTGCGCTCACCAGGTCGCTCTTGGTCAGCAGCAGGCGGTCGGCGACGGCGGCCTGCTTCACCGATTCCATCTGCCGGTCCAGCGTCGCCATGCCGGTCGCCGCGTCCACCGTGGCGATGACGCCGTCCAGGCGGAAGCGCTCGGCCAGCAGCGGATCGGACATGATGGTCTGCAGGATGGGTGCCGGGTCGGCCAGGCCGGTGGTCTCGATGACCAGGCGCTGGAACGGCGGCACCTCGCCCTTCACGCGGCGCTTGTAGAGATCCCGCATGCCGTTCACCAGGTCGCCGCGCACGGTGCAGCACAGGCAGCCGCTGTTCAGCAGAACGGTGTCCTCGGTCGCCGTCTCGACCAGCAGGTGGTCCAGGCCGATCTCGCCGAACTCGTTCACGATGACGGCGGTTTCCTCCATCGCCGGGTGCGCGAGCAAATGGCGTAGCAGCGTGGTCTTGCCGCTGCCGAGAAAGCCGGTCAGCACCGAGACGGCGAGCGGCTCTTCCGGGATGGTGAGGTTTGCGTCGTTCATCAGCGCGGCCTCAGGTGGTAGAGCGTCCACAGGACCGCGGTCAGCACCAGGATGGCGCCGGCCTGATGCAGGGCGCCCAGGGTCACCGGCACCACCAGCAGCAGGGTGGTGATGCCGAGCGCGAGCTGGATCAGCGCCAGGATGGCCAGCGCCGCGAAGCCGATCTGCGCCCCCGGCGCGAAGTTGCGGTTCAGCGACCACAGCCACAACCCGATGGCCAGCGCTACCGTGGTGACGGCGAGCAGGCGGTGATTGAACTGCACCGCGGCGACGTTTTCGAACAGGTTCACGATCCAGGGCGACAGCATGGCGTAGCCGTCGGGGATCAGCGCGCCGTCCATCAGCGGAAAGGTGTTGTAGGTCAGCCCGGCGTTCAGGCCGGCGACGAAGCCGCCGGAGGCGATGGTGACGGCGACCAGCGCCAGCAGGCCCCAGAGGGCGCGGCGCAGCAGCGGGGCCGCGCCGTCACGGCTGCGCTCCGGCCGCGGCCACAGCACCGACAGCGCCAGCCAGAAGAGATAGCCGTAGATGGCCAGCGCCAGGGCGAGGTGCGCGGTCAGGCGGTACTGGCTGACGTCGGTGCGGTCGGCAAAGCCGGAGGCCACCATGAACCAGCCGAGGCCGCCCTGGGCCGCGCCCAGGGCCAGCGCGACGAGCAGCTTGCGGCCCAGCGGGCGGTCGATCCGTCCGCGCCACCAGAACCACGCCAGCGGCAGGGCGAAGGCCACGCCGATGAGGCGGCCCCACAGGCGATGGATGTACTCCCACCAGAAGATCGACTTGAATTCGGCCAGTTCCATGCCGGCATTCTGCTGCCGGTATTCCGGGATCTGCTGGTAGAGCGCGAAGAGGCGTTCCCACTCGGCGTGGCTCAGTGGCGGGATCGCACCGCTGAGCGGCGCCCATTCCATGATCGACAGGCCGGACTCGGTCAGGCGGGTGATGGCGCCGATGACGGCCATGGCCAGCACCATGGCGGCGCAGCCCAGCAGCCAGAAGCCGATGGCCCGCGAGGGCGCGCGGCTGGTCTCGGCGCTGAAGGTGCCCGGAGTCGAGGCGGTGGGGGAAGTCGGGGTGGTGGCGGACATGAAAGGTCTGAGGGTCCCGGCAGTTGCCGTATTTGGCAGTCTGCCGACAACCTAATCATCCCGCGAAGGTACGCCAAGCCCTCCGGTAGCAGCCCGGTCACGCGCTTTGGTGACGCGTGCCAGGGGCGTGCCGGTCAGGGCAGTGCCAAGGCCCCGGCTGATGCCCTTTCTAGTGCCCCGTCTAGTGCAGGGTCAGGCAGATGTCGGCAAAGCGGGTCTTGGCGGGCTTGATGATGGGAATGTTGGCCACTTGGACCGAGTGCAGCGGGCCGTCCAGGTTCTTTTCCCAGAAGGCCAGGAACTTGTGCAGTTCGGGATAGCGGGGCGCCAGGTCGTAGTCCTGCCAGATATAGGTCTGCAGCAGGGTCGGGTGATCGGGCAGGTGGTACAGAATCTCGGCCGTGGTCAGCCGATAGTCGTTTAATTGACGAACAAAGTCGCTCATTACCCCTCCTCTCCGTCCGGTCCCGCAAGGGGCCGATAGGGATCAGCTTGCCCACCTGTTGGAAAAATCTCAACAGAATAAGCTTAATAAAACAATAACTTAGCAGCCTTCCGTCAGGAGTGCTGCCAGTGTTTGTCTGCCCCCGAAAGGGGCCCCAGGAGAGAGGGGTGGGGAGGGGAGAGGGAAGCGGCTAGAGGCGGGTGTAGCGGGCCCGGGCGCCGCGCTCGATGGCGGCGGCGGGCAGGCGGCCGACGGCCAGGCGATAGCGCAGCATCTCCAGCAGGCGCAGTTCCTCCTGGCTGGCGGCGCCGTCGGCGGCGGCCACGTCCAGGGCCACGGCGTAGGCGGTTTCCTTCAGCTTTGCCGGCAAGCCCTCGACGATCTTGCTCAGCACCGCCTCCAGGCCGTCGTCTCCGGACAGCAGCTCGGCACAGGCCTGGGCGTCTTTCGTCAGGTTCTGGGTGTCATAGTCGGCGAACACCGGCAGGTGCGAGACGATCTCGCCGATGGTCTTCAACTCGGAATCGGTCATTTCGCTGTCGGCGGCGGAAACCAGGACCATGGTGTAGACGAGGGCCGTGTGATGCTGGGACATTGCGTCTCGCTTGTTGTCTTGCGGTGCAGAGGCTGCTTGAAGCCCGAAGGCGGCAGAGACTAGGCAGGCCGGCCCCTGCAGGTCAAGGCTGGGGTATGGGGCTGCGGTACGGCGCCGCACCGCTTGCCCGTCGGGCCGTGCACCCGGCAGGGGTTGCGGTCTTTGCGCTCGACAGCGGGGCACCGGGCGGGCTATTTCCGCCCTATGGGCCCCATCCTGAACGTCGTCTTCCCGATCTTTGCCATCATGGTCGCCGGCTACGCCGCCGGCCGCTTTCGCATTCTCGGCGCGGCGAGCAGTGAGGCGCTGAACCGCTTCGTCTATTTCATCGCCCTGCCGGCGCTGTTCTTCGTCTCCATGGCGCGGGTCTCCTTGGGCGAGGTCTTCAACCTGCCCTTCCTCGGCGCCTACGGCGGCGGCGCGGCGGCGACCTTCCTCATTGCCGTGGCGGTTGCCAAGGTCGCCTTCCCCAACCGCCTCGGCGCGCTGGGCCTCGCCGGCCTCTCGGCGATCTTCTCCAATACCGGCTACATGGGCATCCCACTCCTCATGCTGGCCTTCGGCGAGGCCGGCATGCTGCCGGCGATCATCTCCACCATCCTGAACGGTGCCGTCATTATGGCCTTTGGCATCGTGCTGTTGGAGATGGATGTGCATCAGGGCAAGAGCCCGGTGGTGGTGCTGAAGAACGTCGGGCGCGGCGTGGTGCGCTCGCCGTTGGTGCTCTCCGCCGCTGCCGGCCTGACCGTTTCCGGCCTCGGCATCCCGCTGCCCCAGGCGGTCGGCACCTTCTGCGACATCCTCGGCGCGTCGGCGGGCCCCTGCGCGCTCTTTGCCATCGGCCTCTTCATGGTCGGCAAGTCGCCCACCGCCGGTATGACGGAAGTCTCCTGGCTGGTTTTCCTGAAGCTGCTGATCCAGCCGCTGATCACCTGGTGGCTGGCCTTCCATGTCTTCACCATGGATCCGATCTGGGCCGCCGGCGCGCTGGTGCAGTCGGCGCTGCCGACCGGTGCCCTGGTTTTCGTGCTGGCGCAGCAGTACGACATCTACGTTCAGCGCTCGACCGCGGTGATCATGCTTTCCACCGTGCTGTCGCTGTTCACGCTCTCCGCGCTCTTCGTCTGGCTCGGCATCGGCTGAGACCGAAAAAGGAGGACGGCGGACGGTCCCCGACGTATCCAGGGAACCGCCCGCCGCACTGCCAGGTCCTGCGTCGGTCTTAGACCTCGTCGCCGGAAGCGGGGGCGCGCTTGCGGCCGGTAACCATGGCCCGCACCAGGTTTTCATGGTGCTTGAGAGAGGCCAGGGCCACGCCTGCGAGGTGAAGGCCGACGAGAACCAGCAGCAGGTTGGCAAGGACTTCGTGGGCTTCTTCGACCCATTCCTCGCCCCAGAACATATCCAGGGTGTACATCCAGCCGGTCAGGCAGAGCGCCGCCAGGCTGACGATCAGCAGCAGGATCATCGCGCCGCCGGCCGGGTTGTGGCCGAGGTAGCGGGTCTCCCGCCCGCTCAGCAGGTCCTTGAGGTAGGCGGCGACGGCACCGGGGGAACGCACGAACTGGCTGAAGCGCGCGTAGCGGGACCCGGTGAGGCCCCAGACCACGCGGAAGCCGATCAGCCCTGCCGCGGCATAGCCTGCCCAGATGTGCAGGGCGTCCCATTCGTCGCCGCTGATCCAGGCCACCGCGAAGCTGACGACCAGCGACCAGTGGAAGATGCGGACCAGCGGGTCCCAGACCCGGACCGTTGTGACGTCGCCCGGCGCCGCCATGACCTCAGCTCTCCGACTTGGACTTTACGACCGCGAAGCTCTTCGGGTCGTAGTAGGCTTCCATGCGCTTGCCGGCGGCATCGGTGCCATAGACTTCGTAGCAGCCGTCGTCGACCTTGATCTTCTTGATCTTCCAGCCGTCGCCTTCCAGCTTCTGCTGCAGGGCTTCCTTCGGCTGCCATTCGGCTTGCGGGACGGAGCAGATGTCGCTGGCAAAGGCGGCACCGGCGCCCAGGGAGAGGGCGAAGGCGCCGGAAACAACGCCGGAAACGACAGCGGAAACAACGGACGTTTTCATATGAGACCTCGTAGGATTGTTGTGGCGGGTTGTTGTGGATCAGGGGCCCCGCTACAGAAGGGGCTTCGGACGGGGACCTTTTTGACCCAGGGCACTGACCGTAAACTGACGGCAGGTGAATTATCCTGTCAGCCTGACGTAAGCTTGCCGTGGGACTCCTGGTCTTTCGCGGAAAGCCGGCCAGAAAAATGAACCGGGGAAATCGGCCCAAAAGAGTGGAAACGGACGGCGGATGCGCGTTCTCTTGATCGAAGACGAGCCCTATCTGGGCCAGGCGGTGCAGGAACAGGTGGCCGCTGACGGCCACGCCGTCGACTGGGTCAAGCGCCTGGACGAGGGCGAGACGGCGCTGCGCGCGGTCGATTACGGTTTGGTGCTGCTCGACCTGCATCTGCCCGACGGCCGCGGCCTCGACCTGCTGAAGGCCATGCGCCGCGGCGGCGACCCGCGACCGGTCATCATCCTGACCGCCCGCGACCAGATCAGCGACCGTATCGACGGCCTCAACGCCGGCGCCGACGACTACCTGGTAAAGCCCTTCGACCTGGAGGAACTGAGCGCGCGGGTGATGGCGGTGTCGCGACGCTATGCCGGCAATCCCAATCCGCTCATCAGCTTCGGCGAGATCAAGATCGATCGGGCGGAGCGGCGCGCCTGGCGCGGCGACAAGCCGGTAGATCTGACCAAGCGGGAATGGGCGATCATGGACCTGCTGACCCAGCGCGCCACCGCGGTCATCTCCAAGGAACAGATCGAGGAGGCGCTCTACGCCTTCGGCTCGGAGATCGAAAGCAACACCGTGGAGGTGCACGTCAGCCGCCTGCGCAAGAAGCTGGGCCGCGATGCCATTCAGACCCTGCGCGGCGTCGGCTATCGACTGGGGTCGGCGTGACGGCACCCCCTGGCAGCGAGAAGGCCAGCGTGAAGGCGAACGGGGCACGGGCGCCCTGGAGCATTGCCCAGCGCCTCAGCTCCGTCCTGACCTTGGCCATTGCGGCCCTGTGGCTGGTGGCCGTGATCGTCGCCGCGGCGGTGGTGCGGCACGAAACCAACGAGGTCTTCGACAGCGCCCTGCAGGAAACCGCCCAGCGCCTGGTGCCTCTGGTGGTCGACGGCTTCGGCGAGGAGGACGAAGAAGAGGCGCACGAGCTGGAAGCCCGGGTGATCGAGGAGAACCTCGAATTCGCCGAGCACGAGGAGTACTTGGTCTATCAGGTGCGCGACGCCGAGGGCCACGTGCTGTTGCGCTCCCATGACGCCCCGGCGACGGCTTTCCCGGCGGCACTGCGGCGTGGTCTTGACGAAGCCGACGGCTGGCGTTTCTTCACCGAGCACTACGTGCCGTCGGATCTCTACGTCCAGGTCGGGGAGCCGCTGGCGCATCGCCGCGAGGCGGTCTACGAAACCCTGGCCGGTCTCATTGCACCGCTGGCCCTGCTGATTCCACTGGCCGGCTTCGTCATTTTCCGGACCGTGCGCCGCAGCCTCGCACCGCTGATCGCCGTGCGTGCCGAGCTCGATGCACGCGGCGGCGCCAACCTCTCGCCGATCGCCAGCGACGCCATGCCGACGGAACTGGCGCCGATCATCGAAGACGTGAACCGCCTGCTGGCGCGCCTGGGCAAGGTGCTGGACAGCGAGCGCGCCTTCGCCGCCAACTCCGCCCATGAACTGCGCACGCCGGTCGCTGCCGCTCTGGCGCAGACCCAGCGACTGGCGAGCGAACTGCAGGGAAACGGGGATCTTCAGGGGCAGCGCACCCGCGGCGATCAGATCGCGTCCGCCCTGCACCGCCTCGGCGACCTGGTGGAAAAGCTGCTGCAACTCGCCCGTGCCGAGGCAGGCATCGCCCTCAGCCGCGATCCTGTCGATGTCATGCCGGCGCTGCGCTTGGTCGTCGAGGAACTGGCGCGGCGCGGCGGAATCGGCGACCGACTCGATTTCGACGACGGCGGCTGGCAGACGCTGCCGGCGCGCATCGACATCGATGCCTTTGCCATCGCCCTGCGCAATCTCATCGACAACGCGCTGCATCATGGCCGCAAAGGCGGTCCGGTCCAGGTCTTCGTCGATGTCGAGGGCGCCATCCACGTGCGCAACGAAGGCGCTGTGGTGCCGCCAGAACGGCTCGCGCGCCTTACCGAGCGTTTCGAGCGCGCCGGCGCCGCGGCGACGGGCGCCGGCCTCGGCCTTGCCATCGTCGAGATGATCCTGGCCCAATCCGGTGGCACCTTGACGTTGCACTCACCGGCGCTGGGGCGCGCCGACGGCTTCGAGGCGGTGCTGCGGCTTGATCTGGCAGAGCAGGCGGCCTGACGGCATTTAGCGCAAATGCCGGCTTCGTTCGAGGCTGTCCCCGATCCGTTTCCCGTTAACGCTTCCTTCGTCGGCGCGACGTTTCAATGCCCGGAACCGGCGCTGTAACGACGGAAACGGGATCGATGAGCGAAGTGGAGGAAGGGCCTCCCGTCTGCTTTGCCTGCGAGTTCGAGCAGCGGGGCTTTCCCTGCCGTGACGGGCAGGGCGCCTATCAGGAAAACGCTGTCGCGCTGGCCTTGCGCGACTGCTACCGGCTTGCCGGAGAAGGCGACCACGAACCGCTTGCCTGGGCCGTCGAGTGCGTCGACGAACTCATTCTCGAATCACCGCAGATGGCGCTGAACTTCATCCTCCTGGCGCTGCCGATTTTCGAGACTGACGAGGATCTGGCAGTGCTGGCGGCAGGGCCTCTGGAGGATCTGCTTGGCTGCCACGGTGCGGCCGTCATCGACCGCGTCGAGGTCGAGGCGGCGGGCAACGACCGCTTTCGTCTGCTTCTGTCCGGTGTTCGGGGGCGCAACGACGTCGGTGGGGAGATCTGGCGGCGCCTTCAGCGGACGCTGGGTTCCGGGCCCTGGCTCGACCGCGATCCGCGTACGCCGCAAGATTCCGATGAGGAGCCGGAAGCCTAGATCGCCTTCGTTGTCCGCTGCGGCTTCACCTTGGTGAGCGGACTGAGATTCAGCCAGGCCTTCAATGCCCGGCGTGCCCGGGCGGAGCCGATGGCTTCCAGCCGCCCACTGGACAGCGCGCGGTTCAGCGGCAGGTCGCCGCGCACGATGTAGATCATGTCCGGCAGGGTGGCGGCGAGGTAAAGGTCGACGTCGAAGCCGGGGTCTTCCAGGCAGAGTTCGCAGGTGCCCTCTCGATTGATGAACCACCACAGCCGCTGCTTGTGCGGTTGGTCGGTGAACTCGATGCGCACCAGGCTCTGCGGCTTGCCGAAGGCGGTGGCGTCGGCGGAGCGTTCCAGCGACCACACCAGCAGGCCCAGGTCGATCTCCCCGTCCACCAGCTCGCGGCGCGACCAGCGTTGACCCCAGGTGCCCAGTGCGATCACCAGGGGGATGAACTCGCGGCCCGGCTCGGTCAGGTGATAGGTTTTGCCGCGTCCACCTTCCTGCGGCCGGGCTTCGACGATGCCCTCGGTTTCCAGTTGCTTGAGGCGTTTCGACAGCAGAGTCGGCGACATCAGCGGGACGCCGCGGTGCAACTCGGAAAAACGCGTCGCCCCGGCCGCCAGATCGCGCACGATCAGCGGCGTCCAGCGTTCGCAGAACAGCTCGGAGGCCTTGGCGACGGGACAGAACTGGCCATAGCTCTTCATGGCATCCTCCTCATCGGCATATCGCAGGCTACCACGCTGCGTCGGGGCCGTTGAACTACACTTTGTGGACTAGTTCTGCCGGGCGGCGTTCGGCCAGGCTTCCTCCCGTTCCAACGATCCGGTCATGGGAGGTAGCGATGAACACCCTGAAGAAGGACCCAATGGAGAGCGGCCAACTCACCATTACCGCCGCCCAGGTCTACGAGGAATTCTTTGTGCCGGCGCTGTTCGGCGAATGGGCCCCGCGGGTTTGCGACGCGGCCGGCCTTGGTCCGGGGCAGCGGCTGCTCGACGTCGCCTGCGGTACCGGCGTGGTGGCGCGTGAGGCTCTGCGGCGCGGCGCCCAGGTCGCCGGGCTCGACCGCAACGACGGGATGCTGGCGGTGGCGCGGCGCCTGGCGCCCGCCGTGGACTGGCGCGACGGCCTGGCGGAGCGGATTCCCTTCGAGGCCGATCGTTTCGATGCCGTCACCTGCCAGTTCGGCCTGATGTTCTTCGAGGATCGGACGGCGGCGCTGCGCGAGATGGCACGCGTCGTGAAACCCGGCGGCCGTCTGGTGGTGGCGACGTGGGATTTACTGGAGCGGACGCCCGGCTACAGGGCCATGGTCGGCCTGCTGCAGCGCCTCTTCGGCACCGAGATCGCCGGGGCCTTGCGCGCGCCCTTCGTGCTCGGCGAACCCGACGATCTGTGTGGTCTGTTCGACAGCGCCGGTCTCGCCAATCCGAAGGTCGAGACCGTCGTGGGCACCGCACGCTTTCCCTCCATCGCCGAGTGGGTCCGCACCGATGTGAAGGGCTGGACCCTGGCCGATGCCATCGACGATGAACAGTACGCGGAGTTGCAGGCCGCTGCGCAGGAGGAGCTGCAGCGCTTCCGGCAGCCGGACGGAACCGTCGTCTTCGACTCGCCCGCCCATATCGTGTCGGCGGTGAAGGGGTAAGCCCGCATCTCCATATACTCCCTTGTCACCCTCGGACTTGTTCCGAGGGTCCAGGAGCAACCGTAGCGCCGCCCGCCCTGGATGCTCGGGACAAGCCCGAGCATGACAATAGAGGACTACGACAGAGGCACTACGACCGCGCCGGCGCAGGTGAAGGGGTAGTTGCCCTAATCTGCTGCGCCTGCTACCGAGCATCCATGCTTGAATTTGCCGCAGCGGTTTTCTTCCTGATCATCACGCCCGGCCCCGGCGTTCTCTCGACCGCCGGGGTCGGCTCCGGTTACGGCTACCGCGCGGGGCTCGCCTACGTCGCCGGCCTGTGGATCGGCAATGCCCTGGTCGGGGCGGCGGTGGTCTCCGGCATTGCCGCCGTGGCCTTGGCACAGCCCGGCCTGCGCGAGGTGCTGCTGTGGGGATCGGCGGCCTATCTGCTGTGGCTGGCGGCGAAGATCGCCTTCGCCGGGGCGCGCATCGCCTTCATCCATTCCGAACGGGCGCCGGGCTTCTGGAACGGCCTCGCCCTGCAGCCGATCAATCCCAAGGCCTACGCAGTGAACACGGCGCTGTTTTCCGGTTTCGCCTTCATGCCGGATGCGCTGGCCGCCGAAACGGCGATCAAGTTCGCCATCCTGAACGCCATTTGGATCCCGATCCATCTGCTGTGGCTTTGGGCCGGCGTCACCCTGCGCCGCCTCGACCTCGATCCCAAGGTTCAGCGCGCCATCAACATCGCCATGGCGCTCTCCATGCTGGCCGTGGTCGCCATCGCGGTCGCCGCGCAGATTTAACTGCCGCTCGATTCAAAGAAACTCTTCACCGCTGCCACCGCGTCTGCCAACCCCACGCGCTCGGCGGTGACTTCCGGCGGGAAGGCGTCGAGCAGGCGTGAGGGCAAGGGATCGAGCAGCACGAAGACGCCGCGGTCGTCGGCGCGGCGGATCAGGCGGCCGTAGGCCTGACGCAGTTTCAGGCGGGTCAGGCGTTCGTCGTAGGCACGGCCGCCGAACACGTCGCGGCGCGCCTTGTGGATGATGTCGGGCCGCGGCCAGGGCACCCGGTCGAAGGCGATGAGGCGCAGGGCGCGGCCCGGCACGTCGACGCCGTCGCGCACCGCATCGGTGCCCAGCAGGCAGGAATCTTCTTCGGCGCGGAAGATGTCGACCAGGGTGCCGGTATCCAGGCCGTCGGTGTGCTGGCTGTAGAGCGTCAGGCCGGCATCGGCCAGCGGCTGGGCGATCTGGCGCTGCACTGCGCGCAGCCGGGCGATGGCGGTGAACAGGCCGAGGCCGCCGCCGCCTGAGGCGAGGAACAGGGCGCGGTAGGCGGCGGCCAGTTGCGTCAGGTCGCCACGCTTCAGATCGTGCACGATGAGGATGCGCGTCTGCCGCGCGTAGTCGAAGGGCGACGGCAGCGAGAGGCGCGCAACATTGGCGACAAGGTGGTTGATGCCGAGGCGCGCTTCGGCCGCCCGCCAGTGCGCCGCGTCGTGCACCTCTTGGCCATTCGCCGGTTTGCCGCTGTCGTCGGTGAGGGTGGCCGAGGTGATCAGCATGCCGTGGGCGGCCTGGCCCAGGCTGGCGGCGAAGGGCCGGCTGGGATCGACCCAGTGGCGGTAGAGCCCGACGTCGATGTCGCGGCCGTCGCTGCGCTCGACGGCGAACCAGTCGCAGAACTCCGGCGGGGTGTCGTCCTCCAGGGCCTTCAGCATGGCGCGCCAGGCGGCCAGCGGCAGGATCGCGCGGGTATCCAGGCTGCCCGCCGCCGCTTCGATGCGCCGCCGCGTATCGCTATCCAGCTTGTCGGACTCGGCGTCCAGGCGCGCCAGCAGCAGGCGGCGCAGCTTCTTCAGCGGTTCGGCCAGGGCGCCCAGGTCCTCGGCCAGGATCTGGGCGGCGTCGAGCAGGCCGTCGACCGGCGGATGGGCCGGCGCCTCCAGGCTGTAGCCCTGCTCCTGGCCGGTGGCGCGGGCATAGACCTGGCGGCCGGCCAGGGTCAGGAAGCTTTCCATGCTGCCCTCCGCCCGGCCTTCCTCGACGCGCTGGCGCCAGCCCTCGCCGGCCAGCACCCGGGCGGCCTTCAGGGTCTCGTCCAGGGCCTCCTGGGCCTGCGGATCGTCGCCGATCAGGTCTTCCAGGCGGCGCTGCAGCCCGCGCAGGCGGCTGGCGGCGCGTCGGCCGCCCTCGGCGCCCAGCAGCCAGCGGCGCAGCTCGCGGGATTCCAGGCCGCTGAGGTGCGCGGCAAAGGCGCTGTCGGCGGCATCGAACAGATGATGCCCCTCGTCGAAGACGTAGCGCGTCGGCAGCTGGCCGTCGTCGCCGCCGCCCATGGCCGCCTGGATCAGCACCAGGGCGTGGTTGGCGATGACGATCTCGGCCTGGCGGGCCGAACGTACCGAGCGTTCGATGAAGCACTTCTTGTAGTGCGGACAGGCGGAATAGATGCACTCGCCGCGGCGGTCGGCCAGGCCCAGGGTGCGCAGCGGCCCGAAGAGGTCGCTGAGCCAGCCGGGGAAATCGCCGCCCACCATGTCGCCGTTGCGGGTCTGCGCGGTCCAGCGCGCCATCAGGCCCAGGGCGCCGGCGTCCTGCGGGCGGGCCTGGCCCACCGCGTCGGCGAGGTTCAGCAGACAGAGGTAGTTCTCCCGCCCTTTCCGGATGACCACCTTGCGGGCGCGTTCGCGCGGCTCTGGGAACAGACGCGACAACTCGTCGTCGACCTGACCCTGCAGGTTGCGGGTGTAGGTCGACACCCAGACGGCGGCATTGTTGCGCTCGGCCCAGAGGCTGGCCGGGGCGAGGTAGCCCAGGGTCTTGCCGGTGCCGGTGCCGGCCTCGGCCAGCACCACCTGCGGCTCTCCCTCGTGGTCGCGCGGCGCGAAGGCGGCGGCGGCGGCCCCCGCGTAGTCGGCCTGCTGCGGGCGCGGCTCGGAGTCGTCATCCAGGAACTCGGCGAGGCGCTCGCGGGCGTCCTCCGGCGGGACCGGCCTGGTGCCGGGGGCGCCGCGCGGCGGGCGCTCCTCCCACTCCGGCAGGCGCTCCCACACGCGCAGGCCGAGGTTGCGCCGCGGCAGTTCGGCACCGCCCTCACCAAAACCCAGCGCGTGGACCACGTAAGGCCCCCACAGCCAGCCGCCCTGGGCCATCTGCCAGGCGATGCCCGGCGCGTCGCGGTCGCCGCCGCCCAGGCCGTGGTTGTGCGCGGTGCCACGGGCGGCCAGTTCGGCCAGCAGGGCCTGGGCCAGGCCCGGCAGGGCGATGGCGGCGCCCTCGGCGTCTGCCGGCTTCGACGCTCCGAGGGCCTGGGCCAGGCCATGGGGCGTCGGCGCGCAGAAGCTGGCCGGGCGGACGAAGGCGAAGAGCGCCAGCAGGGCGAAGGCCGGAAAGGGATCGCAGCCCAGGCGCCGCGCCGTCGCCCGGGCGTGGCACAGCATCGGCGGCGTCTGCTGGGCGCGCTGGACTGCCTCGGCGGCCTTCAGGGTCAGGACCTCCCCGTCGGGCTCGACCCAGACCGCCCGCCCGATACCGGCCAGCAGCAGCGGCGCGCCCGGCAGCCGGACGGCCGGCCCCTGAGGGGCGGCCCCTGGGGATTTCCCCGGGGCGCCTCCGGGGGATGTTTCGGCGGGAAGCGACGTAGAACTCATGTCTGGACTATATCGGGAACAACAGGGCCACGCATTCCGATAAGGCGGCAGCCGGGCATTTGTCCTGGGGTCTGCCTGGGGGCTTCCCGGGCGTTTCGGCGCCTGCCGCAGGGCTGCCCGCCCGGGGCGGAATCGGGTTATGCTGGCCGGACGAAGGGCCACCCCCTGGTGATGTCGGGGGTGTTTCAGTAGGGAGCAGGATGGGTTTTGCCGCTGCGGTGGGAAGCGACGACGTGAAGACGGGTTCCGGCGGCGGCGATGCCGACCTGGACGCTTTGTTCCAGGGCGACAAGGCGGCGTGGGACCGCTTCGTGCTGCACCATGCCGGGGTGATCTTCGCCGCGGTGCGCCGCCGGCTGGTGCCGGCCGGGCGCACCTCGGATGCGGAGGACGTGGTGCAGGACGTCTTCGTCCGGTTGTGCCAGCACGATTTCCGCCTGCTGCGCAACTACGACGCCGCGCGGGCCAAGATGCCCACCTGGCTGACCGTGGTGGCCAACTCGGCGGCGGTCGATCACCTGCGGCGCCTGCGCCGGCGCACCGAAGACATCGAGACGCAGCCGGAATCCGTACTGGCCGTCGACCCCGTAATCCATGAGACGGTGAAGATCCCCGACGGCCTGCTGTCGCCGCGTCAGGCCCTGGTGCTGGAGTTGCTGTACCAGCGGGACATGACGCCGGGCGAGGCGGCCGAGGTCGTCGGCATCGACCCGCAGACGGTGCGCTCCATGCACCACAAGGCGCTGGTGAAGCTGCGGGCGCACTTCCAGGCGGAACTGGGAGAGGACGGCCCGTGAGCCAACGAGGTCCATGGGGATATTTGAGGGGCAGGCGGCGTAAGCTTATTCGAGGGGCAAGAGGTTTAGAGGCATGAGCGAAGAGGACAACAAATCCAAGCAGGGCGCGGCCCTCTGGCGCCGGGCGCGGGCCCAGTTGCCAGAGGATTGGCAGCGGCTGGCCGACGACGGCGCGCCGGATGCCACGCTGCTGGCCGGCTATCTCGACGGCCGTCTGGCCGAGGACGAGGCGGCGCGGCTGGAGGCCCGTCTGGCGGGCGAGCCGGCGCTGCTCGACGAACTGCTGGCCCTGCGCGCGGCCCTGGATGCCGGGGCCGAAACGGCGCCGGCCACGGTGGTGACGCGCGCCCAGGCGGCGTATCCGGGCCGGCCGGCGTTGCGCGCCGTGGCTTCGGAAAAACCTTCTCTGCTGGGCCGTTTGCTGGGCGGCCTGGTCGGTTTCCAGCTCCGCCCGGCGGTGTCGGCCCTCGCGGCCGCCGCCCTGCTGCTGGGCTGTGCCGGGGCTTTCGAGTTGGGGCGTTATCAGGCCCAGCAGCTCGACACGACCACGCAACTCGCCGAAACCGGTGACAGCGACGTGCCGGTCGAGTTCGTGATCAGCGGGCTGTGAAGGGTGGTCTTGAGCAAAGGGCCGGGTGCGTTAAGCCGACTGAGTTAGGCCGGGTGAGTTAGGCCAGGTGAGTTAGAGCGAGAAAGCAAGAAAGATGCGTAGCAAGGTTATCTGGTTCCTGCTGGCCGCCTCCCTGGCGCTGAACCTGTTTTTCGTCGCCGGCGTGGTCTGGCCGCGGCTGATGGGCCACCCGCATTTCCCGCACCGTTATGACCCGGTCGCCAAGGCGGCCGAGGAGTTCTCGCTGGACGACAGCCAGACCGCCGCCCTGGCGGCCCTGCGGGGCCGCATGGCCGAACGCCTGGCCGACGGGCGCAGCGCGCGCGACGGCTTCCAGGCCATCCTCCTACGGGCGCTGGAGCAGCCGGATTTCGACCGCGACGCCCTGGCCCTGGCGCTGGCCGAGCGGCGCGAGCAGGGCGATGACATGATCCTCGACATGACCGGGGAACTGCACGGCTTCCTGGCCGGCCTCGGCCCCCGGCAGAAGGCGGCCTTCCTGGAGCGCGCCCAGGAGCGCGATTTCCTGCGCCGTCTGCTGTTCCCGCCGCCGCCCCGGCGTGACCGCGACGATGACGAGAGGCGCCCGCCGCCGCAATAGGCCGGATTTCCGGACTTCCCGGGGGTTTCCCGGCACCGCGCGGCGTTGACGCTGCTGCGCAGGCGGCCTAGTGTCCGCCCCACTTGAAGGGGCCGGCATTGGGCCGTTTCCGCAAGAATCCCCGTCGAACGAGTGAAGCCATGACAAGCGAAAGAGACCTGGCCGAGGGCGCGCGCGCCTGGCCCTTTGAAGAGGCAAGACGAGTCGTAAAGCGCATCGACGGGAAAGCGCCGGAAAAAGGCTACGTCCTCTTCGAGACCGGCTACGGCCCGTCGGGTCTGCCGCACATCGGCACCTTCGGCGAGGTGGCCCGCACCACCATGGTGCGCCAGGCCTTTCAGCGGCTGTCCGACGTGCCGGCACGCCTGTTCTGCTTCTCCGACGACATGGACGGCCTGCGCAAGGTGCCGGACAACGTGCCCAACAAGGCGATGCTGGCCGAGCACCTGGGCAAGCCGCTGACCCAGATCCCCGACCCCTTCGGAACCCACGAGAGCTTCGGTCACCACAACAACGCCCGCCTGCGTGGTTTTCTCGACACCTTCGGCTTCGAGTACGAATTCCAGTCGTCGACCGACTGGTACGCTTCCGGCCGTTTCGATGCGGCTCTGCTGCAGGTGCTGCGAAACTACGAGGCGGTGAAGAACGTCGTGCTGCCGACCCTCGGGCCGGAGCGCCGCGAGACCTACAGCCCCTTCCTGCCGATCTGCCCCAAGACCGGGCGGGTGCTGCAGGTGCCGGTGCTGGAGGTGAACCCCGAGGCCGGCACCATCGTCTATGAAGACGAGGACGGCACCAAGGTCGAGGTGCCGGTGACCGGCGGCCAGTGCAAGCTGCAGTGGAAGGCCGACTGGGCGATGCGCTGGTACGCCCTCGACTTCGACTACGAGATGTCGGGCAAGGATCTCATCGACTCGGTGAAGCTCGGCGCGCAGATCTGCAAGATCCTGGGCGGCCGCCCGCCGGAGGGCTTCAACTACGAGCTCTTCCTGGACGAGGAAGCCAAGAAGATCTCCAAGTCGAAGGGCAACGGCCTCAGCGCCGAGGACTGGCTGACCTACGGGCCGACCGAAAGCCTCTCGCTGTTCATGTTTCAAAAGCCCAAGGCGGCCAAGCGCCTGTACTTCGACGTCATCCCACGCGCAGTGGAAGACTACCTCTCGCACCTCGCGGCCTATAATGGCCAGGACGAGAAGCGCCTGGAAAACCCGGTCTGGCACATCCACAACGGCCAGCCGCCGGTGCCGGGCACCAAGCTCAGCTTCGGCATGCTGCTGAACCTCGCCAGCGTGTGCAATACCGAGGACCCGGCGGTGCTGTGGGGCTTCATCTCGCGCTATGCGCCCGAGGCGACGCCGGAGGGCGATCCCTTCCTCGACCGCCTGGTCGGCTTCGCGCTGCGCTACTACAAGGATTTCGTTATGCCGTCGAAGCGCTACCGCGCGCCGACGGATGCCGAGCGCAAGGCGCTGGCCGATCTCGCCGGCCGTTTGAAGGCCCTGCCGGAAGATGCCGACGGCGAGGCGATCCAGAACGAGGTCTACGCGGTCGGCAAAGAGCACGGCTACGAGAACCTGCGCGACTGGTTCAAGGCGCTCTACGAGATCCTGCTGGGTCAGGATCAGGGCCCGCGCATGGGCTCCTTCATGGCGCTCTACGGCCTGCAGGAAAGCCTCGCGCTGATCGAGGCCGTCCTCCAGGGCGAAAGCCTGCAAGTGTCTTCATAAGTTTTCTCACAACGTGCTGACCCATGCCATTGTCGTCCCGGGGCTTGACCCCGGGACCCCTTGGCGTTTCCGGATGGCGATGCCCTATCCTGTTCACATCGATCGAACGGCCAGGGCATTGGGTCCCGGCAACAAGTGCCGGGACGACAGCCTTGGTTGTGGCAAGGCTGTGTGTCTCGGTCAGCCGCCGTGCGCCCAGTCCCAGTAGGCTTCGCGGGCGGCGGTGTAGACCGGCCCGGGCTGCAGGGCGCGGTCCTCGACCCGGTTGATCGGCAGCACCTTGCCGTAGTTGCCGGTGGAGAATACCTCGTCGGCCTCCAGCACGTCCTGCCAGGTGACCCGTGCCTCGCGCACCGGAATGCCCCTGGCCGTCAGCAGCGTCATGATCCGCTGCTTGGTGATGCCGTTCAGGAAGCTGCCATTGGGCGCCGGCGTGATGGCGGCGCCGTCCTTGGCGATCCACAGGTTCGCGGTGGCCAGTTCGGCGACGTTGCCCAGCGCGTCGAGCACCACCGCGTTGGCGAAGCCGCGCCCGGTCGCCTCGGTCAGCGCGCGGGCCGAGTTGGGATAGAGGCAGGAGGCCTTGGCATCGGTCGGCGCCATGTTGGGCGCCGGGCGGCGGTAGCTCGAGAGGCAGACGGAAAAGCCGTCGGCCGCCGGCATCGGCGCCTCGAACAGCGTGAAGCAGAAGCGCGTGCTCTCCGGATCGGGCGAGACGAAGCCGCTTTCCGCCCACAGCATCGGGCGCAGGTACAGCGCGGCATCCTTGCCATAGTGCTTCAGGCCGTCGCGGGCGATCTCCTGCATCTCGCCGGCGCTATAGACCGGCTTCAGCCCGAAGCTGGTCGCCGAACGCACCAGCCTTTCGCAATGCTGGTCCAGATCCGGTGTCACCCCTTCGAAGGCCCGCGCGCCGTCGAACACCACCGAGGCCATCCAGGTGGCGTGGGTCATCGGGCCCATCATCGGCGGGTTGCCCTCGACCCACTTGTCCTCCAGGAAATGCACGGCCTTCGGCGCTGTCATGGCGAGGTATTCCTTTGCGGCAAGAGGGGTCGGAACGCGGGCTGGTCGCCTGAGCCTAGCCGCTGGGCCGGGACAGGAAAAGCGCCGCCGGAGCCTACCCGGCGCGTTTGGCGGCGGGCCAGTGGGTGGGGCGGCTCTGCGTCCCTATAGGCCCATTGGAAGCGGGCGGCGTCTTGGCGAATTTTGCGGCGTTGAGGATTTAGTGGCCGGCCCTTAGTGACTCGACCCGCTAGTGACCGGACCAGGCGATCCGCGACACCCACTGGGCCTGGGTGCGTGGCAGGTCGCGCACCGCGTTCTCGCGGCTCAGCGACTTGATGCGTAGGCGGTCGCTGCTCTTTTCCAGCAGCTCGGCGATCAGCAGTTCGCCCTGTTGGCTGCGCAGCAGGACACGGTCGCCGGGGCGGACCTCGGCGCTGGGCGAGACGACGACCAGGTCGCCGTTGCGGTAGACCGGCAGCAGGCCGTCGCCGGTGATCTCCAGGGCATAGGCGTGGGGGTCGGGCACGTCGGGAAAGGCGGCTTCTTCCCATTGGCTGCGCAGCGGGCGGCCCTCGGCGTCGAAGAAGCCGGGCTGCGCCGCCATGGCGAAGCGCAGCTTGGGCAGCCGGCGGAAGCTCACCGGATGCTCCTGGTCCTCGACCAGGCTGATGAATTCGCTGAGCGAGGCCCCGGTGGCGTTCAGCACTTTGGCCAGCGATTCGGTGCTGGGCCAGCGCTGCTTGCCTTCCTTGGTGATGCGTTTGCTCTTGTTGAATGTCGTCGGATCGAGCCCCGCCTGCCGGGCGAGACCGGATGGCGAGAGGTTATACCTTGTGGCGAGGCGGTCGATCGCTCGCCAGACGCTCTGGTGTTCCAACATGGGAACATTGTCTTATAAACTTTAAGCGCGTGCAGCAAGAACATAGTCTTACCCGTGGCTGCGCGAACGAGGCTCTTTTTGTGAGTTATTTCAGAGAGGGCGCTGTTCAGCCCTATTACTCTCGATTACTTTGGCGGCCATGAATCCAGGGAATCGAGAGCTTATTTATCACATCTGCCGCCGGGAAGAATGGGGGGCGGCGCAGGCCGCGGGCCGCTATGCGGGCTCGTCCCAGGACCGGGCCGACGGTTTCATTCATTTCTCCGATGGCGCGCAGGTGGCGGCCAGCGCCGCCAAGCACCGCGCCGGCCAGGACGGCCTTGTTCTACTGACGGTCGAGGCGGCGGCGCTGGGCGATGCCCTGAAGTGGGAAGCCTCGCGCGGCGGCGCCCTGTTCCCCCACCTCTACGGCGACCTGCCGCTGGCCGCGGTGCGCCGGGTCGATGCCCTGCCGCTCGGCCCCGACGGGCAACACCGTTTTCCCGACGGCTTTGCACCCGACGGCTTTGCGCCCGACGGCTTGGTAAAGGAAAGCTAGAGCCCCTTGGACGCCTTCTCCCTCATCGGCCCGGCGCTCAGGCGGCTGGACCCGGAAACCGCGCACAACCTGACACTCTGGGCGCTGGAGCGCCGTTTGGCGCCGCACGCCGAGGCGGCGGACGACCCGGTTCTCGCCACTCAGGTCTGGGGCCTTTCTTTCGCCAACCCCATCGGCTTAGCCGCCGGCTTCGACAAGGATGCCCGTGTCATGCCGGCGATGCTGGGCCTCGGGCTCGGTTTCGTCGAGGTCGGCTCGGTGACGCCGCGCCCGCAGCCGGGCAACCCCAAGCCGCGCATCTTCCGCCTGCCCGACGACGCCGCGGTGATCAACCGCCTCGGCTTCAACAACGGCGGGCTGGAGGCGGCGCGGCGGCGGCTGGAGGCGTTCCGCAAAAAGGGCCCCGCAGCCGGGCCGGTCGGCGTGAACCTGGGCAAGAACAAGGACACCGCGGACGCCGCCAGCGACTACGTGCTGGGCGCGGCGGCGCTGGGGCCGCTGGCCGACTACCTGGTGATCAACGTCTCCTCGCCCAACACCCCGGGTCTGCGCGCGCTGCAGGGCCGCGGCGAACTGGAGGACCTGCTCGGCCGGGTGCTGGCCGCGCTGCCCGATCCGGCGCCGCCGCTGCTGGTAAAAATCGCCCCCGACCTGACCGACGAAGATAAGGCCGACATCGCCGCGGTCGCCCTGTCGATGGGGGTCTCGGGCCTGATCGCCACCAACACCACCATCGCCCGGCCGGAAGGGCTGCAGGGCGCGGCGCGCGGTGAGGCGGGCGGGCTGTCCGGCCGGCCCCTGTTCGGCCCCTCGACGGCGGTGCTGGGCGACCTCTACCGCCTGACCGAAGGGAATATCCCGCTGATCGGAGTCGGCGGCGTCGCCTCCGGCACCGAGGCCTACCGCAAGATTCGCGCCGGCGCCTCGCTGGTGCAGCTCTATACCGGCCTGGTCTACGGCGGCCCGGCCCTGGTGCCGCGCATCAAGCGCGAACTGGCCCGGCTGCTGCGCGAGGACGGCTTCGACTCGGTGGCCGCGGCCGTCGGCGCCGACCATCGCTATAGCGGTTAGCGCAACCCGGTTTCTGTCATGCCCGGACGTGTTCCGGGCATCCAGGGCAAGTGACGGAGCGCCAGCCCTGGACCCTCGGGACGAGCCCGAGGGTGACAATCGGGCAGCGTCATTCTCACAGAATCGCCAGCACGTTTTCCGGCGGGCGGCCGAGGGCGACCTTGGCGCCCTTCACCACGATCGGGCGTTCGATGAGGATCGGATGTTCCACCATGGCGGCGATGAGGGCGCTGCGGCTGAGCCCCGGGTCGTCGAGGCCGAGGTCCTTGTAGGGGGCCTCCTTGCGGCGCATCAGGTCGCGCGGCGCCATGTCCAGCTTCTTCAGGATGTCGTCCAGGGTCTTGGCATCGGGGGTGTCGTTCAGGTACTCGACGACCTTCGGCTCGATACCCCGGTCCTGCAGCAGCGCCAGGGTCTGGCGCGATTTGCTGCAGCGCGGATTGTGATAGATCGCGACGTCCATCGCGTCTGTCCCCTGAGGTCTTTACGGGAATTGAGTGCAGAAAAGCGCCGCCGCCGGCGAGTCGTCAAGGGTTCCGACAAGACTCCGTTAACCAAGTCTCAAGGCTCTCAAGGGCAAAGTGCTCCCCATGGCCCGGCCCTGTCCTTCAACCTCCCGGCAAGCGCATGCTTAAACACCTCGCGATCTTCCTCTGCTACGCGGGCGGTGCGGCTGCCTTGGCACTCTTTGCCGCCGAATGGCTGCCCCTGGTCGACCGCCAGGGCGCCGTCGGCCTGGGGCTGGCCGCGCTCATCGGCGGCGGCCTGTTGCACGAGGTTTACGCCCGCCTCGGGCGCGAGGCCTTCCTGGCCGAAAAGCTGCTCGGCCTGCGCCAGGCTCAGGGCGAATCCCTGGAGGAGTTGAGCTGGACGCGCCGCGAGCTGTCCATTCTCCGCGAGGCGCTGGAATCCGCCGGCGGTATCAGCAGCTCGGGCAAAAGCGTCGACGAAGTGATTTCCGAGGTGAAGGTGCTGCAGTCGCTGATCACCCGCCTCGCCAAGTCTTCCAAGGCGCCGGTGCAGGACGCGGGTGGCCGCGGGGCCGCCAGGCCCGCCGGCCCGGCGATGGCCGATCCGCAGCGCCGCCCCTCCGCGGAATCCGCCCAGTTACGCCCCGGGTCACCCTCCGGGCCGCGCACCCTGCCGCAGGACGGCGGCAAGATCGCGGTGATGCCGGCCAACGCCAATCAGAAGCCGGGGGTGCTGCCGCCGGTCGCCGAGGGCCTCGACGAGGCCGCGGTGCTGGAGGTCGCGCGCCAGGCGCTGCGCGACGATCGCATCGACCTGGTGCTGCAGCCCATCGTGCTGCTGCCCCAGCGCAAGCGGCGCTATTACGAATGCTTCTCGCGCCTGCGCACCACCGACGGCTACATGATCCTGCCGGAGCAGTACATCGCCCTGGCCGAGCGCGAGGGCATCGTCGCCGCCATCGACAACATGCTGCTGATCCGCTGCATCCAGCTGGTGCGCAAGATCCAGTACCGCAGCGAGAAGCTCGACTTTTTCTGCAACATCTCCAGCCATACCCTGGGCGACGACGCCTTCTTCGGCGATTTCGTGGCCTTCCTGGAGAGCAACCGCGATCTCTCCAAGCATCTGATCTTCGAGTTCTCCCAGAGCGATTACGAGGCCTGGGACTCGGGCGCCGCTCTCTACCTGCGCCGCCTCGCCGACCTCGGCTGCCGCTTCTCGATGGACGGCCTGCATCATCTGAACGTCGATGCCGAGGTGCTGGCCAACCGCAACTTCCATTTCGTGAAGGTGCGCGCCGACCTGCTGCTGAGCGACCTCCAGGCCGGTCAGGTCCTGATCGACAGCCTGAAGGAGTGCGGTCTGCGCCTGGTGGTGGAGAAGGTCGAGGACGAGGACGCCCTCATCGAGGTGATGGAACTGGGCGTCGACTGCGCCCAGGGCTACCTGCTGGGCGAACCCCGCCTGGCCAAGCCGGCGGCCTGAGACCCGGCCTCCGTATCCTGCCCTTTGCATAGGGCGGCAGGCTGTGGCAGAAGAGGCGCGCAACCGCCCCCTTTGCCTTCAGAGGGCCCCCGCAACGGCCCGGAGCCCCCGGAATTCCATGAAATCCGAGACCCTGACGACCGAGGTGCCGATTTACCCAGGCCTGTCGGCGCTGGCCGATCGCTACGACGCCTTCATCATCGACCTCTGGGGGGTCATGCACGACGGCCTGAAGGCCTATCCGGCGGCGGTCGAGGCGATGCGTCAATTGCGCCCTGCCGGTATCCGCTCGGTGGTGCTCTCCAACGCGCCGCGCCGCGCCGCCGTCATCGCCAAGCGCAACGCGGAGATGGGGCTGCCCGCCGATCTGCCCGACCACCTGCTCAGCTCCGGCGAGGATGCCTGGCAGCACCTGAAGACCCGGCCCGACGCCTGGTACCGGGCACTCGGCACCCGCTGCTACCATCTGGGCCCCGACCGTGACCACGGTATGCGCGAGGGCCTGGACATCCAGTTCGTCGACGCGCTGGCCGGGGCCGATTTCATCCTCAACACCGGCACCCTGCACGAGAGCGATCAGGTGGAAACCTACCGCGCCTTCCTCGACGAGGGCCTCGCGCGCAAGCTGCCGATGATCTGCGCCAATCCCGACCTCATCGTCATGCGCGGCGAGGACATGGAGATCTGCGCCGGGGCGCTGGCCCTCGACTACGAGGAAAAGGGCGGTACCGTGCGCTGGCACGGCAAGCCGCACCCGGAGGTCTACCGCAGCTGTTTCGCCCTGCTGGACGGCATCGCTCCGGGCCGTATCGCCGCCATCGGCGATTCCCTGCGCACTGACGTCGCCGGGGCCCAGGCCTCCGGAATCGACAGTATTTTCATCGCCGGAGGCATCCACGGCGACGAACTGGGCGTAAAAAAAGATGGATCGGTCGATCCCCAGGCTTATGCCGCCTTCATGACGGCGGCCGAATTCAAACCCACCGCGGTCCTGCCCTTCATGCGCTGGTAGGGCGTTCTCCTCGCGGCAGGCCGGACAAGATGATGTATGGCTGAACCGCAGAGCCGCCGCTTTCAGTACCGCTTCGACAACCCGCCCGAGGCGGTGTGGCCGCTGCTGGCAGACACCGTGCGCTACAACGAGGCCGCCGGCCTGCCGCGCTACGACGTCACCGAGACCCTGCGGGACGACGGGACGGTGCTGTATGAGGGCCGGGCCAAGGTCGGGCCCGTTCGCCTCGCCTGGCGGGAAATCCCGGCCGAATGGGTCGCCAGGCGCTGGTTCCGGATCCGCCGCGAATTCCACAACGGCCCGTTCCGGGACCTGACCGCCCACCTGGTCCTGACGCCCACCGAAGCGGGCGGCTGCACGGCCGACTACACCCTGGGCGCGACGCCCGCCAACCTGCTGGGGCGAGTGCTGCTGAAAGCCGGTTTCCTCGATAAGGCCGGCGAGACCTTCGTGCGGCTGGCCGGCGACGCCGACCGTTTCGCCGCTGGCGGCGCGGCCACCCCCTTCCGCTTCGCCGCGCCCCGGATCGATCCGGCTATCAAGGCGCGGGTCGCGGCCCAGGTGGCGGAGATCGAGGCCAGCGGCCACGGCCACGGACTCGCCCGCCGGCTGGCCGATCATCTGCTGACGGCCCAGGAAGCCGATCTGATGCACATCCGTCCGCTGGTGCTGGCGCGCGATTGGCAAGTCCCGGAACGCGAGGCGATCGAAGCCTGCCTGCAGGCGGTGCGCTCCGGCCTGCTGACCATGCGCTGGGACCTGTTGTGCCCGCGCTGCCGTGTCGCCAAGGCCGCCGTTCAGGCCCTCGACCAATTGCCCAAAGGGGCGCACTGCGCCACCTGCAACATCGATTACGACCGCGACTTCTCGCGCAACGTCGAACTCAGCTTCACGCCGGCGCCGGCCGTGCGGGCGCTCGGCACCGGCGAGCATTGCCTGTTCGGGCCGATGTCGACGCCGCACATCCACCTGCAGCGCAGCCTGCAGCCCGGCGAATGCCTCGCCGAGCCCTGCGCCCTGCCGCCCGGCCGTTACCGCCTGCGCACGCTGGAGGCCGGGCCGGAGAACGAGGTGACACTGGAAGCCGGCGCGGCGCTGCCGGAAATCGTGCTGAGCGGCGATGCGGTGCGCCAGGGCGAAGCCGGCGAGGCGGACGGTGTGGTGCTGCGCAACACCTCATCGCGCCCGCTGACCGCCATCGTCGAGGAGCGGCCGTGGCTGCGCGACGCCCTGACCGCCGACCGGGTGACCGCGCTGCAGGCCTTCCGCGATCTCTTCTCCGACCAGGTGCTGCGGCCCGGCGACGAGGTGGCGGTGGCGCGCATCGCGCTGCTGTTCACCGATCTGCGCCGCTCGACCGAGCTGTATGGGCGCATCGGCGATGCTGCGGCCTATCACTTGGTGCGCGACCATTTCGCTTTCCTGGGCGCCATCGTGCGGCGCCATGATGGCGCGCTGGTGAAGACCATCGGCGATGCCATCATGGCCGCCTTCGCCACCCCCGCCGACGCGCTGGCCGCCGCCCTCGACATCCAGCGCGACCTCGGCAGCTTCAAGGAGCAGGGCCAAGTCGGCGCAGAGCGTCCGCTGATCATCAAGCTCGGCCTGCACGAGGGGCCCTGCATTGCGGTGACACTGAACGGGCGCCTCGACTACTTCGGCTCCAGCGTCAACATGGCCGCGCGCCTGCAGGGCCAGAGCGAAGGCGGCGACATCGTGCTGTCGGAGGCGGTGGCGGCGGACCCCGCCGTGGCGGCGCTGCTGGCCGGCCTGGACTGCCGCCGCGAGACCACGGCGCTGAAGGGCTTCGATGCGCCGGTGGATTTCCGCCGCATCCGGCTGTAGGCGCGGTTTCCCTTTCGATCCCAGGAGCCCCGGCGCTGGAGCCCCAGTGCTGGAGCCCCGGCGCCGATGCGCTAAGATGGGTAATCTGCACGATGACGTTCTGCGGGGGATCTATGGGACAGGCGATGCGCGGGTTCTTTTTCTGCCTGCTGCTGGCTTGCACGCTGCTGGCGGCGCGGTCCGGGCCGGCGGTGGCCGCGGACTTCGACCTCTCGAAGCTGAAGGATGGCGGCTACGTCGTGCTGCTGCGGCACGTGAAGGCCGGCGGTGCCGACAGCGACGACTTCGACCTGAAGGACTGCCAGACCCAGCGTCAGGTCGGCGCCCCGGGCCGTGCCCAGGCGGCGGTGCTGGCCGAGCGCTTCCGCGCCGCAGGGATCGCCGCGGCGACCGTCCTCAGCAGCCAGTTCTGCCGCGCCAAGCAGACGGCGGCCCTGCTCGGTCTCGGGCCGGTGATCGAGGAGCCGGCGCTCAATTATTTCCACTGGAAGCTCGGCGGCGAAGACGAGATGAACGCGGCGGTGCGCGGGCTCTTCGCGGCGATGGCGTCGCCGGACGGCCCCCGGGTGCTGGTCACCCACAGCCACGCCTTCGTCGCCCTCGGCCAGGAAAAGCCGCCGTCGGGCGGCGGCCTGGTATTGCGGCCGAACGGCACCGCCTCCCCGGACGTCGTCGGGACGATTGCCGCGCCAGAGTAGCGGCCGCGCTTGGCGCTCTGGTGAGCGGGACCCTGCCCCCGGGGATTTGCAATCCCCCCGTCCGGCCCGCGTGGTAGCTTCGTCGCATGACCAGTGACTTCAAGGCGACCCCGGCGGGCAGCGACAATACCGGCGTTCCTGCGGCGGCGACGCCCGGTGGCACGGTCGCGGTGGCGCTGGGCGGCTGCATCGCCATGGCGGCGGCCATGGGCATCGGGCGCTTCGTCTACACGCCGATCCTGCCCTTCATGGTGGAGACCTTGGGCCTCAGCCAGGCCGAGGCCGGCATCGTCGCCTCGGCCAATTTCCTCGGCTACCTGCTGGGCGCGCTGGCGGCGGCCAAGGCCAGTCTGCCGGGCGGCCGGCGCCGCTGGTTCCTCGTCGCGCTGGCCATCTCGGCGCTGACCACCGCGGCGATGGCGGCCGACGCGTCGGTTCCCTGGTTCCTGCTGCTGCGCTTTGCCTCCGGCATCGCCAGCGCCTTCGTGCTGGTTTTCGTCTCGGCCCTGGTGCTCGACCGCCTGGCGGCGGCGGGTCGCCCCGGCCTCTCTGCACTGCACTTCGGCGGTGTCGGCCTCGGCATTGCCGCCTCCGCCGTGCTGGTTGCGCAACTGGCCGCGGCCGGCGTCGGCTGGCGCGGTCTGTGGCTGGCCAGCGGCGGACTGGCATTGGTGGCGCTGGTCGCCGTGCTGCGGCTGGTGCCGGCGGAGCAGGAGCCGCCGCCGGTGCCGCGTGCCAGGGCCAAGGCACCGCCCAACCCGCGCCTCGTCGCCCTTATCGTCGCTTACGGCCTGTTCGGCTTCGGCTACGTGATCACCGCCACCTTCATTTCGACGCTCGTGCGGCTGACGCCGGAATTGCAGTGGCTGGAGCCCTATGTCTGGCTGACCGTCGGCCTGGCGGGCATGCCCTCGGTGGCGGTCTGGGGCTGGATCGCGCGGCGCCTCGGCAACGGGCGCGCCTTTGCCCTGGCCTGTCTGGTGGAGGGCGTGGGCGTTGCGCTGTCGGTGCTGGGCAGCGGTGCTCCGGCGGTGATCTTCGCCGCCGCGCTGCTGGGTGGCACCATCATGGGGATTACCGCGTTGGGCCTGGTCCACGCCCGCAGCCTGTCGTCGGGCGATCCGCGCCGCTCCATGGCGCTGATGACGGCCGCCTTCGGGCTCGGCCAGATGATCGGGCCCAGTTTCGCCGGCTTCGCCTACGGCATCGGCCAGTCCTTCCTGCTGCCGACCCTGGTCGCCGCCGGCGCCCTGCTGGCTGCCGCCGCGCTCACCATGGAGTGGCGGCGCCCGAACTAGACGGAAACGGCCCTGGGCCTTGCGACCTTCCGTGTCGGCGTCGCGCGGCGCCTGGCGCCAATTCAATCCGGTCGAAAAGGGGTTCTAGGACCCGAACGAGGCCGCTTTCGGCTGGGTGGTCTCGGCGCTCTCCGCTAGCGGCAGGGAGATGCGGAAGATGGTGCCGCGTTCGCCGGCGCGCTTCAGTTCGATGTGGCCGCCCTGCGCCTCGATGTAGGATTTGGCGATGGTGAGGCCCAGGCCGACGCCACCGTTCTCGGCGACGAAGGAATTGCCTTCCTGCCAGAACGGCTCGAACACCTTGGCGAGGCGCCCCTCGTCGATGCCGATGCCGTTGTCCTCCACCGTGGCCACCGCGAGGCCGCCTTCGATCTTGGCGCTGCAGATCACCGTGCCGCCGCGCTGGGTGTACTTGATCGCATTGGAGACGCCGTTGATCAGCGCCTGGCGGGTCAGCCGGCAATCGCAGAACGTCGGGCAGGGCCCTTCGCTGCGGTGGTCGAGGACGATGTCCTTCTGGTCGGCCAGCGGCTGCAGCAGACGGCGGATGTCGCCCAGCATGTCACCCAGGTCGCAGGGGGCCCGCTGCAGGTCGAGGGCACCGGCCTCGACGCGCGACAGATTCAGGATGTCGTTGATGATCGCCTGCAGGCCGCTTGCCGCGTCATGGATGTTGCGCGCGTAATCGGTGACCTTGTCGCGCACCTGTTCCTTCGGCAGCACCGCGAGCACTTCGGAAAAGCCCAGAATGGCGTTCAGCGGCGTGCGCAGTTCGTGGCTCATGTTGGCCAGGAACTGGGTCTTGGCGGCGTTGGCGGCCTCGGCGTGCTGGCGCGCGTGCAGGTATTCCTCATTGCGGCGCTCCAGCCGCAGCATCAGCTCTTCGCTCTGATTGTAGGCCGAGATCAGCTCCTGCTCGTGCTGCTTGACGGCGTTGTAGGCCTTGGCGAAGCCGGCCATCAGCATGCCGACGCCGGCCATCAGGGTGAAGGTCTGTCCGATCCCGTAGGCGGCGTAGAGCATGCCCTGCGCCTCCCAATACGGGTAGAGCAGGATGCTGACGGTGCGCCCGACGAAGGCGGCGGCGATGAAGATGTTGAGGCGGCCGCCCTCCTTGTAGAACAAGGCGGCGGCGGCCAGGTAGCCGACGCTGATGCAGACGGTAAGGTAGACCAGGCCGGAGGTCTTGCCCAACGTCTCCGATAGGGCGTAGCCGGGTAGGGCGATGGCCAGGAACAGCACCCCGAAACTGTAGGGCGGCGGCTTGCGCTTCTTGCGGTAGCCCAGGGTGCCGAGCAGCAGGACCGGCACGGCCACGCCCACGGCCACGGACGCCGGCAGCATGAAGTCCGCGACGATGACGGCCACGGCAAGGGCGAACTCGTAGACGCTCCAGTGCAGCAGAAAGGGCGTGCGCTCGGAGGTGCGCCAGCACACATACAGCGCGCCGCCGATGACCAGCAGCACGGCGACGTTCAAAGCCTTGATGATGACGAAGGGATCCATAACCCCTCGGCGCCTCCTCCCACGAGCCTTTGCCACCCCGGCAATTCGACCTGGGCGCGATGAATAGTCTAAATGATTGCTTAAAGTAAATGTTTTAACGGGCACTTAATCGGGAAAATGCCCGATACTTTGAGCGTCGCGGAGGTTGGGTGCCCGGGCGTGCTGCCGGGGCTTCCGGGGGGCGCCGTTGGGGCCCGGCGGGGCCCGACGGGGGCCCGACGGGGCCCGCCACCTCGGGCCTTCCCCCGCCATCGTTCGCGCGCTTATACTGCACCTGCGAAGAGGATAAGCGGTGGCACAGCCGCAAAAAGGACGCGAGGGCAGAGACGATGACCGACTGGCCGAAGAAGACGCTGGACGACTGGCAGGCCCTGGCGGCGAAGGAAGGGAAGGGCGCGGGCGCCGACGATCTGGTCTGGCAGACGCCCGAGGGCATCGCCGTGAAGCCGCTCTACACCGCCGCGGACCTGGAAGGCCTGGAGACCGTCGGGTCCTTGCCCGGTTTCGCGCCCTTCACCCGCGGGCCGCGCGCTACCATGTACGCCGGCCGTCCCTGGACCCTGCGCCAGTACGCCGGCTTCTCCACCGCCGAGGAGTCCAACGCCTTCTACCGCGCCAACCTGGCCGGCGGTCAGAAGGGTCTCTCCGTCGCCTTCGACCTGGCGACCCACCGGGGCTACGACTCCGACCATCCGCGGGTGGTCGGCGACGTTGGCAAGGCGGGCGTCGCCATCGATTCCGTCGAGGACATGAAGCTCCTCTTCGACGGCATTCCCTTGGACGAGATGTCGGTCTCCATGACCATGAACGGCGCCGTGCTGCCGGTGCTGGCCGGCTACATCGTCGCCGCCGAGGAACAGGGCGTCGGGCCGGAGAAGCTCTCCGGCACCATCCAGAACGACATCCTGAAGGAGTTCATGGTCCGCAACACCTATATCTATCCGCCCGAGCCTTCGATGCGGATCGTGGCTGACATCATCGGCTACACCTCCCAGCACATGCCGCGCTTCAATTCGATCTCGATTTCCGGCTACCACATGCAGGAGGCCGGGGCGACCTGCGTGCAGGAGCTGGCCTTCACCCTGGCCGACGGCATCGAATACGTGCGCGCGGCGCAGTCCAAGGGCCTGGACGTCGACGCCTTCGCGCCGCGCCTGTCGTTCTTCTTTGCCATCGGCATGAACTTTTTCATGGAGATTGCCAAGCTGCGTGCCGCCCGCTTCCTCTGGGCTGAGCTGATGCAGACGCATTTCCAGCCCAAGGACCAGCGCTCGCTGATGCTGCGCACGCATTGTCAGACGTCCGGGGTCTCGCTCACGGAACAGTCGCCCTATAACAACGTGGTGCGCACGGCGGTCGAGGCGCTGGCCGCCGCGCTGGGCGGCACCCAGTCGCTGCACACCAACGCCCTGGACGAGGCGGTCGCCCTGCCGACGCCGTCGTCGGCGCGGATCGCCCGCACCACCCAGCTGATCCTGCAGGAGGAGACCGGCATCACCAAGGTGGTCGATCCTCTCGCCGGCAGCTACTACGTCGAGAGCCTGACCGCCTCCCTGGTGAGCGAGGCGAAGAAGCTGATCGGCGAGGTCGAGGACCTGGGCGGCATGACCAAGGCGGTCGAGTCCGGTATGCCGAAGCTGCGCATCGAAGAGTCCGCCGCGCGGCGCCAGGCGCGCATCGACCGTGGCGAGGAGGTCATCGTCGGGGTGAACAAGTACCGCGCCGAGCAGGACGATCCGGTGGAAATCCTCAACATCGACAACACCTCGGTGCGCGACCAGCAGGTCAAGCGCCTGAAGTCCATCCGTGCGTCGCGCGACCAGCAGGCGGTCGAGGCGGCGCTCGACGCGCTGACCGCGGCGGCCGGGGACGGCAGCGGCAACCTGCTGGACCTGGCGGTGCAGGCGACGCGGGTGCGCGCCACGGTGGGCGAGATTTCCGACGCGCTGGAAAAGGTCTATACCCGCCACCGCGCCATTATCCGCTCGGTGACCGGTATCTACGGTTCGGCCTACGACGGCGACGAGGGCGTCCAGCGCATTCAGTCGGAGGTGCTGGCCTTCGAGGCCGAGGAAGGCCGCCGCCCGCGCATGCTGGTGGTCAAGCTGGGTCAGGACGGCCACGACCGCGGCGCCAAGGTGATCGCCACCGCCTTCGCCGACATCGGCTTCGACGTCGATATCGGGCCGCTGTTCCAGACCCCGGAGGAGGCGGCGCGCCAGGCCGTCGAGAACGACGTCCACATCGTCGGGGTCTCCAGCCAGGCGGCCGGCCACAAGACCCTGGTGCCGCAGCTCATCGACGCCCTGAAACAACAGGGCGCCGACGACATTATCGTGGTCTGCGGCGGCGTCATCCCGCCCCAGGACTACGACATGCTCATGAAGGCCGGGGTCTCGGCGATCTACGGCCCCGGCTCCAACATCCCCCACGCCGCCAGCGAGATCCTCGGCATCGTCCGCCAGCGCCGCAAGGCGGCCTGAGCGCCTCCGCCGCCATGCTTCGAGACGGGCCTTTGGCCCTCCTCAGCATGAGGGTATAGAGCAGGCCTCATCCTGAGGAGCTTGCGGAGCAAGCGTCTCGAAGGGCGAGGCCCTGCCGGCCGCCCCAACAGAACCATTGGCGTTGGGCGCCGGGCGCCCTATATCTTCAGATTCATGCGCCCGGCGACCCTCGCTCCCCAGCAAAAAGTCCACTTCGGCCAGATCAAGGCCCTGGCGGGGCTGCTGCCCTATCTGTGGCCGGCCGGCCGGCCCGACCTGAAGCTGCGGGTCGCCGTCGCCATGGTCTTCCTGGTGCTGGCCAAGCTGGCCACGGTGACCGTCCCGCTGGTCCTGAAGGAGGCGGTGGACGCCCTGACGGGTGAGGGCGCCGCCGGTTCGGGCGCGGCAGGCGCCAGTACCCTGCTGGTGCTGCCGCTGGGGCTGCTGCTGGCCTACGGCGCCATCCGGGTCGCCGCTCTCGGGTTCGGCGAACTGCGCGACAGCCTGTTCTCCGCCGTCGAGCAGAATGCGGTCCGGCGTGCGGCCCTGGCCACCTTCCGCCACATCCACGCGCTGTCCCTGCGCTTCCACATGGAGCGCCAGACCGGCGGCCTCAGCCGGGCCATCGACCGCGGCACCAAGGGCATCGAGTTCCTGCTGCACTTCGCCACCTTCAACGTCATTCCGACGCTGATCGAGATCGCCCTGGCCTGCGGCATTCTTTGGGTCATGTTCGACTGGCGCTTCGCCGTCGTCCCCTTCCTCACCATCGCCGGCTACGTGGTCTTCACCTTCAAGGTGACGGAGTGGCGCATCGAGATCCGCAAGCGGATGAACGATGCCGACAACGACGCCAACACCAAGGCGATCGACAGTCTGCTGAACTTCGAGACGGTGAAGTACTTCGGCAACGAGGAGCACGAGGCCCGGCGCTACGACATCGCGCTGCAGAACTACGAATAGGCCTCGGTGAAATGCCGCGGCAGTCTCTCGGTGCTGAACACCGGCCAGTCGCTGATCATAGCCCTCGGCATTACCCTGCTGATGGTCATGGCAGCGCAGGGCGTGGTCGCCGGCACCATGACCGTCGGCGACTTCGTGCTGGTGAACGCTTATCTGCTGCAGCTCGCCATGCCGCTGAACTTCCTCGGCACCGTCTACCGCGAGATCAAGCAGTCGCTGATCGACCTGGAGACCATGTTCAAGCTGCTGCATTCCGACGCCGAGGTGAAGGACGCGCCCGGCGCGCCGGCACTGGCGCTGAGCAAGGGCGAGATCGTCTTCGACAACGTCTCCTTCGGCTACGACCCGCGCCGCCCGATCCTGAAGGACGTCAGCTTCACCGTGCGTGCCGGCAACACCGTCGCCATCGTCGGCCCCTCCGGCGCCGGCAAGTCGACCATCTCGCGCATCCTGTTCCGCTTCTACGACGTCCTCGACGGGGCGGTGCGGATCGACGGCCAGGACATCCGCGACGTCACCCAGGCCTCGCTGCGCGCCGCTATCGGCATCGTCCCGCAGGATACAGTGCTGTTCAACGACACCGTCGGCTACAACGTCGGCTATGGCCGGCCTTCGGCCAGCGATGCCGAGGTGCACGAGGCCGCGCGCCTCGCCCGCATCGACGGCTTCGTGGAAGGCCTGCCCGACGGTTACGACACCATGGTGGGCGAGCGCGGCCTGAAGCTCTCCGGCGGCGAGAAGCAGCGCGTCGCCATTGCCCGCACCATTCTGAAAGGTCCGCGCATCCTGCTGTTCGACGAGGCGACCTCCGCCCTCGACACCAAGACCGAGCGCGAGATCCAGCAGTCCCTGCGCGAGGTTTCGCGTGACCGCACCACCCTGGTCATTGCCCACCGCCTCTCCACCGTGGTCGAGGCCGACGAGATCCTGGTGCTGGAGGCGGGCCGCGTCGTCGAGCGCGGCCGCCACGAGGCCCTGCTCGCCCGTGGCGGCATCTACGCCCAGATGTGGGCCCGCCAACAGGCCAGTGTCGACGAACTGGCCGACAAGGTCGCAGCCGGCTCAAAGGTCGCCGACAGCGCGGCGGAATAGGCCCTCAGGCCTGCCATCATCCTTGCGCCTGCGTCACCCTCGGGCTTGTTCCGAGCGTGACGGTGGAGGGGATCAAATCAGCGCCAGTGCCACCGAGACCACCAGCAGGATGGCAAAGGTGACGTTGGCGATGCGGCTTTTGCCGGGATCGTGCAAAGCCTTGGCGATCAGGGCGCCGAACACCAGCCAGATCGAATTCACCAGGACGATGACCAGGGTGAGGGCCGCGATCTTCACCGCCGCATCGGCGGCGAGGTTGCCCTCGATCACGCTATGTCCCGCATAGACCGCGCCGATGGCCGAGAAGGCTTTCGGGTTGGCGATGGCCAGGAAGAAGCCGCCGGGAAAGGCCGGCGCCTTGGCCGCGGCGGCGTCCTGGGCCAGCGGCGGCGCTGTGGCGATGCGCCAGGCCAGATACAGAATGTAGGCGGCGGCCAGGATCGTGATGACGGTAGCCAGCGCCGGGACGGCGAGGATCGCCGCCGTCACGCCGCTGGCGATCAGCAGCAGCACCCCGGCGGTGCCGGCGATGATTCCGAAAAGGTAGGGCAGGCCGCGGCGCGGGCCGAAGCTGGCACCCACGGCGGCGGTGCTGAGCGTGGCCGGGCCGGGGCTGCCCATCAGCGGCAGCGCGGCGAGCCATAGCAGGACGAGGTTGGCGAGCATGCTGTGCCTTTTGTAATCCTGCGCTAGGGTAGGCCCCGGTTCGGCACCGGTCTTGAAGGATTGTGCGTGATGGTTCAGGTACCGCAGAAGGCCCAGGCACGGCAGACGGAATGGCTGCGCTACCGCGCGTCGGCGCCCGGCCTCGACTGGGCCGAGGCGGCCTTCGTCGGCCACCGCTTCTCACCGCACCGCCACGACACCTACGCCATCGGCGTGACCACCCGCGGCGTCCAGGCCTTCACCTATCGCGGCGCGGCCCGGGCGTCCTGCCCCGGCGACGCCTTCGTGCTGCACCCCGACGAACTGCACGACGGCGGCCCCGGCGGGGCGGAGGGTTTCGGCTACAAGATCGTCTATGTCGATCCGGCGTGCATCGCCGCCGCGCTGGGCGGTACCGCGCTGCCTTTCGTGGCGGATCCGGTCGCGCGGGGGACGGCGATCCGCGCGGCCGTCGCGGCCCTGTTCCCGCACCCCGACGACCCTCAGGAAGACCTGCGGGAGACCGACGCGGTGACGGCGCTGGCCGGCGTGCTGGCGCGGGCGGCGGGCACCGCCTTGCCGCCTGTCGCGCGCTCGGCGGAACTGGAGCGTGTCCGCGACCGCTTGGTGGACTCCTGCACGGCGCGTTTTTCCATGGCGGCCCTGGAGCGCGACCACGGCCTCGACCGCTTTACCCTGGCCCGGCAGTTCCGCAAGGCCTACGGCGTCTCGCCCAGCCGCTTCGTCACCTTGCGCCGCCTCGATATTGCCAAGCGGCAGATCGGTGACGGCTGCACCCTGGCCGTGGCGGCCATCGCCGCCGGCTTCGCCGACCAGGCCCACATGACGCGGCAGTTCCGCGCCGCCTTCGGCACCACGCCGGGCAGGTGGCGCGCCCTGCTGCGGGCGGCTTAGGGGGGAGCGGTTCAGGAGGCGCGCAGCCACTTCCAGCGCTTGGCCAGGGAGATCGCGCCGGTCGCCCCCAGCAGCACCGCCACCGGCACCAGCACGTAGGGCAGGCCGTGCAGGAACTGGTCGCCGGACTCGCTGTAGAAGCGCTCCAGCAGTTCCAGCAGCAGCAGGGCCATCACCGCGTTGGCGACTGTGGTGTAGTCTTTCACCAGCACGCGCTTGAAATTGAAAGCCATGCCCTGGGTCGCCGCCTTGAGGCGGCTGAGCCTGGGAATCCAGCGCGGCACGTCACGGCAATAGGCGTCATAGCCCGGGCCGAACTTCTGGCGCAGGAAAAACTCCTCCGCCGCGATGATGCTTTCGTAGATCAGCCAGTAGCTGACGATGCCCGTCACCACGACCGCGGGATGGCCGTGCATCAGGAAGACGCCGCTGTAGATCAGCATGTTGCCGACGTAGAGCGGATTGCGGCAGGTCCCGAAGAAGCCTTCGGTGACCAGGTTGTCGGCATAGACCTTCTTGTTGAGGCCGCCGCGCTTGATGTAGGCGAAGCCAATGACGGCGGCGCGGAACAGCAGGCCGCTGAGGGTAATGGCGACGGCCGCCACGTCCTTCCATTCCTCCAGGCTTTCGCTGCCGAAATACTGCATCGGCGGCCGGAAGGCGATGAAAAGGCCGATCAGGACGACCGGGAAGATGGCGTTGCGGTACTTGAAGAAGAAGTCGCCGATCCGCACCCAGGCGGACTTGCGCGGCAGCGTGACGTCGGTCATTTGCTGGCGATCAGGCCGCAGAAATTGTACCAGCGGAAGAACACCTCGACATGGTGGAAGCCGGCGTTTCGCAGCAGCTCGACGTTCTCTTCCAGGCGGTAGGGAATCAGCACGTTCTCCAGCGCCTCGCGCTTCTTGGCGATCTCCATCTCGGAGTAGCCGTTGCGCCGCTTGAAGTCGTAGTAGTGGTCGATGAACAGGCGGTTGAACAGCGTGTCTTCCGAGGTGATCTTCTCGATCAGCAGCAGGCAGCCGTTGTCGCGGATGCCATCGTATAGCTGCTTCACGATGCGTTCGCGGTACAGCGGCCGGGCAAACTGCAGGGTCAGCAGCATGGCGACGACGGAGGCGTTTTCCACCGGCATGCGCTTGTGGATATCGGCGCAGATCAGCCCATAGGGATGGTGCAGGCCCAGTTGCTCCAGCTTCTCCCCGGCCTGCTTCAGCATCTCCTTGGAGTTGTCGATGCCGACAAGCTTGGCCTTGGTGCCGCCGATGGCGCGGTCGATCAGCGCCATGGTGGTCCCGGTGGCGCAGCCGATGTCATAGATGTTGGAGCCGTCGACGGCGAAGTCGCGCACCAGTTCCACCGACATGCGCTGCATCTCGTCGTAGTAGGGGACAGAGCGGCTGACCATGTCGTCGAAGACGGCCGCGACCTCCTGATTGAAGGAGAAATCGGATACCTTCTTCGCGGTCTCGAAGACCTTGTCGGTAAGCTCTGCCACTTTGGGATTGATTGCGCGTTCGGCCATGTTGGAGCCCCAAGCTCTAGGGGGACAAGCTTACGGGAAGCTGACGCCCGGCCTGAATTCCGGCGGCTGAACGGGACCGCCGTGTGCTTCCTGACCGTCGCCGGCCGCCCCCGGCGCGCGCCCGGGGGGCTTGCTTTTCGCCGTGGCTTCGGCCCATAAGCGGGGCATGAGCACGCTGCAGGGGCAGGGAACGGCCGAGCTGGCCGGCAAGGTGCGCGCGGGCGACCGCCGCGCCCTGGCGCGCGCCATCACCCTCATCGAATCGACCAAGCCGGAACACGCGGACGCGGCAGAGGCTCTGCTGGAGGCCCTGCTGCCGGCCAGCGGCAAGTCCGTGCGCATCGGGATCAGCGGCGTGCCCGGGGTCGGCAAGTCGACCTTTATCGAGCGTTTCGGCCTGCACCTGGTCGCCGCCGGCCATCAGGTCGCGGTGCTGGCGGTCGACCCCTCGTCCAAGGTCAGCGGTGGCTCGATCCTGGGCGACAAGACCCGTATGGAGGAGCTGTCGCGCCACCCCCAGGCCTTCATCCGCCCATCGCCAACCGGCGGCACCCTGGGCGGCGTCGCCCGGCGCACCCGCGAGGCCATGCTGGTCTGCGAGGCCGCCGGCTTCGATGTGGTGATCGTCGAGACCGTCGGCGTCGGCCAGTCGGAGACCGTGGTCGCCGAAATGGTCGATATCTTCCTGCTGATGCTGCTGCCCGGCGGCGGCGACGAACTGCAGGGCATTAAGAAGGGTATCGTCGAACTGGCCGACGCGGTGGTCGTGAACAAGGCCGACGGCGACCTGAAGCCGGCCGCCGATCGGGCGGTGGCGGAATACTACGCCGCCCTGGGCCTGCTGCGCGCCGCCAACAAGGACTGGCGGCCCCCTGTGTTGAAGTGCTCGTCCCTGCTGGACGAGGGCGTCGAGGCGGTCTGGGAGACCGTGCAGGAGCATCGGGGGGTCATGGAGGCCAGCGGCGCCCGCGCCGCCAAGCGGGCGGCCCAGGCCGGCGCCTGGATGTGGGCCGAGATCGCCGACGGCCTGATGCGCCGCTTCAAGGCCCATCCGGAGGTCGCGCGCGAACTCCAGGGCCTGGAACGCGCGGTCCGCGCCGGCAAGACCACCCCGGCCGCCGCGGCCCGCCGCCTGGTGGGGCTGTTCAGTCGAGATTAACTTGATTTCAAGGTAATTTCGACACGAATGATGAATCCCGGGATTCGGCTTGACCACCGGGCGCTGCTGCCGTAAAACCCAGCCCGCACCGGGTGGTCCGCCGCCCGGTATCCCATTTTAATGGCCCTTGCGCCTGCCGGGACGATCCCCGGGGCCGGGCTGCAGACCTAGGATTTGCGATCATGGCACGACGTTGCGACTTTACCGGCAAGGGCGTTCAGACCGGCAACAACGTGAGCCACGCCAACAACAAGACGCGCCGGCGCTTCCTGCCGAACCTGCAGGATGTCAGCCTGATGAGCGACGTGCTGGGCACCACCATCCAGGTGCGCCTGTCGACCCGCGCCATCCGCACGGTTGAGAAGCGCGGCGGCATCGACGCCTACCTGCTGTCGACGCCGGAGACCAAGCTCGGCGACAAGGCCCGCGAGATGCGCCGCCGCATCAAGAAGGCCACCGAGAAGCAGGCCGCCAGCGCCGCCTGAGCTTCCGGCTCCCCTGACGTTTCGTAAAAGGCCCGCCTCGGCGGGCCTTTTGCTTTTTGGCAGGTCAGTTCCCCACCAGCTCGAACTGCACGATCAGCGTCCGTTGCAGCAGGTTGAAGTTGTCGTCGGACAGCAGGGTGATGCGGGTGGTGCCGTCGGGCGCGGTGTGAACCGCCATGCCCTCGAAGTTGTCGAGGGTCAGCGGCGGCCGGAGTTCGGCGATCTCGGTGCCTTCCAGCAGGGCGCCGGGCCGGATCGACGCCAGCGGGATGCGCCGCAGGCGCACGCCGAGGCCGCCAAGCCAGGTGAAGCGGCGCTCCAGCAGGATCACGTCGCCGTCGGGTAGCTGCGCCGCGGCGGTGGGGACGAAGAGGCCCTTGGGCTGCAGTGTCAGGTTCTGCCACTGCCCGGCCGGGTCGCGCAGGTAGACCGCATAGCTGTCGCCGACACTCTGGCCCTCAGTAAAGGCGAGCAGGCGGCCCCCGGCCAGGGCGACCAGCGCCTCGACGCCGGCATTGGTGTCGGCGCCGGCCAGCCCCACGGGGGCGGTGAGCGCTTCGGGGACGCTGTCGAGCGTACCCTCCGGGAACAGCAGGAAGCGGTGATGGTGCTCGAAGGCAACCGCCAGGCTGCCGTCGGCCCGACTGCCGTCGGCCAGGCGGGTCAGGGCCTCGGCATCCTGCTCGTCCTTGCCGGCGAGCGGCAGGCCGGTTGGTCCGCGCAGGGCGCCGCTGCGGGCCTCCCCGATGCCGGCGAGATGGCCGGCGCCGTCGTAGGCAAGGCGCGCGGTGACCCAGCGGCCCGCGTCGCTGATCGCCGTCAGGCTTCGCCCGTCGGGCGACAGCACCAGGCCGGAGAGGCCGCCGAAGCGCCGAGCGTCGGAGGAGAGGGCAAGGCCGCCACGCCAGACGAGACCGCCGATGCTCTGCTGCGCCTTGTCCTCCGGATTGAGCGTCAGCGGCTGCCCGGCAAGAGGAAGCGGTGTCTGCGCGGCGGCCCCGGCGGCCGCGACGACGCAGCTCAGCAGGACGGCGGCGAGAAAACGGCGCGGCAGCGGCTTAGTGCAGCTTGGTGCCGCCGGGGGCGCCGCGGGGCGCGCGGCGGACCGGGCCGGCGGCGCGCTCTTCCTCGAACAGCTCGGCGAGCTTTTCCATCACCGTGCCGCCCAGTTGCTCGGCGTCGACGATGGTGACGGCGCGGCGGTAGTAGCGGGTCACGTCGTGGCCGATGCCGATGGCCAGCAGTTCCACCGGCGAGCGGTTCTCGATGTAGGCGATGACCTCGCGCAGGTGGCGCTCCAGGTAGTTGCCCGGGTTCACCGACAGGGTGGAGTCGTCGACCGGCGCGCCGTCGGAGATCACCATCAGGATGCGGCGCTGCTCGGGCCGCGCGATCAGGCGGTTGTGCGCCCACAGCAGGGCCTCGCCGTCGATGTTTTCCTTCAGGATGCCTTCGCGCAGCATCAGGCCCAGGTTCTTGCGGGCGCGGCGCCAGGGGGCGTCGGCGCTCTTGTAGACGATGTGGCGCAGGTCGTTCAGGCGTCCGGGGTTGGGCGGTTTGCCGGCACCGATCCAGCGTTCGCGGGCCTGGCCGCCTTTCCACATGCGGGTGGTGAAGCCCAGGATCTCGACCTTCACGCCGCAGCGCTCCAGGGTGCGCGCCAGGATGTCGGCGCTCATGGCGGCGACGGTGATGGGCCGTCCGCGCATCGATCCGGAGTTGTCGATCAGCAGGCTGACCACGGTGTCGCGGAACTCGGTATCGCGTTCCTGCTTGTAGGACAGCGAGTGCGTGGGGTCCACGATCACGCGGGCCAGCCGCGCGCTGTCCAGCATGCCCTCTTCCAGGTTGAAGTCCCAGGCGCGGGTCTGCATGGCCAGCAGTCGGCGTTGCAGCCGGTTGGCCAGCCGCGCGATGACGCCCTGCAGGTGGGCGAGCTGCTGGTCCAGCAGCTGGCGCAGGCGGGTCAGCTCGTCGGGATCGCAGAGCTCTTCGGCCTCGATCGTCTCGTCGAAGTCGGTGGTGAAGGCGTGGTAGGGCGCGTTGGCCTGGGCGTTGTGGCCGAACAGCTCGGGCATCTGGCCGGGGCGGCCGGGGTCGTCCTCGCCCTCGCCTTCCATCATATCGCTGTCGGCCTCGGCGGCCTGCGGATTGGCGTCTTCCGACTGGTCGCCTTCGCTGTCCTCGCCGTCCATGGAGGTCGGCGTCTCGGCGCTCTCGTCGCCGTCGGTCTGGGTGCCGGAGTTGTCCTGGTCGGCCTCGTCCTTTTGCTGGTCGTCCTGCTCGTCGTCCTGTTCCAGCTCGTCTTCCAGGCCGATGTCGATGTCGAGGTGCTGCAGCATGTCGCGCACCTTCTCGGCGAACTGCGCCTGGTCGCCGGCGCGCCGGCCCAGTTCCTTGATGTCCTGCAGCACGTCGGCGCCCAGCACCGGCCGCCACAGGTCGACCACGGCGCGTGTCGCCGGCGGCAGCGCCGCGCCGCTCATCGCCTCGCGCGCCATCAGGCGCAGCGCCTCGGCCAGCGGCACGTCCTCGCGGCTCTGCGCGCGGGTCAGGCCGCGCACGCGGTATTGTTCCTCCAGCGCGGCATCCAGATTGTGCGCCACGCCGCACATGCGCCGCATGCCCAGCGCTTCGCAGCGCGCCTGTTCGATGGCGTCGAAAATCTCGCGGGCTTCCTGGGAGCGCGGCCGCGTGTGGGCGTGCAGGCCGCCGTCGTGGTGGCGCAGGCGCAGGGCGGCGGCGTCGGCCTCGCCGCGCACCAGGGCGGCATCCTCGGCGGGCAAGGAGCGGGCCGGCAGCGTGACCTTCACTTCCTTGCCGACCAGTCCCTGGCCGCGCGGCGCGTAGGTCACGTTGATGTCGTCGCGCTAGGCGATGGCACGCACCGTCGCGGCGGTGGTGCGCCTGAAGACGTCGAGCGGATTTTCCGGCTGGCTCATATGCGCGCGATCAGGTGAGGTGCGCCTTGACTCCGGACTCCGGCAACTCGGTGCCGAAGCAGCGCTGATAGTATTCCGCCACCACCGGCCGTTCGATCTCGTCGCACTTGTTCAGGAAGGTGACCCGGAAGGCGAAGCCGACGTCGCCGAAGATGCGCGCGTTCTCGGCCCAGGAGATGACCGTACGCGGGCGCATCACCGTCGAGATGTCGCCGTTGATGAAGCCGCTGCGCGTCAGGTCGGCCAGCGCCACCATGGCGGAGATCTTCTCGCGGCCCTCGGCGGTGTCGTAGTCCGGCGACTTGGCCAGCACGATCTCGGATTCCTCGTCATGCGGCAGGTAGTTCAGCGTCGTCACGATGTTCCAGCGGTCCATCTGGCCCTGGTTGATCTGCTGGGTGCCGTGGTACAGGCCGGTGGTGTCGCCCAGGCCGATGGTGTTGGTGGTGGAGAACAGGCGGAAGGCCGGGTGCGGCCGGATCACGCGGTTCTGGTCCAGCAGGGTCAGCTTGCCCTCGACCTCCAGCACGCGCTGGATGACGAACATCACATCCGGACGGCCGGCGTCGTACTCGTCGAACACCAGCGCGGTGGGGCGCTGCAGCGCCCAGGGCAGCAGGCCCTCGCGGAACTCGGTGATCTGCTTGCCTTCTTTCAGGACGATGGCGTCCTTGCCGACCAGGTCGATACGGCTGATGTGGCTGTCCAGGTTCACGCGGATGCAGGGCCAGTTGAGGCGGGCGGAGACCTGTTCGATGTGGGTCGATTTGCCGGTGCCGTGGTAGCCCTGAATCATGACCCGCCGGTTATGGGCGAAGCCGGCCAGGATCGCCAGGGTGGTGTCGTGGTCGAAGCGGTAGGTCTCGTCCACCTCCGGCACGTAGTCGCTGGACTGGCTGAAGGCCGGCACCTGCAAATCGCAATCGATGCCAAAGGTCTGGCGCACCGAAACTTCGATGTCGGGGCCGCCCGCGGGCATCTCGCCGGCGCTCGTCGTGGGGTCTGCAGAAGCCATGAGGTAGGAATTCCGTCGTTTAAGATGAAAGAGTTAGCCGGCAACATCCCTGTTGAACATCACTCGAAGGCCGCCTTCAAGTCCGAATACGCCAGATTGATGATTTTCAGCCGTTCCTCGGCGTGTCCGTCGCCGCCGGTTACGTCCGGATGCAGTTCCTTGACCAGCGACTTATAGCGCGCTTTCACCTCGGCAAGACAGGCATTGGGGGCGAGATCGAGAATGCGCAGCGCCTTGGCCTGGCGTGAAGAGGGCGGAAACCGGCCCTTTTGCGCGGCGCTTTCGGCGGCCTCCTCGGTGAAGAAGCCGAAATCGTCGCGAAACGGTCTGGACTGCGGACCGGTGCGGCTTTTTTTACCGCCGTTCAGCGGCCAGCTCGGGCGCTGCCAGACGGCGTCACGGCGGCGGATCTGCTCGATCGCCTCCTCGTTCATATCCTTGAAGTAGTCCCAGGCCAGGTTGTACTCGCGCACGTGCTCCAGGCAGAACCAGAAGTAGCTGGTCAGCGCCTCGCGGGTGCGCGGGGCGCGGTGCACGCCTTCTTCCGGGCAGCCCGGCCGGTCGCAGCGCCGCGCGCCGGCCTGCGGCGCCTCGCCGGGGGCGGCACGGGGGCCTTCCTCAAAGGGATCGTTCAGAGGATCGCGGGGGGAGCCAGACATCCGCCGATTATGTGGGATGGCGCGCCCCGCAGGCAAGGGACGCCCGCAGAAATCCCGGTTTTCTCGGCATCTGAGAAATCTAGTCGTCCGGCGTCGTCGGCAGGCCGGCGGCGCGGTCCGGCCCCGGCCTATCGGCGTCCTTATCCGCGTCTTTACGGTTGCCGGCGCCCTTGCGCATGTCGCTCAGGTTGGCCAGCACGGTGCCGCCCAGGATCAGCACCAGGCCGCCCAACAGGGTCGGCGTCAGCGGCTCGCCCAGGAAGATCGCCGAGACGGCGACCCCGGTGACCGGCACCGCCAGCAGGCTGAGCGAGGTGGTGACCGCCGGCAGCGCGCGGGTGACGCTGACCACGGCCCAGAAGCAGAAGGCGGTCGCCAGCGGCCCGTTGTAGGCCAGGATCCACAGGGTATCGCCGCTCCACTGCACCTGCGGCCAGTCCTCGGTCAGCCAGGACAGCAGCGCCAGCGGCGGCACCGCCACCACCATCTGCCAGGGCGCCAGTTGCAGCGGCGACGCTTCCCAGCGGTGGACACGCACGTGGAGGATGGCGACCGACCACGACAGCGCGGCAAGCAGCAGCAGACCGTTGCCCAGCAGCACGCTGCCGTCCGACCAGTCGAAGCCGAGCGGATTGAACAGCACGGCGACGCCGGCCAGGCCCAGCGCGAGGCCGGCCCCCTTCAGCGGCGACAGCCGTTCGCCCAGCAGCAGGAAGGCCGCCGGCGTCACCCATAGCGGCGTGGTATAGGACAGAATCGCCGAACGGCCGGCCTCGACATGCTGCAGGGCGATGTTCACCAGCGCCAGGAAGATGGCCATCTGCAGCAGGCCCACGCTGAAGATCACCAGCAGGTCGCGGCGGGCCGGCAGCGTCAGCCGCCCCAGCGCGGCCAGGAAGGCGAAGAGGCTGAGGGCGCCCAGCACCATGCGCGCCGCGGCAAACCACACCGGCGGCATGGTGGCGACGCCGAGTTTCATGACCGGCCAGTTGGAACCCCACAGGATCACGACGCCGACCAGCAGCAGGCGGGCGACGGTGGGGCTCAACGCCAGGGAAGGGGCGGCCTTATTCATCGTGCTGGTTCATCGTGCTGGGTCGGCATGCGGGGGCACTCTCTCTCGTTGACAGTCGGCGGCGGGCGACACACTTTCAGCCCAGAGCAGACCTGCCCCGACCAAACCAGGTCCGACCAACCCAGGTCCGCCCAAACCAGACCGGACCGGAATCCGGAAGTGCCCATATCGCGGGGCGGAAATGCGTTGCTGGAGGAGCAGAATCTTGGCAGTTGCAGAGACGATCGAGCGGAAATTGACCGAGGCCCTGGCGCCGCAACGCCTGAAGATCGTTGATGATTCCGAAAAGCACAAGGGGCACGGCGGCTACCGCGAAGGCGGCGAGACCCACTTCCGGGTCGAGGTCGTCTCCGATGCCTTTGCCGGGCAGAACCGCGTCGCCCGCCAGCGCCGGGTCTACGAGATCCTCGCCGCAGAACTGGACGCCGGGGTTCACGCCCTGCAGTTGAAGACCCTGACGCCGGAAGAAGACGGCCCGAAATAACCGGGTCCGCCTAGCCGCTCAGTTCAGCACCTCGACGCCGCGGTAGGCCTTGGTCTCGCCGTCGGGATAGCGCCGGGCGACGACGAATTTCAGCAGCGGCGCATAGAGCTGGTCGTACTGCCGTGTGCCCTGGCCGCTCTGGCGGGTTTCGGAGATCACGAAGACGGTGTAGCTGCAGGCCCCGAGTTGCAGCGTCTCGCTGCCCTTCACCTCCAGTTCGACGGTGGTCTGCGCCAGCGGCTTGGAATCGACCAGCGGGATGTAGGTGACGCTCGCCTTGGCGCCCGGCTTCATCTCCAGGCGCCAGTCTTCCAGGCCGGCCTGATACATCATGGTGGCGCCGCGCGCCGACACCCGGCTGATGGCGAACAGGCCATCGTGGTAGAGGTCGGTCTGCACCACGCCGTCGGGATAGCGCGTCGTCGCCTGCACGAAGTGGTCGCCCAGGTGGCGCACCTCGCTCTTGGCGCTGCCGCCGTCGATGGCAAAGCCCCGGTCCAGGTTGGCCTCCGAGGGGCAGGCCGCCGCGGCGACAACCGGCGCCAGCAGGCAGGCGGCCGCGGCAATCGCACTTCTTGACTTGAACCTTGCACCCCTTGTCTTGAACCGCATCCCCATCGCTCGAAATCCCCCGTTTTCTGCCGGTAATTTGCCGGTCAGGTTACCCGGAGGGCGTGTGGAGTAAAGCTAAATCTCCCCACGACGGTTGCTCCCCTGGCTCCCGCTGGCCGGTTGTCTTTCCCGGCCCGGACCCGTTAGATGCGCCCCGCCACCGTTAAAAACCGCGCAGGTCCGATGCTCGAATTCCTCCTCGCCATCCTGATTTTCCTGGCTGCGCACGTGGTGCCGGCGGCGACCGGCCTGCGCGCCCGGCTGATCGCCCGCTTTGGCCGGCGCGCCTACCTCGCCCTCTATTCGCTGGTCTCGCTGGCGACCCTCGCCTGGGTGATCTGGGCGGCGTTGACGGCGCCGTATATCGAACTCTGGGCGCCCAGCCGGGCGGCGGCCCTGGTGCCGCTGGCTCTCATGCTGCCGGCTGCGATCCTGCTGGTTGCCGCGGCTTTCCAGCCGGCCCCGCTGTCGGTCTCGTTCCGCGCCGGCCTGCCCGATACGCGCCCGGCTACGGGCAGGGCCGGCCTGGCCAGCCTGCTGCGCCATCCGCTGCTATGGGCCTTCTTCCTCTGGGCCGCCAGCCACCTGGTCGCCAACGGCGACCTGGTGAGCGTCATCCTGTTCGCCAGCCTGGCGGCCTTCAGCCTGGCCGGCATGGGGCGCCTGGAGCGCCGCGCCCGGCAGCGCCTGTCCGTGGTCGACCACGCCGCCGCGACGGCCTTCTACGGCGCCAGCTTCGGCGCCCGGCTGAAGCGGCTCGCGATTTGCCGGGTTCTTCTGGAGATCGTCGTCGGCGGGCTGCTCTATGCGGCGGCGCTGCACCTGCATGGCCCGGTCATCGGCGTTGATCCGCTCGCTTGGCTTTAAGAAGGGTAGCTCCAGGCGCCGACTAGTCCTCGCCGGTGTGGGAGTCCGGGCCGGTGTAGAAGTCCGGCCAGGAGCGCTTGACGATCGGGCTGTCGGTGGCGAAGGCGTGGCAGGTGTTCAGCAGCCCCGGGCGCTCGCCGGACTGGCGCTTGGCGGCCTTGGCGGCGCGCACCGGATAGAGGGTCTGGAAGGCCACCGTCGCCATGGCGAGCAGCAGGTCCACCAAGTGGGTACAGCCCTCGATGCCGCCCAGGTTCTTGCGCACCTGCAGGGTCCAGCCGGACTTGATCTCGCTGCCGATCATGCGCTTGAAGTTGGGCGTGATGTTGGGGCAGAGGGTGAAGGGGCTGTAGTCGGTCACCGCCTCGATGTCGTGGACCTTGAAGTCCTCGTCGATGGTCAGGCGGATCGACATGTCGTGCAGCGCCTCGCCCACCGGGATCTCGCCGCGGTCCTGGTTGGTGAAGGGGTAGGTCTTGGTGGCGACGATGCGCCCTTCGATGTCCCACAGCCCGTCGGCGCGCTGATAGCCCTGGAAATCATAGGTTCTGTTGTGCAGGCAGGCTCGCTCGACGGGGGGCGAAAGGGGCATGTCAGGATACCGCGCGGATTTTGTCGGACAGGACCCGCGACTATAGGACCGCCGAAAGCCGCGTCAACCGGGGTGCGGCGTCAGCCGGGGCGTTGGGGGGGGCGTCCTGCCCGGGCCGCCCAGTCAGCGCACCGGCGGCTCAGCCGGTGCCGTAACCGGTATCGAACATGAAGGCGTCGCGCCGCTGCAGGTCTTCCTCCAGCTCGCGCTTGGCCGACGCGTAGAGGTCGCGCAGCGAGACGATGCCGACCACCGTGCCGTTTTCCACCACCGGCACGTGGCGGTAGCCGGAGGCGCGCATCCGGTCCAGGGCCAGCGCGGCCAGATCGTTAGGCCCCACCGTATCCGGGTTGGGGGTCATCACCCCGCTGAGGGGCGTGCTGTCGGGGTCGAGCTCGCGGGCCACGACCCGCATCAGCAGGTCCCGTTCCGTGAAAATGCCCTGCAGCCGGCCGTTTTGGCCGACCAGGACCGCGCCGATATGGCGCTGCGCCATGTTGCGGGCGGCATTGCGGACCGTGGTGGTGGCAGGCAGCAGCTCGATCTTCTGCTGATCGACGATATCGGGCACAACCTTCCGGTGCATGGTTTCCTCCCGCTCGCAAGGGGTCCTAGAAGGAGATTCTCGCAAGGATCCCCGGCGCGGCGTCGTTTTTTCGCACTGTTTTTTTGCCAGGAAACTCTTGCGGTCTCCTGTTGAAACCAATTGTGCAGGGGTTGGGAATCGCGGTCAAGCGACACGAAAGGGGCAACGAACAACCCTGACGGGCAAGAGGGCGGCTAGGTCGGCGGGGCCGGCGGACGTGCGCTGGCGGCGACTCAGCCCTGGGCGGCGCTGTGCTTGGTGTCCGCTTCGGCCGCCGGGTCGGAGGCGCAGAGGCGCGCCGAGGTGATCTGGTTGCGCTTGCGGCCCAGGATCTCGAAGCGGAAGCCGTGGAAGGTGAAGACCTGGCCGACGTCGGGGATACAGCGGGTTTCGTGCAGGATCAGGCCGGCGATGGTCGAGGCCTCCTCGTCGGGCAGGCGCCATTCGAAGCGGCGGTTGATGTCGCGCAGCGTGACCTTGCCCTCGACGATCAGCGAGCCGTCGCGCTGCAGCTGAACGCCCTCGATGTCCTCGTCGTGCTCGTCGGAGATGTCGCCGACGATCTCCTCCAGGATGTCCTCCAGGGTGACGATGCCCAGCAGCTCGCCGTATTCGTCCACCACGATGGCGAAGTGCTCGTGGCGGCTGCGGAACGCCTGCAGCTGCGACAGCAGGTCGGTGGTGTCGGGGATGAACCAGGGCGCCGAGGCGATGGCGCGCACGTCGAGTTTGTCGAGGTCGGCACCGGCCGCCTGGACCGCGCGCAGCAGCGCCTTGACGTGCAGCATGGCCACGATGTTGTCGGGATCTTCCTGCCACAGCGGCAGGCGCGTGAAGGGGCTGGCCAGCACTTCCTCGACGATCTTCGCCGGCGGCTGGTCGACATCGATGGCGACCACGTCCTTGCGGTGGACCATGATTTCTTCGACCCAGACGTCGCCCAGGTCCAGGATCGAGCGCAGCATCTCACGCTCGTGACGCTCCTCCTCGCCTTCGCCCTGGTGCAGGTCGATGGCGCCGCGCAGTTGTTCCTCCGAGGCTTCGGCGGTCAGCGCATGGCGTACCTCGATGCCGAAGCTCTACAATGCCGCGCGCACGACGATCTGGATGAGCAGGGAAATCGGCTTCAGGATCGCCACGATGACGCGCAGCACCGGGGCCACCGCCAGGGCGGCACGGTCGGCGTTCTGCAGCGCATAGGTCTTGGGCAGCACCTCGGCGAAGATCAGCACCAGCACGGTCATCCCAAGGGTCGCGTAGACCACGCCGGTATCGCCGAACAGAGTGATGAGAGCACTGGTCGCCAGGGCCGAGGCCAGGATGTTGACCAGGTTGTTGCCCAGCAGGATGGCACCGATCAGGTGCTCCTTCTCGTGCCACAGGTCGTTGACCACGTTGGCCCGGCGGTTGCCCGACTGCGCCAGGTTGTGCAGGCGCGGGCGCGAGGCGGCGGTCAATGCCGTCTCGGAACCCGAGAAGAAAGCCGAGAAGACCAGCAGCGCCAGGATGGCGCCGAAGGTGAGGGCGAGGTTCATATCCATGGTGGTCTATGCTGGTTGATTGAAAATGTGCCGGTTGGTCGGAAACGGGGCGGCGGTATTGCCTGGGGCGCTGCCCCGTGCGTTCAACTGTCTGGCGTTCAACTGCCCAGGATGGCGCGGCTGGTCAGCCCCGCGGTATCGTTTTCCCGCGCCAGCTGGTCGGCGTCGTTCAGCGCGCCGGGCAGCAGCGCGCGGACCTCGTCCAGTTCCACGGCCGCGTCCAGATAGGCGTCGCCGAGACCGCGCACAAGCACGAAGGTAATGCGCCCGCCGCTGACCTTCTTGTCGCGGCTCATGTGGTCGATCAGCCGCTCGACATCCCAATGGCGTGGCGCCAGGTCGGCAAAGCCGGTCGGCAGGCCGACGGCGGCGAGGTGGCGGCGCACCCGGTCGGCGTCCTCCGGCGCGCAGTGGCCGCGCTGCACCGACAGGTCGAAAGCCATCACCATGCCGACGGCGACGGCCTCGCCGTGCAGCAGCTCGTCGCCGTAGCCGGTCTCGGCCTCCAGCGCGTGGCCGAAGGTGTGACCCAGGTTGAGCAGCGCGCGCAGGCCGTTTTCGCGTTCGTCCTCGGCGACCACCGCGGCCTTGGCGCGGCAGCTTTCCAGCACCGCGTGTTCCAGCGCCGCGCGTTCGCCCTCGATCAGGTCGGCGCCGTGCGCCGCCAGCCAGTGGAAGCAGCCGGCATCACGGATCAGGCCGTATTTTACCACCTCGGCATAGCCGGCCAGCATCTGGCGGCGCGGCAGGGTGGTCAGGATGGAGATGTCGGCCAGCACCATCTTCGGCTGGTGGAAGGCGCCGATCAGGTTCTTGCCTTGACGGGCGTTGATGCCGGTCTTGCCGCCGACCGAGCTGTCGACCTGGGCCAGCAGGCTGGTCGGGATCTGCACGAAGTCGAGGCCGCGCAAGGTGATCGCGGCCGCAAAGCCGGCCAGGTCGCCGATCACGCCGCCGCCCAGCGCCACCAGGGTGGTCGACCGCTCGACCTTGAGTTCCAGCAGGTCGCCGACCAGGCGGCCGAGCTGGTCCAGGCTCTTGGAGCCGTCGCCAGGCGGCACGATCAGGCTGTCGTGCTTCAGGCCGGCGTCGTCGAGGGCGCGCTGCAGGCGGGCCAGGTGCAGCTCGGCCACGTTGGTATCGGTGATGACGATGACGCGGTCGCTTTTCAGCACCGGGCGCATCAGCTTACCGGCCTCGGCCAGCACCGTGGTGCCGATCACGATGTCGTAGCTGCGCTCGCCCAGCCAGACGCTCAGGGATCGCGGTGTGGTCACTGCGCCGCACTCCGTGCGACGCGGGCGGCATTTTCTCCATAGTGTTGCTGCAGCGCCTCGACCACGCGGGCCAGGGTCATCTCCGGTGGCCCGTCGACCGAGTCGACCGCCACGTCGGCCTCGGCATAGACGGGATAGCGTTCTTCGATCAGCTTGGCGAGGACGGCGCGCGGATCGCCGCGTTTCAGCAGCGGCCGATTGTTGCGGCGGCTGGTGCGGCGCACCAGCAGATCGACGTCGGCGCGCAGCCAGACCGAGGTGGCGTGCTTGTGGATCAGCGCGCGGGTCTCAGGGTCCATGAAGGCGCCGCCGCCGGTGGCCAGCACCAGGGTCGGCTCGGTCAGCAGGCGGGCGATGACCCGGCGCTCGCCGTCGCGGAAGGCGGCCTCGCCGTGGGCGGCGAAGATATCCTCGACGGAACAGCCGGCAGCCGCCTCGATCTCCTTGTCGGCATCGCGGAAGGGCAGGCCGAGGGCGCCGGCGAGCAGGCGCCCGATGCACGATTTCCCGGCGCCCATCAGCCCTACCATGGCAATGGTCCGCGGGACGGCCAGGGAGATCTTCCCGGCCTCCGGCACCTGTTCGCTCGTCTCCACCACTGACTCTCGCCTGCTCATCATTGCAACGTTGAAAGACCCTAGGTAAACTGCCGCATTCACGCCAGATTCGGACCTTATCATAAAATCACTTTGACGGCGCAAGAAGACAGTATTGCCAGGCCAGACGCCGCCGCCGGGGCGGCAGAGGATGGCAGTGCTGACCCCTTAGTTCACGCAGTTTCAGGCCGCATGCGATCCTTTTGATGAAAAAGACCACTCTCGTCGCTCTTGTCGTCCTCGCCGGGTTGATTATCTCCGGCGGGTTTTTCCTGCTGACCTGGGATATTCCGCCGCCCACGGCACCGGTCGAGAAGGTCCTGCCCGATGAACGTTTCCCGCGCTAGCGGACGAACCGGAACGGCCGCTGCGCTGGCGGGCGCCTTTTTGCTGGCCGGGTCGCTGGTCGGGGTTCTGCCGGCCGCGGCCCAAAACGCCGCCGAGCCGGCCGGGCCGATTTCCCTGTTTCCGCCCACGGTAACCGCGCCGGGCGCGGCGGGGTCATCGGCCGCTCCTGCCCCCGGTGATTCTCCCGGCGGGTCCAGGAACGACGGCGACGGGACCGGCCAATTCGGCGATATCCAGGTCGACCGCCTGGGCGAACTCGATCCCGAATCCCTCGGCATTCTCGATCTCGATCATGGCGGCCTGGGCGTCGATGCCTGGGCCGGCAGCGACCGCTTGGCCACCGAGGCGCTGCTGCGCGACCTGCCCACCGATCTCGCCTCGCCGACCCTGCGCGGGATCGTCACCCGGCTGCTGCTGAGCAGCGTCCGGGCCCCCGCCGCGGCGGCGAACAGCGCCCAGCCGACCATGGCCGATGCCATCGCCGCGGCCCAGGAGACTGACTTCCTGCGCCTGCGCGCCGAGCGGCTCTACGACCTCGGCGAATTGGCCGGGCTCAACCGCCTGCTGGGGCTGGTGCCGCAGCGGGTCGAGGATCCCTGGCTGGCCCGGGCGCGGGTCGACGGCCTGCTGCTGGCCGGGCGCGACGGCGAGGCCTGTGCCCAGGTGCCCGCCGGCCTGGCCCGCTATCCGCAGGAACTCTACTGGGCCAAGGCGCAGGTGTTCTGCCAGTTCGCGGCCGACCAGACCGATCAGGCGCTGCTCGGCCTCGATCTGTTGCGCGAGCAGGCGCCGGACAGCGATCCGGCCTTCTTCGCCGCCGCCAACCTCTTTCTCGGCGCCTCGGCGGGCAGCCTGAACGGCGGCGACCTGACGCCGCTGACCCTTGCCATGCTGCGCAAGGCGGGCGGTAGCCTGCCGGCCGATGCGGCGGAGCGCGCCAGCCCGCTGCTGCTGCACGGCATTGCCGGGCTCGCCGGCGGCGACCATGCGGTTCAGGCCGGCGCTGTGGAGCGTCTGGTCGAGATCGGCGCCCTGCCGGGCGGGCGCCTGGCAGGCGCCTATGCCGCCTTCGAATTCACCGACCAGGAACTGGGCGATGCTCTGGCCGAGGCCGAGCGGGCCAGCCAAAGCGAGGGGGGCGGGGTCCGTGGCCGCGCCCTGCTGTACCGCGCGGCGAACCGCGAAAGCCTGACCGCCACCCGGGCCGAGATCCTGCGTGCGGCCTTCCTCTCCGCCGAGGCCGACGGACGCGCCACCGCCATGGCACGGGCGGCGCTGCCGTTGATGACCGAGCTGGCGCCGACATCCGATCTGGCGTGGTTCGCCCCGCTGGCGGCGCGTACGCTCTATCGCGCCGGCCAGTTCGAGCGCGCCGGCGCCTGGCTGTCGGTGCTGCGCGTCGATGGCCTGCGCAACCCGGAATCCCAGGCGGACTACCTGGCGCTGAGCCCGCTGCTGCGGCTGGCCGGCGGCCCCGAGCCGCTCGCTGTCTCGCTCCCTGCCGGTGGGGCGCTCTCCGGCCCGCAGCGCCTGCTGCTCTTCGTGCTGTCGCGCGCGCTCGGCCAGGACGAAGACCTCGCCGTGGCCGAGTCGGCGGAGACCCCGCAGCCCCTGGTGCGGCTGCCGCGCCTGTTGGCGCTGGGCGATACCGCCGTTGCCGGGCGGCGCGGCGACACGGTGCTGCTGACCGTTTCGGCGCTGGGCGCCGCGGCGCCGGTCGACAGCCACCCCTTGGCCTTGGGCTATGCGGTTTCCGCACTCAACGCCATTGGGCTGGGCACTGACGCCCGCGCGCTGGCCATCGAGGCGGCTCTGGCCGCCGGCATCTAGGAAGTCCGCCCGCCCATGGCGCGCGCGGCTCCCCCCATGGCTCCTGGGGCCCCCGCCGATCCTGTGGGCCCACGCAGTCCCCAGGCCGAGCCGTTTCTGGAGATGTTGGCGGCCGAACGCGGCGCGGCGCCGAATACCCTGGAAGCCTACCGCCGCGACCTGAAAAGCTTCACGGATTTCCTCACCAAGCGGAAAACCACCCTGGAGGGCGCCGGCGTTGCCGATATCCGGGCCTTCCTCGGCCAGCTTGCCCGGGCCGGCATGGCACCGCGCACCGCTGCGCGCCGCCTCTCGGCGCTGCGCCAGTTCTACCGCTTCCTGCTGGCCGAAGGCCTGCGCGGCGATGACCCCACCGCCGAGGTCGACAGCCCGCGCCAGGGCCGGACGCTGCCCAAGATCCTCAGCGAGGCGGAGGTCGGCCGGCTGCTCGATCTGGCGCAGCGCCAGGTCGCCGCGGGTGGCGGGCCCGAGGCCCTGCGACTGGCTGCCCTGGTCGAATTGCTCTACGCCACCGGCCTGCGCATCTCCGAGCTTGTCGGCCTGCGCCTGGCCGCCGCCCAGCGCGACCAGCGCCTGCTGATCGTGCAGGGCAAGGGCGGCAAGGAGCGCATGGTGCCCTTGAGCCCGGCGGCCCGCGAGAGTCTCAGCGCCTATATCGCGGTACGCGACCACTTCCTGACGATCCAGGGAAAGGGCACCAAAGCCGCGACGAAGGTCGCCTCTCCCTGGCTGTTTCCCTCGCGCGCCGCCGCCGGCCATATCACCCGCCACCGGGTCGCCCAGTTGCTGAAGGACCTGGCGCGGGATGCCGGCATCGATGCCGCCAAGGTCTCGCCCCACGTGCTGCGCCATGCCTTTGCCAGCCACCTGCTGGATCACGGCGCCGATCTGCGCGCGCTGCAGAAGATGCTGGGCCATGCCGACATCTCCACCACGCAGATCTACACCCACGTGCTGGGCGAGCGCCTGAAGACCCTGGTTCAGCAGCATCATCCCCTCTCCGGCGGGACGCCGGCCCGCAAGCGGGCGGGGTGACGACAGTCTCACTGGGTGGAACCGGGCGATCTTCCGGTTGACAATGTCAATTGGTATGACCAGTTTCCGCTTCTGAAAAACGGCAGGGCGTTTGCGTCCCGGGCAGGCCGGCTTTCACCCAACAGCGATCTCTGACAAAGCAGGGGGAAATCCATGAGCTTCACCATCGTCGATCAGGCGCCGGCGCGTCTGAACCGCAGCGAACTTGCTGTGCCCGGCAGCAATCCGAAACTCTTCAAGAAGGCCGCCGAGTCCGCGGCGGACGTCGTCTTCCTCGACCTCGAGGACGCGGTGGCGCCGGACGACAAGGAACAGGCGCGCAAGAACATCATCAAGGCGCTGAACGAAGTCGACTGGGGCGACAAGACCCTGTCGCTGCGCATCAACGGCCTCGACACCCACTACATGTACCGCGACGTCATCGACGTCATCGAGCAGGGCGGCGAACGCCTGGACCTCATCATGATCCCGAAGGCCGGCACCGCGGCGGACATCTACGCCGTCGACATGCTGGTGACCCAGGCCGAGGACGCGGTCGGCCGCAAGAAGAAGATCGGCTTCGAGATGATCATCGAGACCGCGCTGGGCATGTCCAACGTCGACGAGATCGCCAAGGCCTCGCCGCGGACCGAGAGCCTGCACTTCGGCGTCGCCGACTCTGCCGCCTCGACCAAGGCGCGCACCACCGTCATCGGCGGCCCGAACGAGCTCTACGGCGTGCTGACCGACCCGGACGCCAAGGGCGAGCGCCTGTATCACTGGGGCGACATGTGGCACTACGCCGTCGCCCGCATGGTGGTGGCGGCCCGCGCCGCCGGCCTGCGGCCCATCGACGGGCCGTTCGGCGACTTCTCGGATCCCGAGGGCTTCCGCGCCCAGGCGCGCCGCGCCGCGGTGCTGGGCTGCGAGGGCAAGTGGGCCATCCACCCGAGCCAGATCGACCTGGCCAACGAGGAGAACAGCCCCTCAAAGGCCGAGGTCGACAAGGCCAAGCGCATCCTCAAGGCCATGAAGCAGGCTCAGAAGGAAGGCAAGGGCGCCGTGGCGCTGGACGGCCGCCTGATCGACATCGCTTCGATCAAGCAGGCCGAAGTGCTGGTCAAGAAGGCGCGCCAGATCGCCAAGGGCTAGAGCCGGCGGGGGCCCGGGTTTCGGCCCGGGTTTCGGCTGGGGTCATCTGCCGGATTCAATCTGGCTGTTCGGGCCGGCGCCTCCCCAGTTGCCACGGGATGGAGGCGCCGGCCCGCTTGATTTTGGCGCCTCTTTGCGGCATTTGAGGGCACCCGGCCGCACGGATTCGCGGTTTGCGCCGGACCCCGCGGCAAAGCTTGGGCGTGCCACCCGCCAAATGCTGTGTTAGATAGACTGTCATGCACAATTTCCTCGACTTCGAAAAGCCCATCGCCGAACTGGAAGGCAAGATCGAAGAACTGCGGCATCTCTCCGACGACGGGGAGATCAATATCGCCGACGAGGTGGAAAAGCTGCAGAGCAAGGTTGAGCGCCTGCTGCGCCAGACCTACGGCAAGCTGTCCGCCTGGCAGAAGACCCAGGTGGCGCGCCATCCCGACCGGCCGCACTTCCAGCACTACATTTCCGCGCTGGTCGAGGACTTCACGCCGCTGTCCGGCGACCGGCTGTTCGCCGAGGATCATGCCATCGTCGGCGGCCTGGGGCGGTTCCGCGGCTATTCGGTGATGGTCATCGGCCACGAAAAGGGCGCCGACATCCACAGCCGGGTGAAGCACAACTTCGGCATGGCCCGGCCGGAAGGCTACCGCAAGGCCCAGCGCCTGATGCGCCTGGCCGAGCGCTTCGGCATTCCCATCATCACCCTGGTCGACACCGCCGGCGCCTATCCCGGCATCGGCGCCGAGGAGCGCGGCCAGGCCGAGGCCATCGCCCGCTCCATCGAGGTCTGCCTGAACGTCCAGGTGCCGCTGCTGTCGGTCATCATCGGCGAGGGCGGCGCGGGCGGCGCCATCGCGCTGGCCGCGGCCAACCGGGTCTACATGCTGGAACACTCGATCTACTCGGTGATCTCGCCGGAAGGCTGCGCCTCGATCCTGTGGCGCTCCGGCGAGCAGGCCCAGGAGGCCGCCGAGGCCCTGCGGCTGCCCGCGCAGGATCTGCTGCGCCTCGGCGTCATCGCCGACATTATCCCGGAGCCCCTGGGCGGCGCCCACCGCGGCGGCAAGCTGAGCATCACCGCCGTCGGCGACAAGCTGGAAGAGGCTCTTCGCGAACTGCTGCGCGACAGCGGCACCCAGTTGAAGCAGGGCCGCCGCCAGAAATTCCTCGACATGGGCCAGAAGGGCCTCGCCTGAGGCGCTGCGGCCGCCACCGCCGATGCCGGGCCGCAAGGCGTCCCGTTTCACCAAATTCCCGCTCTCTGCCGTGCCGCCGCCGATCTGGCGGAAGCTTCTAGCCGTCCCGTCCGTCCTTCCTCCGCCTCCGATGCAACGCAACCCGTCGCTGTAATTTGGCACAGCATGGGTCTTGTATGGGGAACCCCTTGCGGCGCTATTATGGGGCAACACCCGGCGCAACGTCGCCGGCCTGCCGCGGCCGAACGGGCGGGCAGGAGGGATTTGGGCAACAGCAGGGAGAGTTGAGAAAATGATCTTCAAGACAGTGAAAGCCGCCGTTCTCGGCGCCGGCCTTGCGCTGGCGTTTAGCGGTGCTGCCCAGGCCGAAAAGGTTCTGCGCGTGTGCAACGACGGCGTGGTACAGACCATGGACCCGGCCTTCGTCTCGACGGTGCAGACCAGCCGGCTGCTCGACGACATGACCCTGGGTCTGCTGACCTACGGCCAGAATGGCGAGCCGATCGCCGGCGCGGCGGAAAGCTGGACCATCAGCGACGACGGCAAAACCTATACCTTCACGCTGCGTGACCACGTTTGGTCCGACGGGACTCCGGTCACCGCCGAAGACTTCGTCTATGCCTGGCGTCGCTTGCTGGCGCCGGAAACGGGCGCTGAGTACGCGTCCCTGCTGTACATCATCAAGGGCGCCGAGGACGTGAACACCGGTAAGGCCGGCCCCGACGGTCTGGCCGCAGAAGCGGTGGATGCCAAGACCCTGAAGGTCGAACTGACCGCGCCGGCGCCCTACTTCCTCGCCCAGCTGACTCACCAGACCGCCTATCCGGTGCCCAAGCACGTGGTCGAGAAGCTCGGCCGCGACTGGATCAAGCCGGAGAACATCGTCGTCAACGGCGCCTACAAGCTGGTCTCCTGGACGCCGAACGTCGAAGCCACACTGGTCAAGAACGACAAGTTTTACGATGCCGCCAACGTCGCCATCGACAAGGTGATCTACTATCCGATGGAAGACCGCACGGCGATCCAGAAGCGGTTCCGCGCCGGCGAGATCGAGGTCGGCCGCGACATCGCCTCGGAGCAAATCGACTGGCTGCGCGAGAACATGGCCGACAGCCTGCGTATCGCGCCCTATGCCGGTATCTACTACTACGTCTTCCGTTCCGATAAGGAGCCTTTCACCGACGCGCGCCTGCGTGTGGCTCTGTCGATGGCGATCAACCGCGAAGTGATCACCGACAAAGTGCTGCGCACCGGCGAGTTGCCGGCTTACAGCTTCGTGCCGCCGGGCACCGGCAACTACGGCGAACCGGAGTATGCCAGCTTCATGGGCATGCCCTATGGTGAAGCGGTGACGAAGGCCAAGGCGTTGCTGGCCGAGGCTGGTTACGGTCCGGACAACCCGCTGAAGATTACCCTCAGCTACAACACCTCCGAAAACCACAAGCGTATTGCCGTGGCGGTTCAGGCCATGTGGAAGGCAATCGGTGTGCAGGCGGAACTGTTCAACACCGACGGCAAGATTCACTATGCCAATCTGAAGCAGGGCGAATTCCAAGTTGCCCGGGCCGGCTGGATCGCCGACTACAACGACGCTCAGAACTTTCTCTTCCTCATGGAAAGCAAGAGCGGCCCCATCAACTACTCGAAGTTCAACAACGAGCAGTTCGACGGTTTGATGGCGGAGGCCGAAGGCGTCTCCGATCTGAAGCAGCGGGCGAAGATCCTCGGTCAGGCCGAGCGCATCGCCATGGACGGCCAGCCGGTGGCACCGATCTACTACTATGTGTCCAAGCAGTTGATCTCGCCGAAGGTGGTGGGCTGGGTCGACAACGCCCCGGACCGCCATCCGACACGCTTCCTGGACCTCAAGCAGTAAGCGTCGCTCCCCGCGCAGTCCGGCAGGCCCCCGCAAGGGCTTGCCGGACTGCCGCCGCATTTTCATGAAGGGAGCTCCGCAACCATGCTCTCCTATATCTTGAGGCGTTTGGTCACCGTGGTGCCGACGCTCTTTGTTGTCATCACCGTTGCCTTCTTCATGATGCGGCTGGCGCCAGGCGGTCCCTTCGATTCGGACCGCGCCCTGCCGCCGGAAATCGAGAAGAACATCAAGGCCTCCTATGACCTCGACAAGCCGCTGGTCCAGCAATACCTGATCTATCTCGGCCGCGTTTTGAAAGGCGACTTCGGCCCCTCCCTGAAGATTCGCGATTTCTCCGTCAACGAACTGATCCTCGAAGGCGCGCCGGCCTCCATGCAGCTCGGGCTCTCCGCCATCGTCCTGGCAGTCGTTTTTGGCGTCAGTCTGGGCACGGTTGCGGCGCTGCGTCAGAATTCTGGTATCGATTTTTCGGTCATGTCGATCTCCATGATCGGCATCGCGATTCCCAACTTCGTTATGGCGCCGCTGCTCTCACTCGTCATCGGCGTCTATCTCGATCTGCTGCCGACCTCCGGCTGGGGCGGTGGGGCCTTTCAGTACAAGATCCTGCCGGTGATCGCCCTGGCGCTGCCGCAGATCGCCTATGTCGCGCGCCTGACCCGGGGCTCGATGGTCGAGGTGCTCAATTCGAATTTCGTGCGCACCGCCCGCGCCAAGGGCCTGCGCGAACGCCTGGTGGTGGTGCGCCATTCCCTGAAGGCCGGGATGATGCCGGTCGTGTCCTATCTCGGTCCCGCCACCGCGGCCGTGATGACCGGCTCGGTGGTTATCGAGACTATTTTCGGCGTGCCCGGCATCGGCACCTATTTCGTGAACGCGGCGCTGAACCGTGATTACCCTCTGGTGATGGGCGTGATCATCGTCTACGCGGTGCTGATCATGCTGCTCAATCTCGCGGTCGATCTCGCTTACGCGGTGCTCGATCCCAAGGTGAGGTACAGTTGATGATTCACACGACTGCCGGCAGCGACGGCCTGGCGCAGGTCGAGGAATACGAGGGCCGCAGCCTGTGGCAGGACGCCCGCGCGCGCCTGTTCCGCAACAAGGCGGCTGTGGTCTCGATGGTCATCCTGGGTGTCATCGCCCTGATGGCGGTCTTTGCGCCTTTGTTGAGCCCGCATCCCTACGACGAGATCTACTGGGACAGCATCCAGGCGCCGCCGGACTTCGCCGCCGGATTCTGGTTCGGCACCGACGGCAACGGGCGCGACCTCTTCATCCGCACGCTTTACGGCGCGCGGGTGTCCCTCGCGGTCGGCCTGCTGGCCACGACGGTCTCGCTGCTCATTGGCGTGACCTACGGCGCGACGGCCGGTTACCTGGGTGGGCGGATCGATAATCTGATGATGCGCGTCGTCGACGTGATGTATTCGCTGCCTTTCATGTTTTTCGTCATTCTGCTGATGGTGGTTTTTGGCCGGAACATCTTTCTCATCTTCATTGCGCTTGGTGCCGTCGAATGGCTCACCATGGCACGCATCGTGCGCGGCCAGACCATCGCGGTGAAGCGCAAGGAGTTCATCGAGGCGGCCTTGGCCGGCGGTGTTTCCAGCGCCAAGATCATCTTTCGCCATGTCATTCCCAACGTGCTGGGGCCCGTCATCGTTTACATGACGCTGACCATTCCCCAGGTGATCCTGACCGAATCCTTCCTCTCCTTCCTGGGCCTGGGTGTGCAGGAGCCGCTGACCTCCTGGGGCGTGCTGATCTCCGAGGGCGCCAAGGGGATGGAGTTCGCGCCGTGGATGCTGGTCTTCCCGGCGACGTTCCTGGCGGCGACTCTCTTCGCTTTCAACTTCATCGGCGACGGGCTGCGCGATGCCCTCGATCCGAAGGATCGCTGACCATGAATGGGCCCGAAAGACCGCTAGGGGACGCGACAATGGCGGCCATTCTCGACGTGAAGCACCTCGACACCCGCTTCGCCACGCAGGACGGCGAGGTCCATGCGGTGAACGATGTCTCCTTCCACATCGCACCCGGGGAAAGTGTCGGCGTGGTCGGCGAGTCCGGTTCCGGCAAGACTCAGATATTCCTCTCGATCATGGGATTGCTGGCCAAGAACGGAAAGGCGACGGGCTCGGTGCGCTGCAGCGACCAGGAGATCCTCGGCCTGCCGGCGCGCGCGTTGAACCAGTTCCGCGGTGTCCCCCTGTCGATGATCTTCCAGGACCCGATGACCTCGCTGATCCCCTACCTGCGCATCTCCCGGCAGATGACGGAGGTGTTGATGGAGCACAAAGGCGCTGGCGAGGCCGAGGCGCGGCGCCGCGGCATCGAGATGCTGGACCGTGTCGGCATTCCGTCGGCCAGGGACCGCTTCGACCTTTACCCGCACGAGTTCTCCGGCGGCATGCGCCAACGGGTGATGATTGCCATGGCGCTGCTCTGCGAGCCCGATTTGCTGCTCGCCGACGAGCCGACCACCGCCCTGGACGTCACCATTCAGGCGCAGATCCTGGCGCTGATGGCTGCCCTCAAGCGCGATTTCGGCACCGCCATCATCATGATCACCCACGACCTGGGCGTCGTCGCCGGCCTCTGCGACCGGGTCATGGTGATGTATGCCGAGCGGGTGGTGGAAACCAGCAGCGTGCGCGACATCTTCTACCGTCCGCAGCACCCCTACAGCCTGGGCCTGCTGCAGTCGATGCCGCGCATCGACGAGCTCGGCGCCTCGGCGCTGCAGGCGATCCCCGGCCAGCCGCCTAACCTGCAGGCGCTGCCGCCGGGCTGCGCCTACCAGGAGCGTTGCCCCTACGCCTTCGAGCGTTGCCGCCGCGAGGAGCCGGCCTTGCGCGACCCGGGAAAGGCCCCGGGGGAGGGCAGAGCCAAGGCCTGCCATCTGGAAAGCCTGGAGCTCGCCGCAGCCAAGGGGGAGGTGCCGGCATGAGCGAGACCCTGCTTTCCGTCGAGGACCTCAAGGTCCACTTCAACATGCGGGTCGGCGGCCTGCTGGTCGGCCGCTATGCCCCGTTGAAGGCCGTCGATGGCGTCAGTTTCGAGCTGCAGGCCGGCGAAACCCTGGGCATCGTCGGTGAGTCCTGTTGCGGCAAATCCACCTTGGGACGCGCCATCCTGCGCCTGATCGAGCCGACGGCGGGCCGTACCGTGTGGTTGGGCCAGGATCTTGCCGCGCTGGAGCCCAGGGCGATACGGGCCAAACGCCAGGACATGCAGATCATCTTCCAGGATCCGCTGGCCAGCCTCAATCCGCGCATGACTGTGGGCGAGAGCATTGCCGAGCCCCTGCGCACGTTCCACCCAGGCATCGGCCGCACTGCCATGAAGGCCAAGGTGAAGGAGATGATGCAGCGCGTCGGCCTCCTGCCGCAGATGATCAACCGCTACCCGCTTGAATTCTCCGGCGGCCAGTGCCAGCGCATCGGCATCGCCCGCGCCATGGTGCTGGACCCCAAGCTGATCGTCTGCGACGAGCCTGTCTCCGCCCTCGACGTCTCGATCCAGGCGCAGATCGTGAACCTGCTGATGCAGCTTCAGCAGGAATTCGGCCTCTCGCTGCTGTTCATCAGCCACGATCTTTCCGTGGTGCGCCACATCAGCCACCGCATCATGGTGCTCTATCTCGGCCGGGTTATGGAGATCGCCGACCGCGAGGCGATCTATTCCCATGCGCGCCACCCCTACACCCAGGCGCTGATCTCCGCCGTGCCGATTCCCGATCCGGACAAGGAGCGCGCCAAGCAGCGCCTGGTGCTGCAGGGCGATCTGCCCTCACCGCTGGCACCGCCGTCCGGCTGCGTCTTCCGCACCCGTTGTCCCAAGGCCACCGGGCTCTGCGCCCAGGAGGTGCCGGTCCTCGAAGAAGACGGCACCGGCGACCTCCACCGCGTCGCCTGCCACCACTGGCGGGAGTGAACATCTAGGCGGGCCGGGCCCTTGAGAGGCCATCATAGAATGGATTTGGACTGTACCTGGGGAGGGTGGGGGAACGGTTAGTTCTGTGAGCTAAGCTGATTATCAGATAGTTGATCTCCTAGCTCGTACCATTCGCGAAGCCTATTTTCATACCGCTCGAGTTCTAGTCTTGCTGCGACCTCGGATTTTCTTTGCTCTACTGATTTTTGCCAATGTTCAAAGTAGAATCTTGTTGTCGAACCCCAATTCGTTCCGATCAAGATACTGAATGAAAATGCGACCACGCACAGTCCCACTGTTTTCCGAGCTATTGGCCCATTTTTCATCATGAATGCAGCCCCGCCGCCCACAAAAGAAAGAACTGCAGGCATTACTGCGCCCATTACGGACTCTCGGCTGAGCCCAGAGAGCATTCCGACGACCAAGCCAAGAATAGCAAATCCGAACAGCGCGCAAAAAAGCGGATGAAAGGATTTCCTCCAGCCCACACCTAACAGAGCCAAAGCAGCAGCTACGAGAACTGCAGCTATCGGAAACGGCCAGATCAAGTTCCAAGTTTCTACGTGGGTCAGATAAGGAGGCAATGCGCAATCCAGGTTTCTTGGGAGTAGGTCAGCCGTAAATGCATTCTTATTATGGCAGCTACGACTGAAAGTAGGGAGGAATCGCCAGTTCTTCGATATCATCCCCAGCTGGCATCACTGGCACCGAAGGCATCACAGGGACTACAGGAAAATGGAACTGATCGAGATCTTCCTTAGGCAAGAAAAGATCGCACCAAACAGGCAAGGTCGCCTTAAGAGCGATCCCTTCGCAGCAGTGCAATGCCTGTTTTGACGTATCATCCACCGTTGCGCTACGCCATTGATCGCATGGCTTGACTTCATTCTGTGCATCGGCTGAACCGGAAGTGCAAAGAACAAATACGAAGCAGAATACGACAGCTAACCTCTGCGATTCTCGAAGCATGTCTAGTCTCCGATAAAATCGACCACACCGTATTCGACCGCAGGCGATGAGATTTTTCAATCAATAATTGTGGCTATACTACTTTTGAATAGGATTGATTGTGTTGGGTGTCACCTTTCTATGCATTTTATCCATGATGCGTTCCCGGGTTTGGATATGTGCAGCGTTTTCTAGCCGCTTGACCAAATCAAAATGCCATTCGGATACTCCCGCTAACGAAAAAACGGGAGGAAGGCTGCCATGACACGGCTGACACGGGATCAGGAAGCGATCCGGCAGAAGGCGCGGGAACTGGCCGCGGCGGTCATCGCACCGCGCGCCGCCGAGGTCGACCGCGAGGAGGCCTATCCCTGGGACAACTGCCGCGCCCTGCGCGAGGCCGGCTTCTTCGGCATGACGATCCCCCAGGCGTATGGCGGCCCCGGCCTCGGCTTCCTGGAAGTCTGTCTGGTCATCGAGGAGATGGCACGGGTCTGCGGTGTCACCGGGCGCATCGCGGTGGAGGCCAACATGGGCGCGGTCAGCGCCATCATGGCCTACGGCAGCGAAGCGCAGAAGCAGATCGCGGCACGGCAGGTGCTGTCCGGCGACAAGCCGGCGATCTGCATCACCGAGCCGGGTGCCGGCAGCGCTGCCAGTGAAATGACCACGCGGGCCGACAGGAAGGGTGACCGCTATGTGATCAACGGCGGCAAGCACTGGATCACCGGCGGCGGCGTGTCGCAGCTCCACCTGATCTTCGCCCGGGTGTTCGATGACGGCGTGGAACAGGGCATCGGCGGCTTCATCGCCCTGCGCGATCCCGCCGAAGGCACGCCCAAGGGCTTGAAGATCGGCAAGCGCGAGCCGACCATGGGCCTGCGCGGCATTCCCGAGACCGAGATCCTCTTCGAGGACCTGGAAATTCCCGCGGACATGCTGCTGCTGCCGCCCCAGGGCCTGGCGCGCGGCTTCGGCGCGCTGATGTCCGCCTACAACGCCCAGCGCGTCGGCGCGGCGACGGTCGCCCTCGGTATCGCCCAGGGCGCCTACGAGCAGGCGCTGATCTACAGCGGCCGGCGAGAGCAGTTCGGCCGGCCGATCTGCGAGTTCCAGGGGCTGCAGTGGATGCTGGCCGACATGGCGACCCAGCTTGCCGCGGCGCGCGCCCTCATCCACAAGGCGGCGGACTGCGGCAACGGTTTCCCCGACGTGCTGGAAGCGGCGCAGGCGAAAGTCTTTGCGTCGGAGATGGCGATCAAGGTCACCAACGACGCCCTGCAGGTCTTCGGCGCCGCCGGCTACTCGCGCAACAACCCCTTGGAGCGCATGGTGCGCGACGCGCGCATGTTCACCATCGGCGGCGGCACCGCGCAGATCCTGCGCACGGTGATCGCCTCGCGCATCCTGGAGCGCAAACTGCCGCAGAGCCGCGACGGTTACATGAATCTGGCGCTCGCTCGGGATTAGAAACTGGGGGAATCGCAGGAATTCCAGATAGCGGCTCTCCTGTTTCGCTACAGGCGGTTCAGCGGTGCAACCGTGTGCGGATGACGTCGAAAAGCGGCGTGTTCTGCCGCGGCACCTCCGGCTTCTCGCCCCGCTCGACCGCCTGCCAGTAGGCCCACGGCAGGGCGCCTGTGCCGGCCTCGTAATCGTAGCCGTCCCATTCGTCTTCGCGGAAGGCGTAAAACGCCCAGTGAATGCCGCGCGCGTCGAAGAGATCGATAACGTCTTTCAGATAAGACTGACAGCCGGCGTTCCTGCGCATGCAGCCGAACTCGCCGGCGATCAGGTGTGTCGGGGGAATCCCCTGCGCTTCCGCCCAGTCGAACAGCGGTGCAAGATAGCGGATCGACTGGGCCTTGTTCCAGATGACCGGCGTATCCCCGAAGGGCACTTCGCCCGGGTAGCGAAGGCCATTCTTTTCACGGAAGTTGCTGCCCGAGGTGAAAGCGTAGGGCTCGTACATATGGAACGCGTAGAGCACCTTGTCGTCGGCCAACGGAGCGGGCCAATAGGTGAAGGCGCCGGGCTGGGCATACCAGCCGGCATCGACCATGATGGGAGTCTCGCGGTCGACTTCGCGGATCGCGGCGATGACCTCCTGATAGAAGACATAGAGATCTGCGGTCCCGCCGCGATGGGCTTCGTACCAGGGCTGGAAGCGCGCGACGTCCCCGGGGCGCGTATGTTCCGCAATGCCGGTGCCGCGCTCGGGCGCGGGCTCGTTCACGATGTTGTAGGCGGCGATCGCGGGATGGCCAGCCAAGACCTGCGCCAGGTCGCGCCAATAGGCCTTGGCTTGGCCCCAAAAGGCGCGGTCGCGCCATAGTCTGTCGTCGACCTGTCCGCCGTTGTTTTGCCGCCAGCGCAGGCCCGGCAGGCTGAGCGGCGCTATGACGACCTTCAGTCGATGGGCCGCGGCCCAGTCCAGCGTCTGGACCAGTCGCTCCAGGTCTGCGGCGACCAGCCCGTCGTAGCGGTCGGCATCGCCGAGCAGGAAATCGCGTTCTTCGCTCTGCCATTTGTCGAAGGCGAGGCGGACCCAGGAGACGCCGAGTTCGTTTGCGGCCTGGAACCAGGCTTCGGTCTGGACCCGATTGAAGGCGTTGGTGCCGCTGCGCGGCTTGTCCCAGAAAGTGATGTCGCCGGCGCGCGACGGCCCGGCCCCGATCACGCCGCAGAGCAGCATGGCGCAAAGGCCCAGCAGCCCCAAATGCGTCAGACGAGAGCGGTGCGGAAGTCCGAGCATGACTGTGGCGGCAGACGCCTCAGGCCAGCTTGCCGTGGCAGTGCTTGTACTTCTTGCCGGAGCCGCAGGGGCAGGCGGCGTTGCGCGGCGTCTTGCCCCAGGTGGCCGGGTCGGCGGGATCGATCTCGGCGACGCCGACGCCCGGGGAGCGGCTGGCGGACGCTTGGGCCTGGGCGCGCGCCTCGGTGCCCGATGCTCCCGGCGGCGGCGTGTCACCGGCCGGGGCATTGCCGCCCGCCATGGCCACGTCCTGGCGGCCTTCATGCATTTCCTGCTGCGGGCGCGGCACCTCGACCGGCTCCTGCGGGCGCATCTCGACGCGGCTCAGCAGGCTGATGGTTTCCTCGCGCACCTGGGCCAGCATGGTCTCGAACAGGTCGAAGGCCTCGCGCTTGTATTCGATCAGCGGGTCGCGCTGGCCATAGGCGCGCAGCTGCACCCCCTGGCGCAGGTGGTCCAGCGACAGCAGGTGGTCCTTCCACTGCCGGTCCAGCACCAGCAGCAGGATCTGCTTTTCCAGGCCGCGCATGACTTCCGGGCCGAAGTTGGCGGTCTTGGCCGCCATGCGCTGCTTCACTGCGGTGGTGATGCGCTCCTTGATCTCCTGGTCGGCGATGCCTTCTTCCTTGGCCCAGTCCTTCACGGGAAGGTCCATGTTGAACAGGCGCAGCGTCTCCTCGTGCAGCGAGGCCACCTGCCACTGTTCGGAATAGGCGTTGGCCGGGATGAAGCGCGACACCAGGGCGTCGATGACGTCGGTGCGCATTTCGCTGATGGTTTCCTGCACGTCGGTGGCGCGCAGCAGGTCCTTGCGCTGCTCGAAGATCACCTTGCGCTGGTCGTTCATCACGTCGTCGTACTTCAGCAGGTACTTGCGGCCTTCGAAGTGGCGCGCCTCGACCTTCTGCTGCGCCTTTTCCAGCGCCTTGTTGACCCAGGGGTGGACGATCGCCTCGCCTTCCTGCAGGCCCAGCTTCTGCAGCATGGAATCCATGCGCTCGGAGCCGAAGATGCGCATCAGGTCGTCGGCCAGCGACAGGAAGATCTTCGAGGCGCCGGGGTCGCCCTGGCGGCCGGCACGGCCGCGCAGCTGGTTGTCGATGCGCCGGCTCTCGTGGCGCTCGCTGCCGACGATGTAGAGGCCGCCGGCGGCCAGCGCCTGCTGGCGGGCGGGGTCGATCTACGCATCGATCTCGGCGGTCTTCTTCTAGCGGGCGGGTGCGGTCTCGATGTGCTCGGCCTCGTG
>JBHJIR010000026.1:0-12022 GCA_050043265.1 Kiloniellaceae bacterium
GACATGATCGTCTCCGACTGGCTGTGGGTGTCGCGCCAGCGCACCCAGGGCACGCCCTACACCTTCGTTCCCTTCTCCTCTTCGCTGGGCGCCCTCATGGTCCCCCCGGAATCCGGCATCCACTCGCTGGCCGACCTGAAGGGCAAGAAAATCGGTGTCGCCGGCGGCCCGCTCGACAAGAGCTGGCTGCTGCTGCGCGGCCTCGCCCAGCGCGAATACGGTTTCGACGTGGCAAGCGAGAACGAGCCGGTCTTCGGGGCCCCGCCGCTGCTGGACAAAAAGGCCGAGCAGGGCGAGATCGGCGACGTGCTGAACTACTGGCACTACAGCGCCCGCCTGGAAGCGAAGGGCTTCCGCCGCGTCATCGGGGCCAACGATGCCGCCATGGCCCTTGGCGCCAAGGGGCCGGTCTCCGCTATCGGCTATGTCTTCGACCAGGACTGGGCGGCACGAAACACCGAAACTGTCCGCAGCTTCATCGCGGCCTCGCGCGACGCCAAGGAACTGCTGCGCAACTCCGACGCCGAGTGGGAGGTCTTGCGCGAGATGACCGGTGCCAAGGACGACGCCACCCTCGCCGCCCTGCGCACGCGCTTTCGCGAGGGCATCCCCACCCGCCCGCTCAGCGAGGAGATGGCGGACACGGCGACGGTCTACGCCTTCCTCGCCGAATTGGGCGGCGATAAGCTGGTCGGACCGGCCGAGACCATGGCCCCCGGTACGTTCTGGCCGGCGCTCGTGAACGGCTTCTGACGGCCGGCGCGGGACCGCAGGCGTGAGCGACACCCCCCGCGTCCCCACCCGCGCCCCCCTGCGGCTGCTCTCGATTCTGGCCTTCCTCGCGATCTGGGCCGGTGCGGCGGCATTGGCCGACAGTCCCGACGTGCCCGGGCCGCTCGCAGTCATGCGTTTCGTGGTCGCCGAAGCCGCCGGCGGCGCGCTGTTCTATCATCTCGGCGTGACCCTCGCCCGGGTCGCCGCCGCCTTCCTTATCGCCATGGCCATCGGTACCGCCATCGGCGTGCTCATGGGCCAGCACCACACCCTGAACCGGGCGCTCGACCCCTGGATCATCCTGCTGATCAACATCCCGGCGCTGGTGGTGATCGTGCTCTGTTACATCTGGATCGGGCTGACCGAAACGGCGGCCATCACCGCCGTCGCCCTCAACAAGATTCCCAACGTGGTGGTCACCCTGCGCGAGGGGGCCCGGGCGCTCGACCCCAAGCTGATGGAAATGGCTTCGGTTTTCCGCTTTTCGCGCACCCGGCTGCTGCGCCACGTGGTGCTGCCGCAGTTGCTTCCTTTCATCGCCGCCGCCGGGCGGTCCGGCCTGGCGCTGATCTGGAAGATCGTGCTGGTGGTCGAACTGCTGGGGCGATCCAACGGGGTCGGCTTCCAGATCCACCTGTATTTCCAGCTGTTCGACGTCGCCGCCATTCTCGGCTATGCCCTGGCCTTCGTCTGCGTCATGCTTTTCATCGAATTTGTCTTGGTCCAGCCTCTTGAACTCCATCTCAACCGTTGGCGGCCCGGGGCCGTGTCCCGACCGGCCTAGAGGCCGGCTCAGGGTCCAGATCGACAGCAAGGCCTTTCGCTCCGCCGATGGCGTGGCGACCGAGGTGCTGCAGGGCATCGACTTCACCCTGGCGCCGGAGACCTTCACCTGCCTGATCGGACCCTCGGGCTGCGGAAAGACGACGACGCTGCGCATCATCCTGGGCCTGGACCGCGATTTCGCCGGCACGGTCGAGCAGGCGTCGCCGCCCCCGCGCATGGCCGCGGTGTTCCAGGAGCCGCGTCTGCTGCCGTGGCGCACAGTGGAGCAGAACGTGCGCCTGGCGCTGCCGCCGCACGACCGACCCTCTTCCGGCGCGCCGGACCTCGACGCGCTGTTCGCCGTGCTGGGCCTGCAGGACCTGCGCGCGCGCTTTCCGGCGGAACTGTCGCTCGGCCTCGCCCGCCGGGTCGCGCTGGCGCGCGCCTTTGCGGTGATGCCCGACATCCTGCTGCTCGACGAGCCCTTCGTCTCGCTCGACGAGCACACGGCCGACCGCCTGCGGGCCTTGCTGATCGCGCTGTGGCAGGAGCGCCGGACGACGGTGCTGATGGTGACCCACAACGTGCGCGAAGCCGCCCGGCTGGCCGACCGCCTGCTGCTGATGAACGGCCGTCCGGCCCGGCTGGTCGGTGACGTCGCAGTGCCGATGGCGCGTGCCGTGCGCGGCGGCGAGACCCTCAATCGCTTTCTCGCGACGCTCACCCGCGAGCACCCGGAAACGGTCCTCGCCTGACCCCGCAGAGGCGGCTTTCGTCGCCGCCACGCAGCGGCCCTCAGACATATTGCAGCGCACCACAAGACCCGTTGTTTTCTGCGCGACACCGCAGCTTAGTACTATGGTTCTATCGACAATTTGCGGGCGTATTCGCAGACTTCCAACGCTGAATATCACCTGGCTTTAGGGCTCGGTTTTGGCAACGAAAAATCGTGGGCAGCTTTCTTGAGCGAATGCGTGCCAACCACACACATCAGGGGACGGGAAATGCAACGGTTTAGACTCTTGGCGGCCTTGTCAGCGGTCGCTCTGACCGCGTCATCGGCTGCGCTCGCCAACGACGGGCTGCTGAAGATGCAACAGAACGCGAATGACTGGGTGATGCCGCTCGGCAACTACGCCAGCCAGCGCTACAGCGAACTCGATCAGATCAACAAGAGCAACGTTGGCGACCTGCAGGTCGCCTGGACGTTCTCGACCGGCGTTCTGCGCGGTCATGAAGGCGGTCCGTTGGTGATCGGCGATGTGATGTACATCCACACGCCCTTCCCCAACAAGGTGTTCGCCCTCGACCTCAACGACAACGGCCGTATCATCTGGAAGTACGAGCCGCGCCAGGATCCGAACGTGATCCCGGTGATGTGCTGCGACACCGTCAACCGCGGTGTCGCCTACGGCAACGGCATGATCTTCCTGCATCAGGCCGACACCACGCTGGTGGCACTCGACGCCAAGACCGGCAAAGTGAAGTGGTCCAAGAAGAACGGCGACGCGGGCAAGGGCGAGACCGGCACCTCGGCTCCGCTGGTCGCCGGCGACAAGGTTCTGATCGGCATCTCCGGCGGCGAGTTCGGCATCCAGGGCCACATGACCGCCTACAACATGAGCGACGGCTCCATCGCGTGGCGCGGCTACACGCAGGGCCCGGACGATATGCTGCTGGTCGACCCGCAAAAGACCACCCACCTCGGTCAGCCGATCGGTGCCGATTCCAGCTTGAAGACCTGGGAAGGCGATCAGTGGAAGCTGGGCGGCGGCGCCACCTGGGGCTGGATGTCCTACGATCCGGAACTGAACCTGGTCTACTACGGCTCCGGCAACCCCGGCACCTGGAACCCGTCGCAGCGTCCGGGCGACAACCGCTGGTCCATGACCATCTTCGCCCGCGACCTCGACACCGGCATGGCCAAGTGGCTCTACCAGATGACGCCCCACGACGAATGGGACTATGACGGCGTCAACGAGATGATCCTGGCCGACATCGAGGTCGACGGCCAGCAGCGCAAAGCCTTGGTCCACTTCGACCGCAACGGCTTCGGCTACACCATGGACCGCGAGACCGGCGAACTGCTGGTGGCCGAGAAGTACGACCCGGCGGTCAACTGGGCGACCCACGTCGACATGGAAACCGGCCGTCCGCAGGTGGTCGCAGAGTACTCGACCCACCAGAACGGCGCCGACGTGAACTCCACCGGCATCTGCCCGGCGGCGCTCGGCTCCAAGGACCAGCAGCCGGCCTCCTACTCGCCGAAGTCGGGCCTGTTCTACGTGCCGACCAACCACGTCTGCATGGACTACGAGCCGTTCCAGGTCTCCTACCCGGCCGGCCAGCCCTACGTCGGCGCGCCCCTGTCCATGTATCCGGCCCCCGGCGGCGACCACCTGGGCAATTTCATCGCCTGGGATGCCGCCAAGGGTGAGATCGTGTGGTCCAATGCGGAGCCTTTCTCCGTGTGGTCGGGCGCCCTGGCCACCGCCGGTGACGTGGTCTTCTACGGCACCCTGGAGGGTTACCTGAAGGCGGTCGACCCGGCGAACGGCGAGGAGCTGTTCCGCTTCAAGACCCCGTCGGGCATCATCGGCAACGTCAACACCTTCGAGCATGGCGGCAAGCAGTACGTCGCCGTCCTCTCGGGTATCGGCGGGTGGGCCGGCATCGGTCTCGCCGCGGGCCTGACCGAAGACACCGCCGGCCTCGGCGCGGTGGGGGCCTACAGGTCCCTGTCGAGCTACACCAACCTGGGTGGCCAGCTGACGGTGTTCGCTCTTCCGAACTGAAGGCCTCCCTGTGAAAAGTCCTGACGTTTGAGTCCAACTTGCGGGCCGATGAAACCACCATCGGCCCGCATCCTTGTCAGGGGGACCGATCCCAGAACCAGGCCCCCTCTGTTCCGGCGCCACGCGAATAAGGCCCGAATAACCAAAACCCTTAGGGAGACGGAGTTGATGCGTTCTTGGAAGATGACCTCGCCGCTGGTTGGCGGCGCCATGATGGCCCTTACTCTGACATGCGGCATTGTGCTGCCGGGCAGCGCCGCCGCCCAGAGCGGTGAGGTGGACTGGGAAAAGAAGCCCTACATCGTTGAGGACGGCAAGGTCGACTACGGCACCTACAACGGCTTTCGCCGTTACCATTCCTATTGCCACGTCTGCCACGGACCAGACGGCATGGGCAGTTCCTACGCACCGGCCCTGAAGGATTCACTGAAGACACTCACCTATTCGGATTTCCTCGACGTCGTGGTGAACGGCCGCGAGAACCTCTCGGCCGGCAAGGAGTCGGTGATGCCGGGCTTTGCCGAGGCACAGGATGTGATGCTCTACATCGACCACATCTACGCGTATCTGAAGGCGCGTTCCGACGACGCCGTCGGCCGCGGCCGGCCTGACCGGCTGCCGCCCGAAGAAGACCCCGTGTTCCAGGAATGGAAAGCCAGCCAATGACCCGACGGCGGCCGCAGACGACCTTCGGTTTCCACGGCCTCTGCCACGGCCTCGCCCTTGCGGCGGGGTTGCTGGCGGGCGCCGCGGCGCCGGGTCTGGCCGCCACTGGCGAAGTGGTCGACCGCAGTACGCTGCGGGTCTGCGCCGACCCCGGCAACCTGCCCTACTCCAACGACAAGGGCGAAGGCTTCGAGAACAAGATCGCCGAACTGCTTGCCGGCGACCTCGGCGTGCCGCTGGAATACACCTGGTTTCCGCAGACCGTCGGCTTTGTGCGGATGACCCTGGCGGCCAGGCGCTGCGACCTCATCATCGGCGTCGCGACGACCAACGAACTGATGCAGAACACCAATCCCTACTACCGCTCCGGCTATGTGATCGTGCATCGGCCCGATCTGAAACTGGCGGACGGCCGGCTGGACGATCCGGTGTTCAAGGACCTGCGCCTGGGCATTCAGCCGCGCACCCCGGTCGCCACCCTGGTGGCGCGCAACGGTCTGCTGACCCAGGCCAAGAGCTACAAACTGATTGTCGACACCCGCCTGGAAAAACCGACCCGCGAGATGGTCGAGGACGTCGCCAAGGGCGAGATCGATGCCGCCCTCGCCTGGGGGCCGCTGGCCGGCTATTGGGTCAAGGAACGGGCACCGGACCTCGTGGTCACGCCGCTTGCCGCCGACCCCGGACACGAGCGCCTCGATTACCGCATCTCCATGGGCCTGCGGTACAACGAGCCGGACTGGAAGCATCTGCTGAACGGCCTGCTGGAAAAACACGAGGCCGACATCGCCAAGATCCTCGCCAGCTACGGCGTGCCGCTGCTGGACGATCAGGGCAAGCTGATCCAGCACGCCAGTGCCGACCCCGAGGTGGACGACTTCGGCCCCGATGCCCCCGGTGCCATCGGCGACACCCCGGCTGCCGAGCCCGCCGGATATCGCATGGACGACTATCGCGCCGCGGTGCCGGCAGGCCTGACCGGCGCCCGCACCGTCGATCTTGCCGGCCTGCAGGCGCTGCTGGCGACAGGAGATCCACTGCTGGTCGATGTCATGCCGACCCAGCGCAAGCCCGACGACCGGCCGGCCGGATCGATCTGGCGCGACCCCCAGCGGGAGACCATCCAGGGGGCCGTGTGGCTGGCGAATATGGGGTATGGCAAGCTGCCCGACTCGGAGGACGCCGCCTTCAAAGCCGAGCTGCTGCGCCAGGCCGGCAGCCTGAATCGCACCATAGTGATGTTCTGCGAGCCGCGGTGCTGGATGTCATGGAACGCGGCAAAACGGGCACTTAGCTATGGATTTAGGAATATTATCTGGTTCCCTGGCGGGACGACCACGTGGCGAGAGGCTGGATTGACGGCAGAAATGGTGACACCATGGCGTCCATAGAAGCGCGTCAGGCGCCACAAAGTGTCTGGGGGAAATGCGGCAGTGACGCAATTCTTCCGGGCCTTTTAATGTATGTTTAGGCCTTCTGATTAGGATGTTGCGTCATGGATTCGACCCGCGGCGCACATCCCGTCTCCACCGAGGTACGGGCAAGCGCCCCAGACTGAGGTGGAGAACCGATGTACGAAGTCCTCATCGTCGCCTGCCTGGTGACCAGCCCAGCCGACTGCAAGACGTTCGAAGTCCCGCTTTATCACTACGAAACGCTGCACCAATGCTCCGTCATGGCTCAGCTCAACGTTGTCGAATGGGCCTCGCAGGAACCGGATTGGCAGATCCGGCGCTTCTCCTGCACACCGATGGGCTCAGCAATCTAGATAGCCGACCCCCTTTCCCGGCGCCTCTGGCCCGGCGCGCCCTGCTGCGTGCCACCGGCGGCGCCGCCATCGCCGCGGCCCTGGCCGGCCTGCTGCTGCCGGCCGCTGCCGGACTCTCGCCCGCCCAGGCGGCGCTTCCCTTCCGCGAAGTCGCCGAGGGAATCTTCGTCCGCTTCGGCGTGCATGAGGAAGTCACCGCCGCCAACTGCGGCGCCATCGCCAACATCGGTTTCATCGTTGGCGATGCCAGCGTCGCCGTGGTCGATACCGGCACCACCCACAGCCAGGGCCTGGCCCTGCGCGCGGCGGTTGCCGCGGTGACGGACAAACCGATCAGCCACGTCATCGCCACCCACGTCCATTTCGACCACTGCTTCGGCAACAGCGCGTTCACCGACCTGCCGGTGCGCTTCATCGGCCACAAGAACCTGCCGCGCGCCCTGGCCGACCGCGGCGCCTTCTACAGCGAATTGCTGAGCGGCATCTGCCCGGACTTCGCCGGCACCGTCGTGGTGCCGCCGAGCGAGACGGTCGCCGATATGCTCGACCTCGATCTCGGCAACCGGCCGCTGCGCCTGAAGGCCTGGCCGACGGCCCACACCAACACCGACCTCACCGTCTTCGACCGCCGGACCGGTACCCTGTGGACCGGCGACCTGCTGTTCGTCGAGCGGCTGCCGACCCTGGACGGCAGCGTGAACGGCTGGCTGCAGGTCCTCGATGATCTGTTGCCGGCGGATGTCAAACGCGTGGTGCCGGGCCACGGCCCCGTCAGCGACGGCCGCGCGGCACTGGCCGCCGAGCGGCGCTACCTCGAGACGCTGCGCGACGGCGTGCGCCAGGCGCTGCGGGACGATCTCGACATCCCGGCAACCCTCGACCGCCTCGGCAACGCAAATCCGCAGCACTGGAAAGTCTTCGAGAACGTTCACGGGCGCAACATCGTCAGCGCCTATACGGAACTGGAGTGGGAATGATGAGAGCCTTGCAGAGTTCCACGGCGGTTGTCCGCCGCCGCTTGCCCGCCGTCGCCGCGCTTGCCCTGTTCGGGGCCGCGCTCGTCCTCTGGGCCGGCAGCGCGCGGGCGGAAGATACCGCCTGGGACGACATCCGCCAGGAGCTTTACGGCACCGGGCGGGAGATCCTGCCGGCCGCCGGCATCATCGCTTTGGAAGCGCCCTACCGCGCGCTCGACGCGGCGACGGTGCCGATCACGGTGAGTTCTCAGATCCCGCAATCCGACGACCGCTACATCAAGACCCTGACCCTGGTCGTCGACGAGAACCCGGCGCCGATCGTCGGCACGTTCCATTTCTCGCCCGCCAACGGCATCGCCAGTGTCTCGACCCGCGTGCGCGTCAACGCCTACACCAATATCCGCGCCATCGCCGAAACCAACGACGGCCAGCTCTACATGGCCGCCGCCTACGTGAAGGCTTCCGGCGGCTGCTCGGCGCCCGCTTCCAGCGACCAGGAAGCGGCCCTGGCCCGCATGGGCAAGATGAAGCTGAAACAGATCGGCGCCTGGCGGCAGAACGAACTGTCCGAGGCGCAGTTCCAGGTCAGCCACCCGAACTATTCCGGCATGCAGCAGGATCAGATGTCCCAGCTGTGGATTCCCGCCCTCTACGTGCGCAGCATTGACCTGACCCTCGGCCAGCGCGAGCTCCTGCGCTTCGAGGGCGACATCTCGATCAGCGAAAACCCGACCTTCCGTTTCTTCGTGAAACCCCAGGGTTCCGAGATCCTGCACGCCACGGTGATCGCTTCCGACGACGAGGTCTTCGAGCAGTCCTGGCCGATCCAGGTGGAGCCTTCCTCGTGATGCGCATTGCCCGCCTTTTCGCCCTCGGCCTGCTGCTGGCGCCGGCGGCCCCGGCGCCAGCCACTGCCGCCACCCCCACCAAGATCGCAGTCTTCGACGTCGAATTGTACGACACCAGCCTGGAGGGCGAGATGCGCGGCAAGGACCCGGCGGAAGCCGCCCGCCTGAAGACCCTCTCCGCCATGCTGCGCGAGGCGGTGGCGGCGCGGGACGACATGACCCCCGTCGATACCGCTCCCTTGGACGAGCGTCTGGCCAAGCTGCCGGCGCTGTACAGCTGCGGCGGCTGCGAAGCCAAATTGGCCGGCGAGTTGGGCGCCGAACGCTCAGTCAGCGCCTACGTCTACAAGATCTCCACCCTCATCCTCTACATCACCGTGGCGGTGCGCGACACCGCCAGCGGCAAGCTGCTGGAGGAGGCCAGCGTCAGCATTCGCGGCAACACCGACGACAGCTGGCGCCACGGATTGCAGTCGCTGTTGCAACGCCGGATATTCAAGGCGAGTGTGGAGTAGCAGGCCCCTCTCACGCTAAGGTGGGGGCGACCGCGGCGAAGAAGCGCGGCACCGAGAGGGAGTGGTGATGGACGTCGCAGAGAATACAAGCGATCCCCACGGCGCGGCCGCGGCCGATGCCGCGCCGGTTCTCGTGGTCCGCGATCTTTCCTATAGTTACGGCAAGGCCAAGGCACTGGACGATGTCTCGCTGGCCGTGCGTCCCGGGCGGGTCACCGCCCTGCTCGGCCCCAACGGTGCCGGCAAGACCACCCTGTTCTCCCTCATCACCGGACTGTTCGACAGCCGCCGGGGCGACATCGCCATCGCCGGCCACCCGATCCGCCGGGAACGCAGCCGGGCGCTCGCCGCGCTCGGCATCGTGTTCCAGGCCCAGACCCTCGATATCGACCTGACCGTCGAACAGAACCTGCGCTACTTCGCCGCCCTGCGCGGCCTGCCGGGCCGCGCCGCCCGCGATCGGATTACCGCCCTGCTGGAAGAGATCGGCCTGACCGACAAGGCCAAGGCGAAGGTGCGCGCCCTCAGCGGCGGCCAGCGCCGCCGCGTCGAAGTGGCCCGCGCGCTGCTCGACCGCCCTGCCCTGCTGCTGCTCGACGAGCCAAGCACCGGCCTGGACATCGCGACGCGGCGCTGGCTGGTCGGCCACATCCACGATCTGGCCCGCGACCACGGGATCGCCGTGCTGATGGCGACCCACCTGGTCGACGAGGTAATGCCCGAAGACGACCTCATCGTGCTGAACAGGGGCCGTGTCATTGCCGAGGGACGCGTCGACGCGGTGGTCCGCCAAAGCGGCACCGCCGACCTGGATGCCGCCTTCTCCCGCCTGACATCCGGCAAGCCGGAGGCCGCCCCATGAACGCCGCCCATGCCGGCCGAGCCTTCCGCGCCATCCTGTGGCGCGAACTGCTGCGCTTCGTGCAGCAGCGCGAACGCTTCTTCGCCGCCCTGGTGCGCCCGCTGGTCTGGCTGCTGGTCTTCGCCGCCGGCTTCCGCGCGACGCTCGGCCTCTCCATCATCCCGCCCTACGAGACCTACATCACCTACGACGTCTATGTCGTGCCCGGCCTGATCGGCCTGATCCAGCTGTTCAACGGCATGCAGAACTCGCTTTCCATGGTCTACGACCGCGAGATGGGCTCCATGCGGGTGCTGCTGGCCACGCCGCTGCCGCGCGGCTACCTGCTGGTCGCGCGCATGCTCTCCGGCACAGCCGTCTCCATCATCCAGGTCTACGCCTTCCTCGCCATTGCCGCACTCTGCGGCACCGACATGCCCCCGTCCGGCCTGCTGCCCCTGCTGCCCGTCCTGGTGCTGACCGGCCTGACCCTCTCGGCGCTCGGCATGTTCCTCTCCTCGCGCATCCGCCAGCTGGAGAACTTCGCCGGCGTGATGAACTTCCTGATTTTTCCGATGTTCTTCATGTCCTCGGCGCTCTATCCGCTGTGGCGGGTGCGCGAAGGCAGCGTCTGGCTCTACGAGCTGTGCCGCTTCAATCCCTTCACCTACATCGTGGAGCTGGTGCGCTCGACGCTCTACCTGCAGGTCAACGGGCTGGCCCTGGCGGTGGTCGTCGGCACCCTCGTGGTGTTCGGTGCGTTGGCCCTGATCGGCTACACCCCGGCCCGCGGCGGCCCGGCGGCGGGGCGTGCCGGCAGCGGGGGGTGAACTCCCCAGCCAGCGTCATGCTCGGACTTGTTCCGAGCATCCAGGGCCAACGATTACGGGCCCGCCCTGGACCCTCGGGACAAGCCCGAGGGTGACATTGAAAAAACCGATCGAAACCTACAGCGCCTTCAGGATGCGGGCGTGGAGGCGCAGGTGGTCGTCGATGAAGCTGGCGATGAAGTAGTAGGAATGGTCGTAGCCGTGCTGCATGCGCACCTTGGCCGACTGGCCGGTTTCCTTCAGCACGGCGACCAGCCGCCAGGTCTGCAACTGCTCATCCAGGAAAGGATCGGCGTCGCCCTGGTCGACCAGAATCTGCGACGAGAAGCTGTGGGAGCGCAGCAGGTGGCAGGCGTCGTAGGGCTGCCACGCGGCTTCGTCGGACCCGAGGTAGGCGGAAAATGCCTTGCGCCCCCAGGGGACCTGGCTGGGCGCCACGATCGGGGCGAAGGCGGAAACCGACTTGAAGATCTCGGGATGGCGCAGCGCCAGGGTCAGTGCGCCGTGGCCGCCCATGGAATGGCCGCAGACGCCCAGCGCCTCGCGATTCACCGGAAAACTCTCGGCGATCAGCGCCGGCAATTCCCGGGTGACGTAGGAGTCCATCCGGAAGTGCTTGGCCCAGGGCTGCGCCACCGCATCCACATAGAACCCCGCGCCCTGTCCCAGGTCGTAGTCCGGCGTGTTGGCGACGCCGTCGCCGCGCGGCGAGGTGTCCGGCGCCACCAGCATGAGGCCGCACTCGGCGGCCATGCGCTGCGCCCCCGCTTTTTCGGTGAAGTTCGCTTCGGTGCAGGTCAGCCCCGAGAGGTAGAACACCGCCGGGACGGGGCCGGCCTTGGCGGCCGGCGGCAGGAAGACGCTGAGACGCATCCTGGTGCCGGTCGTCTCGCTGTCATGGGCAAGGGTCAGTTGCGTTCCGCCGAAGCACTGCGCACTCGCCACCTCCTCGAAACGGTTCGACGCGCTCGCTCCCTCATGTCCGGCGGCAGTTAAGACCTCTGGCATACTTCTCATCCGTTCCTGTCCGTGGCCCCTCCCAAGAGCCTTGCGGAGTCCTCCGGGCGCGGAGGGCGGCAGCCGGTCCCAGGCGCCGCCCGCGCCACCTCACCGCGATGTCAGTACACCACGACCGATCGGATGGACTTGCCCTCGTGCATGAGGTCGAAGCCCTTGTTGATGTCTTCCAGGGGCAGGGTGTGGGTAATCAGATCGTCGATGTTGATCTTGCCGTCCATGTACC
>JBHJIR010000027.1:0-74947 GCA_050043265.1 Kiloniellaceae bacterium
CCGCAGCTTCATGCGCAAGTGGGAATTGGATCAGTAGACTCCGTGCAGGGCCCGGGCTTGCCAAGATTATATCGTATGTTTACAAATGAATTGGCGAGGGTCCCGGGTCCGTTCCCCGGGGCCTCGGCTTCAAGTGGTGACCCCGGAACGCCCCCGCCGCAGTCCTCCCTGGCGGGGGTGTTCGCTTTTGTCCCGCCGCTGGCAGTGCCCCCTGCAGTTCCTGGCCCCTGCATTTTCCGGCCAAAAGAAGGTCAGAAACTGCGGCTTAAGGAACGATTCATCAAGAATTACGCGGCTAGAGTGCGCTCGAAGCCCTAGGTAGTAGAGAGCCATGCAGCGAAAAGACAAAGACGACAAGTCGAAGCCCGCGTCCTCCTCCGGACCCAGTGCCCAGGACTCACCCTCCATGGTCACCGACGACGGCCTGGACCCGCAGCAGCGGCCTGCCGCGCCGGCGCATCCGGGTGCCTACAAGGCGTAGCAGAACGCCGAGTTCATGGAGAGCGCCTCGGCGCGCTCCCTGCGCATTCTCTCGGAGTACGTCGAGCCCAACGCGCGCTTCAAACACTACAAGATCGACGACACCATCATCTTCTTCGGCTCCGCGCGGATTCAGTCGCGCGAGACGGCCGAGCAGGGGCTGGAGGCGGCGCGCGCCGCCGGCGAAGATCTCAAGGTGGCGCAGCGCAAGCTCGACATGTCGCGCTACTACGAGGCGACGCGCGAGCTGGCCCGGCGGCTGACCGAATGGTCCAAGAGCCTGCAGGACGACGACCGCCGCTTCGTGGTCTGCTCCGGCGGCGGCCCGGGCATCATGGAGGCCGCCAACCGCGGCGCCTCGGAAGCGCGCGGCGTGAACATCGGGCTGAACATCTCGCTGCCCATGGAGCAGAACGACAATCCCTACATCAGCCGCGAACTGAATTTTGAGTTCCATTACTTTTTCATGCGCAAGTTCTGGTTCACCTACCTGGCCAAGGCCGTGGTGGTGATGCCCGGCGGCTTCGGCACCCTCGACGAGTTCTTCGAGATCCTGACGCTGGTGCAGACCGGCAAGATCCGCAAGAAGCTGCCGATCGTTCTGTTCGGCAGCCACTACTGGTCCGAAGTCATCAATATGGAAGCGCTGGAGAACTACGGCACCATCAATGCCGAGGATCTGGAGCTGTTCTTCCGCACCGATTCCGTCGACGAAGCCTATGACTTCATCGTCGACCAGCTCACCTCCTACGCCCTCGACATTCCGGGGCCGCGCCTCTAGCTTTTTCCGGATGGAACCGCAGACCTATCTCGTCGCCCAGGCGCGCAACAACGCCTGGGCCAACCACCGCCTGCTGAACGCCTGTGCAGCGCTGAGCCAGCAGGAACTGGACGCGCCGCGCACCGGCTTCTTCCCCTCGCTGCTGGCGACCCTCAACCACATCCTCATTGTCGACTGGTTCTATGTGGATGCCCTGGAGGGGGGCGATCTGGGGTTGGCCGCTTTTGCCGACGAGGTTCCCTGCAAGACGCTGGCCGAGCTGCGCCCCGCACAAGCGGCAGTGGACCGGCGCCTGATTGCTTTTTGCGAGGGCCTGGATGACGCGGCATTGGGGCGGGAGGTTCGCATGATCCGCCAGGATCGTGTTCAGGTCGATCGGGTCGACCGGGTGCTGCTGCACCTCTTCGAGCATCAGATTCACCACCGCGGCCAGGCCCACGCGATGCTGTCGGGCACCACGGCGGCACCGCCGCAGCTCGACGAGTTCTTCATGGCGGAAGAGGCGCCCCTGCGGCTCGACGATTTCGCCGCGCTGGGCTGGGATGAGGACGCCGTCTGGCACGACTGGCCGGCGCCGGCATAACCAGCCGTTGTCCTGGACCCTCGGGACAAGCCCGAGGGTGACGCCCGAGGGAAACGCTACAGAGGCGCGAGGCACCCGCGACATCCTCTCTCTTGTCATGCCCGGACGCGGTCAACGGCTGTCCGGTCAAGCGGTGGAACGTGCGATACGGGCGTCCAGCGAATACGTGGCCCCACCCCCCTTCCTAACCTCCCCCCATCCAGGGGGAGGGATTCCAGGGAGCGGCTTCACGAAACGATTCCCTCCCCCTTCGATGGGGGAGGGCTAGGGTGGGGGTGACACTCTCTCTCCGGCACGCCGTCGCAAGGATAAGGTCCGGGTGCCGACACCCTGATCAACCGCAAACTGATCCTGGAGATCGCCAGTGCGGAGTGAGGGCCACCTCTCTGGCCGTCACCCTCGGAACAGGCCCGAGGGTGACGCTAGTCAGCGGCGCAAGGTCCCCTGCGACCTCTCCCCTTGTCATGCTCGGACTTGTTCCGAGCATCCAGGGCTACGCGCTCTGCTTCTTGACCTCTTCGTAGCCTGCCAATGCGCGCTCGCGTGCGGCTTTGTGGTCGACCATCGGTGCCGGGTAGGTCTTTCCCAGGGTGACGCCGGCCTGTCTCAACTCGGTTTCGGAGGCTTCCCACGGCTTGTGCAGCAGGGCATCGGGCAGGTCCGCGATCTCCGGCACCCACTGCCGGATGTAGGCTCCCGTCGGATCGAACTTCTCGCCCTGGGTCACCGGGTTGAAGATGCGGAAGTAAGGCGCGGCGTCGGCGCCGCAGCCGGCGACCCACTGCCAGCCCGCCGCGTTGTTCGCCAGGTCGGCGTCCACCAGGGTGTCCCAGAACCACACCTCGCCGCGCTGCCAGGGGATCAGCAGGTCCTTGATCAGGAAGGACGCGGCGATCATGCGCACCCGGTTGTGCATCCAGCCGGTGGTCCAGAGTTCGCGCAGGCCCGCATCGACGATGGGATAGCCGGTGCGGCCTTCGCACCAGGCCGTGAAGCCGGCGTCGTCGTCGCGCCAGGGGAAGGCGGCAAAGGCCTCCCGCCACGGCTGTTCCGGAAACTCCGGCCAGTGGAACAGCAGGTTGTGCGAGAAGTCGCGCCAGCCGAGCTGACGCAGGAAGGCCATTGCCGCGCTGTCGTTCAGGTTCCCGGCGTCCACCGCGTGGCGCGTCGCCTGCCAGACCTGGCGCGGCGAGATGTCGCCCCAGTGCAGGTGCGGCGACAGGCGCGAGGTGCCTCTCTGGTCAGGCCGGTCGCGGGCCTCCGGGTAAGCGGCGGCGGCTTCGTCCAGGAAATCACGGAGACTATCGGCCGCGCCCTTCTCGCCGGGCGTCCAGGCCGCGCGAAGTCCGCCGGCCCAGTCGGGCTTCACCGGCAGCAGGCCCCAGTCGTCCAGATCGTCGCTCTCCAGACCCGTCACGCCGTCCAGCTTTTTCGGGCGCGGCAGCGCGGCGGGCGGTGCCCCGGCGGCGAGCAGCGCTTTCCAGAACGGCGTGAAGACCTTGTAGGGCTCGCCCTGGCCGGTCTTTAGCTCCCAGGGTTCCACCAGCAGGGCGCCGTTGAAGCCGTTCACCGCGACGCCGGCCTTTGTCAGATCGGCCTTCAAGGCCTTGTCGCGCGCCACCGCATCCGGCTCATAGCAGCGGTTCCAGAACACCGCCTCGGCGCCGCTCTCCTTCACCAGCTTCGGCAGGATCTCCGCCGCCGCGCCGCGCCGCAGGCAGAGCGGCGCCCCCAGCTTGGCCAGGTCTTTCCCCAGCGCCGCGAGGCTGTGCTGCAGCCACCACAACGCCGCGCCGCCCGGCGCCCACTTGCCGCTGTCGTCCAGAATGAAGACGGGCAGGACCGGCGCGCCGCGCTCCACCGCGGCGCTCAGCGCCGGGTTGTCGGCAAGGCGCAGGTCCTGGCGGAACCAGACGAGGGAGGGCGCGGTGTCGGTCATATTCAACTTCTGCGAGGTCCGTTGCGGCTGCTGATCCCGTCCTCTGCCTGGCGGCGGAATGACGGCACAAAGTCCTGTATACGCTTGGCAAGCGCCACCCGATCACCGCCAGGGGAATATTTTTTCTTTTTTATGCCAATGGCTTGAAGCCTTGGGGCCGCAGCTTAGTTGGGCGGTCAGTCGGACGCGCCGTTCGAACGTTCATGCGCTCGGCGGCGTGCCGCAAGACATCCCATCAACAGGAGGCTCCCCCCAAATGAAACCTCTTTCCCGTGTGATCTTCGCCGCCGCCCTGGCCGCACCGCTCGCCTTTGCCAGCGTCGCCGCCAAGGCCGCCGACATTGTCGACACCGCCGTCTCCGCCGGCCAGTTCAAGACGCTGGTGGCCGCGGTGCAGGCCGCCGGCCTGGCCGATACCCTGAAGGGCGACGGTCCCTTCACGGTCTTCGCGCCGACCGACGCCGCCTTCGCCAAGCTGCCGGAAGGCACCGTCGAGAACCTGCTGAAGCCGGAGAACAAGGCCCAGCTCGTCAGGATCCTCACCTACCACGTGGTACCCGGCAAGGTGATGTCCGCGGACATCGCCGGCAAGATGGTCGAAGCCAAGACCGTCGAGGGCCAGGATCTCAGCATCGACGCCATGAAGAGCGGCGTGACCGTCGACAATGCCACGGTTGTCCAGGCCGACATCGAGGCCTCCAACGGCGTGATCCATGTGATCGACACCGTCGTAATGCCGCAGTAACCGGCGGCACCCCAATGCGGTAGCGCCTTTTCCCCCGTCCGCTACCGCGCCCTGTTGCGGCCGCTCCTGAACCCGGGCGGCCGCAACGCCTTTCTAAACCAGCGCGGCCTTGGGAAAGACGAAGAGGCCGGCGCGGCCCAGCAGCGTCGCCTGGAAGCCGTGTTTGAACAGCCCGGCAATCGCCGGGTCCAGCACGTTGAGGCCGCCGGTGAAGGCGCCGAAGGCGGGCAGGATGAGGCGCCGGCCGTCGGTGACGAAGCAGGCCGCCGTCACCCGCTTGCCGCGCACCCGCACCGCCGCCTTGGGGTGGAAGTGCCCGGATACTTCTCCACCGCGCGACGCTGCTTCCGCTTCATGGCGGAAGGTGAGGGCGCCCAGGGTCATCTCTTCGGCGACCGCACCGCCCCAGTCCGCCGGCGGCGCCGGGTCGTGGTTGCCGGCGATCCAGGTCCAGTCCAGCCGCGCGGTCAGGGCCTGGATCCGCGCCGCCTGGGCCGGGTCGAGCCGTTCGGCGGCGGCGCCGTCGTGGAAGGAATCCCCCAGGCAGATCACCTGTTCGATCTGATGGCGGGCGATGACCGCCTCCAGCTTGTCGAGCGTGGCCTGGGTGTCGTAGGGCGGCAGGAACTGGCCCCGCGCCGCAAAGGCGGTGCCCTTTTCGAAATGCAGGTCGGCGACCGCCGCCAGGCGGCGTTCTGGCCAGATCAGCGCGCCGGAGAGGTCGGCCCGCAGGTCGACGCCATTGACCAGCAACTGACCGCTCTTGGGCAGGGTATCGCTCACAGGGGCAGCTCCGCCTGGCCGCGGCCCGGCTCCAGGCCGCCGGTCGCCTCGGCGATCAGCGCCTGGGCGCCTTCGTCCAGCAGCTCGTCCAGGCCGCTGCCGGCGACCTGCTCCTTGCCGATCTCCAGCAGGACAGGGACGGCGAGGGGCGAGATCTTGTCCAGCCGGCGGGTGCGGATGCGGCCCTTCACCCGCTTTAGCATCTCCGCCAGCCGGCCGATGTCGGTCAGGCCCCCGGCGGCATCCGCCCGGGTCGCCTGCAGCAGGATGTGGTCGGGCTCGTGCTTCCTCAGCACGTCGTAGATCAGGTCGGCGTTGAAGGTCACCTGGCGGCCGGACTTCTCCTGGCCGGGCATGCGTGCCTCGATCAGCCCGGCGATCACCGCCACGTTGCGGAAGGTCCGCCGCAGCAGGGAGGACTCCGCCATCCACTCCTCCAGGTCGTCGCCCAGCATCTCCTCGGCGAAGAGGGCGTCCATGTCCTGGGCCGGCTTCAGGCTCCACACGGCGATGACGTAGTCGGTGGCGACGAAGCCCAGCGGCGAGAGCCCGGCCCGCTCCATGCGCCGGGTCAGCAGCATGCCCAGGGTCTGGTGGGCGTTGCGCCCTTCGAAGCAATAGGCCACCAGGAATTCCTTGTCGGCGCGCGGGAAGCATTCCACCAGCAGGCCGTCGGCCGGCGGCAGTTGGGACCGCCAGCGCTGCAGCCGCAGCCACTCGGTGACCGCCTCGGGCAGGTCGTGGCCGGCCTCCGGATCTTCCAGGATGCGGCGCACCCGCTCGGCCAGATGGGTCGACAGCGGCAGGCGTCCGCCGGCGTAGGCGGGCACCTTCGGGTCGCCGCCGGTGGCCCGGCTCACCACCACGGTGTTCTCCCGCATCCCCTCGAAGGCCAGCAATTGGCCGGCGAAGATGAAGCTGTCGCCCGGCAGCAGGCCGTTGACGAAATACTCTTCCACTTCACCCAGCACGCGCCCGTTCCTCATACGGACCTTTAAAACCGGCGCCTCGACGATGGTGCCGACGTTCAGGCGGTAGCGCTTCACATGATCCAGGTGAGCGACGCGGTAAAATCCTTCCTTATCAATCACTAAGCGGCGATAGCGTTGATAGCTTTTCAGCGCGTAGCCGCCGCTCGCCACGAAATCCAGAGTCCGGTCGAAAACGTTTCTTTCCAGATGCTTATACGGCAGAGCTGACGTGATTTCCCGGTAGAGCCGGTCGGCGGAGAAGGGCCCGGCGCAAGCCGTCCCGAGGATGTGTTGAGACAGCACATCAAGACCGCCGGGGCGCGGCGGGTCGCCGTCCAGGGAGCGCGCGCGCACCGCTTCGACGGCGGCGCGGCACTCCAGAACCTCGAAGCGGTTGGCCGGCACCAGCAGGGCGCGGCTCGGCTGGTCCAGCCGGTGGTTGGCGCGGCCGATGCGCTGCAGCAGCCGGGCCGATCCCTTGGGCGCGCCGATCTGCACCACCAGGTCGACGGCGGCCCAGTCGATGCCGAGGTCGAGGGAGGAGGTCGCCACCACCGCGCGCAGCCGGCCCGCCGACATCGCCGCCTCCACCTTGCGGCGCTGCTCGACCGCCAGGCTGCCGTGGTGTAGGGCGATGGGCAGGGCGTCCTCGTTCAGGTGCCACAGCTCCTGGAACACGATCTCCGCCTGGGCCCGGGTGTTGACGAAGACCAGGGTGGTGCCGGCGGTCCTGATGCGCTGGTAGACCTCGGCCAGGGCGTGCACCGCCATGTGGCCGGACCACGGCAGGCGCTCCTTCGTCGTCAGGATCTCGACCTCCGCCGCGGCGCCGTCGCGCCCGGTCACCCGCCTAACGCCCTGGGGCACGTCGCCGCTGGTGGCGGTCGGCGACAGCCAGGCCGCCAGCCAGTCCGGGTCCTGCACCGTGGCCGACAGCCCGACCCGGCGGCAGCCGGGGCTCAGGGTCTGCAGCCGGGCGAGGCCGAGGGCCAGCAGGTCGCCCCGCTTGGTCCCGGCGAAGGCGTGCAGCTCGTCGATCACCACGCACTTCAGGGTTCCGAACACCTGGGGCGCGTCGTAGTACGACAGCAGCAGCGCCAGGGATTCCGGCGTGGGCATCAGGATGCCCGGCGGCTTGACCCGCTGGCGCTTGCGCTTGGACTGGGGGGTGTCGCTGGTGCGGGTCTCGCAGGCGATCGCCAGGCCCATCTCCTCGATCGGCTGGGTCAGGTTGCGGTGGATGTCCACCGCCAGCGCCTTCAGCGGCGAGATGTAGAGGGTGTGCAGCCCCTGGTGCGGGACTTCAGCCAGATCGACCAGGGAGGGCAGGAAGCCGGCCAGGGTCTTGCCGCCGCCGGTCGGCGCGAGCAGCAGCGCCGACGGCCCGGCCGCGGCCGCCGCCAGCATCTCCAGCTGATGCCCATGGGGCGCCCAGCCGCGCGCCCGGAACCACGCCATGAAGGCGGGCGGCAGGGGGGAGAGAGGCGTCTCGGGCAGAAGGGCGGGCTGGCTCACGGGGATGAGGATAGACCGGCGGCCCGGGCGGGTGAAGGGCGATGGTGCCGCTTTGTTCTCTTTTGCCCCCACCCCCCGCTTGTCATGCTCGGGCTTGTCCCGAGCATCCAGGGCGACCGCTCCGCCGCTTGCCCTGGGCCCTCGGAACGGGTCCGAGGGTGACGGCGGGACTGATGAAGCGGCGCGGGGATTGGGCCCCGGCATCAAGTGCCGGGGCGACAGCCGCTCTTTTGGCGAGAGCAAGTCTGATCGGTCTGGCAGGGCAGGCACACCACAGCCACCCCACCGCTGTCGTCCCGGGGCTTGACCCCGGGACCCATGGATCAACCGCTCCGCCGCTTGCCCCGGACCCTCGGAACAAGTCCGAGGGCGACGGCGGGAGCGGCTGCAGGGTCGTCGCCCCATCAGGACGCTGTCAGGACCCTGTCAGGGTTTCTCCCCCACCGTGTCGGCGACGTAGGCGCCGCGCTCGCCCATCGGCTTGGCCGGCCCGTGGGTTGAATCGCAGCGGGTCTGGTGCTCGGTCTCGGCGTTCAGCTCGGCGCCGAGGATGACCAGGAAGGCGCTGACCCAGAACCACATGAGCACGCCGACCACGGCGCCGAGGGAGCCGTAGGTCTGGTTGTAGCTGGCGAAGTTGCCGATGTAGAACGAGAAGGCCATGGAGGCGACGAGCCAGAGCAGGACGGCGACGACGCTGCCCGGGGTGACCCAGCGCCACTTGGCGTCATTGCGCGACGGTGCGAAGCGGTAGAGCGCGGCCAGCACCGCCATGAAGAAGACCGCCAGCAGCGGCCAGCGCAGCAGGGTGAGCAGCCAGCCGCGGGTGCCCTCGGCGCCCAGTGCGGCGACCATCGCCGGCACGAAGACCGTGGCGACCAGGGCCAGCGCGCTGAACACCAGCAGGCAGAGCGTCAGCGCGATGGCGATGAGGTTCTGCTTCACGATGCCGCGCTTCTCGCGTTCGTTGTAGGCGACGTTCATCGCCATCATGAAGGCCTGGGTCCCGCGCGACGCGCTCCACAGCGCGATGACCAGGCCCAGCAGCGCCGCGAAGCTGAGGGAGCCGGTGTTGCCGCCGGCCACCCGGGTCATCTGGTCGGCCAGCAGGGTGCGCGCCTCGTCGGGCACCAGGTCGGCGACGGCGAGGAAGTGCCGCTGCACCTCGCCGGCGTCGGCGACCAGGCCGTAGACCGAGACGATGGCGGCGATCGCCGGGAAGATCGACAGCAGCGTGTAGAAGGCGAGACCCGCGGCCACCAGCGAGACGCGGTCGCGGGTGATCTCGTCGCGGGTGCGCCACAGGATATCGCGCCAGCCGCGCGCCGGAATCTCCGACGGCGAGCCGCTCTCCCGGCCGCGCCCGGGTTCCTGCTCTTCCTCTTCGGCCATGGACCCGCCTTTTCCTGGATACCCCCTCTTTTCTGGATATCAGGGGTCAACGGGCCCGCGCGGATGCGGTTCCCTCGGCGCGGGCGGACTGGCCACTGGGAGACTGATGAAACCGCGGGGGCATTGGGTCCCGGCATCGAGTGCCGGGACGACAGCGAAGGTGTTGCGACATTGCGGACCGCCGGGGAAACCGGCGCCACCTCGAGTCTCCACCCGCGCCGCCCCACCACCGTCATCCCGGGGCTTGACCCCGGGATCCATGGATCAGCCGCCGCGCTGCGGGGCGATGGACCCTCGGAACAAGCCCGAGGGTGACGGTTGGAGAGATTGCAGGGTGTCCGATGACGGACCCAACCCCCTCGCGTGTCATGCTCGGGCTTGACCCGAGCATCCGGGGCGGCGGCACCGTCGCTTGCCCTGCTCACGCCAAACGCGCGATCCTCAGGATCGGCTTGCGGATGAAGGCGTCGGCAAACGGCGAAAACCGCGCTGCTTCCGATTGTAAACAGTTCGTGCTAGCGTTTATGGCGTGCCGGAGGGGCATCCGGGACGGGGCTGAGATTCTGGTTACCGACTTGCGGGGATAGCGCCATGACAACGATAAAGCATGTGCTCGATAGCAAAGGGCACGACGTCTTGACGGTCCGGCCGGACGATACCGTGTTTCACGCCCTCGAACTGATGGCGGGCAAGAACGTCGGCGCCGTCATCGTGACGGAGAACGATGCGGCGGTCGGCATCTTCACCGAGCGGGACTATGCCCGCAACGTCATCCTGAAAGGCCGGTCTTCTTCGAACACCCCGGTTCGCGACATCATGGTGTCCGAGGTTATCTTCGTGAAGCCGGAGCAGACGGTCGACGAATGCATGGCGATCATGAGCAGCAAGCGGTTCCGGCACCTGCCGGTGATGGAGAAGGGCAAGCTGGCCGGTATCGTCTCCATCGGCGATCTGGTGAAGACCATCATCGACGAGCAGAAGTTCACCATCGAACAGCTCCAGGGCTACATCGGCGGCAACGCCTGACTCCGATCGGTATGGGGCAGCGTTTTGCTGCAGGGTTGTGCGACAGGCCCAACCCCCTCGCTTGTCATGCTCGGGCTTGTCCCGAGCATCCAGGGCGACCGCATCGTCGTTTGCCCTGGACCCTCGGAACAAGTCCGAGGGTGACGGGTGGAGAGGTTGCCCTCACGCCGCGCTGGCGATCTCCAGAATCAGCTTACGGATCAGGGTGTCGGCAGCCGCATCTTATCTTTGCGACGGCGTGCTGCCGAGAGTGTGTCACCCCCACCCTAACCCTCCCCCATCGAAGGGGGAGGGAACAACTTGCTGAAGCTGCTCCTCTGGAATCCCTCCCCCCTTGATGGGGGGAGGTTAGGAGGGGGGTGGGGCTACGCGTTCCCTGCCGCCCGTATCGCACATCCCTCTGCATAACCCCCTCGCTTGTCATGCTCGGGCTTGTCCCGAGCATCCAGGGCGACCGCATCGTCGTTTGCCCTGGACCCTCGGAACACGTCCGAGGGTGACGACTGGAGAGGCCGTGGTCACTCCGCGCTGGCGATCTCCAGAATCAGTTTGCGGATCAGGGCGTCGGCGAACTGGTCTTCCTCTTCGACGGCGATGGCGAAGGCGCCGGTGCCGCCGATGACGTCGCGGCGGAAGTGCTCGACCAGCGCCATGCCGCCGGGCCCGGTCAGGCCGCCGCTGCGGTAGTGCAGGGCAAGGCCGTTGATGACGATGCCGGCGTCCACCGCCAGCTCGCGGGCGAAGGGCAGCGGCAGGCCGCCGCGCTGGCCGGCGTCGCCGGAGACGTCGATCACCTAGCGGAAGCCGTCGAAGCCGTTGCCTTCCATCCACTGCTGGCAGAAGGCGATGGCGTTGCTGATGGAATTCCAGCCGAAGGCCTTGCGCGGCGCCGCCACCACGGCGTCGGCGAAGGCCCTGGCGGACGCGGCGCTGTCGATCAGCGTCCAGTCGACGATGGGGTTCATGGAGTCCGGGCCGCCCCATTCCATCAGCGCGATGGCGATGGCGCCCTCGTAGCCGCCGGTCATGATGTCGACCACCTGCGGGTCGCTGACGGCCTGGGCGTAGGAAAGGCGCTGGAAGGCGAACTCGTCCTCCTGGATCGAGCCGGAGCCGTCGACGGCAAGGCAGAGTTCCAGGTCGACTTTTTTCCCGGCGCCCGGCGATTGGGCGGGGGCCCCGGGGCTGGTCGTCTGCCCGGACGCGGGCATTGCGGCGGCGCAGGTGAACGCGATCAGCAGGCAGACAAAGCGCATGGCTGCTCCTTCCCGGCAGGTCTTGGCCTGTAAGGCCGCCGATGATGGGTACTGTCTCACTTGAAATCTGGCGAGGTTGACAGCCTATCGAAACGCTGTGCCGGTTCCTATATACTTATAGGCATGACCATGAGAACTCGCACAGCTTTGGTTTGTGAATGTGGCCATACAGGCGTGCATGTCCATTCCGAGAATGACCAGCCATACAGCGAGTGTTGGGATTCCTATCGTCTAGAGGGCTTTACTGGCGGCGGGGCAGACCAAAGCGACGAAACGCGGATGAAATGTCCCGAGTGTGGCAAGGTCGGTACGGTGAGACGTGCCTAGAGGCACCCATAGGACAGAATCGCCCCGCCGAAGTGATCGGTAACGCCGTGCTAGTTGCACAGATCGCCACGGGCGAGGCCGAAGATGCTAGGAAAGATCCTGCCGCCAAGGCTTTAGGCAGCAAGGGCGGCGCGGCCCGCGCTGCTAAGCTGACACCGGAACAACGTCGAGAGATCGCTAAGAAGGCGGTTCAGAAGCGACGGGCAAAATAGTGGTTGACAAAAATGTATGTTTTTCGGATATAGTTGCGCACCATGCATCGCATCCGGAATAGGTCCATGAATACCGTAGATCCTTGCCAGTTTGTCGACGATCAGTTTCCGGTCCAATTCCGCCCCTTGATCGCAACGACATTAAAAACTGCTTACAAAACAGCTGGTCGCCTTGTTGCGGATGAGCCGTTCTTGCAGACTCCTACGGCGGAATGGAACAAGGGGCGGATTGTCTCGTGGGCGGTGGACTATGGATTCTTCAAGCTTGTCGAAACTGGCGCTCTTCCGTTTGACTGTTCTTGGGAGTATTTCGCGAAGCCTACTGGCCGCTACCTCGCGCTTCGTCCTTCGCATTCGGTGGTCACAATCAGTCAGATTGCGGACCCTACTCAGCAGCCGCGCAACGTGGTTTTTCGCGCGATCGCGCGTATCAGCAATACCCCGTTCTTCGACCTTCCGGAATTTCAGGATGAGGGAAAGATAGACGGCTTGCCCCATATTCTTTTAACGCACGGTCATCAGGACTTAAGATTCTCGCACCTCTGCATTCCTGACCCGCTGCACCATAGGGGATTTCGGTATCGCACCAGGAACTTGCTGAATATGCCGCATGAAATCGAACCGGAAGGGCCGCCGCCCGAAGACACGGATACGGATTTCGAGAACTTAAACCTCCTGAAGGAGGATATTGCGAAGTGGAGGAGGGACCATGGCGGCGAATGAAAATATTCTTCGGTTCCCAAACGCCGCCCGCGACGAAAGTCCAGGGCGGCTTTTGATTCCAGAGCGGTTGGTCGAGGCACGCATAGCCTGTCGGTTAAATCAAACGGAATTGGCTAATGCTATCGGAGTGACACGGCAGGCTGTTTCGTCTTACGAACAAGGAACGAAGAAGCCAGACCCGACCACCATGGTTGCCATAGCGGACAGACTTAGGCAGCCGATCAGTTTTTTTACCCGTGGGCAGCCGGAGACATTCGGCCCGTCTAGCGTAAATTTCTATCGAAAGGTCGGTGCCGATACAAAGAGACGCAATGCGGCTTGTGCCGCCTATGCTGATTGGCTGGGTCAAGCTGCTTATGCATTCAATGATCTCGTCAACTATCCGGTCGTCTCGATTCCGTCCTTTGAGCCGAAAGAAAGTGGTGCAAACCGTTATACTGAGGATGAAATTGAAGATATTGCGGAGACTGTCCGAGATTCTTTTGGCCTTGGGCTAGGCCCAATATCAAACGTTGTCCGGCTGCTTGAGTCGAAGGGCGTTATCGTTTGCAGGATAGTAATTCCGGAAGAAAAAATTGAGGCGTTCTCTTTCTGGCGAGGGGAGCGTCCATTTGTTTTCCTGGCTTCGGAAAAAGAAAGTGCAGCGCGCTCAAGGCTAGATGCGGCCCACGAATTGGGGCACCTATGTCTACACCGTTGGGTTGGTTCAGAAGAGATAGAAGACCCTAAAATATTGAAGGAAATCGAGAAGGAAGCGGATCGCTTCGCTGCGGCATTCTTGCTTCCGCGTAAATCATTCGCGAATGAGATTTACTCCCCAAGGCTTATGGCATTTGTGGACTTGAAACGCAGGTGGAAAGTTTCAATCCAGGCAATGGTCTATCGTTGCAAGACGCTCGGCATATTTGATGAGCAGCAAGTAACTAATCTCTACAAGCAGATATCTGCGAAAAAATGGCGGACACGTGAACCTCTTGACGGCTTAGGCGGACTACCATTGGAGCAGCCACTCCTCCTTTCGAAAGTCGCGTCGATGGTGCTGGAGGCCGGCCGAATGAAGAGCGACAGATTGCAGAGCGTACTTGGCCTATCGCCAGGCTGGATAGAGGACCTAACCGGCCTACCGAAGGGCTCGCTCTCTTCCGAACCAATTGAAGCAGATATAAGCCCAACATTAAAGTGAGCGAAAAACCTGACGCTAAGCATAAAAATTCACATATTGTCGAGAACAAGCCTGACATGAAGGCGGTAGGCACGTCTTATGGTGAGCGGCAGAACTTGAGGATGAGCATTGGGATGCGCCGGTTCACGCGTCTGACGAACGGTTCCAGCAAGAAGTTGGAAAACCATCTGCACATGCTGAGCCTGTATTTCGTCCACTACAACTTCGTCGGCATCCACAAGAGCTTGAAGATAGCGCCAACGATGGCCCGTGCTGTAGCCGACACGCTTCAAGACATGGAGTAGATTGCTGGCCTGATGGATGCGCGGGCGCCGAAGCCGGGACGACGTGGCCCGTACAAGAAAACAAACTCAAACTGCCTCACTGCCCGATGATGGCGCCGATTGCCGCGGTGCGGCAACTCGGCTAGAACCCGCGCAGTTTAGCGGGTTCTGAAAGATGTAACGGCATGGTCGATATCCTCGTCCTCGGCAACGTGAACGCCGACTGGGTCTTTCGCCTGGACGCCCCGGTCCACGCGGGTCTGGAAACCAGCGGAGAAGACCTGGGCCTGCGGCCCGGCGGCGCCGCGGCGAATGCGGCGAGCGCCCTGGCGGTGGCCGGCAACCGGGCGCGTCTCGTCGGCTTCGTCGGCAGCGACGAGATCGGCGACCGCCTGCTGGCGCTGATGGCCGAGGATGGCCGGCCCTGGGACACCGCGGGCATCGTGCGGCTGCCGGGCCCGACGCCGGCCTGCCTGATCCTCATCGATCCCAACGGCGAGCGCGTCATCATCGGCACCCACCGCAACACCACGCCGCCGGACTGGCCCGAGATAAATATGGATGGTGTTGCTTGCGCCTACGCCGCCTCTCGCTGGGGCCTGCCGGCGCCGCTGGCGGCCCGGCTGCGGGCGGCGGAGATTCCGCTCGTCTGCCAATGGCGTCCCGGTTATACGGTGGCGGCGGCGCAGGTTCTCGTCGTGTCGGAAGATGAAGTCCCGCCGGGTCACGCAGACGATCCCTGGCGGGGCGTGCAGGCCGAAGGCTTGGCGCCGGAGTGGCTGGTGGTCACCCAGGGCGCGCGCGGCGCCTACGCCACCGACGGCACCACGCGCCTCACCTGCCCGGCGGCGCCGGCGACAGTGGTGGACGCCACCGGGGCCGGCGATGCCTTCGCCGCCGGCTTGGTCCACGGCCTCGCCAGGCGCTGGCCCATGGAGGCCTGCCTGGCGACGGGCAGCGCCTGGGGCGCGCGCGCCGTCGGCCACCTCGGCTCGACCTTTCCCAAGGTGTCTGAAGACATCGCAAGCGATCCGGGTATCGCCGCCGTCACCCGCCACCACGCCGCCAAAGTGACATCGGACTGACATCGATCCGCCAAGCGACTGACATCTGACGGGCCTAGCCTGCAGCCTCCTCCGCACAGTTATGCCAATCCGGGAGAAGGCACCATGTCCGCTGCAAGCCCCTTCGGTTTTTCGAAGTTATCTAGACGTCGTGTCCTCCAGGGCGCCGGGCAGGCCGCCGGCGCGCTGGCGCTCAGCGCCGCGCTGCCGCGCAGGGCGTGGTCCAGCGATGCCACCGTCACGATCTCCAGCCCCTGGGGCGCCGACCGGCCGTTCCAGCACGTTGTCGATGCCTTCAACGCCAGGAAGACCGGCGTCACCGCGGTGACCCGCCTGGACGGCGACTACCAGGACATGGCGACCAAGGCCCTGGCCGCCGTCGCCGCCGGGCGCCCGCCGGAGATGATGATCACCGGCTGGAAGTTCGCCTACTTCGCCAAGCGCACCCTCGGCGCCCGCGATTTCCATGAGATCGACAGCGCCCGCGCCGACAGGATCATCGGCCAGTTCAAGCCGCAGACCCATGACATGGTGAAGGTCGACGGTGCCCTCATCGGCCTGCCCTGGGCCATGAGCACGCCGGTCACCTGGATCAACATGGACCTCTGGCAGGAAGCCGGGCTGGATCCGAACATCCCCATGGACATCACCCACGACTGGCTGGTCGAACAGGCCGGCGCCATCGACAAGGCGCTGGGCGGCCGCAATCACCCGACCTATCGCTCGGCCCTCGACCTCTCCAACAACGAGTGGCCCTCCCCGGCCTATATCCAGCATGCCGGCGGCATGGTCCTGGCCGGCGATACGGTGGCCTGCGACAGCCCCGAGGCGATCCGCGCCATGACCGCCTTTGCCGGCCCGGCGCGCTCGGGCCTGTGGACCAACATGGACTACCGCGCCCAGCAGAAGGGGCAGCTCGCCGGTGCGATCGCCATCGCGACCACCAGCTCGTCGCGCTCCACCGCGCTCAACGACTCGCCGATCAATTTCAAGGGCGTGATGTTCCCCAGCCTGGGCCGGCCGCGCCGCATGAACAGCGGCGGCAACTTCCTGGCGGTCTACGCCCGCGAGCCGGAACTGGCCGAGGCGTCGATGACCTTCCTGGAATTCTGCGCCAGCGAAGAAGGCCAGACCATCTGGTCGGACGTCGGCTACCTCAACACCTCGGTGCACAAGATTCCGCCGAAGCCGAATCAGGAAGCCGCCTACGCGCAGCTCGAAGAGGGCCTGACGCCGGAGACCATCTGGCCGGGCAGCCGCGGTCTGGAAGGCCAGGACGTCTGGCGCCAGTGGGTCGCGCGCATCGTCGAGGGCGTGGTGACACCCGAGGAGGGCCTGAAGCGCGCCCAGGAGGAACTCTCTCCGGTCCTCGCCGGCTAGCAGGCGGCGGAAAGGGGTGCTGTGGAGTCTCTGGCCATCCTTCGAGACAGCCCCTTACGGGGTTTCCTCAGGATGAGGTTTTATTCAATTGCACAAATCTAACCTCATGCTGCGGAGGCGCGCAGCGCCGTCTCGAAGCAGGTCTGCACAGATCGCGCGACCTTTTCAGCACCCGCCTAAGGCAGGAGTCTGCCGGTGAACGGTGTGATGAGTTGGCGGGTGCTGGCGCCCTACGTCTTCGTGGCGCCGGCCCTCGTCTTCGTCGGCGTGTTCCTCTACGGGCCGGTCGTCTTCTCGGTCGTGCTGTCGTTTTCCGACTGGAACTTCATCCACCCCGACTTCAACTTCGTCGGGCTGCAGAACTACCGGCGCATCTTCGCCGACCCGAACTTCGCCAGCGCGACCTGGAATACGCTGCTGTATTGCCTGGGCCTCATTCCGGCGCAGATCCTCATTCCGCTGGGGCTGGCCGCGCTGCTGCTGCGGGTGCGCAGCCCCTGGATGATGAATTTCTACAAGGGCGCGCTGTTCCTGCCGACCATCCTGGCCTACTCCATCGCCGGCGTTGCCTGGCTGTGGCTGTTCGATCCGATGAACGGCTTTTTCAACGTGGTGCTGACCGCGCTCGGCCTGCCGGCCAGCCGCTGGCACACCGACCCGGACCTGGCGCTGTGGTGCGTCACCCTGGTGACCTTCTGGAAGAACTTCGGCCTCAACATGCTGCTGCTCTTCGCCGCGCTCATCAGCGTGCCGCGCGACGTGCTGGAGGCCGCCGAGATCGACGGCGCCTCGCCCTGGCACCGCTTCTGGACCATCGAGGTGCCGCTGATCTCGCCGACCTTCTTCTTCGTCGCCGTCACCACGGTGATGAACGTGCTGGACGACATCGTCGGCACCATCGACGTGCTGACCGGCGGCGGTCCCTTCGGCCAGTCGTCCAACATCCTCTACTACATGTACCAGCGCGGCCTCGGTTTCTTCCAGTTCGGCCAGGCCAGCGCCTCGGCGGTGCTGATCATCGGGCTGGTCATGGTCGTCACCTGGCTGCAGTTCCGTGCCTTCGAGCGCAAGGTGCACTATGGCTCTTAGCCCTGAGGCATCTTTGGCCCCCTGGCGGACGCCGAGCCTGGTGCGGCTGAAGGCGCTGGCGCGCCGGCCCTGGCTGGCGCACGGCGTCCTGACCGCCATGGCGGTCTTCACCCTGTTCCCGATGTTCTGGATGCTGACCACGGCTTTCACGCCCAACGACCTGGTGCTGCAGCGCGCTTTCCGTTTCCTGCCGGAAGATCCGACGATCGCCAACTTCGTCGATGCCTTCACGCGCCAGCCGGTGTTCGCCTGGCTGATCAATTCCATCGTCATCGCCGCGGCGGTGACGCTCGGCAAGCTGGCCCTGGCGGTGCCCGCCGGCTTTGCCTTCGCGCAGCTGCGCTTTGCCGGGCGCGAGGTGCTGTTCTGGACCGTCATCGCCACCATGACCTTCCCGACGGTCATCGGCATCGTGCCGCTCTATGTGGGGATTTCCATGATCGGCTGGTACGACACCCTGGCCGGGGTGATCGTGCCGTCGATCGCCTACATCGGCTTCTACGTCTTTTTCATGCGCCAGACGTTCCGGGGGCTGGCGCCGGAGATCTTCGAGGCGGCGCGGCTCGACGGGGCAGGGCCCCTGCGTCAGTTCTGGCAGATCGCCGTGCCGAACATCCTGCCCGCCGTCGCCTCGATCAGCGTGATCAGCTTCATGGGCGCCTGGAACATCTATCTCTGGGCGCTGCTGGTGCTCGACTCGCCGGAAAAGCGCATGCTCTCGGTGGGCATCAAGGCGTTCTCCTCCGTCGACGACTTCACGCCGCTGTGGGGGCCGATGATGGCGGTCGCCGTGGTCTCCACGCTGCCGGTGCTGCTGCTGTTTCTCTGCGCCCAGAAGGTCATCATGGCGGCCTTCACCGGCCGGACCGACGGCTAGAACCTCAGGCGGTCTCGGGCGTCAGTTCCTGCACCACCTCGAAGCCCTCGAACTCCGGGTGGGAGAGATAGAGGTCGCCGTTGCCGCCGGCGTTGCGGTGCGCCGCGCGGAAGGCCTCCGACTTGGTCCAGACCTCGAAGGCCCCCTGCGACGCCCAGACGGTGTGCGACGAGTAGAGCCTGTGGTCGTCGCGCTCGGGCCCCTTCAGCAGCGCGAAGGTCTTGAAGCCGGGCACCTCGGCCAGGTGCGTGTCGCGGTTCTTCCAGACGGCCTCGAAGGCGGCTTCCTGGCCGCGCTTCACCTTGAAGCGGTTCATGGCGATGAACATGGGATCTCCCTCGGTCTTGAGCTGTCGGCGCATGATGACGGGCCACCGGTCTGCCGGCAAGGAAATTGCGAACCGTTCGCAAATACTAGGTCCCGGCAAAAGCCGCCCGCAACGTATCGACCCGCTCCTGCAACGCTGCTGACTCGTAAGGCACCGGCGGCTGCTTGCCCCACACCGGGCCGGGCCAGGCGGGGTCGTCCTTGAAGCGGGCGATGACATGGAGGTGGAGCTGCGGCACCATGTTGCCCAGGGCACCGATGATGATCTTGTCGGGCGCGAACCTAGATTCCAGGGCACGGGAGGCGCGGCAGAGCTCCGCCGTGGCGAGTGTCAGGTCGTCGGCCGCCATCTCGTGAAACTCCTTGAGGCCCGGACGGCGGGGTACCAGGATCAGCCAGGGGTAGCTGGCATCGTTCATCAGCAGCACCCGGCTGAGCGGCCAGTCGGCGAGGGGAACGCAATCGGCCGCCAGCCGTTCATGCAGTGAAAAATTTGCGGTTTTTTTCATGACATCCGTCAGACCTCAGTCCCAGCTTCCAGAATCGTGGCTAAAGGTAACCTCGCGCGGGCTTTATTGCGAGCCGGGCGACTTCTATGTCGATCCGCACCGGCCGGTGGGCCGCGCCGTCATCACCCACGGCCACGGCGACCATGCCCGGCCCGGCAACCGCGCCGTGCTGGCGACGCCGGCGACGCTGGCCATCATGCGCAAGCGCTTCGGCAAGGACGCCGGCGGCGCGCTGGACGAGATGGCCTACTGCGCGCGGCGGGAGATCGGCGGTGTCGGCGTGAGCTTCCGCCCGGCGGGCCACGTGCTGGGCAGCGCCCAGGTGGTGCTGGAGTGGCAGGGCTGCCGCATCGTCGTCTCCGGCGACTACAAGCGGCGGCCCGATCCGACCTGCGCGCCCTTCGAGGTGGTGCCCTGCGACGTCTTCATCACCGAGGCGACCTTCGGCCTGCCGGTGTTCCGCCATCCGCCCGCAGAAGAGGAGATCGCCAAGCTGCTGGCCGCGCGCCAGCAGTTTCCCGAGCGCGCGGTGCTGGTCGGCGCCTATGCCCTGGGCAAGGCGCAGCGGGTCATCGCGCTGCTGCGCCAGGCCGGCTACGACCGTCCCCTATGGATCCACGGCGCGCTGCAGGGGCTCTGCGATCTCTACCGCGCCTTCGGCGTCGAGCTGGGCGAGCTGCGCCCGGCCACCGGCGCGGCCAAGAAGGCACTCGCCGGCGAGATCGTGCTGGCGCCGCCGGGCGCGCTGACCGACCGCTGGTCGCGGCGCCTGCCGGATCCGATCACCGCCATGGCCTCCGGCTGGATGCGGGTGCGCGCGAGGGCGCGCCAGCGCGGCGCCGAGCTGCCGCTGATCCTCTCCGACCACGCCGACTGGGACGAGCTGACCCAGACCGTGCGCGAGGTCGGCGCCCCGGAGATCTGGGTGACCCACGGTAACGAGGAGGCGCTGGTGCACTACGCCAACTCCATCGGCCGGCGCGGCCGCGCGCTCGCCCTTATCGGGCGCGGCGATGAAGGGGGCGAGGACGAGCAGGAGGCGACAACGGAGCCGGCAGAGGCATGAGGCGCTTTGCCGAACTGCTCGACCGCCTGTCCTACACGGCCGCGCGCAATGCCAAGCTGCGGCTGCTCGCCGACTATTTCCGCGACACGCCGGACCCCGACCGCGGCTGGGCCCTCGCCGCGCTCACCGGGCGGCTCGACTTTGGCGCCGCCAAGCCGGCGATGATCCGCGCCCTCATCGAAAGCCGCGTCGATCCGACGCTGTTCCGCTGGTCCTACGACTACGTCGGCGACATGGCGGAGACCGTCGCCCTGATCTGGCCCGACGACTCCGGAGCGCGCGACCAGCCGACCCTCGGCGCGGTCGTCGATCATCTGTCGCGCGCCGGGCGGGTGGAGGCGTCGCGTCTGGTGGCCGATTGGCTCGACGCGCTGGACGCCACCGGGCGCTGGGCGCTGTTGAAGTTGATCACCGGCGGCCTGCGGGTCGGCGTCTCGGCGCGCCTCGCCAAGACCGCGCTGGCCCAGAGGGGCGCGGTGCCGCTGGAGGAGATCGAGGAGGTCTGGCACGGCGTGACGCCGCCCTTCGTGCCGCTGTTTGCCTGGCTGGACGGCGATGCCGGGCCGCCGGTCATCGACCTGCGCCGCGCCTTCCGTCCGCTGATGCTGGCGACGCCGCTGGACGAGGCGGAACTGGACAGGCTCGACCCTGCCGCGTTCCGTGCCGAGGGGAAGTGGGACGGCAGCCGCGTGCAGCTCGCCGCCGGCGGCGGCGAGGCGCGCCTGTTCTCGCGCTCCGGCGACGACATCACCACGGCCTTTCCCGACCTGATGGAGCGCGCCGATTTCGAGGCGGTGCTGGACGGCGAACTGCTGGTCGCGCGCGACGGCGAGATCGCGCCCTTCAACGACCTGCAGCAGCGCCTGAACCGCAAGAAGGTGACGGCCAAGACTCTGGAAGACTTCCCGGCCCATCTGCGGGTCTACGACATTCTGTTCCACGGCGACGAAGACCTGCGCGCGCGGTCCTTCGATGAACGGCGCGCGCGGCTGGAGGCCTGGCATGCGGAGGAGAATCCCGCCCGCATCGATCTCTCGCCGCTGCTGGACTTTGGCGACTGGGATGCGCTGCAGGCCCTGCGGAACGCCGCGCGGGCCAATGCCATCGAGGGCCTGATGCTGAAGCGCGGCGACAGCCCCTACGTCGCCGGCCGCCCCAAGGGCCCGTGGTTCAAGTGGAAGCGCGACGCCCTGACCCTGGACACGGTGCTGATGTACGCCCAGCGCGGCCACGGCAAGCGGTCCTCGCTCTATTCCGACTACACCTTCGGGGCGTGGCGGCCCCGGGAAGGAACGGGGGAAGGAACGGGGGAAGGGGACGCCGAAGAAGGCGACGAACTGGTGCCGGTCGGCAAGGCCTACTTCGGCTTCACCGATGCCGAACTGCTGCAGCTCGACAAGTGGATCCGCGACAACACGACGGAGCGCTTCGGCCCGGTGCGGGCGGTGAAGCCCGGCCTGGTGTTCGAGGTCGCCTTCGACGCCGTGCAGCGCTCCAAGCGCCACAAGTCCGGCGTCGCCCTGCGGTTCCCGCGCATCCACCGCATCCGCTGGGACAAGCCGGCGGCGGAGGCCGACCGCGTGGTGACCCTGGAAGCGTTAATCCAGGGTTAGGTCACACGTGCTTTAATAGGCGTGGGATTACTGGCCGGTATGGGCCGGAAAAGAACATTAAAAGACTGTTATTGACTTATATTACCCATGCGCTAAGTGTATAACGGAACTGCGAAAAAACTCCTGGCGATTTGCGGCCCGATGCGCAGAATAAGGGCTGCGCGCCTAGTTGCGATTGATTGTCAATTTCCGATAATTTGTAAAACAATACAGAGGCTTGGCGCGGCGGGTTTTGGAGGAGAGGCACTTGGGGGCCGGGGGCTCGCAGGGGCCTTTTTCTTGTCCGGTGTTCATGGAAGCACCGCGGTTGGTGAAGCAGATGAATGAGGAGCCGGGTTGATGCCGTCTGATAGTATCGTCCTGCCGAAGTCCGTTACCGAGGAAGACGTCCTCGCGGTGCGCCATTGGACGGACGAGTTGTTCTCCTTCCGCCTGACCCGCCCGGCGGCCTTCCGCTTCCGCTCCGGCGAGTTCGTCATGCTGGGCCTGATGGTCGACGGCAAGCCGCTGCTGCGTGCCTATTCCATCGCCAGCCCGTCGTGGGACGACGGCCTCGACTTCTTCTCCATCAAGGTGCAGGACGGCCCGCTGACCTCGCGGCTGCAGCACCTGCAGACCGGCGACCGCGTGCTGCTGGGCAAGAAGCCGACGGGCACCCTGGTGCTCGATGCCTTGAAGCCGGGCAAGCGCCTCTACATGCTGTCGACCGGCACCGGCATCGCGCCCTTCGCCAGCCTGATCCGCGCGCCGGAGGCTTACGAGAAGTTCGACCAGATCGTTCTGCCCCACACCTGCCGCAACGTCGCGGACCTGGCCTATGGCGCCGAACTGGTCGACAGCCTGGTCGAAGACCCCCTGATCGGCGAGATGGGGGGCCCGAAGCTGACCTACTACGCCAGCACGACCCGCGAAGACTTCGTACACAAGGGCCGCATCACTGACCTCATCGAAAGCGGCAAGCTGTTCACCGACCTCGACGTGCCGTCCTTCGATCCGGCAGTCGACCGCGTGATGATCTGCGGCTCCATGGCGATGCTGCAGGACACCAAGCAACTGGTCGCGAGCTTCGGCTTCACCGAAGGCTCCAACGCCAACCCCGGCGACTTCGTCGTCGAAAAGGCGTTTGCGGACTGAGCCGCGACGCTGGATAGCTCACAATGAGTTTGCTACCCAGCGAGAGTTGCAAGTTCATCGTCACTTGGTTCCACCGGGACGACGAGCAGTTTGGCGACCGGATCGTTGGCCAGGTGGACGCACCGGGGTTGTCTGCCCGGACGGTGCAGGACATTTTCCGGCTCGATCAAGTGGATCATGCGGTTAGTGGCTGTCATCCGGTGACAGCAGGTGAGAGGGGCCGCATCGAACGCATCCTGGGTAGGCCGCTTGACCTGGGAAAATTCGACTACTTCGTGGAAGCCGTGCAGACATAGTCGGAATCCGACATGCCGTTTCCCCCTCACCCAGCTTCGTCTAAGCGGGCTCGTGCCCGCTAAGACTGCGCATCCCTCTCCCGCCAGGGGAGAGGGTTTGTTTTTTGATCCCCCGCCCCTTCGGGGAGAGGGATGGGCCCGCGTAGCGGGAGGGTGAGGGGACTACCGCTGCTGGGTGTCCCAGTGGGGGGCGATCCAGGTGGGGGCGTCGGAGGCGGGCAGGGGTTCGCGGCCGCGGATGGTGTCGGCCAGCTTTTCCGCCAGCATGATGGTCGGGGCGTTCAGGTTGCCGCTGGCGATGGACGGCATGATGGAGGCGTCGACGACGCGCAGGGCCTCCAGGCCGTGCACCTTGGCCTGGCCGTCGACCACTGCCATGGAATCGGTGCCCATCTTGCAGGAGCACGACGGGTGATAGGCGCTCTCGACGTGCTCGCGCACGAAGGCGTCGATCTCGGCATCGCTCTGGGCGTCGGGGCCGGGCGCCAGCTCGGGGCCGCGGAAGGGATCGAAAGCCTTCTGGGCGAAGACCTCTCGTGTCAGGCGCACGGCGGCGCGGAACTCCTGGCGGTCGGCTTCCTGGCTCATGTAGTTGAAGAGGCTGCGCGGCGCTTCCTTGGGGTCAGCCGCCTTCAAGGTGACCGCGCCGCGGCTCTGGGAGCGCATGGGGCCGACGTGGGCCTGGAAGCCGTGGCCGCTGGCCGGATGGCTGCCGTCGTAGTTCATGGCGATGGGCAGGAAGTGGTACTGCAGGTCCGGATGCTCGACGCCGGCCCTTGAACGGATGACGCCGCCGGCCTCGAAGTGACTTGTGGCGCCCAGTCCCTTTTTGAAGAACAGCCAGTCGAAACCGATCTTCGGCTGGTTCCAGAACTTCAGGGCCGGGTAGAGCGTGATTGGCTGGGTGCAGGCGTGCTGCACGTAGATCTCCAGGTGGTCCTGCAGGTTCTTGCCGACGCCGGGCAGGTCGTGCCGCACGTCGATGCCGAGCTGCTTCAGCTCGTCGGCCGGGCCGACGCCGGAGAGCTGCAGCACCTGCGGCGAATTGATGGCGCCGCCGGAGAGGATCACCTCGCGCTCGGCGCGCACCTCGATGCGCTCGCTGCCCTTGGCCAGTTCGACACCCACCGCGCGGTTGCCCTGGAACAGCAGGCGCGTGGTCAGCGCGCGGGTCCAGACGGTGAGATTGGGCCGCGTCATCGCCGGCTTGAGGTAGGCGACGGCGGCGCTCCAGCGGCGGCCCTGGTGGACCGTCATGTCCATGTGGGCGAAGCCTTCCTGCTGGAAGCCGTTCATGTCCTTGGTGACCGGATAGCCGGCCTGGCGGCCCGCCTCGATCCAGGCCTTGAACAGAGGATTCCGGCAGGCGCCGGCGGAGACGTTCAGCGGCCCGTCGCTGCCGCGGTAGGCATCGCCGCCGCGCTCGTAGGTCTCGGCCTTGCGGAAATAGGGCAGCACGTGGCTGTAGTCCCAGCCCTGGAGCCCCCCTTGCGCCCAGCGGTCGTAGTCGCGGGCGTGGCCGCGCACGTAGGCCATGCCGTTGATCGAGGAGGAACCGCCCAGCACCCGGCCGCGCGGGCAGTAGATCTGCCGGTTGTTCACATGCGGTTCCGGTTCTGAATTGTAGAACCAGTTGTACTTGTCGTTGGCGAGCGGCTTGGCCAGCGCCGCCGGCATGTGAATGAAGATCGAGTTGTCGCGCCCGCCGGCCTCCAGCAGCAGCACGCGGACGTCGGCGTCCTCGGTCAGGCGGCTGGCTAGCACGCAGCCGGCGGAGCCGGCGCCGACGATGATGTAGTCGTAGCTTTGGATCTCGGGCATGGGCGGAACTCTATCGGTAAGCTGAATGAAGGTCTGAGCGGTTCGCCTCGTCCTTCGAGACGGGCCTGCGGCCCTCCTCAGGATGAGGCGGATACTCAAACCTCATGCTGAGGAGCGGGCGCAAGCGAGCGTCTCGAAGCATGGCGGCACTCAGTAGGGCGAGTCGACGCCGTTCATGGCGACGTAGACGCTCTTGAGTTGGGTGTAGTGCTCGACGGCAGCGCGGCCGTTCTCGCGGCCGATGCCGGACTGCTTCACGCCGCCGAAGGGCATGGCGATCGGCGTGATGTTGTAGGTGTTGATCCAGCAGGTGCCGGCCTCCAGCCGCGCGATCACCCGGTGGCCGCGCGTCAGGTCGTTGGTGAAGCCACCGGCGGCGAGGCCGAAGGGGGTCGCGTTGGCCCGGGCGATGGCCTCGTCCTCGTCCTTGAAGGACAGCACGGTCATCACCGGGCCGAAGATTTCCTCGCGCACCACCGCCATGTCGTCGTTGCAGGCGGTGAACACGGTGGGCAGCACGAAGTTGCCCTTATTCAGCGCCGCATCGTCGGGGCGGCCCCCGCCGACGGCGACCTGCGCGCCTTCCTTGCGGCCCAGGTCGATGTAGCCCAGCACCTTCTCGCAGTGATCGGCGGAAATCAGGGCGCCGACCTGCGTTGCCGGATCCATCGGATCGCCCAGCTTCAGGGCCTTGGTCTTTTCCACCAGGCGCGCGACGAAGGCATCGTGGATCTTCTCGTGCACGAAGACGCGGGTGCCGTTGGAGCAGATCTCGCCCTGGGTATAGAAGTTGGCAAGCAGCGCGCCGTTCACCGCGTTCTCGATGTCGGCGTCGTCGAAGATCAGGATCGGCGACTTGCCGCCCAGCTCCAGGGTCACATGCTTCAGGCTCTGGGCGGCGTCGGCCATCACCTTCTTGCCGGTGCCGACCTCGCCGGTCAGCGAGACCTTGGCGATGCCGGGATGCCGCGTCAGCGCCTGGCCGGTCTCGGCAAAGCCCTGCACCACGTTGAACACGCCGTCGGGCAGGCCGGCCTCGGTGTAGATCTCGGCCAGCTTCAGCGCGGTCAGCGGCGTCAGTTCCGCCGGCTTGAAGATCATCGCGTTGCCGCAGGCCTGCGCCGGGGCCGACTTCCAGCAGGCGATCTGGATCGGGTAGTTCCAGGCGCCGATGCCGGCGCAGATGCCGAGCGGCTCGCGCCGGGTGTAGAAGAAATCGCCGCCCAGATCCACATGCTCGCCGTGCAGGCTGGCGGCGAGGCCGGCGTAGTATTCGATGCAGTCGGCGCCGGAGGTCACGTCGACGACCTCGGCCTCCTGGATCGGCTTGCCGGTGTCGAGCACTTCCAGTTCGGCCAGTTCGCGGTTGCGCGCGCGCAGGATCCGCTGAGCCTCGTAGAGCACGCGGCCGCGTTCGGTGCCGCCCATGGCCGACCACACCGCAAAGCCTTCGCGGGCGGAGGCGACGGCGGCCTCGACGTCCTCGGCGCCGGCCTGCTGCACCTTGCAGAGCACCTCGCCGGTTGCCGGGTTCACGGTCTCGAACTGCTGGCCGCTGAGGGCGTCCTGGGGACGGCCGTGGATGTAGAGCTTCTGGTCGGGCAGGGGGGCGGTCACGTCGAAAAACTACTCCTTGTGGAGAATGCGGGAGCCGAGAAAGCGGGGTCGAGAAAGCGGCCGACGTAGTCGCGCGCGATCATGCGCGCCTGGTCGACGGTAAGCGGGCCATTGGACAGCGCGCAGCGCAGCCACAGCCCTTCGATCATGGCGGCGAGGCCGGCGGCGGCAATGACGGCCTCGCCTTCCGGCAGCAGTTGCTTGAAGGCGTGACGCAGGTTGGAGAGCAGGCGCCGCTCGTTGATCTTCTGGATGCGCCACAGCGCCGGGGCGCTGCGCGCCTCCGCCCAGAAGGCGAGCCAGGCGGAAACCGTCTCCGGCGCGTTCTGCTCCGGCGAGAAGTTGGCCAGGATGACGGCGTCGATGCGCTGCTCCGGCGTCTCGGCGGCCTTCAGGCGCATCAGCGTCTCGCGCAGCAGGTCCTGGGCCAGCGAGCGCATGGTGGCGGCGAGCAGCCCGGCCTTGTCGTCGAAGTAGTGGGCGACGATGCCGCCGGACATCCCGGCGTTCTTGGAGATGCGCGAGATGGTCGCGTTGGCGAAGCCTTCCTGGTGGATCGCAGTAATGGTGGCCGCGATCAACTGGCGGCGCCGCAGATCTTCTACTCCGACCCTGGGCATCCGCGTCCGCGGCCTCCGTTCACGCTGAAAGGGAAATGCCGCGCCCACGTTGCGCCGGGTGCGGCCTCTGTGAGTACAGAGATATTTTATTTTGATTGAACGTTCAATCAAAAAAAACTAGGCTCGCCTTTCGTTGCGACGACGACTAACGAATTGCAGCGCATCCGGCGCAGGCGGAGGGGGTTCCGCCGTAACGCCGGGGCGCCGCCGCCCGGTGCAATGCCGGCGCGGCCTGAAAGATTCAGGGAACAGGAAAACTGGAGGCACAACTGATGACCAAGACTTTCCGCATGCGCGGCGCTGTCGGCAGCGCCCTTACGGCACTGGCTTTCGTGTCGGCGCTGGGTACGGCAGTATCGCCCGCCTGGGCGGCCGATCCGGCGTCCTGCAAGGAAGTGAACTTCGCCGACGTCGGCTGGACCGACATCACGGCGACCACGGCGGCCACCTCGGTGGTGCTGGAAGGCCTCGGCTACGCGCCGGAGGCGGAGTTGCTGGCGGTGCCGGTGACCTACGCCAGCCTGAAGAACGGCGATATCGACATCTTCCTCGGCAACTGGATGCCGACCATGGAAGGCGATCTTGCCAAGTACCGCGACGAGGGCTCGGTCGAGGTGCTGGGCGCCAACCTGACGGGTGCCAAGTACACCCTGGCAGTGCCGAAATACACCGCCGATGCGGGCCTGAAGGACTTCGCCGACATCGCCAAGTTCAAGGACAAGCTGGACGGCAAGATCTACGGTATCGAACCGGGCAACGACGGCAACCGCCTGATCCTCGACATGATCGACCAGGACGCCTTCGGCCGGAAGGGCTTCGAGGTGGGCGAGGCTTCCGAAGCGGGTATGTTGACCCAGGTCGCCCGCGCCGCGAAGCGCAACGAGGACATCGTCTTCCTGGGCTGGGCGCCGCACCCGATGAACAACAACTTCGACCTGGTCTACCTCTCCGGCGGCGACGACTTCTTCGGCCCGGACTACGGCGGCGCGACGGTCTACACCAACGTCCGCAAGGGCTACACCGGCGAGTGCCCGAACGTCGGCAAGCTGCTGGACAACCTGGTCTTCTCCCTGCCCATGGAGGGTGCCATCATGGGCGCGATCCTGGATGAAGAGAAGGATCCGAAGGACGCGGCGACGGCTTGGCTGAAGGCCAATCCGGGCGTGCTGGACGGCTGGCTGGCCGGCGTCGAGACCATCGACGGCAAGCCGGGCCTGCCCGCGGTGAAGGGCCATCTCGGCCTGTAAATCGCAGCGTGATTGCATGTAAAGTGGAAACGGTCAGGCCAGGAGGCCTGGCCGTTCTGCTATGGGGACGGGCATAGAAGGGGGAAGTCGGATGGATTGGCTGACGGACAACAAGATCCCGCTGGGCAAGTGGATCCAGGGCTTCGTGGAATTTCTCAACGACCACGCGGGCTGGTTTTTCGACGGCATCTCCGACGTGCTGCGTTTCCTGATCGACGGCCTGACCGACCTGCTGCAGTTCACCCCGCCGCTGCTGCTGGTCGCGCTCATCGCCGCCGCCGCCTATTGGTTGCAGCGATCGGTCTGGTTGGCGGTCGGCGTGGCGCTTTCCCTGGTGCTGATCATCAATCTCGGTTATTGGGAAGAGACCGTCGAAACGCTCTCCCTGGTGATTTACGCCACCTTCTTCTGCACGGTGATCGGCGTGCCCCTGGGCATCGCCGCGGCCCACCGGCCCTGGCTCTATACCGCCATGCGGCCGGTGCTGGACCTGATGCAGACCATCCCGACCTTCGCCTATCTGATTCCGACGCTGATCATCTTCGGGCTTGGCGTCGTGCCGGGGCTGATTTCCACGGTGATCTTCGCCATCCCGGCGCCGATCCGTTTGACCTATCTCGGTGTCTCCTCGGTGCCCACGAACCTCTACGAAGCCGGCGAGTCCTTCGGCGCCACCAAGAGTCAGCTGCTGTGGAAGGTGGAACTGCCGCACGCCATGCCGACCATCATGGCGGGGGTCACCCAGTGCATCATGCTGTCGCTTTCCATGGTGGTGATCGCCGCGCTGGTCGGCGCCGACGGGCTCGGCAAGCCGGTGGTGCGCGCGTTGAATACCGTCAATGTCGCACAAGGCTTCGAGGCCGGATTGAGCATCGTCATCGTGGCGATCCTGCTGGACCGCCTCTGCAAACAGCGCGACGTGAAGCAGAAGGGGCGCTGAGCGATGAGCAAGGAAAACCCCATCACCGTCGAGTTCCAGAACGTCGATATCATTTTCGGCAAGGAGCCGCAGAAGGCGCTGACCCTGCTGGACCAGGGCGCGACCCGCGACGAGATCCTGAGCCAGACCGACAACGTGGTCGGTGTCGCCGATGCCTCGCTGGCCATCGAGGAGGGCGAGATCTGTGTGCTGATGGGGCTTTCCGGTTCCGGCAAGTCGACCCTTCTGCGCGCCGTCAACGGTCTCAACAAAGTGACCCGCGGCAAGGTTCTGGTGCGCGACCAGGAAGAGCTTGTCGACGTCGCCTCCTGCGACCCCAAAACCCTGCGGCGCCTGCGCATGAGCCGCGTCGCCATGGTGTTCCAGCAGTTCGCCCTGCTGCCCTGGCGCACGGTGGCGGAGAATGTCGGCCTGGGCCTGGAACTGCGCGGCATGGACAAGAAGGAGCGCGAGACTATCGTCGCCGAGAAGCTGGAACTGGTCGGCCTGTCGCAATGGCAGGACAAGTTCGGCCACGAATTGTCCGGCGGCATGCAGCAGCGCGTCGGCCTGGCGCGCGCCTTCGCCACCGACGCCGATATCCTGCTGATGGACGAGCCCTTCTCGGCGCTCGACCCGCTGATCCGCGACCACCTGCAGGACGAACTGCTGGAACTGCAGCAGCGCTTGAAGAAGACCATCATCTTCGTCAGCCACGACCTCGACGAGGCCCTGAAGCTGGGCTCCCACATCGCCATCATGGAGGCCGGGCGCATCGTGCAGTACGGCGAGCCGGAGGCCATCGTGCTGAACCCGGCCAACGATTACGTCGCCGAATTCGTCGCCCACATGAATCCGTTGAACGTGCTGCGCGGCGGCTCGCTGATGACGCCGGTCGACCAGTTGAAGCGCGAAGACGGTGCCGTGCTGCTGGACCGCGCCGGGCGCATCCGCGTGAAGCTGGACGCCGGCGGCGCGCCGCAGTCGGTCTCGCTGGACGGCTTCCTCGGCCGCCTGATGCCCTATACGGCGGACATGGACATCGCCGCGCTGCCGTCGACGGCCCTCATCACCGCGCCCTGCGACATGTCGATGCGGGTTGCCATCGAACTGCGCCAGGCGACCGGCCACCCGGTGGCCCTGGTCGAGGACGGCAAGCTGGTCGGCGTCTGTGGCGATGAGGAGATCTACGCCGGCATCCTGCGCCAGACCAGCGCCGACGAGCGCGGCGCCGGCGAAGCCGCGGGGATGGTGCTGTGACCATCCAGGGTATTCTCTTCGACAAGGACGGCACGCTGCTGGACTACGATGCCACCTGGATGCCGCTGAACAAGCAGGCGGCGCTGGAGGCGGCGGGCGGCGACGCGGCCCTGGCGGAAAGCCTGCTGGTCGCCACCGGCTACGATCCGGCGACCGAATCCCACCTGCCCAACTCGCTGCTGGTCAGCGCCAGCAACGACGTCATTGCCGGCTCCTGGGCCGCCCTGTTGGGCGCCGATCCGGCGGCGCTGACCCGGCGCATTACCGGGATCTTCGAGGCCAACAGCGCGGCGACCGCCGTGGCCGTCGCCGGCATGGCGGCGGTGCTGGTCTCCCTGAAGGCGCGCGGCCTCACCCTCGGTGTCGCCACCAACGACAGCGAGGACAGCGCCCACGCCAGCCTGGCGCCCTTCGGCGTGATCGAGCATTTCGATTTCATCGCCGGTTTCGATTCCGGTCACGGGGCGAAGCCCGGCCCCGGCATGGTCGAGGCCTTCTGCAAAGCCACCGGGCTGGCACCGGCCGCCGTCGCCGTGGTCGGCGACAGCCACCACGACATGGCCATGGGCCGCAACGCCGGAGTCGGACTCCTGGTCGGCGTGCTGACGGGAACCGGCGGCCGCGACGACCTCACGCCGCACGCCCATCACGTGCTGGACAGCATTCTGGAACTGGAAGCGCTGCTGGACGCGCTGGCGGCGCCGCGCCGCGCGTAGCGCCCGCCGCCCTTCGGCGTATCGATGCGGGGCGGCTCAGTGCGGCTGGCTGTCCTGGGCGTCGTCGGCCTCGTCTTCGGCTTCCTCGCCCTGGTCCCAGGGCAGCGCCTGGCTGTTGTCGAACAGGGCCTGGTAGAGTGTCACCTTGCCGTCGGCGGCGTCGGGCAGGTTCATCTTGATGGCGTGGCCCAGCAGCGCCTCGGGCACCACGGTGATGCCGTGGTCGGCGAGGGCGGCGAGCACGTCTGCTTCGGCTTCGGAGTAGGGCTCCCGCAGGATCTCCACATGGTCCTCGCCGACCCGCTGCAGCAGGGCATAGGGGCCGACCATGGAGAGCCACAGGCCGAGGTCCTCGGAGCCTTCGCTGACCAGATAGGTGAAGGCGATGTCCTCTTCGGAGTCGGTCGTCTCGAGGATCTCGAAGGACTCTTCCAACTGGTCCAGCAAGGGATCGTAGCCCTGGTACTCGACGGCCGCGTCGACGAAGCCGAAGTCGGGCGCTTCCAGCGACCCGTAGGCGTCCTTGATGGCGGCAACGATGGCGAAGATTTCGGGAGCGTTCATGCCGGACGTCCTCGCACCATCTCTGTTTCTCCGGCTCGGTTTCTACGGTTCGGCGCGGCCGCGGCGGCGGCCGGTGCGCCGACCGGCGCTCTGGGCTTCGGGCAGGGCGCCCAGCGGGCCGGCCTGCTGCTGCTCGGCACCCTTGGAGATCTCGCCCAGCTTGGCGATGACCGTCGCCATCTCCGGCGCGGCGCCCTTTTCGTGATGCTCCAGGGCGTCGCGCATGGCGCGGACGTGCTCCGGCGTGGTGCCGCAGCAGCCGCCGATGATGCGCACCCCGGCGTCGAGCGCCAGGCGGGCGTAGTCGGCCATCAGCTCCGGCGTGCCGGAATATTCGATCTCGCCGTCGACGTACTGCGGGATGCCGCAGTTGCTCTTGGCGACCAGCACGTCGGCCGGGGCCTTCGCGCTTTCCAGGTTCAGCAGAGCGGCCATCAGCTCCGAGGCGCCGGTGCCGCAGTTGCCGCCGAAGGCGATGGGCCGCGGGTCCAGCGCATGGGCCAGTTCGGCGAGCTGGGCCGGGGTGACGCCCATCATGGTGCGCCCGTTGGTGTCGAAAGACAGGGTGACCACGTAGGGCAGCCCGGCGGCGGTGACGCCCTGCACGGCGGCCTTCACCTCGTCGATGGAGGACATGGTCTCGATCCAGGCAAGGTCGGCGCCGCCGGCGGCCAGGCCGCGGGCCTGTTCCTCGAAGGCCTTGGCGCCGGCCTCGACGGTCAGCGGGCCCAGGGGCACGAAGAGGTCGCCGGTAGGCCCGATGGAGCCGGCGACGATGACGTCGTCGCGGCCGCTTTCCTGCGCGGCGCGACGGCCCAGCTCGGCGGCGGCCTTGTTGATCTCGAAGACCCGGTCGTCGGCCTTGTGCAGCTTCAGCCGGTTGGCGGTGCCGCCGAAGGTGTTGGTCAGGACGACGTCGGAGCCGGCGTCGATGAAGCTGCGGTAGTGCCGCACCACGTCGTCCGGGCGCTCCAGGTTCCACAGTTCCGGCGCGTCGCCGTGCTGCAGGCCCATGGCGAAGAAATTGGTGCCGGTGGCGCCGTCGGCCAGCAGCCAGGGGCGGGTTTCGAGCAGGGCGGTCAACCGGTCGGCCATAGGGTCAGCGGGGTCCTTTCGGGAAGCAGATGCCGGACGATAAGGCCTCCGGCGGAGGAGGGCAAGAAGCAGGGAGCCGCCAGGCGATGACCGTGCGGCCCCGGAGGCCCGAGACCGGCCCGGGCCCGGCCCGGGCCCGCTTTCAGACTGACGCGGGATATCGGCGGTCAGCGAACTCGTGGCCCCACCCCCCTCCTAACCTCCCCCCATCAAGGGGGGAGGGATTTTAGGGAGCGGCGGCGTTAAATCGTTCCCTCTCCCTTGGGTGGCGGAGGGCCAGGTGGGGGTGATGCCCTAGCCGTTGAGAGCGTCGGAAAGATGAGGTCCGTTTACGACTTCATCCGCTCGTTGGTGGGGTCGTAGAGCGCCTTCATACCGACGGCTTCGACCCGGACCGGGAACTTCTGATTGAAGTACTCGATCTCCAGCGCCCGGCCCTCCTCGCACCAGTCGTGCGGCAGGTAGCCGAGCGCGATGTTCTTTCCGATCGACGGGCCGTAGACCAGGCTGGTGGTGTAGGAGCGCCGGCCGAGCGAGTCGATCAGCACCTCGTTGGTGTTGGGATCGACGATGGGGCAGTTGCCCATCATGAAGCGCGCCACGCCGTCCTTGTCGACGTTGTCGGTCACCGTCAGCGTGCAGAGCATCGCCGGCTGGTGCTTGCGCTCGCGCTGTTCGAGATAGGCGGCCTTGCCGTGGAAGTCGGCGGCCTTGACCTTCGGACGGGCGAGCCCGGCCTCGATCAGATTGTAGTCGGTCAGCAGGTCCGCGTTCTGAAGACGCAGGCTCTTTTCCAGCCGGCGGCTGTTGGCGTAGGTCTCGATGCCGATCGGGGTGATGCCGATTTCGTAGAACATATCCCACAGCGCCAGGCCGTAGCTGAGCGGGAAGTGAAGCTCCCAGCCCTGCTCACCGACATAGGAGATGCGGAAGCCCTTCACCGGAATGCCGCGCAGGGTGAAGTCCTTGCAGGCGGCAAAACCGAAGTTCTCCTTGTCGAGCCCGGCCGGATCGTCGGCCAGTTTTTTCAGGTGCTCGCGGGCGTTGGGCCCCCAGACGCCGATGCAGCCATAGTGGTCGGTGCGATCCTCGACGTAGACCGACCATTCCTTGTCCTGGGTCATGCGGCGCAGGTAGGTGGCGTCCCGGTTGCCGGCGTCGCCGCCGTCGATCACGCGGAAGCGGTCCTCGGCCAGGCGCAGGACGGTCAGGTCCGCCTGCACGCCGCCGGCGGAATCGAGGAAGTTGGTGTAGACGCCCTTGCCGACCGGCGTGTCGCCCGCGACCTTCGAGGAGGAGACGTACTCCATCAGCCGTTCCGCGTCGCGCCCCGAGACGTCGTAGATCGCAAAGTGGGACAGGTTGACCATCCCGACGTTCTCGGAGAGCTCGAGGTGCTCGGCATTGGAGACGCGCCAGAAGTGGCGGTTGTCCCACTCGTTCAGCCGCTCCGGCACGCGGTCGGCGTATTTGGCCAGCAGCGTCGCCTCGTTGGCGGCGTAGCCGTGCGCCCGCTCCCAGCCGGCGATATCCATGAAATAGCCGCCCAGCTCCTTTTCGCGCAGGTAAAAGGGGCTGCACCGCAGGTTGCGGCCCTTGGAATAGGGCTCGCGGTTGTGGACGGGCGGGTTGTAGATCTTGAACGCCGTTTCGTAGCAGCGGTCGGCGATGAACTTTTCCGACTTCTGAATCGGATAGTAGCGGGCGTAGTCGATGGCGTGATGGTCGATGTCGGTCCGCCCGTCGGTCATCCAGTCGGCGATGAGCTTGCCGGTGCCCGGGCCGTCCTTGATCCAGACCGATACGCCGTACCACAGGCCGCGCACGTCGGGCGACTCGCCGATGGAGGGGCCGCCGTCGGCGGTCACCTGCAGCAGCCCGTTGAACGAATGCTTCTCGTTGTAGCCGAGCTCGCCGAGGATCGGGGTCAGTTCCATCGCGCGCTCCAGGGGCTCGATGACCTGCTCCATCTCGAGGTCGCGCTGGGAGGGGGAGAGGCGGGCCTGCTCCTTTTCCAGAAGGTCGCGCGGATGGACGAGGCGGGGCTCCTTTTCCTCGTAGTAGCCCCATTCGATCTGGCCGCCCTCGGTGGACTTCGGATCGCCGGTGTCGCGCAGGTAGGCGGAATTGCCCTGGTCGCGCAGCAGCGGATAGCCGATCTCCTTGCCGGTGCCTTCAAACGCGTTGAACGGTCCGAAGAAGGTCAGCGGATGGTCGACCGGCATGACCGGCAGATCCTCGCCCGCCATCTCGGCGATCAGACGGCCCCAGAGGCCGGCGCAGACGACGACGTAGGACGTCTCGATATAGCCGCGCTTGGTGTGGACGCCCTTGATGCGGCCGTTCTCGATATCCAGGCCGGTGCAGGGGTTGTTGGCCATAATTTCCAGCTTGCCGGTTTCCTCGGCGTCGCGGATCAGCTCCCCGGCGACGACCTGGGAGCGCGGGATCACCCGCCCCGCGTCCGGGTCCCACAGCGCGCCCTGGATGACGTCTTCGTCGACCAGCGGCATCAGTTCCTTCACCTTCCGAGGCGTGATCATCTCGACCCGGTTGCCGACGGCGCGGCCGGAGCTGACCCGGCGTTCGAGTTCGCGCAGCCGTTCGTCGGCGCCTTTGCGGGCGACTTCGATGCCGCCGATGCGGGCGTAGCGGCCGCGCTTTTCGAAGAAGTCGATGCTGTACTTGGTGGTGAAGATCGTGATCTGGTCGTGCATCGTGTTGAAACAGAAGTCGGACGCATGACCGGTCGAGCCGATGTCGGTCGGGATGCCCGACTTGTCGATCCCGATGATGTTGTCCCAGCCCCGCTCGATCAGGTGGTGGGCAACGGAGGCCCCGACGATGCCGCCCTGACCGATGATCACGACCTTCGCGCTCTTGTGGAACTGCGCCATTACTACCGTCTCCGTTCAAGGCCCTTTGGCCGCTGGTCCTCTGCGGGACCGGCCTCAGACAACTCGGGTCAAATACGTCCCCCGCGGGGCGGCAGGGCCATCCCCACTCAGAAGCGACAGCCGGGACGGCATAGCCGTCCCGGCAAGGCGCCTATTCTTTCCCGAAGCGGGGGCCGGCGCTCCCAGTGCCCGCGACGGCAATTGTCGTATCTCCGACACCCGGCGCGCTTCCGGTGCCGGCCGCTAAGTCCCGGATTTTCTGGGCTTTGCGGTGTCCCGCCGGCGGGCTGGAAGGAGGCGCCGGGGCGCCGCAGATGCGCCGGTGGCCGTCGCCGTTGCGACAGAGAGGCAACCCCGCGGCCACCGATAATTGAGAACTGCTTTCACGACCTGTTTTCAGGCAGGAAATTTGGGGACCACGACATGCCCACGACGATAGAAGCCGGCGACTCCGCAGCAGACGGCGAAGGCCGGCGCGGCCGGCGCAACCGGGCCGGCGGCGGCGCCGAGGCGCGGCGCGCCTTGCGCACCAGTGGCCCGGTGGTGAAGAACCGCTACATCGAACGCCAGATCTCGCCCTACGAGGTGCTCTCGGAGGAGGGCCTGGCGCTGGTCGAGCGCAATGCGGAGACGGTGCTCGAGGAGATCGGCATCGAGTTCCGCGAGGACCCCGAGGCGCTGGCGCTGTGGAAAGAGGCCGGCGCCGACGTCGAGGGTGAGCGCGTGCGCTTCCCGCGCGGCCTCTGCCGCAAGCTGTGCGAGACCATTCCGTCCAGCTTCACCCAGCATGCCCGCAACCCGGAACGCTCGGTCGTCATCGGCGGCAACACCACGGTCTTCGCCCCGGTCTACGGCCCGCCCTTCGTGCGCGACCTGGAAGGCGGGCGGCGCTACGCCACCATCGAGGATTTCCAGAACTTCGTGAAGCTGGCCTATATGGCCCCGGCCATGCACCACTCGGGCGGCACCGTGTGCGAACCGGTCGACATCCCGGTGAACAAGCGCCACCTGGACATGGTCTACGCCCACCTGCGCTACTCCGACATGCCCTTCATGGGCTCGGTGACGGCGCCGGACCGGGCGGAAGATTCCGTCGCCATGGCCAAGCTGGTGTTCGGCGACGACTTCGTCGAGAACAACACGGTGATGATCAACCTGATCAACGCCAACTCGCCGATGACCTTCGACGCCACCATGCTGGGTGCCCTCAAGGTCTACGCCAAGCATAACCAGGCCTGCATCGTCACCCCGTTCATCCTGGCCGGCGCCATGGCACCGGTGACGCCGGTGGGCGTGATGACCACGCCCCTGGCCGAGGCGCGGGCGGGCCTTGCCTTCACTCAGTTGATCCGCCCCGGCGCGCCGGCGGTGCTCGGCAGCTTCGCCTCCTCGATGTCCATGCAGTCGGGCGCCCCGACCTTCGGCACGCCGGAGCCGGCCCTGGTGCTGTACGGCATGGCCGCGTTGGCGCGGCGCCTGGGCGTGCCGTTCCGCTCCGGCGGCTCGCTCTGCGGGGCCAAGCTGCCCGACGCCCAGGCGGCGCACGAGAGCACCCAGACCCTCATGCCCACGGTGCTGGGCGGGGTGAACTTCGTGCTGCACGCGGCCGGCTGGCTGGAAGGCGGGCTGGTGTCGTCCTACGAGAAGTTCATGATCGACGTCGACCAACTGGGCATGATGCAGACCTTCTGCGGCGGCTACGACCTCAGCGAGAACGGGCAGGCGATGGACGCCCTGCGCGAAGTCGGGCCGGGCAGCCACTTCCTGGGCTGCGCCCACACCCGGGCCAACTTCGAGACGGCCTTCTACCGCTCTTCCGTCGCCGACAACAATTCCTTCGAGCAATGGGAAGCGGAGGGCGGCCGCGACGCCTACCAGCGCGCCAATGCCCTGTGGAAGAAGTCGCTGGCGAAGTACGAGGCCCCGGCCCTCGACGCCGGCATCGACGAGGCGCTGAAGGGCTTTATCCAGGAGCGCAAGGACTCGATGCCGGACGCGTTTTCCTGAGTCCTGCCTGACCGCGTAAAAAGACGAACGGCCGCTCTGAAAGGAGCGGCCGTTTTGTCTTGGGAAGGGTTGTCAGGCCCAGTGTTCAGGCCCAGCGTACCGGCATCGGTCCGATGCGGCGGATGCCGGCATGGCCACTGACCGCCGGCAGGCCGTCGACGAGTCTCAGTTGGGGAAAACGGTCCAGCAGCGCGGCGAGGCCCTCTTCCAGTTCCGCCAGCGCCAGGGCCTCGCCCAGGCAGCGGTGTGAGCCTGCGCCGAAAACAGGGTGGAGCCGGGAATGATCGCCGCGCCGGATGTCGAAAGTATCCGGCTTCTGGTAGATGGCCTCGTCGCGCATTGCCGACATGACGGAGAAAGTGACATAGCGACCGGCCGGCAGCAGATAGTTTCCTACCGGAACGTCTTCGGTCGTCATGCGTGACACCGAGCCGACACTGGGTTCGAAGCGTAGAGACTCTTTCACCGCTCCCGGAATAAGCTTGTGGTCCTGCAGGACGGCCTGCCATTGCTCAGGGTGTTCCAGCAGTAACCCGACCAGCATGGCCATGGCCACCCGGGTGGTATCGGTCCCGCCGATGATCACCGTCATCACCTGGATGACGACATCCAGAGGGGAAAGCTCGCCCGCGGCCTCGACGTCCGCCAGGAAGTGGGAGAGGAAATCGTCGGAGGGCGCCCGCCTCCTGTTCTCGAGTACCCGCTCGACATAGCTGTAGAGATCCTGTGCCGCCCGCTCGATATCGGGAAGGTCGTCGGGGCCGAAGGTGAAGCTCAGGGATCGGCTGACTTCATAGACACACTGCGTGAAGTGCGGGATGTCCGCCTTGGCGAGGCCGAGCATCTCGCTGATGAGGGGTGCCGGCAGCAACGCCGCATAATGGGCGACGAAATCCACCTCCTCGCCAGCCCAATCGTCGAGCAGGTTGTGTGCCGCCTGACGGATGCTGGGGCGCAGGGCGAGGATGATGCGCAGGGCGAAAGCCCGGGTGAAGGGCGAGCGTCGGTTGCGATGCATCGCCCCATTGGACGTCAGCATCGTCTGATCGAAAAGCGCAAGGAGCCTGCCGTTGTTGATGCCGCGCAGCTTTGCGAAGGCCGCCCCCGGCTGGCAGAACCGCTTGTCCTTCAGCAGCAGTTCGCTGTCCCGCGCACGCAAGACAATGAAGCTGCCGTCGTCCCGCTGGATCACCGGCCCGATGGCGCGATGATGGCGAAAGACGCCGTGCGGGTCCGCCTCGAGAGCCTGGACCGTCACGACGGCGGGCTGGGATATTTCAGTGGCATCGCCGGCCTGAGACATCGGTGCTTCTCCTTATAACGATTTCAGGAATGGCCTTGAGGCCATTCCCTCCCTGGTCGGTTCACGTCGCGGCCGTCCCCAAAAAGGGACGGTGACGTGTTCAGACCTCGTTATATACGGGTCGCATTTCTGGCCGGTTTCAGGACGGGATTAATCGTTACCTTCGTAATCCGCCGTCGGCGGCGGTCACGAGGCTTTGGTGGGGGCTTTGGCGGGGGCTTTGGTGATCGCCAGACCGTACTCCCGCGCCGCATCTTCCAGCCAGCGCCAGAGATAGTCGGAGAACGAGCGGCGGACATAGAGGTCGAAAGCCGCGCCATCGTCCTGTGTGCCGTGGTCCTGCGTGCCGGCGACCTGATGCAGGATGATCGGTGCCTTGGAGAGATGGCTCTGGGCGCAGTGACCCCGACCGTCTTGTGTGGGGCCGCCGAAGCTCCGCGGATGGAGGTCCAGCGGGCAGCCCTTGACGATGACGTCGCGGGCGTGGCTGCCGGCGATGTGGATGCAGGCGTAGTTCTCGCCGACCTCGGTGACCGCCGCATGCTGTTCCCCGGAGCCATTGGCCAGGGCGCCGCGCAGCTTGGCGGCCAGCATCGTTTCGGCTTCGGGGGCGGCCTGGTGCTGGACCGCCATCCACTCGTCGGGGCCGAGCCACAGCAGGGCGATATCGTCCGCGGTGGCGACGGTGTTCGGCTCCGTGGGCGGTTCGGTCCCCAGCGCCTCGCGCACCGCGGCGACGAAGGCGGGATCGCCGGCATCGCCGCGCAGATTCACGGCGGCGGGCAGGGGCTTCTCGGCAAGGCGCACGGCGATGTCGCCCGGCTGTTCGACGGCACGCCCGGCGAGGCCCAGGTGATCGAGGGCGCTCTGGCGCAGGTAAGGCTCGATCATTTCAGGCGCTCCCCTTCAGGATCGAAAAACACGGGCGAGTCGGCAACGATGCAGGCGATGGTGCGGCCGTCGGTCAGCGGCGCAAACAGCGTTTCGCCTTTGCGCGCGAGACCGCCCTTGACCATCGCCATGGCGATGGAGCGCCCGCAGTTCGGCGACCAGTAGCTGGAAGTGACGTGGCCCAGCATCGGGAGCGGCCGCTGAGGCCCGTCCGCCTCGACCAGTTGGGCGCCTTCCGGCAGGACCTCCTGCGGGTCCTTGGTCAGCAGGCCGACCAGTTGCTTGCGGTCGGGCCGCCCCATGTCCTCGCGGCTGAGCGAGCGCTTGCCGACGAAGTCCTTGGTCTTGGAGACGATCCAATCCATGTCGAGGTCCAGCGGCGTCACCGAGCCGTCGGTTTCCTGGCCGACGATGATGTAGCCTTTTTCGGCGCGCAGCACGTGCATCGCCTCGGTGCCGTAGGGGGTGATGCTGTAGCGCTCGCCCGCGGTCATCAGGGTCTGCCACACCGCCACGCCGAAGGAGGCGGGCACGTTGATCTCGTAGGACACCTCGCCGGTGAAGGAGATACGGAAGATGCGCGCCGGCACGCCGGCCACCTTACCGGGCGTATAGGCCATGTGCGGCAGCGCCTCGGGCGACAGGTCGGCGTCGGTCAGCTCGGCCAGCAGCTTGCGCGCGTTGGGGCCCGACAGGGTCATGGTGGCGAACTGCTCGGTCACCGAGGTGATGTAGACCTTCAGGTCGGGCCATTCGGTTTGCAGGTAATCGTCCAGGTGGCCCATCACCGCCGCGGCGTTGCCCGAGGTGGTGGTCATCAGGAAGTGCTGCTCGCCGAGGCGGGTGGTGACGCCGTCGTCCATCACCATGCCGTCTTCCTTCAACATCAGGCCGTAGCGGCAGCGCCCGACGCCCAGCTTCAGCCAGGCGTTGGTGTAGATGCGGTTGAGGAATTCGGCGGCATCGGGGCCCTGGATGTCGATCTTGCCCAGGGTGGTGGCGTCGAGGATGCCGAGCGACTCGCGCACCGCCTTCACCTCGCGGTTCACCGCGGCGTGCATGGTCTCGCCGGGCTGCGGGTAGTACCAGGCGCGGCGCCACTGGCCGACGTCCTCGAAAAGCGCACCGTTGCGCTCGTGCCAGGCATGCATCGGCGTGCGCCGTACCGGGTCGAGCAGATCGTCCACATCGCGCCCGGCAAAGGCGCCGAAGGTGACCGGCGTGTAGGGCGGCCGGAAGGTGGTGACGCCGACGTCGGGCAGGTGGCCGCCCAGTTCGTCGGCGACGATGCCGATGGCGTTCACGTTGCCCATCTTGCCCTGGTCGGTCGCCATGCCGGTGGTGGTATAGCGCTTCACGTGCTCGATGGAGCGGTAGCCTTCGCGCAGCGCCAGCTTCAAGTCGGCGGCGGTGACGTCGTTCTGCTGGTCGACGAAATGCTTCGCCTTGCGGCCCAGCGGCTGCTCGCCGGGGATCAGCCACAGCCAGCGCCCGGGCAGGAAGTCGTGATCCTCCGCCTGCGAGGCTTCGCCGCCCGAGGGGGTGAAGCCGCAGGCCGCCGCTGCCGCCGAGCCGGCCTCGTGGCCTTCGCGCAGGCAGGCGCCCAGGCCGAAGGCGCCGTTGGCGGCGCCGGCCACGTGCTGGCCGGCCTGCATGGCGGTGTCGGGAACGAAGCAGGCGTGCGCGTCGTCCCAGCGCAGCTTGCCCTTGGCCTGGCAGAACAGATGCACCGTCGGGTTCCAGCCGCCGGAATTGGCGACCAGGTCGCACTCGATGGTCTCCGCCACGCCGACCATGGTCTTGCCGTCGCTGGCCAATTCGGCGACGCGCACGCTCTTTACGCGCTTCTTGCCGGCGACGGCGACGATGGCGGACTCGGCAATGATGCGCAGGCCCTGGGCCTCGGCGCGCTCGGTCAGCGGCCCGGTGGGGGCGGGGCGGGCGTCGACCACGGCGGCGACCTCGATGCCGGCGGCGGCCATGTCCAGCGCGGCACCGTAGCCGCTGTCGTTGTTGGTGAACACCACGGCGCGGCGTCCGGGGCGCAGGGCATAGCGGTTCACGTAGGCCTGCACCGACGAGGCCGTCATCACGCCGGGGCGGTCGTTGTCGGCGAACACCAGCGGGCGCGCGATGGCGCCGGCGCAGTAGAGCACCTGCTTGGTGCGCAGCTTCCACAGGCGCCGGCGCGGCAGGCTTTCCGGCGGATGCGGCAGGTGGTCGGTGACGCCTTCCACCAGGCCGAAGAAGTTATGGTCGAAGGCGGCGTAGGCGATGGTTCGCTTGAGGATGCGTACCTCCGGCATGGCGGCCAGTTCGGCCTCCGCCGCGGCGATCCAGTCCAGCGCCGGTTTGCCGTCGATGATCTCGCCCGATCCGTTCAATGGGGGGCTGTTCAGCAGGGCGCCGCCCAGGCGGTGGTCCTGCTCGGCCAGGATTACGCGGGCGCCGGCCCGTCCGGCGGCCAGTGCGGCGGCGAGGCCGGTGGGGCCGGCGCCGACCACCAGCAGGTCGCAGTGGGCGAAGGTCTTGTCGTAACGGTCCGGGTCGCGCTCGCGCGGCGACCGGCCCAGGCCCGCGGCGGCGCGGATGAAGTGTTCGTAGGTCTTCCAGGCCGCGGCCGGCCACATGAAGGTCTTGTAGTAGAAGCCCGAGGGCAGGAAGCGGGAGACCAGGCTGTTCACCGCGCCGACGTCGAACTCCAGCGACGGCCAGGCGTTCTGCGACGTGGCCTTCAGGCCGTCGACCAGTTCGACCTGCGGGGCCTTCAGGTTGGGTTCGGTGCGCGGCTCGTCGCCCACCTGCATCAGGGCGTTGGGCTCCTCCGCGCCGGCGCTGACGATGCCGCGCGGGCGGTGGTACTTGAAGCTGCGGCCGACCAGGTGGATGCCGTTGGCCAGCAGGGCGGAGGCCAGGCTGTCGCCGCCCAGCCCCTTGTAGCTCTTGCCGTTGAAGGTGAAGGTCAGGGTGCGGTCGCGCTCGACGAGGCCGCCCTGGGGTAAACGCATGCGTCCTGCCACGTCGGGGTTCCTTCTCAGACGTAGCGCCGCGGGGCGAGCGCCGGCGGCGGCGACCCCATCGGATAGACGGCGAGGATTTCGTAGGTGACCGTGTCGCGCGCCAGGTTGAACCAGCGGCGGCAGCCGTGGGAGTGGTGCCAGCGCTCGAACAGCAGGCCCTTGGGATTGTCGCGCAGGAAGACGAACTCCGCCCACTCGGCGTCGCTGAGGCTGGCCGGGTCTTTCGGCCGCTCGATGTGGGCCTCGCCGCCGCAGTGGAATTCGCTCTCGGCGCGCGGGCCGCAGTGGGGACAGGCAATCAGCAACATGATGTGTCTTCTGTGCTCTAGTGGGCCACGGCCGCCGCGCCGTGCTCGTCGATCAGGAAGCCGGTACGGAAGCGGTCGAGGGAGAAGGCCGCGTTCAGCTCGTGCGGCGCATCCTTGGCGATGGTGTGGGCGACGGCCCAGCCGGAGCCGGGCGTCGCCTTGAAGCCGCCGGTGCCCCAGCCGCAGTTCATGTAGAGGTGCTCCACCGGCGTCTTGGAGAGGATCGGGCTGGCGTCGGGGCAGACGTCGACGATGCCGCCCCACTGACGCAGCATGCGCATGCGCCGGAACAGCGGGAACAGCTCGCAGATGGCGGCCAGGGTTTCCTCGGTCACCTGCATGGAGCCGCGCTGGCCGTAGCCGATGTAGCCGTCGACGCCGGCGCCGATCACCAGCTCGCCCTTGTCGGACTGGCTGATGTAGGCATGCACGGCGCCGGACATCACCACGGTATCGATGACCGGCTTCACCGGCTCCGACACCAGGGCCTGCAGCGGCACCGACTGCACCGGCAGGCGGAAGCCGGCCATGTTGGCCATGACGCTGGAATGGCCGGCGGTGACGATGCCGACCTTGCCGGCCTCGATGTAGCCCTTGGCGGTCTCGACGCCCTTGATCCTGCCGCCTTCGATGCGGAAGCCGTTGACCGGGCATTCCTGGATGATGTCGACGCCCAGCGCGTTGGCGGCGCGGGCATAGCCCCAGGCGACCGCGTCGTGGCGGGCGGTGCCGCCGCGGCGCTGCAGGCTGGCGCCCAGCACCGGGTAGCGGCCGCCGGCGCGCAGGTCGATGACCGGCACCATCTCCTTTACCTGCTGGGCGTTGAGGAACTCCGAGGCGACGCCGTTCAGCCGGTTGGCGTTCACCCGCCTGAGGGTCTCGCGCAGGTCGTGCTGGTTGTGCGCCAGATTGAGCACACCGCGCTGCGAGAACATGACGTTGTAGTTGATATCCTGGGACAGGCCCTCCCACAGCTTCAGGGCATGCTCGTACAGCGCCGCCGACTGGTCCCACAGGTAGTTGGAGCGCACGATGGTGGTGTTGCGCCCGGTGTTGCCGCCGCCCAGCCAGCCGCGCTCGACCACGGCGATGGACTTGATGCCGTGCAGCTTGGCCAGGTAGTAGGCGGTCGCCAGGCCATGGCCGCCGCCGCCGACGATGACGACGTCGTAGCGCGGCTTGGGCTCGACGCTCTGCCAGGCCTGCTGCCAGTTCTCGTGGTAGCTGAAGGCATTGCGCAGAAGGCTGAAAATCGAATAGCGCGGCGTCATGCGCGTGGTGCTTCCCCGTGGTTAACCGGTCGCCGGGGGTCCGCTTCCGGCGGGCCGCTCCGGGCCCTCGGAAACCATGCTGACACCCGCGTCCCGGATTGGCAACGGGGCCCCGGTCCTGGCCGTGGCCCGCCCCATTTCATCCCCCATTTCATCACGGTCCAGGGCACTCGATCGGCGGCCCCGGGGCTCGCGTTTCCCCGGCGGAAAATTCTCTGTTCGCGACACGCCCAGATATGCCAAAGTCGCGGAATTGGTATTCCACAAGGCGCTTAAGAGCCACACTCCGCCCATGTTCGGAAACGTTCCCAGAGAGCTGCCCCAGCAGATCGCCCTGATTCTCCTGCCACGGTTTTCTTTCCTGCCGTTCTCCGGCCTCGTGGAGTCCTTCCGGCTGGCCAACCGGATGAGCGGGGTGGAGCTCTATCGCTGGAAATTCGTTTCGGCGGACGGCCAGCCGGTCGCCGCCTCCAACGGGGTCGAGATTGCCGTGGCCGGCGACCTGGCCGCCGCCGAGAGCTGCGACGCCGTGGTGATCTGCGGCGGCATCGATGTGCATACCCTCAACGTGAAGGCGCTGACCGCCTGGTTGCGCAAGGCCGACCGCCGGGGCGCCGACCTGGGGGCCATCTGCACCGGCAGCTACGTCCTGGCCAAGGCCGGGCTGCTGGACGGCCACCGCTGCACCATCCACTGGGAGAACCTGGCCGGCTTCTGCGAGGACTTCCCGGACATCGAGGTGACCAGCGAGCTGTTCGAGATCGACCGCAGCCGCTTCACCTGTTCCGGCGGCACCGCCGCCATCGACATGATGCTGAACGTCATCGCCCGCCAGCACGGCCACGAGCTGGCCGCCAGCGTCGCCGACCAGTTCATGCACGAGCGTATCCGCGACCAGCACGACCGCCAGCGCATCTCGCTGCCGGCGCGCCTGGGCGTGCGCCACCCCAAGCTGCTGGCCGTCATCGGCACCATGGAGCAGTACCTGGAGGAACCGCTGAGCCGCAGCGAGCTGGCGCGGGGCGCCGACCTGTCGACGCGGCAACTGGAGCGGCTGTTCCGCAAGTACCTCAACCGCTCGCCGGCGCGCTACTATCTGGAACTGCGCCTCAACAAGGCGCGCCTGCTGCTGCTGCAGACCAACATGTCGGTGATCGACGTGGCGCTGGCCTGCGGCTTCGTCTCGGCCTCGCACTTTTCCAAGTGCTATCGCGATTTCTTCGGCCGCACCCCGCGCAAGGAACGGGGCCTGCCCCTGAAGGGCGAGGCGGCGGAAGAGGATGAGGAAGCCGCGGCGCAACGTTAGGGCGCCGGGGCATAAGGGGGCAGCGGGGCGTAAGAGCGTCGGCAAAGTCTTAGGGCACGGGGAGGCCCGCAATCCAATCATGAAAGTCGTCGTACTGGGCAGCGGGATCGTCGGCGTCTCGACCGCCTACTATCTTGCCAAGGCCGGCCACGAGGTGGTGGTCATCGACCGCCAGTCCGAGGCGGCCATGGAAACCAGCTTCGCCAACGCCGGCGAGGTCTCGCCCGGCTACTCCTCGCCCTGGGCCGGCCCGGGCATGCCGGTGAAGGCGGTGAAGTGGATGCTGCACAAGCATTCGCCCCTGGTCATCCGCCCGCGCATCGACATCTACATGTTCCGCTGGCTCTACCGGATGCTGAAGCACTGCACCCTGGCAACCTACCGCGAGAACAAGGCGCGCATGCTGCGGGTCGCCACCTACAGCCGCGACTGTTTGGAAGACCTGCGGCGCGATACCGGCATCGCCTACGACGAGCGCTGCCGCGGCACCCTGCAGATGTTCCGCGACCAGAAGGGGCTGGACGACGCCGCCAAGGACGTCGAGATCCTGAAGGAATTCGGCATCGGCCACAGCGTCCTGGACCGGGCCGGCTGCATCGTCCAGGAGCCGGCGCTGAAGCACGTGGCGGAGATGGTCGCCGGCGGCCTGCGGCTGCCGGGCGACGAGACCGGCGACTGTTTCCTGTTTACCCAGCGTCTTGCCGAACTGGCCGCCGGCCTGGGCGTCACCTTCAAGTACGAGACCACCATCAAGCGGCTGGTCGTCGAAGGCGGCAAGGTCAAGCACGTGGAAATTCGCGACGCGACAGGCGGCGGCACCGAGACCGCCGATGCTTACGTCGCGGCGCTGGGCAGCTACACGCCGATGCTGGTGCGCCCGCACGGCATCCGCACCCAGGTCTACCCGGTGAAGGGCTATTCGGTGACGGTGCCGATCGTCGACGAGGACGGCGCGCCGGTCTCCACCATGATGGACGAGAAGTCGAAGGTGGCGATCACTCGCCTGGGCGACCGCATCCGCGCGGCGGGCACCGCGGAGCTGACCGGCTACAACATGCGGCTGTCGCATGGCCGCTGCGCCATGCTGTTCCACATCGTGCAGGACCTTTTCCCCAAGGGCGGGGACCTGACCGAGGTGAAGTTCTGGACCGGCCTCAGGCCCATGATCCCCGACGGCGGTCCGCTGATCGGCCCGACCAGTCTGGCCAACCTCTACCTGAACACCGGCCACGGCACGCTGGGCTGGACCATGGGGCCCGGTTCCGGGAAGCTGCTGGCCGACCTGCTGTCGCAGCGTCCGACCGACATCCCGCTCGACGGCCTCACCATCGACCGCTTCCCGCAGGGGCAGGGGATCTGAGGCGGCGATTCTCCCCCTCGTCGCGGTTTGAGTCGTAAGGGAACAGAAGGTCGCGGCAGCCCGGCAGCTTGTCCATGCGGTAAGACCTATGTGCCGGACTGCTTGCGGGCAAGACGAGAGCATTAGCGGACAGCGAAATGAATTTCGCCAGTTAGACCGCCGGCTTAAGCCGAGTGCTGCCGTGGTGTCTCCCCAAAGGTTCGACGAAAGGCGTGGCCAAACGCACTTTGAGATGTGTAGCCGACACTCGCCGCCACATCGCTGACGCTGGATTGACGTTCAGCCAGCGCAGCACGGGCGCGCGTCATACGCCAGTTGCGCATATACGCGAACGGTGCCTGTCCTACGCGGCGGGTAAAGTCCGCCGAGAAGGCCGCGCGCGACATGCCCGCCTCAGCGGCCAGATCGGCAACGGTCCATGGGCGCGCGATATCGCTGTGGAAGCTTTGGATTGCACGCCCGATGCGTGAATCCGCCAGCGCGCCAAGCCAGCCGCCGGTCGTGTCGGAAGTCGACGCGAAGGTGCGGATAGCATGGATCATTAGAACCTCCGCCAACCTGGCTGTGACAACCATGCGCCCCATAGCGGACTGGTCCGACTCCCCGTCCAACAGACCCAGAACCGCCGTAATCGCTGCTGCTGCCGGTGACCTGCTGGAGACATGCATGAACGCCGGTAGCATATCCAGGAGGAAGGCTGCTGCCCCGGGTGTAAACGAGATGCCGCCACCGAGCATCACCGTATCGTCGCCCCGCAGGCGCACCAGGTCATTCCCGTCGGCGTAGAGGGACGTACCGTCAATTGGGACGAGCGAGGGGTCGCTTGCAATCGCATAGGCCGTGCGGCCGATCAAACAACAGTCGCCTGTCTCGATGCGCTGCGGAGCGGTATCGGGCAGCAGGAGCCAGCCTGCCCCCTGCAGCACTGCGACGAACTTCAGACGTTCAAGCGCTGGGAACGCCAACGCCCAATCACCGGAACCCTCGAAGCGAGTCCGCCGGGTTGCCCGGGCATCGAGCACGGTAAGCACATCTGATAGCGGATCGGAGGTTTGAGACGATTTCGATAGAATCATGGCTCTTCAAGCATAGAACGTCTAGCGCGTCCTTTCTATAGTCACGTGAAAGGAGGCTAAAATGACTATAGCAGGCAAGGTAGTGGCGATCACCGGCGCGAGCAGCGGCATTGGCCGCGCGACCGCAGTTCTTCTGGCGGAAGCCGGCGCAACGGTGGTGCTTGGCGCACGGCGGGAAGATGTCTTGGCGGAGGTCGCTCGGGACATCGCCGCTGTCGGCGGCAGAGTTGCTTACAGGATGACTGACGTGCGTGTTCGTGGCGATCTTGAGGGCCTCGTGGCACTTGCGCTGGAGCGCTGGGGCAGGCTGGATGTCATCGTCAACAATGCCGGCATCAGCCCAATTTCGCGTTTCGATGCCTTACATGTCGAAGATTGGGACGCGATGATCGATGTGAATCTACGCGGCACGCTGTACGGTATCGCCGCTAGCCTGCCTATCTTCGCACGCCAGCGCAGTGGACACGTCATCAATGTGATATCAACGGCCGGCATTAAGATCGTGCCGACGATGGGCGAGGATGCAGAGACCAAGAATGCCGTACGGACGATCAGCGAGACCCTGCGGCAGGAAGCGGGACCGCATCTGCGGGTCACTGAGGTGTCGCCGGGCATGATTGCAACCAATCTAATCGACTCTTTTACCGACCCAGTCGTCAGGGATGCAATCGCGGCCCGGATTGGGGAGATCGCTATCCCTCCTGCAGCCATTGCCCGAGGCATCGCCTTCGCCATCGATCAGCCTGACGACGTAGACGTGGGCAGCATAGTAATCCGACCTACCGCGCAGGATTGAGCTTCCGCGTTCCGACGGGGGCGCGCTTCCACCCTCCCGGCATTCGTTGCTCGCAGCGGACTCAGGCCGTCATCCCGGTCAAGCGCGCGTCAGCGAGGGCGCGCCGGGATCCAGGGCTGGGGCCAGGGGCTGGAGCGCTTGCTCTGGACCCTCGCAACAAGTGCGAGGGAGACGGTCAGAGTAGGGGTGGTTGCGTTGCGCGCCGATCGTCCGTTCGGGACGCGGGAAATTAAAGACTGCGCTTCATCCGCGCCGTCGGCGTCGCCGGCCGCCGCCTTCGCCGTCGTCGCCGGTGCCGCGCGGGCGCGGGGCGGGCAGGGTCAGTACCTTGGACAGGTTGGGGAAGCTGGCGGTGGTGTGGGGAATGCCCATGGCCGCCACGAAGTGCGACTGGAACTTCGGTTCCACCGCGGTCTCGATCTTCTCGACCTTGCGGATGACATCCTCGATCTCGTCGCGCGCCGCCTGGTTCAGCAGGGCGATCCGCGCGCCGGTGCCGGCCGCGTTGCCGGCGGAATAGACGTGCTCCAGCGGGCAGTCGGGGATCATCCCCAACACCATGGCGTACTTGGTATCGATGTGGCTGCCGAAAGCCCCGGCCAGCATGATCTGGTCGAGCTGCTCGACGCCCAGGCGGTCCATCAGCAGGCGGATGCCGGCATAGAGCGCCGCCTTGCCCAGTTGGATGGCACGCACGTCGTTCTGGACCACGCGGATTTCCTGTCCGCCCCCCTCCGTGCCGTCGTGCAGCAGGTAGGTGAAGGTGCGCCCGTCCGGCTGGATACGCGGGCTGCGCGCCGCCATGGCGCCGTCGATGGTGCCGTCCTGCGCCAGGATGCCGGCCAGGAACATCTCCGCCAGAACCTCGATGATGCCGGAGCCGCAGATGCCGGTGACGCCGATCTTCTTGGTTTCTTCGGCAAAGCCTTCCTCGTTGGACCACAGGTCGCTGCCGATCACCTTGAAGCGCGGCTCCAGGGTCTGCGGGTCGATGCGCACGCGCTCGATGGCACCGGGCGCGGCCCGCTGGCCGCAGGAGATCTGCGCGCCCTCGAAGGCCGGGCCGGTGGGCGATGAGCAGGCCAGCAGGCGGTCCTGGTTGCCCAGCACGATCTCGGCGTTGGCGCCGACGTCGACCACCAGGGGCATCTTGTCGGTCTTGTGCGGCGATTCCGACAGGATCACGCCGGCGGTGTCGGCACCGACGTGGCCGGCGATGCAGGGCAGCACGTAGACCCGGGCATTGGGATGAAAGTTCAGGTCGAGCTGGCTGGCCCAGAGGGTGATGCCGGAGTTGGCGGCCAGCGCGAAGGGCGCGCCGCCCAATTCGATCGGGTCGATACCGAGCAGCAGGTGGTGCATGACCGGGTTGCCGACGAAGGTGGCGTTGAGGATTTCCTCGCGGTCGATGCTGGCCTCGGCGCAGACTTCGCCGGTCAGCTCGTTGATGGCCCGGCGCACCGCGTCGGTCATCTCGGTGTCGCCGCCCGGGTTCATCATCACATAGGACACCCGGCTCATCAGGTCCTCGCCGAAGCGGATCTGCGGATTCATCACGCCGGCGGAGGCGATCACCTCGCCGCTGTGCAGGTTGCAGAGGTGGGCGGCGATGGTGGTCGAGCCGACGTCGACGGCCAGGCCGAAGCTGCGGTCGTGGAAGCCCGCCCAGATGGCGGTGATCACCTGGCCGCGGTGCACCGCCACGGTGACCTGCCAGTTGCCGGCGCGCAGCGTCTTCTGCAGCCCTTGAAGAATACGCAGGTCGGTTTCCAGGCCGGTCAGGCCCCATTGGTCCTGCAGGGCCGCCAGTAGCCGTTCCAGGTCGCCGGTCGGATTGTGCATGTCCGGCTCCTGCACCACGACGTAGTGCAGCCGGATGGCGGGGTCGAGCTCGATATCGCGCACTTCGGCACGCTTGCGCACGACCTGCTTGTGGACCTGGCTTTCGGCGGGAACGTCGATCACCACGTCCTGCTGCAACAGGGCCTGGCAGGACAGCCGGCGGCCCTCGGCCATGCCGCGCTTGTCCTTGTAGCGTCCTTCGGTCTGGTTCCACTCGGAAACGTGGCCCGGCCGGCTGGTGATGCCGTGCTTGGCGAACTCGCCGCTGCCGACCTCGACCTGACAGCGCCCGCAGATGCCGCGGCCGCCGCAGACGGAATCGATGTCCACGCCCAGGCTGCGCGCCGCCTTCAGGATGGGCGTGCCGATGGGGAACCGTCCGCGCCGCCCCGAGGGGGTGAAGACGACGAGTGCGTCTTTCGGCGCGTTCCTGAGTGTGTCGTCCGGCACGGGCAAACTGTCTTCCGTTGTCTATCCGCGGCGCCGGCGGCGCTCGCGGCGGCCGCCGTCGTTCTCCGCCCCGGCCGGAGCCGGCTCGCGGAACTTGCGGATCCAGGCGCGGCAATCCTTGTCGTAACCGTTCAGCACGTCGGCGGCCATGATGCCGGTCAGCTCTTCCTCGTGCAGCGGGTTCATGATCGCCGAGGTCATGCCGGCGCCGGCGGCCATGGCCAGGAAGAAGGCGTTCATGCCGTGGCGGTTGGGCAGGCCGAAGGAAATGTTGGAAGCGCCGCAGGTGGTGTTGACGCCCAGTTCCTCGCGCAGCTTGCGGACGATCGCGAAGGCCTGGCGCCCGGCGGTGCCAAGGGCGCCGATCGGCATGACCAGCGGGTCGACCACGATGTCCTCCTTGGGGATACCGTAGTCGGCGGCACGCTCGACGAGCTTCTTGGCGACGGCAAAGCGCACGTCCGGGTCCATGGAGATGCCGGTCTCGTCGTTGGAGATGGCGACCACGGCGGCGCCGTACTTCTTCACCAGCGGCAGCACGCGCCCCATCTGCTCGTCTTCGCCGGTCACCGAGTTCACCAGCGCCTTGCCCTGGTAGACGCTGAGGCCGGATTCCAGGGCCTCGACGATGGAGGAGTCGATCGACAGCGGCAGGTCGGTCAGCGACTGCACCAGCTTGATGGTCTGCGCCAGGATCGCCGGCTCGTCGGCCAGCGGGATGCCGGCGTTGACGTCCAGCATGTGGGCGCCGGCGGCGACCTGGGCCAGGCAGTCCGCCTCGACGCGGCTGAAGTCGCCGGCGGCCATCTCGGCGGCCAGCAGCTTGCGCCCGGTCGGATTGATGCGCTCGCCGATGATGCAGAACGGCTGGTCGAAGCCGATCACCAGTTCCTTGGAATGCGAGCTGACAACCGTGCGTGACATGATCCCGTTACTCCTTTTCAGCCCGGTTTGCCGCGTGGCCCGCGGCGCCGGTGTGCCCAAACGTGTTGGGCGGCATTTGGGCGCTTTCCGCCGTGCGGGGCTGGCGCAGGGACGACCAGCAGTGGCCGAAACGCGCTACGACCATTTTCCGGAGCCGCCCTACTTCCTGCCCTAGTCGAGGTCGCGGGTGACCTTGAAGCCGTTGCCCTTGGGGTTCAGCTCGAAGTCGCCATCGGCCACCGCGTAGGTCCAGGCTGCCGAGCGCTTCAGCCCGCCCAGCGGATAGATGTGCAGGCGGGCGATGCCGCAGTCAGGGTCCAGCGCCTTGTAGCGGGCGAGGTCCAGCAGCAGGCGGTCGGGGGCGTTCACCGTCATCAGCTTGGCGACGTTGCGCGCCTGGCGGGTCAGGAACCGCATCGACGGGCCGACGCCGCAGGCCTTGGCATGGTTGATCAGCGTCTTGATGGTGGCCAGGCCCGGCACGCCGATGTGGATCGGCAGGCGGTTGCCGGCGGCCTGCATGGCCTTGTCCCAGGCGATGATCGGCGCCGCCTCGAAGCAGAACTGGGTGGCGATGTAGAAGCTGGCATCGCTGCGTTCGGCAAAGGCGTTCTTCCAGGTCAGCGCCTCCTCAAGGGCGGCGGGGGCGATGTCGGGGCTGCCCTCGGGATGGCCGGCGACGCCGATGGTCTCGACGCCGTACTTGTCGAACAGACCGGTCTCCAGGATCGCCATGGAGCTCTCGAAGGGCCCGAGCGGCTGGTCGACGGCGCCGGCCAGGGCCACCACGTGGCGCAGCTCGGTGACGTCGGAGAGCGCCTTCAGATAGTCCTCCAGCGCGTCGCGGCTGGGGATCGAGCGCGCCGCGAAGTGCGGCATCGGCTGGAAGCCTTCTTCCTGCAGGCGCTTGGCCGTCGCCACGGTGTCGGCGAAGTCGGAGCCGGGCAGGAAGGTGACGGCGACCCGCGCGCCGGGGCGCAGGTGCTCGCGGTAGTCCGGGGTCTTGGCGGCCGAACCGGGAGTGGTCTCCACGGTGAAGCCCTCGACCAGATCGAGGATCTGCTGCTTGGTCTGCTCGGCGGCGGCATCGAGCGGCATGGCCTTGCTCACGGCATACATCCCAGTGTTCCTTCTGCGCGCGTCATGTCGCGGGGTGACTCAGACTGTCTCGAGGCCGCCGGCGGCCACCAGTTCGGCCAGGCGGGCGTCGTCGTAGTCGCTTTCCAGGCGCTGCGCGGCGGCGGCGGCGTCGGCGTCCATGGCGTCGCCGCAGGCGTCGGGGGCGCTGCGGCGCCAGTGCTCCAGGTAGGCATCGGTCCCGGTCAGCTTGGCGCGCATGGCGGCGCGGTCGATCGCCTTCTCGAAGCGCTCGCTGAGTTGCACCTTGGCGGTCTTGCGCCCGGCCTTCACGGTCACCTGGGCCGGGATGTCGCGCCAGTAGACGATCGTCAGCTGGGGCATAGCACCGCCTCCCGGGCCGGCTCTTGGCGAGCGGGCCGGTCCATGAAGTCGCCGAGCCCGCCGTAGCCGGTGAAGTGATAGTCGAAGGCGAGGCCCAGATGCCCGGCGGCGGCGGCAGCGCGCGTCTTCAGATCGGGGTCTTCGGTCTGTGCCAGGTAGACCAGCTTTTTGTAATTGCCGAAGTAGAGGTCGCGCAGCTCCGGATGACGGTCCAGCCCGAGGCCCTGGATGATCAGCCGGTCGAAGTGACGCACCAGGTAGTCGGTCAGGTAGAAGCTGCCGATCTCCGCCTCGGCCAGGGCGTCGAACACGGCATCGCCGGCATAGAAGGCATAGCAGTGCGGGCCGGCGCTGCGCTCGGCGCCTTCCTCGGCCAGCACCTGGTCCAGCAGGCCGCCGGTGCCGCAGTCGCCGTACAGCACCAGGAAGCGGTCGAAGCGGCCGCGGGAGTCGCGGATGCGCTGGCGCACGCCCTCGGGGATCTTCTCCGGCGGGTTGTGCCAGGCGGCCGGCAGGCAACTCACCGTCAGGTGGTCCCAGCCGTTGACGCGGATCAGTTCGACCACCTCGCGGGCCAGCGCGCCGCAGGCGACGAGCAGCGTGCGCTGCTGCGTGGTCGCACCGGGGATGACGCTGGGGGTGGGCTGGACGGCCGGCATGGCGTGGTTGTCCTGCTTTCCCGCGGGGCCTTAGGCGGCGCCCTGCCGGTTGTGGCGGCGCTTCATGAATTCCTTGGCGGTTTCCACCGCCACGGCGGCGTCGCGGCAGTAGGCGTCGGCGCCGACGGCCTCGGCAAAGGCCTCGTTCAGCGGCGCGCCGCCGACCAGCACCACGTAGTCGTCGCGGATGCCCTTTTCCTTCATGGTGTCGATGACCACCTTCATGTAGGGCATGGTGGTGGTCAGCAGGGCCGACATGCCGAGGATGTCGGGCTTATGCTCTTCCAGGGCGTCCAGGTACTTCTCGACCGGGTTGTTGATGCCCAGGTCGATGACCTCGAAGCCGGCGCCTTCCATCATCATCGAGACGAGGTTCTTGCCGATGTCGTGGATGTCGCCCTTCACGGTGCCGATCACCATGGTGCCGAGCTTCGGCGCGCCGGTCTCGACCAGCAGGGGGCGCAGGATGAACATGCCGCCCTTCATGGCGTTGGCGGCCAGCAGCACTTCCGGCACGAAGAGGATGCCGTCGCGGAAGTCGATGCCGACGATGCGCATGCCCTCGACCAGCGCCTCGGTCAGCACCCGGTAGGGTGCCCAGCCGCGGTTCAGCAGGATGTGGACCGATTCCTCGATCTCTTCCTTCAGGCCGTCGTAGAGGTCGTCGTGCATCTGCTTGACGAGTTCGTCGTCGTCAAGGCTGTTGAGATCCAGATCGTCGTCTTCCGCCATCGTCATTCCTCACGGCAAGCCATTACGGCAAAACGTCCCGGACCGTTCGACACATGCGAGGGCCCCGGGCGCTGTTGGTCCCCGCGATCATTTCCCTTGAGCGGGGCCTTACGGGCTTCACCTGCGGCGACTGATCGTGTCTGAATCGCGACAAAGCCGAAATGGCCCGGAACTCAAGCGTTTGCGCGCCTATCATCGGCCTGCCGCAGGGGACCGGACCGGCCGGATTGCGACACCTGTCGGCCCCCGCGCCGGGCCGCGCGCCGGCCCCCGTGACCAGCCCCCGTCACCAGCCAGGGCGACCAGCCTGCGCCCGAGATCATCGTTTCCGGTTAACGGCGGGGGGAGGGGGCGGCGCCCCGTCCGGTCAATTCAGCATGGGTCGTGGGCGGCTGAAACTATTTCACACTATTTTCTAGTGATATTGATCTGCCTCATTGGCAAAGGGGGGCCGGGCGGGCCATAGTTTGCGTCTGCACAGCGCGCCTTAAACTGCTTCGCCACCGTTCAGCGAGAGGTTTTCGAGGTATGGAAGGTTCGACGGCGTTGGCGGACGGTCCCTCCGGCCGCCAGGTGATCGAGTCCGCGGTGGTCCGTTTCGCCGGCGATTCCGGCGACGGCATGCAGCTTACCGGCAGTCAGTTTACCCTCTCCACCGCGTTGGCCGGCAACGACCTGGCGACCTTTCCGGACTTCCCGGCGGAGATCCGCGCGCCGGTCGGCACCACTTTCGGCGTCTCCGCCTTCCAGATCAATTTCGGTGCCCGCGTCATCAAGACCGCCGGCGACGCGTTGGATGTGCTGGTGGCGATGAACCCGGCGGCGCTGAAGGCGAACCTGGTCGACGTGAAGCCGCACGGGCTGCTGATTCTCGATTCCGGTGCCTTCAACGAGCGCAATCTCGCCAAGGCCGGCTATGCGGGCGATCCGCGCGGCGACGGCAGCCTGAAGGACTACCGCGTCATCGAAGTGGACATGTCGCAGCGGACCCAGGACGCCTTGAAGGACTCCGGGCTGACCAAGAAGGAGGCCCTGCGCTGCAAGAACATGTGGGCGCTGGGGTTGATCTACTGGATGTTCGGGCGCCCGCGCGAGACGACCGTCGATTGGCTGGCCGGCAAGTTCGCCAAACGCCCCGACATCGCCGCCGCCAACATTGCCGCGCTGAACGCCGGCCATGCCTTCGGCGAGACGGCGGAACTGGGTGAGCAGGCCGCTGCTTTTTCGGTGCCGCCGGCGGAGATCGCCCCCGGCGTCTATCGCAACATCACCGGTGCGGAGGCGCTGTCCTGGGGCCTCGGCGCCGGTGCGGCGGGCGCCGCGCTGAAGCTGGTGTTCTGTTCCTATCCGATCACGCCCGCGTCTTCGGTGCTGCACACCCTGGCGGCGCTGAAGGACCACGGCGTGGTGACCTTCCAGGCCGAGGACGAGATCGCGGCGGTCTGCGCCGCCATCGGCGCGTCCTATGCCGGCGGCATCGGCGTCACCTCCAGCTCCGGCCCCGGCGTGGCGTTGAAGATGGAGGCGGTCGGGCTGGCGATCTCCGCCGAGCTGCCGCTGGTCGTCGTGAACGCACAGCGCGCCGGCCCCTCGACCGGCATGCCGACCAAGACCGAACAGTCCGACCTCTACCAGTCGGTCTTCGGGCGCAACGGCGACAGTCCGCTGGTGGTGCTGGCCGCGCGCTCGCCGGCCGACTGCTTCGACGTCGCCATCGAGGCGGTGCGCATCGCCACCAAGTACATGACGCCGGTGATCCTGCTCAGCGACGGCTACATCGCCAATGCCGCCGAGCCCTGGCGGCTGCCCGATGCCGAGAGCCTGCCGCAGTTCCCGGCGCGCTTCGAGACGAACCCGGAAGGCTTCCAGCCGTTCAACCGGGACCCCGACACCCTGGCCCGGGTCTGGGCGGTGCCCGGCACGCCCGGCCTGGAACACCGCATCGGGGGCATCGAGAAGGCGAGCGACAGCGGCGACATCTCCTACGATCCGGCCAACCATCAGACGATGACCGACCTGCGCCGCAACAAGGTGCTGGGTGTCGCCAGGGACGTGCCGCCGCAGGGCTTCGAGGCGGGCGGTCCCGGCGATGACCTTGTGGTGATCGGCTGGGGCTCGACCTATGGGCCGATCAGCCGTGCCGTCGACACCCTGCGCGCTGAGGGCCTTGCTGTGGCCCACCTGCACCTGCGCCACATCTGGCCGTTGCCGCTGAATCTCGGCGACCTGCTTGCCGGCTTCGGCAGGATCCTGGTGCCGGAGATGAACGGCGGCCAGCTCGTCACCGTGTTGCGCAGCGAATACCTGGTGCCGGCCGAGAGCCTCAGCAAGGTGACCGGCAAGCCGTTCAAGATCGACGAGATCGAGGCCGCCGTACGCGCCCGCCTGGAGAGCCAGCCATGAGTGTTCCGACCGCCGCGGTGAAGACCGCCAAGGACGCTGCGGTGAAGACCGCCAAGGACTATGCCTCGGACCAGGAAGTGCGCTGGTGCCCGGGCTGCGGCGACTACGCTATTTTAAAGGCGGTGCAGAAAACCCTGGCCGAGCTGCAGGCGGACACCGCCAAGACGGTGTTCATCTCCGGCATCGGCTGCGCGGCGCGGTTTCCCTATTACATGGCGACCTACGGCTTTCACACCATCCACGGCCGTGCGCCGGCCTTTGCCACCGGTGTGAAGCTGACCAACCCGGCGCTCGACGTCTGGGTGGTGTCGGGCGACGGCGATGCGCTGTCGATCGGCGGCAATCACCTCCTGCACGTCCTGCGCCGCAACGTCGACCTGCAGATCCTGCTGTTCAACAACGAGATCTATGGCCTCACCAAAGGGCAGTACTCGCCGACGTCGCGGGTCGGCACCCGTTCGCCCTCCACGCCGGGCGGCTCGGTCGACACGCCGGTCTGCGCCGGCAGCTTTGCGCTGGGCGCCGGTGCGCGTTTCTTTGCCCGCTCGGTCGATACCCAGCAGAAGCATCTGCCCGAGGTGCTGAAGCGCGCCAGGGCGCACCGCGGCACTGCGTTGGTGGAGATCTTCCAGAACTGCATCGTCTATAACGACGGCGCCTTCGACAGCTTCACCCAGCGCAGCGTCGCCGCCGACCGCGAGATCCTGCTGGAACACGGCAAGCCGATGATCTTCGGCAAGGAGGGCAACAAGGGCCTGCGCCTCGCAAAAGGCAGGCTGGCGCTGGAAGCGGTGACGCTGGGTGAGGAAGGCGTCAGCGAGGCCGACATCCTGGTGCATGATGAAACCGACCGGGCCTTGGCCGGGCTGCTGGCGGGCCTGCAGCCGGCGGGCCTGCAACCGGCGGGCCTGCAGCCGCCGACAATGCCGGTGGCGCTGGGCGTGCTCTACTGCGATCCGGCACCGAGCTACGAAGGCAGGGTCGTCGAGGAGGTCGCGCGGGCAAGGCAGACCCACCCGGCAACGCTGGCCGAACTGCTCCACAAGGGACATACCTGGACGGTTGCTTGAAGCCTGCCGCTCGTGAAGCCTGCCGCTTGACGGATTAAGGCCGGCCCCGCGGGGACCGGCCTTTTATTCCCCCACCCGCTTCCCGGACGCCAGCGTGCCCGGATACCAGCGCGCTCAGATAGGCGTGTCGCGTCAGACCAGCCGCTTCAGCAGGCTGAGAAAGAGGCTCTGCTCTTCCGGTTTCAGCGGCGCGACGATTTCGTCGCCGACGCGATTGGCATCCTTCAGCAGGCGCATCACCGTTTCCTGGCCCAGCGGCGACAGGCTCAGTACCATGCGCCGGCGGTCGGTCGGATCGGCCAGCCGTTCGATGAAGCCGCGCTCGTGCAGCCGGCGGATCACCCCCTGGATGGTGGCGGGATCCATCGCGGCGAGGCGGCCGAGGCGGTTCTGCGACAGCTTGCCCATTTCGTGCAGGCGGGCCATGGCGAAGAACTGGGTCGGCGTCAGCTGGGCATCCGCGAGCACCGTCAGAAACAGCGCCGAGGCGCGCTGATGGGCCCGGCGCAGCAGATGCGCCACTTGCTCGTCGAGGACGAAGCCCTCTACTTCCGGCGCAATGCCGGAATGGGGGAGGGCGGAGATTTTTTCGGGAATGCTGGACAAGTTGGTCACCTCAAGGTGTTCAAAAATATCAATGAATTAACCCTCAGACCGTCTTGTGCGGTTCATAGGAGGGCCAACCAGTCCTCTGCCAAATCACACTATATCGCAGTCGCGATCCTGCCGTCCAGCGGTCCAATGCTGCACCTGCTCACAAATTTGCGGTGAGCCACTCCGATCCCAGGAAATCCGCCGAAAACCAGCCGCCGACAACCAGCCCGGACAGGGCCTCGATGTCGCGCGACAGCAACCGGTCGTTGTCGAGGAAGGGAGCCCTCTCGCGAATGGCGGTCATCGCCTGCGTCAAACGGGGCGACGTGGTCAGCGGCCGGCGCAGGTCGATGCCCTGGGCGGCGGCCAGCAGCTCGATGGCGACGATGTGAGCGGTATTTTCGGCCATGTCGGAAAGCCGCCGGGCACCGTGGGTCGCCATGGAGACGTGGTCTTCCTGGTTGGCCGAGGTCGGCAAGCTGTCGACGCTGGCCGGGTGGCTCAGCAGTTTGTTCTCGCAGGCCAGCGCCGCCGCGGTGACGTGGGCGATCATGAAGCCGGAGTTGAGGCCCGGCTCGGCGACCAGGAAGGGCGGCAGCATGCTCATGTTGGCATCGGTCAGCAGGGCGACGCGGCGCTCCGACAGGGCGCCGATTTCGGACAGGGCCATGGCGGTCATGTCGGCCGCGAAGGCCACCGGCTCGGCGTGGAAATTGCCGCCGGACAGCACCTCGCCGGTTTCCGGAAAGACCAGCGGATTGTCGGACACGGCATTGGCCTCGCGCGCCAGGGTGGCGGCGGCATTGCGGAACACGTCGGCGATGGCGCCCATCACCTGCGGCTGGCAGCGCAGGGAATAGGGGTCCTGCACCCGGTCGCAGTCCAGATGCGAATGGCGGATCTCGCTGCCTTCCAGCAGCGCGCGCAGCCAGCCCGCCACGGCGATCTGCCCGGGATGGCCGCGCAGGTCCTGAATGCGCGCATCGAAGGGGGTGTCGCTGCCCAGCGCCGCATCGACCGAAAGGGCGCCGGCGGTGATCGCCGCGGTGAAGCAGTCGCCGGCGGCAAAGAGGCCGTGCAGGGCCAGCGCCGTCGACACCTGGGTGCCGTTCAGCAGGGCGAGACCTTCCTTGGCGGCGAGTTGGATCGGCGCGATGCCGTGCTCACCCAGGACCTCCGCGGCCGGACGACGCCGGCCCCGGTGATTGATCTCGCCGTGGCCCAGCAGCACGGCGGAGAGGTGCGCCAGCGGCGCGAGGTCGCCGGAAGCGCCGACCGAGCCCTTGCCCGGGATGACCGGATAAAGTTCCTCGTTGAACAACTGGATGAGGCGGTCGATGACCTCCCCCCGAATCCCCGAATGGCCGCGCGACAGGGCGTTGATCTTCAGCAGCAGGATGAGGCGCACGACGCGGTCGTCGAGCGGCTGGCCGACGCCGCAGCTGTGCGACAGGACCAGGCGGGTCTGCAGCTCCGCCACCTGATCGGCGGCGATGGTCTGCCGCGCCAGGCTGCCGAAGCCGGTGTTGATGCCGTAGACGGTACGCCCTTCGGCAACCACCGACGCCACGGTGCCGGCGGATCGCTCCATCGCGTCATAGCACGACGGATCAAGGGCCATCTTTGCCGGTTCGCGCCAAAAGCGGTGCAGATCGGCCAGGGTCAGCCGGCCGGCTGTCAGAATGAAGGGGGCTGCCGTCACGCGTGTCTCCCAGTCAAAGTTGTATATACAACTTGGAAGCCTATGTAGCACCCTTTTGGGCGGTTCGGAAGAGCCGTTGGCGCGACGTCGCAAAAAGGAGAGGACGACATTGAAATGCCACTTTAGCGATAATGTCTAGCCGCCAAGGCGATACAGAATAAAGAAATATTTAAGTCATACCCTTTAAGTATAGTTGTTGAATTTACGCCGTTTCGACCGTGAGGGCTGCTATGTCTTTCAAGATGTTGACTTCTATTGGGATTGCGCACCGCGTGTTCGCGCTAATCCTGCTGATGGCCGCCAGCATGATCGTGCTCACGGGTATCCGCCTCTACGAGCTGGACGTCGAACTCGTTGAGCAAAAGCGCACCGAGCTGCGGCAGCTCGTCGAGACCACCATTGCGATCGCCGATGGCTATCACAAGCGCGCCGAGGCCGGCGAGATGACGACCGAGGCGGCCCAGGCGGCCGCCCTCGCCGCCATCGGGGCGATGCGCTACAACGGCACCGACTATTTTTGGGTCAACGACTACCAGGCGTCGATGGTCATGCACGCGGTCAAGCCGGAACTGGACGGCAAGGACCTCAGCGGCCTGAAGGATCCCAACGGCACTTTCATCTTCCAGGAGTTTGTGAAGGTCGTCAGCGCACAGAAGGCGGGCTACGTGACCTACTACTGGCCGAAGCCCGGCAAGGAGCATCCGGTCCCCAAGGAGTCCTTCGTGCAGGGTTACGAGCCCTGGGGGTGGATCATCGGTACCGGCGTCTACATAGACGAATTGGATGCGATCTTCTGGCAGAAGGCGATCTTCGAACTGGGCATGATCGGCATCATCCTGCTGGTCATGGGCACGATCTCCATATTCGTGGCGCGCGGTATCACCAAGCCGATCAACGGCATGAGCGGTGCTATGCGCGAGCTGGCCGGCGGTAACCTGCAGGTTGCGGTGCCTGGCGTCGGCCGCCACGACGAGATCGGCGAGATGGCCGAAGCGGTCGAAGTGTTCAAGAAAAACGGCATCGAGCAGAAGCGCCTGGAGGAGGAGAGCCGCCAGGCCGCGCAGCGCGCCGAGCAGGAAAAGCGCCGCACCATGCAGGAAGTCGCCGACAACTTCGAAGCCAAGGTGAAGTCGGTGGTCCAAATGGTGTCGCAGACTGCCGGACAGATGCAGACCACGGCGAAATCGATGACCACCGCCGCTAGTGAGACCGAACAGCAGGCCGCCTCGGCCGCTGCCGCCTCGGAAGAGGCGTCGTCCAACGTGCAGACGGTGGCCGCGGCGACCGAGGAGCTGTCGTCCTCCATCGAGGAGATCAGCCGCCAGGTCAGCCGCTCGACCGAGACGGCGGGCAAGGCGGTGACCAACGCGCGTGCCACCAACGTTCAGGTCGAGGGCCTGGTCGAGGCGGCGCAGAAGATCGGTGCCGTGGTAAAGCTGATCCAGGACATCGCCGAGCAGACCAACCTGCTGGCGCTGAACGCCACCATCGAGGCGGCGCGCGCGGGCGAGGCCGGCAAGGGCTTTGCCGTCGTCGCCAACGAGGTTAAGAGCCTCGCCACCCAGACCGCCAAGGCGACCGAGGAAATCTCCAGCCAGATCGGCGAGATCCAGGGCGCGACCACCGATGCGGCGGCGGCGATCCAGTCGATCGGCGAGACGGTCGAGCAGATCAACGAAATCGCCAGCAACATTTCCGCGGCGGTCGAGGAGCAGGGCGCCGCGACGCAGGAGATAGCGCGCAACGTGCAGCAGGCCTCCCAGGGCACCAAGCAGGTGGCGGGCAACGTCACCGCAGTGTCGAAGACGGCGGCGGAGACCGGCGGGTCGGCGGGCAAGGTGCTGGAGGCCGCCGGCGAGCTGGCGCAGCAGTCGGACAGCCTGAGCCGCGAGGTCGATCAGTTCATCGCCCAGATCCGCGCCGCTTAACCAGCACCGCGCTGCTTAAGACGTCTTTCGGACGATCAAGGGGTTCCAGCTTCCTCGCTTGAGGCGAGGCCAGCCGGAGCCCCTTTTTTCCGTCGGTCGGGAGGGCGATTTCAGGACACCACACCGCGACAGTTTCTGTCGGATGCTGGACAGCCCGCTGCGGGCAGCCGGGCAAGCTTGAGGCCAAGCGGGCGGCCCGCACCGGGCGCCCGCAAAGCGGAAGAAGGCTACACCCATGACACGCATCCGGCGGGGGCGCGATCAGCGCGCCGCCCAACGCAGCGCCCAACGCCAGGGGCCCCCGGTCGCGCCGGCGGGGCTTTCCGGCGGCAGCTACCGCCCCTTGAAGGACGCCGACGTGCCGCGCATCGTCGATGCCGCCATCGAGGTACTGCAGCGGACCGGGATCGAGGTGGCGGCCAGCCCCTGCCGCGACGTCTTTCGCGCCGCGGGCTGCCGCATCGACGAAGACCGTAACCGGGTCTATATCGACGCCAAGCTGATCGAGTCCTGCCTGAAGACGGCGGCCCGCGAAGTGCTGCTCGCCGGGCGCAGTCCGCAGCACGATCTCCACCTTGGCGGCAAGCGGGTCTACATGGGCACCGGCGGCCAGGCGGTGAAGATCCTGGACCTGGACGGCACGGTGCGCGAGACGCGCCTCAGCGACAACTACGACATCGGCCGCCTCTGCGACACGCTGGAGCACATCCATTTCTACATGCGCCCGGTGGTGGCCCGCGACCTGGCCAACGACCAGATCGACGTGAACCAGTTCTACGCCTGCCTGGCGGCGACCGAGAAGCACGTCATGGCCAACGCCTATCTGCCGGAGAAGGTCGCCGAGCAGCGCGCCCTGGCGGAGATCCTGGCCGGCGGCGCCGCGTCCCTGGACCGCCGCCCGCTGATTTCCTACACCGCCTGCTGGACCGTCAGCCCGCTGCGCTATGCCATGGAGACGGTGGAGATCCTCGACAGCATCGTCGAGCAGCGGCTGCCGGTGGTGATCTCCTCGGCGCCGCAGGCCGGCGCCACCGGACCGGCGGCGCTGGCCGGCACCCTGGTGCAGATTACCGCCGAACAGCTCTCGGGCTTCGTCTACGTGAACCTGTTGAACCCCGGTCATCCGCTGATCATGGGCTGCGTACCGGCCCAGGCCGATCTGCGCAGCGGCGCCTTCGTCGGCGGCTCGGCAGAGTTCGCCTTGCTGAACGCCGCCTGCGCCCAGATCGCGCAATATCTGGAAGTACCGCTCTACAACTCGTCGGGCATTTCCGATTCAAAGGTGCCGGACGCCCAGGCGGGCGTGGAGAAGGGAATCACCGGCCTGGCCGCCGCGCTGGCCGGCTCCAACTACATTCATCACTCCGCGGGTTTCTTGGAGAGCCTGCTGACTGTTGCCTACGAGCAGTACGTGATCGACAACGACGTGAACGGCGAGATCATGCGCATGCTGAAGGGGATCGAGGTGACCGAGGAATCGCTCTCCCTCGACGTCATCGACGCGGTCTGCAACGGGCCGGGCCACTTCCTCGGCCATCCGCAGACCCTGGCGCTGATGAACAGCGAATACCTCTATCCCAGCCTGCTCGACCGCGACAACCGCGACGACTGGGAGCGCAAGGGATCCCGGGACATCCGCGAGGCCGCCCGCGACCATGCCCGCAAGGTACTGGCCGAGCACTGGCCGGAGGCGATCCCGGAAGAACTTGATGAAGACATCCGGCGCCGCTTCGACATCCTGCTGCCGCGCCGCGCCATGCGGCCGGCTGCTTAAAGGGGCGGCTCATCAGCCGACAGGCGTCGTTGGGAACAGCAATTTTGCATCTGCGGGGCGGAGAAGAGTGGCGTCCGGACTGGCGCCGAAAGCGGACGTCCGGATGCAAGGCGTGCAGTTCGCCTTGTGACCCGAAGCCGACTTGGGCGATGGCCTTGGAAGGAGTGGACACGGTGTCGGTACATAGCGCAGGCGCGCCTAATGCGCAGCGGCTGCGCTCCCAGCGCTTCTTTACAGCGTCTCCACGTTTCCGCAGACACTGATCGCCTGACCGGAGATATTGGCCCCGGCGGGCGAGCACAGGAAGAGCGCTATTGAGGCGATGTCCTCGGGCTCGACCATGCGGCGCAGTGAGGTGTTCTGGAGGTATGCTTTTTCCATCTCGTCGTAGGTGAGGCCCTCCGCCTCGGCGCGGGCGGTCAGAACCCTCCTGATCCGGTCACCGCGGACGATGCCCGGCAGAATCGCATTGACCCGCACGCCATCGGGGCCGAGTTCGCGGGCAAGGCTTTCGGTCAGGCCGACGATACCCCATTTGGCGGCGGCATAGGGCGTGCGCAGGCTGATTCCCAGCCGGCCCGCCACCGAGGACATGTTCAGGATAGAGCCGCGGCTTTCGCGGAGGAGGGCGGCGCACCGCCGCGTGACGAGAAACTGGCTCATCAGGTCGACCTCGAGCGTGCGGCGGATGTCGTCGACCTCAAGCGCGTCGATGGCGCCGGTCGGCCCGGCGATTCCCGCGTTATTGACCAGAACATCCAGCCCGCCGAGCTGGGAGCGGACGGTGTCGGCCAGCGCATCGACGGCCTCCGGAACGGAAACGTCGGCGACCTCGGTCAGCAGGCCCGGATGCGCCGCGGCGAAGGCGGCGAGTGCAGGGGCATCGATGTCGCAGATCAGCACCTTCGCGCCCGCCTCGAGGAAGGCCTTTGCGGTCACCGCGCCGATGCCTGAAGCGCCTGCCGTGATCAGGACTCGCAGGCCGGGCTCGGGCCGCATCCGGTGAATAAAGCTCATCGATTTTCCCTCGTTCTGGGTCATGCGACTTCCAGCCAATTGCGGCGGATGTCGGGGTTTTCGGAAAGCATGTCGGGGGTGCCGCGAAACACGATCTCGCCATGGCCCATGACCAGGACCTCGGCGGCCACCTTGAGAGCGATTGTCAGCTTCTGCTCGACCAGCAGAACGGCGACGCCGCGGCGGCCGATGTCCAGGATCACCTCCATCACGACGTCGACGATCTGCGGGGCCAGGCCCTCGGTCGGCTCGTCGATGAGGAGGACGCGCGGATTGCCGAGAAGCGAGCGGCAGAGCGTCAGCATCTGTTGTTCGCCGCCTGAAAGGTATCCCGCACGGACCGAGCCGCGCTCCTTCAGTCGCGGAAAGTAATCGTGCATCTCCGCGACCGACCAGCAATGTGCGCCCGGGGGTGATGGCTGGATGCCCATCCGCAGGTTCTCCTCGACGGTGAGGTTGGGAAATACCAGCCTTTCCTCGGGGACAAATCCGATGCCCCGGCGGCAGATGTCGTAGGGCCGGCGGGCCGCCAGATCGGTTCCGGCGAGCCGTACAGCCCCGGCGCTGGGCCTCACCAGCCCCATGATCGTCTTGAGGGTCGTCGAGCGGCCCGAGCCGTTGCGGCCCAGGAGGGAAACGATGGCGCCATCGGGAATGGCCAGGTTCACGCCATGCAGCACGTGGCTCTTACCGTAGTGCGCGTGCAGCCCGCTGACCTCGAGAAGGGTCATGTCGCCGTCTCCTCGCCGAGATAGGCCTTCTGGACCTCTGCGTTGGCGCTGATCGCCGGCGGTGTGTCGGTCGCCAGAATCGAACCGTAAACCAGCACCGAGACGCGATCGCAGAGCGAGAACACAACACTCATGTCATGCTCAATCATCAGCAGGGTCTTGTCCGGCGTGACCTTACGGATCAATTCGACCGTCTGATCGGTCTCGTCGCGCGACATGCCGGCGGTCGGCTCGTCGAGCAGGATCACGCTGGCCCGGGTGGTGAGCGTCATGCCGATCTCCAAGGCGCGTTGCTCGGAGTAGGTCAGATCGCCGGCCATGTCGTGCGCCCGCCGCTCAAGGCCGACGATGGAGAGCAGTTCGGCAGTTTCCTCATTGACTGCCCGCATTCTCGACACGGGCCTGAACAGGCCGTAGCGGATGCCGTGCCGGGCGAGTACGCCCAACCGGAGATTCTCGAACACGCTGAGCCGCCGGAAGTTGCTGGTGATCTGGAAGGACCGGGCCAGGCCCGCGCGATTGATCACGTGGGGCGGGAGACCGCCAATGGGACGCTCCTGCAGCCGTATCGTTCCGCTCGTGGGCGCAAACATTCCCGAGATCAGGTTGAAAAGGGTCGATTTGCCGGCGCCGTGCGGCCCGATGACGGCATGGCGCTCGCGGGACCGCACGTCGAGGTTGACTTCCTGCAGCACCGAGATGGACCCGAAGGACTTGGCGATCCCATTGAGTTCGAGGAGTGCTTCCGTCATGACGGGTTCACATCGGGTTCGGATCCCGCGCGGACTCGCTGCCAGAGCGCGCCGATGGGGTGGCGGGCTTGAAGGATAAGCCAAAGTCCGGCGGCGAAGAGCGCCAGCGGCAGCAGCCACGGCACCGGGCTGAGCGGCGTCCAGTTGAGACCAAAGACCTCATAGGCGGGAAAGCCACCGCCGGCGTCCCGGCGCGCCACCGCATAATCCCGGCTGAAGACCACGGCAAGCGTTTCGATGAGGAAAATGGCCGCTGCGGCGACGAGCAGACTGCCCAGAGTGGCTTGTGCATAGGGCCTGGCAAGACGAGACCAGTCGAGTTGCCCGCGGTGACGCAGATGCTGGTGGATCAGGCCGCCAAGACCGTTCGGGGCGTAGAGCATCACAAGCACGAAGATCAGGCCTTGGTAGAGCAGCCAGGAGCGTGTGAGGTCGGAGACAAGGTAGGCGAAGAGTGTGAAGATCACCGCGCCGACCACCGGACCGAAGAAGATCGTCGCCCCTCCCACGAAGGTATAGAGAACGACTTGGGCGGAGACGCCCGACGCGAAGAGGACGTAGTTCGACGTCTCGTTCGAGATCGCCTGCAGCGCGCCCGCCACGCCTGAGAACATGGCCGAGATGGCGAAGATGATGACCTTGGTGATGTGAGCGTTATAGCCGAGGAAGCGCACTCTCTGCTCGTTGTCGCGGAGCGCCAGCGCCAGGCGGCCGAAGGGTTTGCGGGTCAGGCCCCAGAGCAGCAGGATCGAAAGCGCGACCCAGGCGAGGGTGAGGTAGTAGACCTCGATAAGCGAGCCGAAGATGAGCCCGCCCCAAGGCATCCGCATCGACGACAAACCCGCCTCGCCGCCGAACACGCCCTGCCAGTGCGGGGCGAGGGAGTGGAACAGTTCGGCGATCGCGAGGGTGACAAGCGCGAAGTAGACGCCCGAGCGCATCGTGGCGAAGAACCCGGCGACGAGACCGATGAGCAGCCCGGCCGCGGCCCCGGCGAGCGGCAGGAGCGGGGTGGGAAAGCCGAGGCCGTCTTCGATGCGCGCCATCAGGTGCAGCGCGGCGAAGGCCCCGACACCGAAGTACGCGGCGTGTCCGAACGACAGCAGCCCGGCTTGTCCGGCAAGAAGATTGAAGGCCAGCGCAAAAAGGCTGGCGATCAGAATGTTGATCAGCGCGTTCTGCCAACCGAGGTCGAGGAACGGCGGCGCGACGATCAGGAACGCCCCGACAAGGGCGAGCGGCAGGAGAGCACGCGCCATCCTAGCCTCGCTCGCCCATCAGGCCTGCGGGCCGGACCAGCAACACCAGCAGCATCAGTGCGAAGGGGATGGTCGCCGAGATCGACGAGACCTGCATCGTCATCAGCCCTCCCATTGTCCGTGCCCAGACGCCCAGCCCCACCAGCGCCAGCAGGTCGGCGGCGGACCAGTCGATCCCGACCGCGAAGGACGAGAACAGCCCGATCAGCAGCGAGGCCAGCAGCGAGCCCTGCAGCGAGCCGAGGCCCCCCACCACGACGACCACGAAGACGATGACGCCAAGCTCCAGCGCCATGTTCGGGTTTGTCGGGTAGAAGGCGCCGGCGACGGCACCCGCCAGTCCTGCCAGCGCCGCGCCGGCACCGAAAACGCTGGTGAAGACGACGGGAATGTTATGCCCCAGCGCTTCGGCCATCTGCGGCAGTCTTTCGGCGGCCCGCACCACGATCCCGATGCGGGTGCGCGAGAGCAGTAGCCATAGCGCCACGAACATCACGATCGCGACAATGCCCATGAACACCCGGTAGAAAGGGTAATCGGTGCCATAGACGGTGAAGGCGGCAAACCGCAGCGTATCTGCCATCTGGTAGTTCACCGGGAAGTCGCCGAAGACCAGCTTGACCGCCTCCTCGACGATCAGCGCGAGTCCGAAGGTCAGCAGCAGTTCGTGCGCGTGCCCGAAGGCATGAACGCGGCGCAGGAGGAATCTTTCGACAAGCATGCCGACAATGCCCACAAAGGCCGGCGCGACGAGAAGCCCGACCCAGAAGCCGGCGGCTGAGGACACGGCGTAGGCCACGTAGGCGCCCAACATGTAGAACGAGGCATGGGCGAAGTTCAGCACGCCCATCATGCCGAAGATCAGAGTCAGCCCGGCGGAGACCATGAACAGCAGCAGGCCATAGATGACCCCGTTCAGAGTCGAGATCAGGTAGAATTCCATTGTCAGCTCCGGAAGCGGGGCGCGGCGATCCGGCCGGACGTTGCCCGGCCGGATCGTCGGTGGCCGGGCTCAGCCTGGTCGCTTCATCTCACAGCTGGACTGCACGGGATAGATCGCCTCTTCGCCGGGGACGACCTTGACCATCTGGAAGCCCATGTCCGTGTCATCGGCCGGGTATTTCGCGTTCTTCACGACCTTGGAGACAACGACCGGCCGGATCGTTTGATGGTCTTCCTTGCGCACCGAGATCGGACCGACCGGGCTCTCGTAGGTGGTGTCCTCCAGGGCCTCGGCGATCTTCGTCACATTGACGTCGCCGCCTTCCGACGACACCTTCGCCAAGGCTTCCTGAAGGGCGCCCACCGCGAAGGCAGCCTGGGGCTCGACGAAGGTAGGTAAGTGTCCCTCGGCTGCCTTGTAGTCATCGGCGAAGCTGCCGTCGGCGGCAGAATTGTCGTAGGCGTTGGCGATGTAGTGGCCGAGCGCCGTTTCGCCCGCATTCGCGATGTTGCCCGGCTGGTCGAGAAAGGCGGTGGCGAAGCGGACCTTGAGGCCCGCATCCCCGGCGGCCTTCATCAACAGGAGCAGGTCGTTGGACCAGTTCCCGGTGATCACCGTGTCCGGGTTGGCGGCCTTGATCTTTGCCACGAAGGGGGCGAAATCCTGAATTTTGTTGACGTCGTGCAGCACCTCGCCGACCACCTCATAGTCGCCCATCGCGGTGTCCGCGGCGGTCGCGGCCTGCATATCCTGGCCCCAGGAATAGTTCTGGTTGAGTGAATAAACGCGGGTTCCCAACGTTCCCTGCTCCTTCATGGTGGAGAGCAGGGCGTTGACCCGCATCGGCGCCGGTGACGTGTACCGGAAGTGGTAGAAGTGGCACTTCTCGCCGGTCAGCTCCATCGCGTCGGCGCCGACGTTGTTGTACATCAGCTCGTTGCCGGGAGTGCGGATATGGTGCTTGCGCACATCCTCGTTTAGCGGGCCCGCGATGGCCGACGATGCGCCTTGGATGATGATGTTTATTCCGTCCGCCTGAGCTTGGCGGAATTTGTCGGCCGCCTCTGTTGGGCCCCCGGCGTTGTCGTACTCCACCACCTCTACCGGTTCGCCGTTGACCCCGCCCGCGGCATTGATCCTGTCGATGCCGTAGTGGACGCCGTTGGCGAACATCCGTCCGGTCGATGTCTGCGCGCCCGACAGGCTCTCGATGATGCCGATCTTGAGCGGCTTCGCCGCCAAGGGGGCGGCACTGAGGCTGCCGGCGACGACAAGCGCGATCAGGGAAATGTGTCTCACAGGTTTCCTCCTCCGTTTTTTTATTATCCGCGATCGGCGGCCCGTTCTTCGCATGGCCTCTTCCCGTCGCGAGTCGAACCTAGAAGATTGCCCAGGTTCATGTAAAGATAATATATTATTGATCTGTGATCACAGTTATCTGAGCGGACGTCGAGAGCGCGGCTCGTCCCAGGCCGTCGGGAAGGCTTCCCACTCTGCCCGACGCGGTACGCGCAGCAGGCGCCCCGAGATCCTAGACCGGCACCTGGAAGTCTCGCCTGCTCGAGAGATAGACCACGCCAGTATACAATCTAAAATTGTGATCACATATCGTAGATGGGCTGCAGTTTATATCCGGATCGGGCTGCTATAAGTAGGCGCAAGGAGACTTAGGGGACGCCGATATCGCCGCCTCGGGCCGGATGAAGGAAACAGATGAACGACAAGGTCAGACCGATCGACGTCACGACCGTGCAGGAACGGGTCTATCAAGAGTTGCGGAACGCGCTCTTTCAGGGGCGATTCCTGCCGGGCGAAGTCCTGACCATCCGAGCCCTTGCCGCGGCCCTCGGGACGAGTCCCATGCCGGTCAGGGAGGCGATCCAGCGCCTGGTGACCGAGAACGCCCTGACCCAGCTCCCCAACCGCACCTTCCAGGTCACGGCGCTCACGCTCGAGAACTACGATGAGTGGATTCGCCTGCGATGCGAAGTGGAAGGCTATGCTGCGCAGCGGGCGGCCCTGCGCGCACCGGCCGGCGTTTGCAGCGACCTGAGGAAGATCAACAAGACTTTTGAACGCGCCGTCGAGGCGGGCGATGCCGTCGGCATGCTGCAAGCCAATCAGCACTTTCATTTTGCGGTCTATGAAGCTGCGGACTCCGATGCGTTGCTGAAGATGATCGGTTCCCTGTGGCTCCGCTTTGGCCCGGTGCTTTCTTTCGTGCAGAACGTGTCCGGCTCGACCGAGATGTTCCGTCGCGGTGCCACGGTTCATGAGCGGGTGATCGCAGCGATCGAACGCCGCGACGCCAAGCAAGCGCGCTTTGCGCTGGCGCTCGATATCCGCGCCGCGTCGTCGTGGTTCCGTCTCCATCACTTCGGCTCTGCGGGAGAAACCCAGCCGCAACCCGCGCCGCGCCGGGGGCGGCGCTAAGACCTGACGCGCTGAGACGGGGTTCCCGGCAACACACCGCGAGAGCGCCCGATCCGGGTACCGCAATGTCGCGCCGCTTAGACGGGGCCCTTTCGGTCGATCGCCATCTTATTGTGATCACAGATATGAGATAGACCATTGACCAAGCCATGCCCGATGGCATACTTGGCGGAATGTGAGCGCTCGCGGGCGGCGCAGAAGGGATTGGCGAGCCACCGAACGAGCCGCCAACGCAATGACAAGCGGGAGGTAAAGGATGCTTCTTTCAAAGCCGAGGATCGCGGCCTCCACGTCGCGCGTGGCTTCTCCATCGCACAGATGAGCATCAACACGCGTGCTTGCCGTTACCGGCCGGGCCCGGTCGGCCCAGACCGGCGTCCTCGAATTCTAGGCCCTCGCGGTCATCTCGCTGACCAGCAACATCCTTTGTCGACCGCAAGGTCGGCATACTCCGGGAGATAACTTTTGGAAAAAATCGCTATCGTTGGAAGCGGTTTGATCGGGCGGGCCTGGGCGATCAGTTTCGCCCGCGCCGGATACGAAATTTCTCTCTATGACCGGGTGGCCGGCGCGGCCGAAAAGGCGATCACTTTCGCTCGCGAGATGGCAGCGCCTCTCGAATCGGAAGGCTTGCTCGAGGGCCAGAGTGCCGACGATCTGGCCGCGCGCATCAAGCCCGTGGGAAGCCTTGAGGAGGCTCTGGAAGGCGCCATTCACGTGCAGGAGAACACTCCCGAAGACGTTGCGGTGAAGCAGAAGGTCTTTGCCGAGTTGGATGCTGTTGCGGCGCCGGAGGCGGTGCTGGCCAGTTCGACCTCGGCGATTCTGCCCTCGCAATTCACCGAACATTTGAAGGGCCGGGCCCGTTGCCTGGTCATGCACCCGATCAACCCCCCTTACCTTGTCCCGGCGGTGGAGATCGTTCCCGCACCCTGGACCGATCCCGCGGCGACCGAGAAGACGCGGCAGCTTGCGGTCGCTTCAGGCCAGGCCCCCATCATGATGAAGCGCGAGCTCGACGGTTTCGTTATGAACCGGCTGCAGGGCGCCTTGCTGGAAGAGGCCTTCCGGCTGGTGGCGGACGGCTATGCGTCGGTCGAGGATGTCGATGTGGGCATCCGCGAGGGCCTGGCGTTGCGCTGGTCCTTCATGGGGCCATTCGAGACCATCGATCTCAATGCGCCGGGCGGGGTGGAGGACTATTGCGAACGCTATCAGCAACTCTACTCCCGGCTGCTTGGCTCAATGCAGCGCAGGGTCGACTGGACTGGTGCGGTATTGCAGACCGTTGTGAAGGAACGCCGCGCGCAACTGGCCGCTGCCGACCTGCCGGAACGACAGCAGTGGCGCGACCGTCGGCTGATGGCGCTGGCCGTTCACAAGCGCAAGGCCGCGAAAGAAATTGGCTCCTGAGGAAGACACCATGGCAACGAAACGCAAAGTCATCATCACCTGCGCCGTCACCGGGGCGATCCACACGCCCTCGATGTCGCAATACCTTCCGGTGACGTCGCAGGAGATCGCCGCCGCGGCGATCGGGGCGGCGGAGGCAGGCGCCGCGATCGTGCATCTGCATGCCCGCGACCCGAATACGGGCAAGCCGGATCAGTCGCCGGAGGCCTTCGAGCCCTTCCTCAAGGTGATCAAGCAGCGCTCCGACTGCGTCGTGAACCTCACCTCCGGCGGCGCGCCCTGGATGAAAATCGAGGAACGCATCCAGCCCTCCGTCAGGTTCAAGCCGGAGGTGGCGTCCCTCAACATGGGGTCGATGAACTTCGGTCTGTTTCCGATGCTGGGCCGCTTCAAGGAATTCAAGCACGCGTGGGAGAAGGAGCATCTCGAGAATTCCGTCGACCTCATCTTTCGCAATACGTTCAAGGACATCGAGTATGCCTTGCGCACTTTAGGCGATAGCGGCGTTCGCTTCGAGTTCGAGTGCTACGACGTCGGCCATCTCTACAATCTGCACCATTTCCTCGAGCGCGGACTGGTGAAGCCGCCGCTGTTCGTGCAGACCGTGTTCGGTATTCTGGGTGGCATCGGTCCGCATCCCGAGGACGTCCTCCATATGAAGCGAACCGCCGACCGTTTGTTCGGCGAGGATTATCAGTGGTCGGTGCTGGGGGCCGGGCGCAACCAGATGCCGATTATCTCCATGGCCCTGGCGATGGGGGGCAATGTCCGTGTTGGCCTCGAAGATTCGCTCTGGGGTGGGCCGGGCCGGCTTGCGCAATCGAATGCCGAGCAGGTGACGAGTGCCCGCAAGATGATCGAGGGCCTCGGTATGGAGGTCGCAACCCCCGAGGAAGCGAGACAGATCTTAAAGTTGAAAGGCGCCGACAAGGTCGGATTTTAGATGGGGGACCGCCAAAGGAACGAGAGGCCGAGCGGCGCCGCTGGTGACCGATCTTGCAGAGAGATCCCTGGGTATGTTTGGCTGTGGGAGCTGGATTCCAAATCGCCCGAGTTATCCCGCTATATCGGATTCTTGCAAAGCATATAGACAGGAATGCTCCGCAATGTGGCTAAGGCGGCAAGCGGCCAGCCCCTTGTGGGGGGGGGGGAGTACAGTACGGCCATTTGGGGGGGAAAGGACACATACAACAACGGAAGCGGCATGCATACAGGAGGCCAGGGCCAACCAT
>JBHJIR010000028.1:0-20687 GCA_050043265.1 Kiloniellaceae bacterium
GGCCCACGGCACCCTCTATCTGCCGCTGCTCGCCATCCCGGTGCTGGGCATTGCCCTCACCTGGCTGCGCGGCGATACCTTGACCTTCTTCGGCCTGTTCACCATTCCCGCCGCCATCGCACCGGACCGAGAGCTGGCCCGCACGGTCAAGGAGCTGCACGAACTGAGCGCCACGGCGATCCTGATCGTCGCCGGCCTGCACGCCGTCGCCGCGCTGTGGCACCACTACATCCGCCGCGACGATGTACTGAAGCGGATGTTGCCGCAGCATTCCCAGGACCGCTAGCCGTCCGGACGAGAGCCGGCGGGGCCCCGCGGCAAGTGTCAGGTCGGGAAGTCTCAGGCGGCAGGTCTCAGGCGGGGGGACACTCCAGCGTCTTGATCTGCTCGCCGTTCTGGTAACAGTCGCGGCGGCCGGGAACGGAAATACCGTCGTACTCCGTGGGATGCATGATCATCCAACCGTGCAGCCTGCCGTCCTTCGTCCGGTTTTCCTGGAGCAGTTCGGTGCCCTGCCAGATACGGGTATAGGCGTGCTGCGCGTCGAGATATTCCGTCACCGATGTCGTGTGGAGGGCTGTGGTGTGGTTGCGGCCGAAACCCACGATGTATTTGGGCGCGCCATCGGCCTTCGGCAGAATGTAGGTGTAGGATGCCGTGGGTGAGTTCCGAATCTCGTTCAGGAAGTCCCACTCATCGATGTTCTCGCCGAGCTGCCCGTCGGCGGTCTCCTTGAACTGCGTGCTGCCGGAAATGCTGATCAGTGTCTGCTGTCCCTGCCGCTCCCCATCGACCCAGATTCCCTCGACCCGGGTGACGGTATCAGTCACCGTGACCATGCTGTAGCCGTCCCCCCGCACCCGCATGATATCGCGGGTGGTGCCGACCACGACCGACGGCCCTTCCGGGCCGTTCGCGCCGCAGACGCCGGACAGAGACGAGAGGCGGATCGAGTCCAGATCCGAGATGTTGGTGTAGCCGGGAACCTTCTCGGCTACGTCCGCCTGCATCTTCCCATAGTCCTCCACGCTCATGGCTTTCAGTATTTTGAAAGCGACCTCTTTGGACACCGGGCAAGGGATACCCTGCTCCAGGCCCAGCTTTTCGACATCGCTGCCGATCACGGCGTAGCGGGCTTCGAAGTCCTTCACGACGGCCTGCAACTGCGGATCGGAAAACTGCGGATTGCCCTGGGCGGCGTAGCGCTCAGCGCGCGCCCGCATATTGCTTTCGGCCATGCCCTGGCCGACGGACTCGCAGCCGGTCAAAACCAAGGCGGCAGACAGCAGGGCACTACACGCGAGCAAGGCGCGGCATCGAGCATTCATGATCTCACTCCGGAGGAAAGCATTGGTGTTGTCTGGAAATTACTGCTCGGCGCATTGGGCGTTGCCGCAGGCCTGCTGGCAACGCTGCCCCGCCGAGGCGAAGTCGCCGATCAGGTTGCACGAATAGGTCCGCGCGAAATTCTTCATCGCCGCGCCGCGCGACGCGTTGCGATAGCTGACCGGGATGGAATAGGACGCACCGTCCGGACAGGAGAAGCTGTAGGTCTCGCTCCTGGCCGCCCCGCCACCGGACGACGATGCCGCCGCAACGGGGGCCGGCGCGGCGGGCGCCCGGGAAACCGCCGCGCCGGCCCCGCTCGCAGTGCCGTCCGCTGGCCCCCCACCGCTGCCCGGCATCAGATTCGCCAGCAGGCCGTTGAGGCCCGGCGCCTGAAAATCCATCCCGCCGGAGAACAGCGAATCACCGCCGGAGGCGCCCTGCATCGCCGACATGAAGCGGTTCATCGTCGCGGTCCCGTCGCCGTTACCCAACACGTCGCTGACGAAGGCCTGGCCGAGTTGAATCTTGTCGACCCCCGGCAGGTCGGCGCTGCCGATCACCGCCGCGCCCAGCCCGAGGGCCAGAACCTGGCCGAAGTCGAAGCCGTCGCTTGCCGCCTCCTCGGCCTGCTGTTGCCGGTAGGCCTGCACCGCGCGGGAATGCCGCCGCTCGAAGTCGGCCAGGTATTCCGGCGTCGCTTTCACGAAATGCATCGCAAAGCCGGCATAGACCTCTTCGCTGATGTAGATGCCGGTCTCCGCCTTGCCGTCCGGTGTCAGCTTCTTGCCGACAAAAACGAAGCTGCCCATCGCCGACAGGGTCGCCGGCGCCCCGAAGTAATTGAAGGATCCGACGTAAGCCGCCTGTCCCGGTATCGCGTAAACCCCCTTGTCGAAGGTCACCAGCTCCTGATTCCTGTAGGCGTGATGAGTCCGTTTGAAGGTGCCTTCGAAGTAGGGGTCACGCTCCGACGGCGTCATCACGTCGTCGCGCACCTGGATGCCCTTTAGAGGAATCCCGCTGCGCAGCATCCGCTCATAGTCAGCGTCGGCAATGGTCGCGGCCGGCGTCGGCGCCAGGAATCCCTCCGCCGCCGAAGACGGGGCCTGTGCCTTCAGCGCGTCGGCCTTGTTGAGCAGGCGCAGGGCGTCGGCGGCCATGCCCGCCTTATCGGCGTCCGTCGGCCCTGCGGCAAGGGCCATAGTCGAAACGCCTATAAAAATAGACATTACCAGACAGCCTGCGCCCCGCGCAGCGATCCGATGTAGCTTCACCCCCCCGTGGCGCTTCACCCCAGAGTCCCTTCCCTCTCGTCCGCAGCAGGCCCAGCCGCGGAACGGCTTCCCAAAGGGCAACTATGGATTTGCCCCCGATTTTCGGCAATCCCCAAATGAGGAATACGCCTGGCCGAAACCCCAGCGCACGACGGCCTCATTCGAAGGGCCGGCCGCCGCCTGGATATCGTCGACGGCAAAGCCCACACTCGGGTGCGCTGTGACAATTCGAGGGCCATTGGAGCTAAGGGCCAACGGGGCCGTCGGCGTATCTTGAGGTCCTTTAGCCGCTGTGACAGTGTTTCGATGCACTCCCGATAATCGTGGCCGGAGAGGATCCATGAACGCATTGCCTTCAGAGGTTGCCGAGGCCCGATTGAAGCGCGAGCGCGATTTCCACAACGCGCGCTTCGAGCACGACGACCGCGACGCCCAGCTGAAGTACTACGATGCCATCGGAGACTGCTTCGGCGACTACGGCGCCCGCGTGAACGAGCTGGCGGTCGGCGCCGATATCCTGGAATACGGCTGCGCCTATGGGGGCAATACGCTCCGCCTGGCAGAGACGGCGCGCACGGCGACCGGCATCGACATCTCCGACGTTGCCATCGAGCAGGGCCGTCTGCAGGCGCGCGAACGCGGCTTGGCCAACGTCCACCTGGAGGCGATGAACGCCGAGGCCATGACCTTTCCGGATGCCAGCTTCGACCTGGTGTTCGGCAGCGGTATCCTGCATCACCTCGACATCGACAAGGCCTACGCGGAGATCGCCCGGGTCCTGCGCCCCGGCGGGCGGGCGGTCTTCGTCGAGCCGCTCGGACTCAACCCGGCGATCGAGCTCTATCGCCGGCTGACGCCCAGCGCCCGCACACCGGACGAGCACCCCCTGATGCGCCAGGACTTCCGCCGGTTCTCGGCCGCCTTCGGAACCACGTCCTGCCGTTTCTACGGGCTGTCGACGCTGGCGGTGGTGCCGTTCCGGCGCAGCGCTGCGAAGGCGCCCCTGTTCAACGTGACGAGGGCGCTCGACCGCGGGCTGTTCGCGCTGCCGGGCCTCAAATGGCTGGCCTGGTACAGCCTGATGGAAGGCGTGGCGGCGGCCTAGAGCGGTTCGCGATCACACGGAGCCGTTTCGTCCGGTCGCGTGAAACCGTTCTATGATGCGGCCAGAGCGGATCAGCCCTGGGGTGCGTGTGCCAAGCCGATGAGTATGGTGACGCGGCCTTGCTCGTCCTGCAACGGCGCCAGGATCACCTCGTAATTCACATGGTCGCGGCCCTGCCAGCCCAGTGTCTCGTGGCGCACCCAAACCTTGCCGGCGGCCGCATCGTGGTTTTGCCGCCACAGCACCGCGGAGGCCTCGCGGTCGGGAAACAGGTCGCGGGGCAGCTTCCGGGGATGTTCGCCCTCGATGTCCACGATCGCCGTGCCGACCAGGCGGAAGCGGAAATCCTGCTCGGCCCCCTCCCCCAGCACGTCGATCATGAAGACATAAGGCAGGAGTTTCAGGATCTCCTCCGGCACGATCTCGGCCCGCGTCGGGAAGCCGCCGGTTGCCGGGTCCGGACACTTGTCGTGCCAGTAGGCAAGGAACTCACGACCCAAGGACGAGACCGGCGCCTCGGCCTCCAGCCAGCCACGGGCCTCCGTGCGGGACAAGTCGCCGCGCCGCTGGTCAGCCACGGCAGCACCGGAAATGTGAAAGCGGGGACCGGACTCCGGCGGGCCGATCGCCGACACGGCGACGGAACCATGCCGGGGCCGGACCGGGAGCAGCCGAGGGACGGGGCGGACGAAGGGCCAAGGACGCTTCCTGACAATCAAGACGGCGTTCACTGCCGGCTGACGAAAGTATCGTCAGGTTTTTCGTGCCGTTGCAAGGATTTGCCGGAAGGCACGCCGGCTGGACGTCCTGCCCGGCGCACGCCGCCTCCAGTCCCTCTCCGGCCCGCGTCCGGCGGCAAGGGCCTTTCAACACCCCCCCGGACTCCCCTAATCTGCCTCCTTCCGGCGACCCCACCGGGTTCAGAGTGGCGGCGCCTCTACAGGAGCAGGCATGACACCGACGCTGCATTTCAGCCGCGAGGAGTTCGCGGCCCGGGCCGACAAAACCCGCCAGGCGATGGAAAAGGCGGGCATCGACGCCCTTATCGTCAGCGACCCCTCGAACATGGCCTGGCTTACCGGCTATGACGGCTGGTCGTTCTACGTACACCAAGCGGTGGTGCTGCCGATCGATGGCGACCCGGTCTGGTTCGGCCGGTCGCAGGATGCCAACGGCGCCAAGCGCACCGCCTGGATCGCCGCCGACCGCATCGAGAGCTATCCCGACCACTACGTCCAGTCGACCGAGCGCCATCCCATGCTGGTCTTGGCAGAGATCATCCAGCGCCGTGGCTGGGACACGCGGCGCATCGGCGTGGAGATGGACAACTACTATTTCAGCGCCAAGGCCTTTGCGGTGCTGCAGGAGGAACTGCCCAATGCCCGCTTCCAGGATGCCACCGCCCTGGTGAACTGGCAGCGCGCGGTCAAGTCGCCGCAGGAACTGGCTTACATGGACAAGGCGGCACGCATCGTGGAGCGCATGCACGCGCGCATCGTCGAGGTGATCGAGCCGGGCCTGCGCAAGAACGCCCTGGTGGCGGAGATCCTGCACACCGGCACGCTGGGCATCGATGGTGCCGGCGGCGACTATCCGGCGATCGTCCCGCTGCTGCCCTCCGGCTCCGATGCCGCCGCCCCTCACCTCACCTGGGACGACCGGCCTATGAAGGCCGGCGAAGGCACCTTCTTCGAGATCGCCGGCTGCTACCGCCGCTACCACTGCCCGCTGTCGCGCAGCGTCTTCCTCGGCAAACCCTCGCAGCAGTTCGTCGAGGCCGAAAAGGCGGTGCTGGAGGGCATGGAGGCCGGCCTCGCCGAAGCGCGCCCGGGCCGTGCCTGCGAAGACATCGCCAAGGCCTTCTTCGCCGTCCTCGCCCGCTACGGCATCGTGAAGGACAATCGCACCGGCTATTCCATCGGGCTCAGCTATCCACCCGACTGGGGCGAGCGCACCATGAGCCTGCGCGCCGGCGATAAGACCGAAATGCAGCCCGGCATGGCCTTCCACTTCATGACCGGCCTGTGGCTAGACGACTGGGGCTTCGAGACCACGGAAAGCATCGTCATCACCGAAGACGGCGCCCGCTGCCTCGCCGATGTGCCGCGCAAACTCTTCGTGAAAGATTAGGACCGATCCGATGGCGATAAACCCGATCTCCTGCGCCCTCGACTTCGACCAGGACGGCGTCCAGCACGGCCATCTGAAGCTGCCCTATTCGCGCGACGATTCCGCCTGGGGCGCCATCCTGATCCCGATCACCGTGATCCGGAACGGCGACGGGCCGACGGCCCTGTTCACCGGCGGCAACCATGGCGACGAATATGAGGGGCCGATTGCCCTGCTGGACATGGCGCGCAGCCTGGATCCGGCGGACATCACCGGGCGGGTCATCCTGCTGCCGATGATGAACTATCCGGCGGTGCGCGGCGGCAAGCGCACCTCGCCGATCGACGGCGGCAACCTGAACCGTCTGTTTCCCGGCAAGGCGGACGGCACCATCACCCAGAAGATTGCCGACTACGTCACCGCGCCCCTGCTGCCGCTGGCCGACGTGGTGGTCGACCTGCACTCCGGCGGCAAGACGCTGAACTTCGTGCCCTATGCCGCCTGCCACCGCCTGCCGCAGGATCCGGACCTGGAGGCCCGCTGCGCCGCGGCCATGCAGGCCTTCAACGCGCCCTATTCGATGGTCATGCTGGAACTGGATGCCGTGGGCATGTTCGACACCGAGGCGGAAAAGCGCGGCAAGCTGTTCGTCACCACGGAACTGGGCGGCGGCGGCAGCGCGACACCGCGAACCGTCGACATCGCCAGGCGCGGCCTGCGCAACGTGTTGCACCACGTCGGCATCCTGCCTGGCGACGTCGCGATGCAACCCAGCATACAACTCGACATGCCGGACGAGCGCTGCTTCGTCACCTCCGAACATGCCGGCATTCTGGAGTTCATGGTGGAACTGGGCGACAGCGTCACCGAGGGCGATCTCATCGCCCGAGTCTACGACGTGGAGCGCAGCGGCTGGCGTCCGGTGGAATACACCGCCTACCGCGACGGCGTGGTGGCCGGTCGCCACTATCCAGGCCTGGTGCAGAGCGGCGATACCCTGGCGGTGATCGCGGTCGCCGGCGGCTAGGCGCCGCGCCGTCAGTTCCCAGGCTTCAGGCTTCAGGCTTCAGGGCGCGGCTGACTACCGTCTTGAAGGTCAGCCCCTGTACGACGATGGAGAACACCACCACCGCATAGGTGATGGCGAGGATCGGCGCCTTTTGCGGCCCCTCCGGCAGCGACAGCGCCAGGGCAACGGAAATGCCGCCGCGCAGCCCGCCCCAAACCAGCACCGGCACCGCCCCTTTGGTGAAGCTCTGCCGCAGGGACAGGAGGGTCAAGGGGATCGACACGCCGATGAAGCGGGCCAGCAGGACGATCGGGATCGCCAGCAACGCCGCCTCGGCGGAGATGAGGTCGACCTGCACCACCAGCACTTCCAGGCCGATCAGCAGGAACAGCATGGAGTTGAGGATTTCGTCCAGCAGCTCCCAGAACCCCAGCAGGTAGCGCCGGGTGGTCTCGCTCATGGCATGGGCGACGCCCTGGTTGCCGATGAAGATGCCGGCCACCACCACGGCCAGCGGTCCACTGACGTGCAGTGCCTGCGCCACGGCATAGGTCACCGTCACCAACGCCAGGGTGACCATGATCTCAAGATTGTACTCATCCAGGCTGGCCAGGGCGCGGAAGGCGAGATAGCCGGCGACCGCCCCCAGCAACGCCCCGCCACCGGCTTCCAAGGCGAATAGCTCAGCGACGTCCAGCGGCCCCAGGGCGGCCTCGCTGCCCCCGGCGGCGACCGCCACGACGATCAGGAACACCACCACACCGACGCCGTCGTTGAACAGCGATTCTCCGGCGATCTTCGCTTCCACCGCCGCCGGCACCTTGATGGTCTTGAGGATGCCCAGCACGGCGACCGGGTCGGTCGGACTGATCAGCGCCCCGAAGGCCAGCGCCCAGATGAACGGCATGTCGAGGCCGAGCCAGCCGAAGCCGAGCCAGGCGAGCGTGCCCACCGTGAAGGTCGACAGCACGACCCCCAGGGTCGACATCGCGGTGATCGCCATCAACTGGCTGCGCAGCGCCGGGAGGTCGACATGCAGGGCGCCGGCGAACAGCAGGAAACTCAGCATGCCGTTCAACAGGGTTTTGTCGAAATCGATGGTCGCCAGCGCGGCGGTCACCGGCCCGTGGACATCGGAGGCCGGAAACACGAACTCGATGGCGATCAGCACCAGGGCCGCCGCCAGCGCGATGACCATCAGGCCGATGCTGTGCGGCAGCTTCAGAACCTTGTGATTGATATAGCCGAACAGCGCGACAAGCCCGAACAGGGCCGCGACAACGTCGAAGATCGAAAGCGCCATCGCCGCCCCTCCATTGCATGTCTCCGCTTCTTATCGGCTTTACCGCAGGGAGGCAATGCGCGGATGGGGTAGCTTGCCTACTCCGCGGCGGAGACCGTCTTGGCGTGTTTCTCGCGGGCCGCGGCTTCGCGCTGGGCCTTGGCGACGGCGGCCTTGGCCGCCTCGGTCAGGGCGAACATCTCCAGTTCCTCTTCCTCGCCGTGGTCGGTTACCGGGGTCAGCGCCTGATCGGTGTAGTGCTGCGTGGCCGGGTCGCGCTTGATGCGCTGGCATTTCACCCAGAGCCGGAGGGCGAACCAGGCGAAGGGCCCATAGGTCGTGAGCATCTCCCATACCCGGCGCGGATAGAACACGAGGGGCGATTCCAGCGGCAGGCCGGAGCGGCGCTGCGTCCGCACCTTGCGGCGCAGGTAGCCGCCCTGCAGCGGGTGGACCTTCTCGTAGCGGATACAGCCGGCGAACTGCAGGGCATGGGCCCAGATACGCTCCGGCTTGTTGCCGCTGCCCACCATGCGCTTCATCAGCGTCTCCAGGTGGTCCTCGGAATAATAGATCTCCCAGGCGGCATTGTAGATGCCCTGCCACTCGGCCTTCGACATCAGCGGATGCCCGGTGCAGACATGCTCCAGGTCGTAGATGTTCATGTCCGGGTCCATCGGCACGCCGCGGAGGTAGAGGTTCTTGTGGTCCTCGGAGCCCGGCAGGGGCGTCAGGCAGAAGAATTCCAGGATGTCGATGGGCAACTCGCGTTTGATCACCTCGATGTCGTGGGCGATCTTCTCCGGCGTGTCGGCCGGGAAGCCCAGGATGTAACCGGCGTAGGTCAGGATCTGCTGCTCGCGCCAGGCCTGCAGCATGGCGCGGTATTCGGTGATGCGGTTCTGCCGCTTCTTGGCCGCCATCAGGTTGTCGGGATTGATGTTCTCCAGGCCGATGAAGACCCGCGCCACGCCGGCCCGCTTGGCCTTGGGGATGAAGTTCCGGATCTGGTGGCACAGGGTATCGACCTGGATGATGATGGAGAACGGCAGGCCCGTTTCCTCCTTCAAATCGCCCAGACGGTCGAAGATCGCCTCCCAGTTCTTGTTGCGGGCGAAATTGTCGTCGGTGATGAAGAAGCGGTTGATGCCCTGGGCGATGTTGGCGCGCACCAGGCGCTCGACATCGTCGGCGGTGCGGTAGCGCGACTTCCTGCCCTGCACGTTGATGATGGTGCAGAAGCTGCATTGGAAGGGACAGCCGCGCCCGGCATCGAAGCAGGCGACCGAACCGCCGTAGCGCCGCACCATGGCCTCGGGCAGGTAGGGTGTCGGCTGGTCGTCCAGGCCCGGCAGCTCCTTCATGTAGTTGTAGACCGGCTTCAGGCGCCCATAAAAGGCATCGTGATAGAACTCGTGCAGCCGCCCCTCACCCTCCCCGGCATAGAGCGTGATGCCGAGGTCCAAGGCTTCCTGCAGATCGGGCGGCAACTCCGGCAGCATGGCCAGGCAGCCGCTGGGGTGGAAACCGCCGATGGCCACCTGAAGCCCTTCGGCGCGGAACTGCCGGGCGATATCCATGGCGCGGGGAAACTGGTTGGACTGCACGCCGACCAGGCAGACCACCCCGGCGGTCCCTGGCGCCTTCAGGCGCTGGACGATCTCGGCGATGGGCAGGATCGTGTTGGTCTCGTCATAGCCGTTCAGCACGACCTCGACGTCGTCGCCGAGCAGGCGCCGGTCGATGGTATCCAGGGTGATGCCGTACAGGCTGGACAGCGTGTTGGACGGGACCCAGGCTTTGGCCCACTGGATTACGTAGCCGTCGTCATCGTAGTGCGACGGCTTGATGAGTTCGATCGCGAAACGCTTTTTCTGGCCGTTGGCCGTCATCGACGCCCCCCCAACGAAGGCCATAATCAAAAAGCGTAAGGGTTTTGCGGGGGGAATTACAACCGAAACTGCGAAAACACCCGGAAAAAGCGTGTTTCCGGGCTGGAATCCGGTTGAATGACGACTTTTGGTGGCAAATTCGCGCAGAGCGGCCGCGCCAAGGGCCCCCAAACGGCCCCTGGCAAGCGGCACACTACTCCACGGCAGCCCTATTTCACGGTAACGGTAATCTTCTGGGACATCACCGGCGGGTTGTGCGGGATGTGGCTCCAATCGCCGAGCAGCAGTTGCAGGGTATGGGTGCCCGGCGCCAGCTCGAGGGTGGTTTCGGTCTGGCCGCCGCCGAAGTGCTTGTGGTGGTCATCCGCGGGAATCGGCTCGTTCAGCGCATCGCCGGAGGGCGCATCCGTGTCGATCAGCAGGTGGTGGTGGCCGGTGTTGGCCTTTTCGTCGCCGGCCGGCGCCACGCCCATGCCCCTCAGGCCGAAGCGCACGGTGACCGGCGAGCTGACCGTCGCGCCGTCCTGCGGGGAGATGAAATAGACCTCGGCACCGGCAGGCGCCGGCGTCTCGCCGGCCAGGGCCGTCCCGGCGGCAAGCATGAAACCGGCGGCCAGAATTGCTGCACGCATCATTGGATTCTCCATCGATCTAACTGAAATATATGGGTCTTCAGTTAGCACGAGGAAGCCGGAATACAAGCGGCCATCCACCGGGCCCCAGGGTTGTCACCCCTAGATGTCCGTCAGCGGCCCATAGGTCTCGGGACGGCGGTCGCGGAAGAACTGCCAGAGGTTGCGCACCTCGCGCACCTTGTCCATGTCCATGTCGGCAGTGACCAGTTCGTCCTTGTCCTCACTGGCTTCGACCAGGAACTCGCCGCGCGGATTCACCACGTAGCTGGAGCCGTAGAACTTGCCGATGTTCCACGGCGCCTCGCTGCCGATCCGGTTCACCGCGCCGATGTAGCAGCCATTCGCCACCGCTGATGCCGGCTGCTCCAGCTTCCACAGGTACTGGCTGAGCCCCGCCACGGTGGCCGAGGGATTGACGATGTATTCGGCGCCGGCCAATGCCAGGGCGCGCCAACCCTCCGGGAAATGCCGGTCGTAGCAGATGTAGACGCCCAGGCGGCAGTAGGCCGTCTCGAACACCGGCCAGCCGGAGTTGCCGGGCTTGAAGAAGAACTTCTCGTAGAAGCCGGCCACCTGCGGGATGTGGGTCTTGCGGTATTTGCCGAGGTAGCGGCCGTCGGCGTCGATCACCGCGCAGGTGTTGTAGTAGACGCCGGTGATGTCCTCCTCGTAGATCGGCACCACGATGACCATGGAATGCTTCTTGGCGTAGCCCTGCATCAGTCTGGTCGTCGGGCCGTCGGGGATCTTCTCGGCGGCGCCGTACCACTTGGCGTCCTGGCTGGGGCAGAAATACGGCTGGTTGAAGACCTCCTGCAGGCACAGCACCTGCACGCCCTTCTGGCCGGCCTCGTCGATCAGCGGCAGGTGCGCCGCATTCATCTTGTCGCGGATCGCCTCGGGGCTTTCGCCGGTCTCCGCCTTCAAGGCCATCTGGATGAGTCCCGCCCGCACCATCGCCATATCGCCGTCTCCCTCTTGCTGCGCGCTTTGCGCGCGTCGATGTCGCGCAAAGATTTGACCATCCGGTCAGGATCGCTGGCAAGGGGGTCCTCGCCGGCAAGTCGTTCGTTCGCGTGTAACCCCCTGGGGAAAAGGGCTTCGCGCCCGAAAAGCGGACTCGCTTCGCCCCGCGACATCGTGCAAAATTGACCAAACGGACAGCTTTCTGATCCGGAAAACACGTTACAGGGAAGCAGGAGGGACAGGCATCATGGCGATCCTCATCAGGGGCGGCACCGTCGTCACCGCGGATCATTCGTTTCGCGCCGACGTGCTGACGCAGGACGACAAGATCGTCGCCATCGGCGAATCCCTGGAGGCGCCCGTGGGCGCCGAGGTGATCGACGCCGGCGGCGCCTACGTGCTGCCCGGCGGCATCGACCCGCACACCCACATGGAACTGCCCTTCATGGGCACCGTGGCCTCGGAGGACTTCTACTCCGGCACCACCGCGGGCATGGTCGGCGGCACCACGATGATCATCGACTTCGTGATTCCCAGCCCCAAACAGGATGTGCTGGAGGCCTACCAAACCTGGCGCGGCTGGGCCGAAAAGGCCGCCGGCGACTACTCCTTCCACGTCGCCATCACCTGGTGGGACGAGACCGTGAAGGAGGCCATGAAGACCCTGACCACCGAACACGGCGTCAACTCCTTCAAGCACTTCATGGCCTACAAGGGCGCCATTATGTGCGACGACGAAGTGCTGGTGAACTCCTTCACCCGGGCGCGCGAACTGGGCGCCATCTGCACCGTCCACGCCGAAAACGGCGAGCTGGTCTTCCACTTGCAAAACGAGATCCTGAAACGCGGCATCACCGGGCCGGAGGGCCATCCCCTCTCCCGCCCGCCCGAGGTCGAGGGCGAGGCCGCCAACCGCGCCATCCGCGTCGCCCAGGTGCTCGACGTGCCGCTCTACATCGGCCACAACTCCTGCATGGAATCGCTGCAGGCGATCACCCGGGCGCGCAACGAGGGCCAGCGGGTCTTCGGCGAGGTGCTGGCCGGCCACCTGCTGGTCAACGACGAGGTCTACCGCGATCCCGACTGGGACACCGCCGCCGCCCACGTGATGAGCCCGCCGTTCCGCAGCAAGGAGCACCAGGAGGCGCTGTGGCGCGGCCTGCAGGCCGGCATGCTGCAGACCACGGCGACCGACCACTGCTGCTTCTGCGCGCCGCAAAAGCGCATGGGGCACAACAACTTCACGCAGATACCCAACGGCACCGGCGGGGTCGAGGACCGCATGCACGTCCTGTGGCACCACGGCGTGAACTCCGGGCGTCTGACGATGAACGAGTTCGTCGCCATCACCTCCACAAACGCGGCCAAGATCTTCAACATCTACCCGCGCAAGGGCTCCATCTCCATCGGCGCCGACGCCGACATCGCGATCTGGGACCCGGAGAAGGAACGCACGATCTCCAAGGACACGCACCATCAGAACGTGGACTTCAATATCTTCGAGGGAATGACCGTCAAGGGCATCAACACCGTCACGATCAGCCAGGGCAAGGTGGTCTACCAGGATGGCGACATCCGCAGCGTGAAGGGCGCCGGCCGCTACGTCGACCGTCCGACCTTCCCGTCCTACTACCAGGCCATAAACCGCCGGCACGAGGCCAAGGCCCCGGTCGCGGTCGATCGGATGTGAAGCCAATAAATCCAAAAACGATGGGAGTACGGGGGCATGACTTCTCTGAAACGGGGAAACGGGTATCCATTGCATAGCCGCAGCATCGGCCGGCGCGCGGCGCTGAAGGCCATCGGCCTGACCGTGGCGGCTTTCGCGCTGGTCGGGCTGTCCGGCGAAGCGGCCTGGGCGCAGCAGAAAATCAAAGTGGCGGGCATCTATACCGTGCCGATCCAGCAGAAGTGGGTCGGCACGCTGCACCGCGCGCTGACCGCGGCGCAGGAGCGCGGCGAGATCGAGTACAACTACTCCGAAAAGGTGCCGAACACCGACTACGTCCGCGTCATGCGGGAGTACGCCGAAGGCGGCGTCGATCTGGTCGTCGGCGAGGCTTTCGGCATCAGCCGCGAGGCCCGCAAGGTGGCCGACGACTATCCCGAGGTTGCCTTCCTGATGGGCGATCCCGGCGGCCCGCACGGCAGCAACTTCTCGGTCTTCGACAACTGGATCCACGAGCCCTGCTATCTGATGGGCGTGGTCGCCGGATCGATGACCAAGACCAACAAGATCGGCATGGTCGGCGGCCACGCCATCGGCGAGGTCAACCGGCTGTTCCACGCCTTCATGGCCGGCGCCAAGTCGGTCAATCCGGACGTCGAGTTCAAGGTGTCCTTCATCGGCTCCTGGTACGACCCGCCGAAGGCCAAGGAATTCGCCTTCGCCCAGGCCGAGTCCGGGGTCGACGTGCTGTATGCCGAGCGCGCCGGCGTGGTCGACGCCGCCCGCGAGAAAGGCATCCTCGCCTTCGGCAACGTGAACGACATGAACAAGGCCGAGAACGGCACCGATGTGGTGGTCGCCTCCGCCCTGTGGCACATGGAGCCGGCCATCGACTACGCCATCGCCCAGGTCAAGGCCGGCACCTTCAAGGCCGAGGACTACAAGTCCTGGACCATGATGAAGGCCGGCGGCGCCAGCCTCTCGCCGTTCTACGAGTTCGACGGCAAGATCCCGGCGGAGACCAAGGCGAAGATCGACGCCCTGGGCCAGCAGATCAAGGCCGGCGACCTGGTCGTCGAGATCAACGACGAAGAGCCGAAGTCGACGTTCTGAGCCCTTTTCAAGGTGGCGATCTTTATGGCTTCGTCCTTGCCACCCGCAACCTGTCGTCCCGGCATTTGTTGCCGGGACCCATTGCCCTGACCGCGCGCGGGGCGGCACCCTTTGCCAATGCCTATGGGTCCCGGGGTCAAGCCCCGGGACGACAGCGGAGTGTTTGTCCATGACATTCCCGCGGGTGGCTTAGGACGTGCGGCCTGCGCTATGATCGCCGCCCAACGACGCGGGAAACACGCAGCCCGGAACAGGGTGTGGGGGAAAACTGGCAATGCCAGAGGTCGATGAAACGGTGCCGGGGGGTGCCGGTGTCAAACAGGTGCCGCACCGTGACCCCGTCCTGCGCCTGGACGGCGTTACCAAGCACTTTGGATCGCTGACCGCCAACGACGCCGTCTCGCTGGACCTTTATCCCGGCGAGATCCTGGCGCTGCTGGGCGAGAACGGCGCCGGCAAGACGACCCTGATGTCGATCCTGTTCGGCCACTACGTCGCCGACGCGGGCCATATCGAGGCCTTCGGCAAGCGGCTGCCCGCCGGCTCACCCAGGGCCGCCATCGCCGCCGGTATCGGCATGGTCCACCAGCACTTCACCCTGGGCGAAAACCTGACGGTGCTGGACAACATCGTGCTGGGCACGGAATCCCTGTGGAAACCGATGCAGAGCCGCGCCAAGGCCCGCCGCAAGGTCGTCGCGCTGGCGGAGCACTTCGGCCTGGCGGTCGACCCCAAGCGGCTGATCCGCGACCTTTCGGTCGGCGAGCGCCAGCGCGTCGAGATCCTGAAGGCGCTTTACCGCGGTGCCCGCGTGCTGATCCTCGACGAACCCACCGCGGTGCTGGCGCCCAAGGAGGTCGAGACCCTCTTCAAGACCCTGAAGACGATGGTGGCCGAGGGCCTCTCCATCATCTTCATCTCTCATAAGCTGAACGAGGTCATGGCGGTGGCCGACCGCGTCGCCGTGCTGCGCCAGGGCAAGCAGGTGGCGCAGATCCCCATCGCCGAGGCCAGCAAGGAAAGCCTGGCCCAGGCCATGGTCGGCCGTCCCATCGCCCCGCCCAAGCGCGAGCCGCTGCCCCCCGGTGAAATCGTCATGCAGATGGCCGGCCTGTCGATGAGCGGCGCGCCGGGACAGACGGCGCTGCAGGAACTCCACCTGCTGCTCTACGGCCGCGAGATCCTCGGCATCGCCGGGGTTTCCGGTAACGGCCAGGCGGCGCTGGCGGCGCTGATCTCCGGCCTGCGCCTGCCCGACGGCGGCAGCTTCGAACTGCTCGGCGAGGCGGTGAAAACCACTTCCCCCGCCCAGATGCAGCACCGCGGCGTCGGGCGCATTCCGGAGGACCGCCACGCCACCGGCGTGGTCGGCGACCTGTCGGTCGAGGAAAACCTCATCCTGGAAGCCTCCGGCGACCGCCGCTTCTGCGACCTCGGCATGCTGCGCGGCCGTGTCATCCGCCGCTACGCCAAGGACCTGATTGACCGCTTCGACATCCGCGGCGCCGATCCGACCACCACCACCCGGGCGCTGTCCGGCGGCAACATGCAGAAGGTCATCCTGGCCCGGGTGCTGAGCGCAAAACCGCGGGTCATCCTGGCCAATCAGCCGACCCGCGGCCTGGACGTCGGCGCCGCCGCCAAGGTGCAGGAACTGCTGTTCGAGGCGCGCGCCGAAGGCGCCGGCATCATCCTGATCTCCGAGGACCTGGAGGAACTGCTGCAGGTGTCCGACCGCATCGCCGTGCTGTACCAGGGGCGCCTGTCCCAACCGGTCGCCGCCGAGGATGCCGACCTTACCGCGCTCGGCCTGCTGATGTCCGGCCACGGCGAGTTCGAGCGCTACCGCCGGGAGGCCGGCCATGCGGCTTGAGCCCCGGGCGCATGTCCCCTTCTGGCTGAATATCGCCGCGCCGGTCGCGGCGGTGATCCTCGCCTTCGCGTTCTGCGCCCTGCTCATCCTGTGGACCGGCGCGCCGATCCTCGAGTCCTACAGGGCGCTGCTGGTCGGCGCCTTCGGTTCCACCTTTGCCATCACCGAGACGCTGACCCGCGCAGCGCCGCTGATCTTCACCGGCCTGGCCGCCGCCGTCGCCTTCCGCGCCAAGCTGTGGAACATCGGCGGCGAGGGCCAGCTCTATGCCGGTGCGCTGGCCGCCACCTATTTCGGCACTGGCCTCGTCACCCTGCCGCCGCTGCTGATGGTGCCTTTCCTCTTTCTCGTCGGCGCCGTCGCCGGTGGTCTGCTGCTGCTGCTGCCGGTGATCCTGAAACTGAAGCTGCGCGTCGACGAGGTGGTGACCACCCTACTGCTGAACTTCGTGGTCATCCTGTTTGCCAACTACCTGCTGTTCGGCCCCTGGAAGGATCCCCTGGCCATGGGCTGGCCCCAGGCCGCGCCGATCATCGACGAAGGCGTCCTCAGCCCCCTGGTACCGCGCATGCGCCTCCATTCGGGCCTCATCTGGGCGGTGGCCTTCGCCGTCTTCGCCTGGGGCTTTATCCGCTTCTCGCGCTGGGGCTTCCAGATCCGCGCCGTCGGCTTCAATCCCGAAGCCGCGGCCTTCGCCGGCATGCCGATCGGCGCCACGGTGCTGCGCACGGCGCTGCTGTCCGGCGGACTTGCCGGCATGGCCGGGGTCTGCGAACTGGCGGGGCTGAAAGGCTACCTGACCCTCGATCTCTCGCCGGGCTTCGGCTACACCGGCATCGCCGTGGCCATGCTGGCGGGGCTGCATCCCCTGGGCGTCATCGCCGCGGCGATCTTCGTCGCCGCCATCTACAACGGTGCCGACGCCATGAGCCGGGCCATGTCGATCTCCAACTACCTGGCCGACGTGCTCACCGCCACCTCCCTGCTGCTGGTCCTGGCAAGCGTGCTCTTCGTGCGCTTCCGGCCCCGGCTGCGGTAAGGGCATCCGGCGATGGACATTCTCGAGATCTTCATTTCCCTCGGCTTCTGGGCCGCGCTGGTGCGCATGGCGACGCCGCTCATCTTCGGCACCCTGGGCGAGCTGATCTGCGAGCGCGCCGGCGTGCTGAACCTCGGCATCGAAGGCATCATGACCATGGGGGCGATGGTCGCCTGGTTCTGGGTCTACCAGGGCGGCGAGCTGTGGACCGCCGTGTTGGTGGCCGCCGCCGCCGGGGCTCTCTTCGGCCTGCTGCATTCGGTCTTCAGCGTCTACCTGGGCCTGTCGCAGCACGTGACCGGCATCGGCATCACCCTGCTGGCGACATCGCTCAGCTACTTCGCCTTCCGCATGCTGCTGCCGGGTGTCACCACGCCGCCGAAGATCGAGCCCTTCAAGCCGCTGGCCATCCCCTTCCTGTCCGACCTGCCCTACGTCGGCGAGGTGCTGTTCACCCAGAGCCCGCTGACCTACCTGGCCTTCGCGCTGGTGCCCATCGTCGGCTACGGTCTCTACCGCACGCCGCTGGGCCTCGCGGTGCGCATGGTCGGCGAAAATCCCCTGGCGGTCGAGGCCCAGGGCATCGACGTCCATCGCCTGCGCACCGCTGCGGTGATGCTCGGCAGCGCCTTCATGGCGGTGGGCGGCGGCTTCCTCACCATCTCGGTGTTCGATGCCTTCTACATCGGCATGATCAACGGGCGCGGCTGGATCTGCGTGGCGCTGGTGATCTTCGCGTCCTGGCGGCCCGGCAAGGCCCTTGCCGGCGCGCTGCTGTTCGCCGCCTTCGAGGCGCTGCAGATCCGCGTGCAGCAGGCCTCCTCCGCCTTCATCCCCTATCAGTTCTTTCTGATGATGCCCTACGTGCTGAGCATCCTGGCGATGATCGTCATGTCGCGCCGCGCCGCCTACCCCAAGGCCCTGCTGGTGCCCTTCAGGAAGGGGGAGAGATGACGCGGTGGCCCATCCTTCGAGACGCGCAGCTTCGCAGCGCTCCTCAGGATGAGGGAGAGGTTGGATTAGAGAGTGAGCCTCATCCTGAGGAGGGCCGTCAGGTCCGTCTCGAAGGGCGAGGCGCCGGCACGGAGTACCCTGAATGCTCGACCTGATCGTCCGCAACGCCACCCTGCCCTCCGGCGAGACCGGCCAGGACATTGCCGTGCAGGACGGCCGCGTCGTGGAGGTCCGTCCGAACCTCTCAGCCGAGGCGGCGCAGGTCATCGATGCCGGCGGCCATCTCGTCACGCCGCCCTTCGTCGACAGCCATTTCCACATGGACGCGACCCTCAGCCTCGGCCTGCCGCGTCTGAACCAGAGCGGCACCCTGCTGGAAGGCATCGCGCTCTGGGGCGAGCTCAAGCCGGACCTGACCGTCGCGGCAATCAAACAGCGCGCACTCGCCCTCTGCCGCTGGTCCATCGCCCGCGGCACCCTGGCCATCCGCAGCCATGTCGACATCTGCGACGACCGGCTGCTGGCCGTCGATGCCCTCTTGGAAGTGCGCGAGGAGGTGAAGGACTGGATCGACCTGCAGCTTGTCGCCTTCCCCCAGGACGGCTACCTGCGCTACGCGAAGTCACCGGAGAACCTGAAGCGCGCCCTCGACAAGGGCGTCGACGTGGTGGGCGGTATCCCGCACTTCGAGCGCACCATGACCGACGGCGCCGAGTCCGTGCGCCAGCTCTGCGAGATCGCCGCCCAGCGCGGCCTGCGGGTGGACATGCACTGCGACGAGAGCGACGACCCGCTGTCCCGCCACATCGAGAGCCTCTCCTACGAGACCCAGCGGCTGGGGCTGCAGGGCCGCGTCACCGGCTCGCACCTCACCTCCATGCACTCCATGGACAACTACTACGTCACCAAGCTGATGGCTCTCATGCGCGAGGCGGAGGTCCACGCCGTCGCCAACCCGCTCATCAACATCACCCTGCAGGGCCGCCACGACACCTATCCCAAACGCCGTGGCATGACCCGGGTGAAGGAACTGCTGAGGGAAGGTATCAACGTCGCCTTCGGCCACGACTGCGTGATGGACCCCTGGTATCCCATGGGCAGCCACGACATGCTGGAGGTCGCCCACATGGGCCTCCATGTCGCCCAAATGACCGGTGTCGATGAACAGAAGGCCTGCTTTGCCGCCGTCACCGACAACGGCGCGAAGGTCATGGGCCTGGACGGTTACGGCCTCGCCCCCGGCTGCCACGCCGACATGGTGATCCTGCAGGCGAAGGACGTGCTGGAGGCCCTGCGCCTGAAGCCCGCCCGCCTGTTCGTCATCCGCCGCGGCAAGGTGATTTCGGAAACGCCCAAGGTTGAGGCGAAGGTGACGGTGCTGGGCAATGAACCCGTCGACTTCCTGAAGTAAATATCTCCCGTCGTCCACAGACGCTCGCTGTCATCCCGGGACTTGTTCCCGGGATCCATTGACCTCACCGCCAAATCGATCGTAGGGATACTCATAGAGAGGTTGCCGCTGCCGCAGAGCACCACCTCACCAAAGACCGTTGGGTCCCGGGATCAAGTCCCGGGACGACATCTTTCGTGTGGTGAGGCTGTGCTCCCCCGTTGAAAGCCTTCAATCAAGCAGTACAGACATCTGAGGAAATCCATGCCCACCCTCGACCTCACCTTCGTCCGCAGTCAGTTCCCCGCCTTCTCCGAGCCCTCGCTGAAGGACTGGGCGTTCTTCGAGAACGCCGGCGGCTCCTATGCCTGCGGGCCGGTGATCGAGCGGCTGACGCGCTACTACCGGGAGACCAAGGTGCAGCCCTATGGCCCCTTCCCGGCCTCCAAACGCGCCGGCGAGGAAATGGACGAGGCGCGGGCGCGGCTGGCCGGCCACCTGAACGTCGCGCCCGACGAGGTGCACTTCGGGCCCTCGACCAGCCAGAACACCTACGTGCTGGCCCAGGCCTTCCGCGAGATGCTGCAGCCGGGTGACGAGATCGTCGTCACCAACCAGGACCACGAGGCCAACTCCGGCGTCTGGCGGCGCCTCGCCGACAGCGGCATCGTGGTCGGCGAGTGGCAGGTCGATCCGGAAAGCGGCAAACTCGATCCCGCCGATCTCGACAAACTCCTGACCGGGAAGACCAGGCTGGTCTGCTTCCCGCACTGCTCCAACATCGTCGGCCACGTGAACCCGGTCGCGGAGATCTGCGCAACGGCCCGCGCCGCCGGCGCCGTCTCGGTGGTCGACGGCGTCTCCTACGCACCGCACGGCTTTTCGGATATCTCCGCGCTGGGCCCCGACATCTACCTCTTCTCGCTCTACAAGACCTACGGACCGCACCAGGGCCTCATGGTGGTGAAGAAGGACCATGCGGAGCGGCTGCCGGAACAGGCCCAATTGATCAACGCAGGAAGCGTCCTGCAGAGCCTGACGACGGCCG
>JBHJIR010000029.1:0-7533 GCA_050043265.1 Kiloniellaceae bacterium
TTGTCATCCGGGGCCGATTAGAGGTCCGGTTCGGGCCCCGGTTCGAGGGCGGGCGGCGGCGGATCGTGCAGCAGCAGGATGCCGAGCGCCAGGTCGCCGGCCCCCGGCGGGCCGCTCACCTGCAGCCTCAAGAGGTCCCGCGCCAGGCCTTGCGTCGGCCCGCGCCGGCTTCGATTTGTCCTGAGAAATTTTCCCATCATGATGATAGAATTGGCCCAGAAATAGGCGGCCTTCAAACGCGAAGATCGCAATAGCTATTGAAGTTTTCTCAATAGAGGGGATGTGGTGCGGCCGCTTCCATCGCTGCGGGGAATCCAGGCCTTCGAGGCCGTGGCGCGGCTTGGCACTTTGGCCGCCGCGGCGGATTTCCGCGGCATCACCGCCAGCGCCGTCAGCCACCGGATCCGCGGCCTGGAAAAGGAGCTGGGCGTCGATCTGCTGGCGCGCTCGCCCAAGGGGCTTGTCCTGACCGCCGCCGGGCGGCGCTACCAGGGCGCGGTGGCGGCGGCCTTCGCGGGGCTGGCCGAGGCGACATCCGAGCTGCTGGGCCCGGATCTCTCCCGGCCGCTGCCCATCAGCCTGACCTCGGAGATCGGCCTGCGCTGGCTGATGCCGCGGTTCCACCGCTTCCGGACCCGGCATCCCGATATCGATACCTCCCTGCTCAGCACCTATCAGGTCGCCGACCTCAAGGCTGGTGAGGCCGACCTGGCGCTGCGCTACGGCGAGGGCGTCTGGGACGACAATCTGGCCGAGCCGGTTCTGGAATTCGTGGTGTCGCCGGTCTGTGCGCCCGCCGTGCGCGATGCCATCGCCGGCCTGCCGCCGCGCGAGGCCCTGCTGAGCCAGACCCTGATCCGCGAGGACAACGCCGAGTGGTCCCTGTGGCTGGCCGCCGCCGGTATCGACCGCTTCGAGCCGCCGCGGCGTCTGCGCTTTCTCGACTACTCCATGGCGATGGCCTCGGCAGTCGCCGGCCAGGGCATTCTGCTGGGCTATTCCGGCTACGTCGATGCGGAGGTGGAAGCCGGGCTGCTGGTCCGCCCCTTCGATCTGCAGGTGCGGACCGGCAAGGGCTACTACCTGGTCTACCGCAAGGACCGGCTTGCCGATCCGCGGGTCCGGGCCTTCCGCGACTGGGTGATGGCGGAAGCGGCGGGCCCGGCGTAGATGCCCCGAGCGGGTCAGATGCGGCGCAGGGGAATCGACCAGGCGAGGATGGCCGCGAGGGTGGCGAAGCCGGCGATGGTCAGGAAAGCGGCCTGGAAGGCCACGGCGATCTCGCCCTCGATGGCCGCCCGGGTGGCGGCGGGCAGCGCGGCCAGCGGCTCGGCGCTGCCTTGCAGGATGCTGCTGAACAGCCCGATGGCGTCGGGGTTCAAGGCCGACATCACGGCAAAGAGCACCGCGCCGACGATGGCGGTGCCGAGCGCCGCCCCGAGGGCGCGGGAGAACTGCACCGTCGCCGCCGCCGCGCCGAGCTTTCCCGGCCCGGCGGTGCTCTGGATGGTGACCTGCACGCCGCCCATCACGGTGCCTAGAAAAAGCGAGATGGCGCCGAGAAAGACGGAAAGCTGGGTCAGGCTCATGGCGCCGGATCCCAGGGCGAGAATGGTCAGGCCGACGACGGCAAAGATCAGGCCGACGGAGGGAAAGATGGCGGTGCGCCCGGTGCGGCTGACCGCCCGTCCGGTGATCATCGAGCCCAGGCCCACGCCCATGGTCATCGGCAGCAGCAGCAGGCCGGTCTGGGCCGGCGAGGCGCCGCCCACGACACGCAGGTAGATCGGCAGGAAGGTCAGCAGGGACACCAGCACGGCGCCATGGCAGGCGGCCAGCGCATCGCTGCGCCAGGTGACCGGATTGCGCAGCAGGTCGATCGGCAGCAGCGGATTGGCGATGGACCGCTCGCGCCAGATCAGCAGCACCAGGGCCGCCACCGTGACGGACGCGAGGCCGAGGACGAACGAGAGGCTGACGGCGTCGACCCGGTGGATCTGCTGCAGCAGGACCAGGGCGGACGCGATGAAGACGGTGAAAAGGACCACGCCCAACACGTCGAAACGGAAAGGCGCGTCGCTTCCCGGCCGCTGGGGCAGGCGCAGCGCCAGGACGATCGCCAGGACGCCGATCGGCAGGTTGACCAGGAACACCGACTGCCAGCCGAAATGCTCGGTCAGGAAACCGCCGGCGACCGGCCCGAAGGTGCTGGACGACACGGCCACCGCCGCGAGGTAGCCTTGATAGTGCGCCCTCTCGCGCGGCGGCACGGTTTCGCCGATCAGCGCCTGGGACAGCGTCATCAGGCCGCCGCCGCCGAGACCCTGGAGGATGCGCATGGCGGTCAGCATCTCGACGCTGGTGGACAGCGCGCAAAGCACCGAGGCGGCCATGAAGAACAGCAGCGCAACGACCAGAAGGCGCCGCCGCCCCAGCAGGTCGCCGAGCTGGCCGTAGACCGGCGCGGCGATGGTGGTCGCGACCAGATAGGCCACCACGATCCAGGAAATTCGCTCCACGCCGCCCAGCGAGCCGGCGATGGCCGGCAAAGCGGTGGCGACGATCGTCTGGTCGACGATGGCCAGAAACATCGGCAACATGATCGACAGGAAGAGCGTGAAAAAGGGTGTCCCGGCCGGGCCGGCCGGCGGCGAACCGTCGGAAGGGGTAGGGGCGTGCGGGTCGCTGGACATTGCGGGCTGATGGGCGCGTGCTGATGGGCCGAAATCGAACGGGGGTTTCTTCCTACCCCGATCCTGGCCACAATTGCTGGAAAATAACGCGACAGACAGCTGGGGGCTGAAATCCGTGAAATCAATTCTGCTGCCGGTCGAGCGCTATCCCGAAATCGGCTCGACGATCGAAACCGCGGTCCAACTCGCCAGGGCTTTCGAGAGTTATGTCGAGGGATTCGCGCTGATCGCCGACCCGCCCGTGCTGGTTTCGGCCGATGCCTTCAGCGGCGCGATGATCACCGCCGGGGCCGCCTTTGCCGCGCCGGCGGAAGAAAACGCCGCCTGCCGCCACCTGTTCGAGGCGGGCATGACGGCGGCCGGCCTGCCGCGCCATGAAGACGGTGCCGGGGGTGCCGGGGGTGCGCCGGGGCCCAGCTTCGGCTGGCAGGAGGGCGATACCCTGACCGGGCACGCTTTTCTGGGAACGTATGGCCGCGTCTTCGACGTGACCGTCGTCGGCCGTCCGTCCTCATCCGCCGACAGCCTGCGCATGGGCGCCCTGGAAGTGGCGCTTTTCGAGAGCGGCCGGCCGGTGCTGATCGCGCCGCCCGCCGCCACCGCCAGCCTGGGCGAGACCATCGCGATCGCCTGGAACGGCACGCCGGAGGTCGCGCGCAGCGTCGCGTTCGCCAGCGCTCTGCTGCGGCGGGCGCGCCACGTCGACATCGTCACCCTGGCGGGCGGCCGGGATCCGCAACCGAGCGGCGAATTGCTGGGGCGCCATCTGCGCATGAACGGCATCTCCTGCGCGGTGCATCACGCCGAGGGCGATTCGGAATCGCGCGGGGCGGTCTTCCTCGCCGAGGCCGCGCGCCTGGGCAGCGATCTCATGATCAAGGGCGCCTATACGCAAAGCCGCCTGCGCCAGATCATCTTCGGCGGCGCGACGCGCCACATCGTCACCGAAGCGACGCTGCCGGTCTTCATGGCCCACTGAGGGGCCCACTGAGGCGCCCATTGAGGCCGCACCGCCCGTCCGGAGGCAAGACCGCCGCTGTGGGGCGAAATCGGCCGGAACCCGCCGCTGCTCAGCGGCGTTGACCCACAGATCTTATCTTTCCCAACGGAACAGACCGGACGGAGGGCATGGCGCATGCGTGCCATTGCAAAGTTTTTCCTGTGGGTGGCGGGCGGCCTTGCCGTGCTGCTGCTGGCCGGCATTGTCGTATTCGCCACCTTCGACTGGAACAGCCTGCGCGACACCGTGAGCGACCAGGCGCGCTCGGCCAGCGGGCGTGAGCTGCGCATCGCCGGCGATCTGGACGTCGACATCTGGTCGTGGACGCCGGAAATCACGGCGCACGACGTCGCCCTCGGCAATCCGGACTGGGCGCGCCGAGAGCGCAGCGATGGGGCGGCAGGCGACGCGGACATGCTGCGCGCGGAGTCGGTGTACCTGCGCGTGCGCCTGGCGCCGATCTTCCTCGGCCGGGTGGAGATAGACGAGGCGCGTCTGGTGAAGCCGGAGATCTACCTGCAGCGCCATGACGGGCACGCCAACTGGGAACTCGGCGATACCGCCGCGGAGGTCGCCCTGGAAGCGGCGACGCCCACCGAGCGCGGGGACTTCCCCGTTCTGAAAAAGCTGGATGTCGAGGATGCCGTCATCGTCTACCGCGACGACACCCTGGACGGGCCCATCGAGGCGAAACTGGAATCACTGACCGTCGAGGCGGCGGATTTCGAGGCACCGGTGAGCCTGGCGGCCGAGGGCAGCTACCAGGGCCTGCCGCTGAGCCTGACGGCGCAGGGCGACTCCTTCGCGCGGTTCCGCGATGGGGGCGAGCCCTACGGAGTGAAGCTGGACGGCCGCCTGGGCGAGATCCGCCTCGCCGCCAACGGCACCCTGGACGAGCCGGTGAAGCTGGCCGGGGTGGACGCTCAGATCAAAGTGGAAGGCGAGACCCTGGAGTCGCTGTACCAGCTGCTGGGCCTGCCCCTGCCGCAGACGCCGCCCTTCAGTCTGCAGGGCCGCCTGACGCGCGAGGGCGACCGCTGGGCCTTCGAGGGCTTCGAGGGGCGTCTAGGCGACAGCGATCTCCACGGTGACGTCGCCGTGGAGATCGGCGGCGAACGGCCCAAGCTGACCGCCGACGTGCGCTCCGAATCCTTCCGGATGGAAGACCTGGATGGCTTCTGGAGCGGTGAAGACGGCACCGGAGAGGAGGACAGCGAGGCCGAAGCCGAGAACGGCACTCAGGCGCATGTCCTGTCCGACGAGCCGATCTCGCTGCCGAAGATGCGCAGCATGGACGCCGAGGTGCGTTTCCAGGGTAAGGCGGTGCAGTCGGGCGACCTGCTGGTGAAGGACATCGCCACCGTGCTGACGCTGGACGACGGCCTGCTGACGGCAAAGCCCCTGGAACTGGGCCTCGCCAACGGACGCATTACCGCCGTCGTGCATCTCGACGGGCGCGAGGCGGTGCCGGCGATGGGCGGTGACATTGAAATCGAAGGCATGGATCTCAGCGCCCTGATGGCCCTGGTGGGGGAGGAGGACGCCGCCGAGGGCCTGCTGAACGGGCGTTTCACGCTGGATATGCGCGGCCGCTCGCTGCGCGAACTGGGCGCCCATGCGAATGGCGAGGGCGCCCTGATCATGTCCGGCGGCCAGATCGAGAACCTGCTGCTGGAACTCATCGCCCTCGACCTGCAGGAAGCCGCCGGCCAGTGGCTGACCGGCGACGACTCCAAGGTCGATGTGCTGTGCCTCGCGATGCCGACGACGGTGACCGACGGCCGCTGCGAGGCGCAGCCGTGGATTCTCGACACCACCGACTCCCTGGTTACCGTGACCGGCTACGTCGATCTGCAGTCGGAGACCGTGAATGTCGAGCTGAAGCCGCATCCGAAGGATTTCAGCCTGTTCAACTATCTCACCGCCATCGAGATCGAGGGCGACCTGGTGACCCGTTCGGTCACTACCTCGCCGCTGGAGGCGGCGGGCAAACTGGCGCTGAAGACGGTGACGGCGCCGATCGCGCCCCTGATCTCGGGCGCCATTCAGGAAGAGGCGGAGACTCTCAGCGTGCCCTGCGACAGCCTGCGCCAGCGCCTGGAAACCGCGATGGCGAAGAACACACCCGAAGTGGCAGAGGTGGTCGAGGCGGCCCAAGCGGGTACGCCGGCCCCCGAGGCCTCCGAAGCTCCCGACACGGCCGCACCGGCCGCACCGGTCGACGTGAGGCGCCTGCAGACCGCGCTGAACGCCGAGGGCTTCGACCTGGCGGTCGATGGCATCATGGGACCCAATACCGAACGGGCGCTGCGCCGCTACCAGCAGCGCGAATCCCTGGAGCCCAGCGGCAGGCCGACGCGCATAACCTTGGAGCACCTGGGACTCGGCGGCGCGGAGTAGCGCACCGGTCTCATCAGCCGGTGAGATGCGCCTGGGCGACCAGGGGCAGGTGGTCGGAGGCCTGCAGGGCGCCGCCCTCGCGGAACACCTGAGCTTCGGTCATTTCCCATTCCGGCGAGAGGTAGATGCGGTCCAGGCTCAGCCGGGGCGTGCGGACGGGGAAGGTCGGCAGGCGGGCGACGGTCGGAAACTGACTGGAGAGAATTTGCGAGGCGCGGGTGCGTGCCCGCAGGAAATTGAAATCGCCCAGCAAGGCCGTCGGCCTGGGCAGACGCTTGTCCTGGGTCATGACGTCGATCAGGCGCTGCGCCTGCCATTCACGCTCCCAGGCGGCGAGACCGAAATGCGCCACGGCAACCCGGATGGGCGTGTCCGCCAGCTGCAGGTCCACCAGCAGGGCGGCGCGCGGCACGTGGCCCCGGACCTTGAGGTCGATCCACCGTGTCTCGCCCAGAGGCAGCCGGGTGAGCAGGGCGTTGCCGAAGTGCGTGCGCAGAGGATCGCGCACCAGGCCTTCCACCACGCGGTAGTTCGTATTGTCGCGCAGAAAGGCGAAATGATCCACCCGCTGGTGGTTCTGGCGATGCCAGCCGACCTCCTGCAGCCCGATGACATCGGCATCGATGGCCGTCACCGCGGCGGCCATGCGCTCGAGATCGAAACGCTTGTCCACCCCGACGCCGGAATGGATGTTCCAGGTCGCCAGCTTCAGAGTCTTTTGCGCCTTCTCAGACATCCTTGCAGAGTCTCAAGGCGTCGTAGATGGCGGCGTGGACGTTGCGGCTGGCGACGGCGTCACCGATACGGTAGAGGCGGAAGGCGCCCTCGGGGTTCTTGACGGTCTGCTGCGGCCGGCCGTGGCGCAGCGCCTCGTAGTCGACGGCGCCGAGATTGACGCTGGCGGGTTTCAGCGCGAAATAAAGGTCGTCCAGCGGCAGGGTGCCGTGTTCGACCACCAACTGGTCGACCTCGCGGGTCTCGGTGCGGTCCGAATAGTCGGAGCCCAGGGTCACCTTCAGGCGGTTGCCGGCGCGTTCGGCGGCGATGACCCGCTTGCTGATGGTCAGGCGCGTGCCGTGTGCGTCGAAGCAGCGGGCGTAGGCCACGTGGTTCAGGCCGCCGACGTCGGCGGCGAAGAAGCGCTCCGGCGTGACGATTTCCAGGGCCGCACCGCTGTCGGCGATCTTCTCGGCGTCGGGCAGGCCGGGATGCGCCGCGTTGTCGTCATACAGCAGCACGGACTCGCCGATGGCCACGTCGCCGGAGAGGATGTCCCAGGAACTGACCGCCAGTTCGCTGCCGCGCAGGGTTTACCGAGGTAGTCGTAATCGCCCCCGGCGGGCAGCCCAGCACGGAAAAACAGCGCGGCAGCGGACAGGCGGTCAGTTCCAGGGGCAAACACTCCGGCGACGTGGCCAACGGCGAGTCCGTGCAGCGGTA
>JBHJIR010000030.1:0-52029 GCA_050043265.1 Kiloniellaceae bacterium
CAGGCGGCAGAGGTCCCTGCAGAGGACGCCCCCGCGGGCGAGGCCGTGACCGCCGAACTGCCCGACCCGGCGGCACCCGGCCCCGGCGTCAGCGCGCCTCTGCCTGCCGCCCCAGAACCGACCCCCGAATCGAACCCGGAACCCGCTCCCGAACCCGCTCCCGAACCCGCTCCCGAACCCGCTCCCGAACATGGCAGCGCAGCGGTGCCCGACGACGCGGCGGGGGCGCCCGAGGCAGCACCGGACCACGCCGAGGCTCCGGCCACCGCCGGCCCCGCCGCGGCGCCCGCCACCCAAGCCGCCGGGGCCCCGACCGGAGAGCCAGAAAGTCACGCTGCCGCGCCGCCGGCCGAGGGGCACGGCGCCGCGGACCAGGAGGCGGCACCGGAGCAGCAACAGGCTGCCATTCCGAAGATCCCGCCGCCGCCCGAGCAGCTGCCCTACTGGGAACGCTACCGTCAGCCGTTCAACATGGACGACAAGCGCCCGCGCATCGCCGTTGTGCTGAGCGGGCTCGGCCTGTCCGACAGCGCGACCGAGGCCGCCATCAACAAGCTGCCGCCGGCGGTCACCCTGTCGTTCAGTCCCTACGCCCGCAACCTGGAGCGCTGGATCGCCCTGGCCCGCGCTCGCGGGCACGAGGTCATGCTGGACCTGCCGATGGAGCCGGCCACCTTCCCCAACGAGGACCCCGGCCCACAGGGCCTGCTGACCACGCTCAGCGCCGAGGACAACCTCGACCGCCTGGATTGGGTGCTGAGCCGCGGCAGCGCCTATGTCGGGTTGGCCGGCGCCATGGGATCGCGCTTCACCACCTCGCGGACCGCCGTCGAGCCGATCCTGCAGGAAGTGAAGAACCGCGGCCTGATCTTCCTGGACCGCCGCACCACCGAGCATTCGCTGGTGAGCGAACTGGCCGAAGCGATCGCCCTGCCACGCGCCATCAACAACCGCTCGATCGACGAGCGGCAGGCCAGCCGCGTGGCGATCGACGCGCGCCTCGCCCAGATCGAACGCATCGCGCTGACCGACGGCTACGCCGTCGCCATGGCGCAACCCTATCCCGTCACCCTCGACCGCCTGGCCGAATGGGCGACCGAGCTAGGAACCCGCGGCCTGGTCATCGCACCGATCAGCGCCCTGACAAACCTGCAGAAGGCCCCCTGAAGTTCTATGCCGAGTCCCAAAGAGATCGCCAAGCTGCCCTACCGACCCTGTGTCGGCATGCTGCTGCTGAACGCCGCCGGGCAGGTTTTCGTCGGCCGGCGCATCGATACCGCCAAGGAAGGCGACAACATCTGGCAGATGCCCCAGGGGGGTATCGACAAGGGCGAAACGCCCGAGCAGGCGGTGCTGCGCGAGATGACAGAAGAGATCGGCACCGATAAGGCCGAGATCGTCGCCGAGAGTGCCCAGTGGCTGCACTACGACCTGCCGGACCACCTGGTCGGCAAGGTGTGGAAGGGAAAGTACCGCGGCCAGAAGCAACGCTGGTTCGCCCTGCGCTTCCTGGGCGACGACGCCGATATCGACCTGGCCACCGAGCATCCGGAGTTCGATGCCTGGCAATGGGTCGAATTGGAAGACGTGCCGGCCCTGGTAATCCCCTTCAAGCGGGACACCTACCGCGCCGTGGTCGAGGAATTCAGGACCCTGTTGGGCCGGATCTAGGTCCTGTAAGCCGGACGGGGTAAGTCGGGTGGGGCTCAGGCCGCTTTCAGCATGCGCCCGCGCAGACGGACGAAGCCGTAAGCGGCACGCGCGGCCAGACCGGCGGTGCGGCCCTGCGGATTGAGGCCGGCGGCCTTGAAGATCATCGCGACCGCGCGCTTGATCTGGGGTTCGCGATAGCAGGCGAAGGCCCGTTTCATATACGCCCGGCCGCAGGTCTTGCGGTCGTAGGGCGTCGCCTGGTTTTCGTTGGCGGCGTAGAAGGCGTAGGCCAGTTCGTCGTCCTCGCTCTCGCCGATGCGGCTGAGCGCGACGCCCAGGCGCTTCCACTTACCGATCCCCTCGTGGTCCAGGTAGCGGCGCAGGTGGGCATAGAACAGCTTGTAGTGGCGCAACTCGTCGGCGGCGATATTGCGGCAGATCGCCCGCAGCACCGGCTCGTCGGTCGTGGCGCCGATCGACGCGTAATAGGACGATGTGCCGACCTCGACGATGCAGCGCGCCACCAGTTCGCCGGAGCGCGACCCGCGGATCGAGTCGCTGCTCTCGACGGCGATCTGGTAACCGTCGCGGAAACGGCCGAAGCTGTGCTCGAAATCGAAGTTGTCATCCGCCAGCTTGGCCCAGCGCGCCAGCGCGGCGCCGTGCTGAACCTCTTCCTCGGCCCAGGACATGGCGGCGCCCTTGAAATCGGGATCGTCGTGGAAAACGTTGCAGAGATAGGCCGCGTAGTCGCGCCCGTTGTATTCCACCAAACTGGCGGCCTTGACGATCTTCACTAGTTCCGGGTCCACTTTGGCAGCGTCGAACTGCTCCCAAGGAATGTCGTCTAAGGTCCAGTGACCACCGGTCATCACCAACGCCCCGTCAAAACCAACGCCCTGTCAGAACCAAGGCCCCGTCGAACCAAGGCCCCGTCAAACCAATCTCAGCATAGAGGTCGCTACCGAACCTACCCGTAGCCCTACAAACCATCTATATGACGGTTTTGAGAAGTTCGCAGCCTAGCCAGAACCCCATGCCAAATCAACGGCTTCGCCACCGACAGGTGGCGGCCTTTTGCCGGACAACGGCCAACTCGCCGCCGGGTTCCCTCCGGAAATGCAGCCGGCGCAGGACCCGGAAAAAGCAACGGGGCCAGCCAAGGCCGACCCCGAAAGAGCCCTCGCAGCCCCCCCCACAGAGACAATCCAGGGGACAATCCAGGGGGAAGCGAGGAAGAAAAGCGCGCGGCGGCCGGCTCAGCCGGCGGCCTTGAGCATTTCCTCGGCGACCTTGACGCGCTGCTCGCAGCTTGCCTTCGCGATCGCGTCCTTGGCGTCCAGCAGGTCGTCCCTGGCATCGCTCAGGCGCTGCTCGGTGGCCGCGCGATCAATCTCGCCGACCGGCAGGGCCTCTTCCGCCAGCACGGTGCAGCGAGACGGAGTCACCTCGGCAAACCCACCGGCAACGAAGATCCGCTCTGTGATGGCGGCGCCATTGTGCACCTTGATGACGCCCGGCCGCAGGGTCGAAATCATCGGCGCGTGGCGGGGGAGCACGCCGAAGTCGCCCTCCTCGCCCGGCACCTCGATCATGTCGACCTCCTCGGAGAGCAGCAGGCGCTCCGGGGCGACCAGTTCGAATGCGACTTTACCTTCGGCCATAGCAGTGCCGTCCGTTCGTTATCGGGTCCTGGCGAAACGTGGCGAAACGGCCCTTAGGCCGCTTCCGCCGCCATCTTGCGGGCCTTCTCGACGGCCTGCTCAATAGCACCGACCATGTAGAAGGCCGCTTCCGGCAGGTGATCGTACTCGCCGGCGCAGATGCCCTTGAAGCCGCGCACGGTGTCTTCGATGGACACCTGCACGCCCGGCGACCCGGTAAACACCTGGGCGACGTCGAACGGCTGCGACATGAAGCGCTGGATCTTGCGCGCGCGGGCCACGGTCAATTTGTCTTCTTCCGACAGCTCGTCCATGCCCAGGATGGCAATGATGTCCTGCAATGCCTTGTAGCTCTGCAGGATGCGCTGCACTTCACGCGCCACGTTGTAGTGCTCCTCGCCGACGACCTGCGGGTCGAGAATACGGCTGGTGGAGTCGAGCGGATCGACCGCCGGGTAGATGCCCAGCTCGGCGAGCGAGCGGTTCAACACCGTGGTCGCGTCCAAGTGCGCGAAGGAGGTCGCCGGCGCCGGGTCGGTCAGATCGTCGGCCGGCACGTAAATGGCCTGCACCGAGGTGATCGAGCCCTTCTTGGTCGTCGTGATGCGCTCCTGCAGGGTGCCCATGTCCGTCGCCAGGGTCGGCTGATAGCCCACCGCCGAGGGAATGCGGCCCAGCAGCGCCGAAACCTCGGAGCCCGCCTGGGTAAAACGGAAGATGTTGTCGACGAAGAACAGCACGTCCTGGCCTTCCTCGTCGCGGAAGTACTCCGCCTGGGCCAGGCCGGTCAGCGCGACACGGGCACGCGCGCCCGGCGGCGCGTTCATCTGGCCGAACACCAACGCCACCTTGGAATCGCCATCCAGGTCGATGACCTTGGAGTCCATCATCTCGTGATAGAGGTCGTTGCCCTCGCGGGTACGCTCGCCGACACCGGCGAAGACCGAGTAGCCGCCGTGGGTCTTGGCGACGTTGTTGATCAGTTCCTGAATCAGCACCGTCTTGCCGACACCGGCACCGCCGAACAGGCCGATCTTGCCGCCGCGCGCGTAAGGCGCCAGCAGGTCGCCGACCTTGATGCCGGTGACCAGCATCTCGGCCTCGGTCGACTGCTCCGAGAACTCCGGCGCGGAGCGGTGGATCGGTGCCTTCTGGGCGGTGTTGACCGGGCCGCGCTCGTCGATCGGCTCGCCGATCACGTTGATGATGCGCCCCAGCATCTCCGGGCCGACCGGCACGGTGATCGGTGAGCCCGTGTCGGTCACCTCCTGGCCGCGGACCAGACCTTCGGTCGCGTCCATTGCGATGGTCCGCACGACGCTCTGGCCCAGGTGCTGGCCGACCTCCAGGACCAGACGCTTGCCGTCGTTGGTCGTCTCAAGCGCGTTCAAAATCGGCGGCAGGTCGCCGGCGAACTGCACGTCCACCACCGGACCCATCACCTGGGTAATCTTGCCAACGAGGTTTGCTGCCATCTTCTTGCTCCTTGGTGCCAGCCGTCCCCGGTCGGGAACAGCCTGCCGTCCACCGTTACATCGCTTCCTTAGCGGAAATAATCTCGATCAGTTCGCCGGTGATCGCCGCCTGACGGGTGCGGTTGTAGACCAGCGTCAGGTCGTTGATCATCTCGCCGGCGTTGCGCGTCGCATTGTCCATCGCGGTCATGCGCGCGCCGTGTTCGCTCGCCGCATTCTCCAGCAGGGCCTTGAAGACCTGGATGGAGATGTTGGTCGGCAGCAGGGCGGTGAGGATCTCCTCCTCGCCCGGTTCGTATTCGTATACCGCGCCGTCCAGGCCCCCATTCGAGGCGCCATCCTCTGCGCCCTTGTCGCTTTTCGGCGGCGCGAAGGGAATGCGCTGCTGCGGCGTGACGATCTGCGAGATCGCCGAGCGGAACTCGGCATAGACCATGGTGCAGACGTCGAACTCACCGGCCGCGAACATGGCCACGATACGCTCGCCAATGGCCGAGGCCTTTTCGAAGCTGAGCTTCGGACGGGCCACGTCCTCGACGGTATCGATGATCATGCTGGAATAGTCGCGGCGCAGTTGGTCACGGCCTTTCCGACCGACGCAGAGGATCTTCACCGTCTTGCCGTCGCTCACCAGCCGGCGGATCAGCCGCCGCGCCTCGCGCACGATGGAGGTATTGAAGCCGCCGCAGAGGCCGCGGTCCGCCGTCGCCACCACAATCAGGTGGGTCTGGTCGCTGCCCGTGCCGGCCAGCAGCTTCGGCGCCCCGGCCTGGCCGGCGGCTGCCGCCGCCAGCGAGCCGAGCATCCGCTCCATGCGCTGGGCATAGGGGCGCGCGGCCTCGGCCTGCTCCTGCGCACGACGCAGCTTGGCCGCCGCCACCATCTTCATGGCGGAAGTGATCTTTCGCGTCGACTTGACGCTGTCGATCCGCACCTTCAGATCTTTGAGATTCGGCATCCGCCGTGCCCCGCTCCGACTTACTTAAGGTCTGTCGCTCGTTGTCTTCAGCTCAGGCCGCGAAGGTCTTCGCGAAGCCTTCGAGCAGATTCTTCAGCTTCTCTTCGGTCGCATCGGAAATGGCCTGCTCACTGCGGATCGCCGACAGGATCTCCGCACCCTCGGCGCGCAGCTTGGCCAGCAGCTGCGCCTCGAAAGCCGTCACCTTGTTCACCGGGATCTTGTCGAGATAGCCACGCACGCCGGCAAACAGCACCGCCACCTGCTCTTCGACTGCCAGCGGCGAATACTGCGGCTGCTTCAACAGCTCGGTGAGGCGCGAGCCGCGCGCCAGCAGGCGCTGGGTCGACGCGTCGAGGTCGGAGGCGAACTGCGAGAAGGCCTCCATCTCGCGGAACTGCGCGAGCTCCAGCTTGATGCTGCCGGCAACCTGCTTCATCGCCTTGATCTGCGCGGCCGAGCCGACGCGGCTGACCGACAGGCCGACGTTCAGTGCCGGGCGGACGCCCTTATAGAACAGGCCGGTTTCCAGGAAGATCTGGCCGTCGGTGATCGAAATCACGTTGGTCGGGATGTAGGCCGACACGTCGCCGGCCTGGGTCTCGATGATCGGCAGGGCGGTCAGGCTGCCGTTGCCGGCCGCGTCGCCCATCTTCGCCGCGCGCTCCAGCAGGCGCGAGTGCAGATAGAACACGTCGCCCGGATAGGCTTCGCGACCCGGCGGGCGGCGCAGCAGCAGCGACATCTGGCGGTAGGACACCGCCTGCTTGGAAAGATCGGCGTACACGATGACCGCATGGGTGCCGCTGTCGCGGAAGAACTCGCCCATGGTGCAGCCGGTGTAGGGCGCCAGGAACTGCATCGGCGCCGGCTCGGAAGCCGTGGCGGCCACGACGATCGAGTATTCCAGCGCGCCCTGGTCTTCCAGGATCTTCACGAACTTGGCAACGCTGGAGCGCTTCTGGCCGATGGCGACGTAGATGCAGTACAGCTTCTTGGACTCGTCGTCGCCCTGGTTGATGTTCTTCTGATTGATGATGGTGTCGAGCGCGATGGCGGTCTTGCCGGTCTGACGGTCACCGATGATCAGCTCGCGCTGGCCGCGGCCGACCGGGATCAGCGCGTCGATCGCCTTCAGGCCCGTCTGCATCGGCTCGTGCACCGACTTGCGCGGGATGATGCCCGGCGCCTTCACCTCGACGCGGCGGCGCTCGGAGCTTTCGATCGGGCCCTTGCCGTCGATCGGGTTGCCCAGCGCATCGACCACGCGGCCCAGCAGGCCTCGGCCCACCGGCACGTCGACGATCTCGCCGGTCCGCTTGACCGTGTCGCCTTCCTTAATGCCGCGGTCTTCGCCGAAGATCACGACGCCGACGTTGTCGACTTCCAGGTTCAGCGCCATGCCTTTGATGCCGCCGGGGAATTCGACCATCTCGCCGGCCTGCACGTTGTCGAGGCCGTAGATACGGGCCACGCCGTCACCGACCGACAGCACCTGCCCGACCTCGGCGACATCCGCCTCGTTGCCGAAGTTTTCGATCTGGTCTTTGAGAATGGCGGAAATTTCCGCGGCGCGGATGTCCATCATCCGACCCCTTTCATGGCGAGTTGAAGTCGTTGCAATTTGCTGCGCAGGGACGAGTCGATCATGCGGCTGCCGACCTTGACGACGAGACCGCCGATCAGGGCCGGGTCGACCTTGAGGTCGAGCTGAATTTTGCCGCCGACTGCCGTGCGCAGCGCATCAAGAAGCGCGTTCTGCTGGCCGTCCGACAGGCTGCGGGCGGAGGTCACCTGGGCGGTGATCTCGCCGCGCCGACGGGCCAGTTCGGAAAGATAGCCATCGATCATCGCGGGCAGCGCAAAAAGGCGGTGATTGCGCGCCACCACCAGCACGAAGCGCTGGGTCAGCTGGCTGGTGCCGGCCTTGTCCATCAACGCGGTCATCGCGCGGCGCTGTTCGTCGCGCGTGATCACCGGGCTGTTCAACAGCCGACGCATGTCTTCGCTTTCGCCGATCATCGACCGTAAGGTCTGCAGATCGCCGGAGACCTGATCCAACGCTTTTTGTTCGTCAGCCAGATCGAGCAACGCGGAGGCATAGCGCCCCGCCAGGTCGCTCAAGCTTGTGTTGTCACCAGCCAAGCCCGATGTCCTCGAAGTCCTTGTTTACGCCCTGGGTTTACCCCTGCCCGCTTGGCTGGCCCGTTATTCTATTTCGGCAATGCCGGGCCTTGCGCTGAACGGGGAGAGCCCGCCCACGAGCGCGCGTTTGGTATCTTAGGAGCTAAGGCGTTGCAAGGCGCCTCGGCCCGGGGCTCGCGCCCTTTTCCCGCAACGCAGCACGCGGCGGCACCTGCCCCGGCAACACTGCCATGCGACACGCGAATCTGCCGCTTTTTTGGTCATTTTGGCGAGGCCCGAACTGCCTGTGGTCACAGGAAGCTGTAAGGGTCGATATCCACTTGCAGACGGACGGCGTTCGGCAGCTTCGCCTGGCCGAGCCAATGGCGCAGCAGCGCCTGCAGGCGCAGCGCCTTGGGCGCCTTGATAAGGAACCGGCGGCGGTGACGGCCGCGCAGGACCGCCAGCGGCGCCGGTGCCGGGCCCAGAATCGTCACCCCCGCCTCCGACCGGGGGGCGAGGCGCGCCAGGGCCCGCGCCGCCTCGGCGAGCTGGCGGGCGTCGGGGCCGGACAGGATCAGGGCGGCCAGGCGGCCGAAGGGCGGCAGGCCGGCACTTTCGCGCGCCGCCGCCTCGGCCTCGAAGAAGGTATCCCGGCCGCTTTCCGGCGTCCCGGCCGCCCCGGCCCCGCTCCCCCCTGCCAGGGCCTGCATGACCGGATGGTCCGGCTCCGACGTCTGCAGCAGCACCCGGCCGCGGTGTTCGGCGCGGCCGGCGCGCCCGGCCACCTGGTGCAGCAGTTGATAGGTACGCTCGGCCGCCCGCAGGTCGCCGCCGAACAGGCCGAGGTCGGCATCGACCACACCGACCAGGGTCAGGTGGGGAAAATGGTGGCCCTTGGCGACGATCTGGGTGCCGATCAGCAGGTCGATCTCGCGTGCCTGTACCTGGCGCACCAGTTCCGCCGCGGATTCGGGCCCGGTCAGCGAATCGCTGGTCATCATCGCCTGGCGGGCGTCGGGGAACAGCACCCTGACCTCCTCGGCCAGGCGCTCGACCCCCGGCCCGCAGGCGGTGAGCGTGCCGTCGGCGCCGCAGTCCGGACAGGCGTTGGGCAGCCTTGCGGCATAGCCGCAGTGGTGGCACTGCAGCCGCCCGGCCAGGCGGTGTTCGACCAGCCAGGCGGTGCAGTTGGGGCACTGCAGGCGGTGGCCGCAGGCGCGGCACAGGGTGAGCGGCGCGTAGCCCCGGCGATTGAGGAACAGCAGCACCTGTTCCCCGGCGGCCAAGGTCTCGGCGATCGCCTGGCGCAGCGCCGTGGACAGCCAGCCCGGGCCGAGCCCGGCCAGCTTCTCCGGCTTGTCCTGGCGCAGGTCGACCAGGCTGACCTCCGGCAGCACGGCGTTGCCATGGCGCTCCGGCAGGTGGAGGGCCTGGTAGCGGCCGGCCTTCACATTGGTGAGGCTTTCCAGCGACGGCGTGGCGGAGACCAGCACCGCCGGAAAACCGCCCAACTGGGCACGCACCACCGCCATATCGCGGGCGTGGTAGGTGACGCCGTCCTCCTGCTTGAAGGCGCTTTCGTGCTCCTCGTCGACGACGATGAGGCCAAGGTCGGGATAGGGCAGGAACAGCGCCGAGCGGGCGCCGACCACCACCGGCGCGCGGCCATGGGCCACCGCCCGCCAGGTCAGGCGGCGCTGCGCCGAGGTGAGCTCCGAATGCCACAGGGCGGGCGCCACGCCGAAGCGGCGCTCGAACCGCTCCAGCCACTGCGCCGACAGCGCGATCTCCGGCAGCAGGACCAGCGCCTGGCGGCCGGCGGCCACCGCCTCGGCGACGGCTTCGAAATAGACCTCGGTCTTGCCGGAGCCGGTGACGCCGTCCAGCAGGGTGACGGAAAAGGCTTCCGCGCACACCGCCGCGCGCAGCGCGGTGCCGGCGGCGGTCTGCTGACCGGACAGCGCCGGACCGGCACAGGCCGGATCGGGCATCTCGAAGCGCGGCTCCTGCACCAGATCGATCGCCTCCAGCACGCCGGCCTGGACCAGCCCCTTCACCACCGACGGGCCGACGCCGGCGGCCTGGGCGAGATCGGCCAGGGTCCGTGCCGGGCCCTGTTCCAGTTCCGCCAGCACCCGCCGGCGCGCCGGGGGCAGCCGCAGACCTTCGACGCCCCCCTCGCCCCTGGCCGTGTCACAGGGTTGATACAAGGTGACCGGCTTGGGCGGCGCCAGGGCCGAGGGCGACGACAGGGCCATGCGCAGCACCGCCCCGGGTGCCGCCAGGGTGTAGTCGGCGACCCAGGCGATGAAGCGGCGCGCCACGTCGCTCAGCGGCGGCACCGGCAGCACTTCCAGGACCGGGCGCAGCTTGGCCAGCGGCACCGGTTTGGCCTCGGCGGGTGCCGACTCCAGCGGTTTGTCCCACACCACGCCGACCAGTTCGCGCTGGGCCAGCGGCACCACGACCACGCTGCCCGGTTCCAGTGCCAGGTCCGCCGGCGCCAGGTAGTCGTAAGGCCCCGTCAGCGGCAGGGGCAGCAACACCTGGATACGGCGCGCCGCCGCGCTGTCGGCCTCCGGCGGAAGGTCGAGCGGCAAGGTGGCAGTGCTGGCATGGCGGTCTGGCATCCGCTACACTCTACCCGAGCCCGCAAGGGGGAGCCAACGCCGGCTCGGCGCGAACGGCCGACGCGCCGTTTGGGTCCATGGGCATGGCACCCGGAGCGTAGCATCTTGAAGGCCATCGGGACGGCCAAGAGGCAGAAGGAACCGCCTGGCAGCATGAAATTCTTCATCGACACCGCCGACATCGCGGAGATCCGCGACCTCGCCGAAACCGGCCTGGTCGACGGCATCACCACCAATCCCTCGTTGATCGCCAAGAGCGGCCGCGACTTCTTCGAAGTGCTGAAGGAAATCTGCGATGTTGTGCCCGGGCCGGTCAGCGCGGAGGTCACCGCCACCGACTTCGCGGGCATGCTGCGCGAAGGCAACACCCTGGCGAAACTGGCCGACAACATCGCGGTAAAGGTGCCGCTGACGGTCGACGGCCTGAAGACCTGCAAGGCGCTGAGCGACGATGGCATCAAGGTGAATGTCACCCTGTGCTTCTCCGCCGCCCAGGCAATCCTCGCCGCCAAGGCCGGCGCCGCCTTCATCTCGCCCTTCGTCGGCCGCCTGGACGACACCGGCGCCGACGGGCTGCAGCTGATCGCCGAGATCGTCGAGATCTACAACGCCTATCCCGATTTCCACACCGAAGTGCTGGTCGCCTCGGTGCGCCACGTCGGCCACGTGATCGAATCGGCCAAGATGGGCGCCGATGTCGCCACCCTGCCGCCGGCAGTGCTGCGCGCCATGTACAAGCATCCGCTGACCGACAAGGGCCTGGCGGACTTCCTCGCCGACTGGGCAAAGACCGGCCAGACCATCCTGAGCGACGGCAAGGAAGCGCGCCGCAGTGCCTGAGCGCGATGTCCCGAAGAACGATAGCGCCGCGAAAACGCAGGACGGCGCCGCATCGTCCGCAAAGGATGGGGCCGGCAAGACCAGTTCCGGCAAGGCCGGCGCGCTGGCCCAGCCGGTATCCGCCGATCAGGTCGCGGCCTATCTGCGCCGCCACCCCGATTTCCTGACTCAGTATCCGGAGCTGCTGGACGTACTGACGCCGCCGGCGCGCGACCACGGTACGGGCGTGGTCGACCTGCAGCAGTTCATGGTCGAGCGCCTGCGCGGCAAGCTGAGCGACGTGACCCAGTTGCGCGACGATCTGGTCACCACCGGCCGCAGCAATCAGGCGATCCAGAGCCGCGTGCACGAGGCCATCCTGGCGGTCTTGCGCGCCCGCAGCTTCGAGGAGTTCGTCGAAACCGTTACCACCGATCTGGCGGTGATCCTGGACCTCGACGTGGTGACCATCGGCGTCGAGCAGGCCGAGGTCGGCACCAGCTGGAAACCGGTCGCCGGCGTCTACTGCCTGAAGGCCGGCAGCATCGATAATCTGCTCGGGCGCGCCGGCAGCCTGCTGCTGCGCGACGACGTGATCGGCGATCCGGCGGTGTTCGACGGCGCGGCCGGACTCGTGCGTTCCGACGCGCTGATCCGCCTGACAATCGGCCAGAACGCCCCGCCGGCCCTGCTGGCACTGGGCTCGCGCCAGTTGGGCGCCTTCCATACCGGCCAGGGCACCGAGTTGCTGACCTTCCTGTCGCAAGTGCTGGAGGAAACCTTCCGCGCATGGCTGCACCTGCCGGGCGAAAGCTGAAAGCGCAGACGCTGCTGCCTGCCGCGCCGGATGTCAGCGCGGCGATCGGCGACTGGCAGGCCTGGCTCACCGACGAGAAGCGCGCCTCGCCGCACACCTGTCTCGCCTATCGGCGCGACCTTGCGCAATTCCTCGGCTTTCTCTGCGAACACCTGGGGCAGGCACCGGCGCTGACCGACCTCGCCGGCCTCAAGACCGCCGATTTCCGCGCCTGGCTGGCCGCGCGCAGCGCCACCGGCCTGAAGCGGACATCGCCCGCCCGCGCCCTGTCCACCCTGCGCGGCTTCTTCCGCTGGCTAAAGCGCCGCGGCCTGGCCGACAACCCCGCGCTGGCGACCTTGCGCACGCCGAAGGTACCCAAAGCGGTGCCCAAGGCGTTGAGCGCTGCCGAGGCCGAGGACGTCATCGCCAGCGTCGCCGAGATGAGCGACGACGACTGGATCGGCAAGCGTGACGTCGCCGTGCTGCTGCTGCTTTACGGCTGCGGCCTGCGCATCGGCGAAGCCCTGGGCCTGACCCGCGCCATGGCACCGCGGCCGAAACAGGATTCGCTGCTGGTCACCGGTAAAGGCAACAAGCAGCGCATGGTGCCGCTGCTGCCGGTGGTGAACGCCGCCATCACCGACTACCTGGCCGCCTGCCCCTTTGCGCAGGCGGACGACGCGCCGCTGTTTCTGACCGCCCGCGGCGGCCCGCTGACCGCGCGCCGGGTGCAGCAGCGGATGCAGGACCTGCGCGGGCTGCTCGGCCTGCCGGAAAGCGCCACGCCGCACGCCCTCAGGCATTCCTTCGCGACTCACCTGCTGGCCGGCGGCGGCGACCTGCGCGCCATCCAGGAACTGCTCGGCCACAGCTCCCTCGCCTCGACCCAGCGCTACACCGACGTCGACGTCGCCGGCCTGCTGGACGTCTATGACCGCGCACAACAGAAGTCCCAAGTGCGCAAGGCGCGGGACTAGGCACTCGGTCGGAAAAGTTAAGGACGAATTGTCTAGCTGAACCGTATAGGTTTGTCAGGCGGCCAAGAGGCCGTGACCGCAATTTTCCGGAGTTCCTACCCATGGTTCGCATCCTGGCTGCATTCGTCACCGCCTTCCTGGTCGCCACCGCACCGGCACTCGCCGACCAGGGCAAAGGCAAGGGCAATGCCGGCAGTGGAAACCCGGGGAAAGGTAACAGCGGGGCCACCACGGAACAGGTCATCGAGGGCATCACCGCAGGTGTGCTGGGCGCCGTACTGAGCGACGACGAGAAGGCGATCATCCACCGCTACTTCGGCGAGCACCCCGATGCGGTGAAGGTGAAGGAACTGCCGCCGGGAATACGCAAGAAGCTGGCGCGCGGCGGCGCCATGCCGCCGGGCATCGCCAAGCAGGTGCTGCCCGACGGCCTGCACCGCCAGTTGCCGCCGCGCGACGGCCAACACTACGAGATCATCGGCACCGATGTGGTGCTGGTGGAAACCGCCACCCGGGTGATCGTCGACATTCTGAAGGATGTGCTGCGCGGCCGCTAACGGTTACAGCGGCGATTCCTCGGCATCTGCACCGCCGAGGGAAGAGATCGGCGGCAACGGCGGAGCACCCGGCGCATACCAGTCGATCCGGCGCGTGACGTACATGGTGAGCCCGAGAGCGGTCAGCAGCACCAGCGTGCCCGACAGCAGCGCCGCCTCCTCCAGGCGCAAGACGATGAACAGCAGGCCGTAGAGCGCGGCGGTGGTGGCAAAGAGCACGCCGCCCCAGAGGTAGCGGCGCAGCACCGCGGCGGCATAGAGGCTGATCATGCCGGCGACGACCAGTGCGGAGATGCCGTAAGCCGCCGCGAAGCCGGTGACCTCGGCGAAGGCGACGAGGTTGAGAAAGAACAGCACCAGCGCGGCGCCGACCAGCAGGTACTGCACCGGATGGAGGGCCACGCCAAGCAACACCTCGCAGAGCAACAGCACCAGGAAGGTGAGCGCGATGAACAGGGCGCCGTACTTCACGCTGCGCTCGCTGAGGCGATAGAAGTCGACCGGATCGAGGAACTTCACGACGATCGCCGCGTCCTGCCAGCCCGGTGCCGGCTGGGAGCTGCTCCAGCTCTGCGGCAGCGGGCGGGACAGGTGCGAGAGGCGCCACTCGGCGGCGAAGCCGGTGTCGTCGACCTCCTGCGTCTGCGGCAGGGCGCTGCCGTCGAACGACGGCGACGGCCAGTTGCCGGCCATCCGCAGGGTGCTGTTGCGCCCGACCGGCAGGACCGACAGCGCGGCACTGCCGCGCAGGGTCACCGCGATCTCGAAGGTATTGCCGCCATTGCCGGCGAAGGCCTGGACCGGCCAGTGCACCCCCTGCAGACGCAGATAATCGGCGGGGACGCCAAATTCCGCCGCCAGCTCCTTGCCGTCCCAGGAAAGCGCGATGTCTTCCTGCAGGCCGCGGGAATCGCCAAGGCCGAGGGCCAGCGTGGCCAGGTCCGGGCGCAGACGCCAACCGTCGTTCAGCAGCCCCGGATCGAGCGCGGCCTTGTCGAAGCTGCCGGCGAGGCGAACCCGCGCGGTGTAGATCTCCGCATCGAAGATGCCGCGTGAGCGGGTTTGCGTCGTCGTCTCCACCGTGGCGGTGAAATCGTCGGGCAGCAGCACCAGGATGCGCTGCGTCGGGGCCGCGTCCGGCAGTTTGGGAGTGGCGCGGTCGGCCGGCAGCAACAACAAGGGCCCGACCAGCCGCTGCGGTCCGGCCCACTTGGCGGCGATCTCCCGCGTTACCTCCTCGGCCCGCTCGGCCCGTTCCTGGATAATCCCCAGCACGAGCTGCAGCGGCACCAACAGCACGAGGCCGGCGGCAATGACGATGGCGACCTTAAGGCCAAGCCCGCGCGTAAACATGCGTGCCTGCGCACCCGCTCCGTTCCCGGCTTCCTGATCTGGCATGAGTCCCTCCCGATTGCTGGCGGGAATGCTTGTAGAGCGCGGGTGCGGAGAAGCGGGGTCGACAACAAGGCAATTGCGGGGCCATTGCCGCCACGATTGCGGCAAGCATGGCGGGCGCGGCGGCGTCAGGCGTCGGCGCGACGTCCCAGCAATGTCAGAACCAGCGGGCCGGTCAGCACGCCGAGCCCGAGCAGCGCGAAGGCGAGGCCCCAGGCCAGGCCGGAGGTGCTGCCGCCGCCGAAATCCAGCACCACGCCAAAGGCGAGCGGCGCGACAAAGCCGCTGGCGAATCCAAGGAGCGAGTGCAGCGCCATGGTGGCGCCGCGCCGCTCGGGCGTGGCGGCGAGGACGGTACCGGCGGTGAGCGCCCCGGAGTCGGCCATGATGCCGCAGCCGTAGACCACCAGCAGGGCACCCAGAAGCCACAGCGGCGCGGCGGCCAGGAACCCGATCACCAGCGAGATCGCGCCCGAGGCGATCATGAAGAGCGAGACGGCCCGGCGCCGCCCGAAGGCGGTGGCAATCTCGTTGCCGAGGATCGAGGCCGGCATGCCGAGCAGCAGGATCACCGTCGCCACCTGGGTCGGCGTCCAGGCCGCGGCGGCCAGCGCCGGCTGCTGCGCGAAGACGAAGACCAGGAAGGCGACCAGCCAGGCGCGGAAGCCGAACAGCTCCCAGATGTGTGCGGTGTAGCCCAGGGTGTAGGCCAGCGCCGGGCGGTTGCGTACCACCGGGCGGAAGTCGAAGAGGTGGCTCTCGCGCGGCGCCGCCGGTTTCTGCGCCAGCGGCCGGACGAAGGCCAGCACCAGCACGAAGGCGGCGAAGGAGCCGAGGCTGGCGGCGACGAAGGCGGCAGACCAGCCGGCGCGCGACGCCACCTCGCCGGCGACGAAGACCGACAGGCTGGCGCCGATGCCGAAGACGGCGGTGTAGACGGCGACCGCGCGCGGGCGGCGGCGGTCCTCGAGGCGGTCGCTGAGCAGCTTCAGGCCGACCATGTAGGTGCCGGCGAGACTGATGCCGCCCAGCACGCGGAAGATCATGGCGCTCCAGAAGCCACCGGCGAGGAAGGCGAAGGCCAGCGCGGCCAGGCCGCCGAGCAGGCAGCAGGCGAGATAGATCGCGCGGGCGTCGAAGCGGTCGGTGAGGGTCACCAGCAACGGCACTGCCGCGGCGTAGCCGGCGTAGTAGATGCCGCTGACCCAGCCGGCTTCGGTGCCGCTGAGACCCCACAGCGGCTGGAACACCGGGATCAGCGCCGGAAAGGTCGCGTTGTGCAGCATGCCCAGCACCTGCGTCGTGCATAGCAGAGCCACCAGGGTCCAGCCACCTGCCGCGCGGCCACCTTCACTGTTACGCGTCATCGCACCCAAACAATCCTGAGAGACGTCTCGATGAATACCGAGCCGTTATACCGCCCGGCGGCAGCGCTGCACGCGTTATTCCCGAATGGCTGCCGGACCTTCGGGAACAGCACGGCGACCGTTGGGTTGAACGGCGCCGGGCCGGTTGCGGAACCCCCTCCGCGTCGCTCGCGTTGACCTTGTGACGGAGCCAAGCCCCCATTTACCTAAAGGAGCAAGCCATGCTCGCGACATCGAAAGCACAGCAAAAGGCCGCCGGCGCCGCCCTGGCCGCCAAGCGCGGCGAGATCAGCAAAAGCAAGCTGCAGGGTGCGTCTAAGGAAATGGTCGAGTCGATGACCGAAAAGGAACTGGAAGACTTCGCCAGCACCAAGCGCAAGGGCCTTCCAGAAAAGAAGGAGTCCTCGGACTGAGTCTCGCCTACACGTGGATGGCGCGGCCGTCGGCGGCCATGGCGGCTTCCTTCACCGACTCGCCCATCGACGGATGCGAGTGGCAGGTGCGCGCGATGTCCTCGGCGGTGCCGCCGAATTCCATCACCGTCACGCATTCGGCCAGGATATCGCCGGCCAGCGGACCCAGGATATGCACGCCCAGCACCTTGTCCGTGCGCTTGTCGGCCAGCACCTTCACCACGCCGTCGGTGTCGCCCACCGCGCGGGCGCGGCTGTTGGCCATGAAGTGGAACTTGCCGACCTTGTAGTCGACGCCGGCCTCCTTCAACTGCTCCTCGGTCTTGCCGACGCCGGCGAACTCCGGCCAGGTGTAGACAACACCGGGCACCAGGGCATAGGCGACGTGGCTCTTCTGGCCGGTCATCCGTTCAGCGGCGACGACGCCGTCCTCTTCCGCCTTGTGGGCCAGCATCGGTCCGGGGGTGCAGTCGCCGATGGCGTAGATGCCGGGCACCGAGGTCTGGAAATTCTCATCGACTTCGATAAAGCCGCGCTTGTTCATGGCAACGCCCAGTTCCTGCAGGCCGAGCCCCTCGGTAAAGGGCCGGCGGCCGATGGCGACCAGCACGACGTCGGCCTTCAGCTCCTCGGTGTCGCCGCCCTTGGCCGGCTCCAGGGTGAGGGTCACACCATCTTTACCGGTTTTCGCTGCCGTCACCTTGGTGCCGAGCTTGAACTTCAAGCCCTGCTTGCCGAGCACCCGCTGGGTCTGCTTGCCGATCTCGCCGTCCATGCCGGGCAGGATGCGGTCGAGGAATTCCACCACCGTCACCTCGGCGCCGAGGCGCGACCATACCGAGCCCATCTCCAGGCCGATGACGCCGGCACCGATGACCACCAGGCTGCCCGGCAGCGTGTCGAGCGCCAGGGCGCCGGTGGAGGTGACGATCTGCTTTTCGTCGGTGTCGACGCCGGGCAGCGGCGTCGATTCGGAACCGGTGGCAATGAGGATCTTCTTGGCCGCCAAGGTCTCCTCACCGCCGTCGTTCAGCTTCACGGCCACGCTGCCCACGGCGGGGATCGAGCCCCAGCCTTTGTAGTAGTCGATCTTGTTCTTCTTGAAGAGGAACTCGATGCCGTCGGTGAGACCCTTCACCACCTTGTCCTTACGCGACATCATGGTCGACAGGTCCAGCTTCAGCCCCTCCACGGTGATGCCGTGTTCGGCGAAGTGCCTGGAGGCGTCGGCGAACTTCTCGGAGGACTGCAGCAGCGCCTTGGAGGGAATGCAGCCGACGTTCAGGCAGGTACCGCCCAGGGCGCCGCGGCTCTCGACGCAGGCGGTTTTCATGCCGAGCTGCGCGGCGCGGATCGCGGCCACGTAACCGCCGGGTCCGCCGCCGATGACCACCAAATCGTACTGCTTGTCGCTCATGGTTCGTTTTCCCTCGGGCGCGCTGGGAGAGGTCTAAATTCCCGTCCAACATGCCGCAGCCGCCCCGGCGGAACAAGGCCGCAAGGGGCAGGGCAGCCTCCCGCGATCATCAATTGTCCCCCTCAGTCCTCATCGGGTACCCGGTGGCCATGCAGCGGGACCAGAAAGACGAAACAGGCAAGGAAGAAGAAGACGCTGCCCGCGAGCGCCAGCATGTCCCCCGCCCGCCAGCTGGCCGCGATGAAAAAGGCCGCCGAAACGATGAAAAGGACCCAACCGGCGGTCTCGAACCGCCGTTTCGTACGATGGCGCATGATGATTGACCCCTTACCTGCCGCCGCCCCGTCCGCCCCTCGTCGGGGGCGGTCCCTCAGGCTAAGCTGATCCCCCGGACGGACCAAGCAGGCAGACATGGGAAAAGGACCGGCATGAACGACACACACGGCAAGGCGGCCGCCTTCCGCTCCTGCACCCGCTTCCTGTCGCTCGATCCGCCGCCGGACCCCAGGCAGACCCTGGCCGCGCTGGCCGAATACCTGCCCGAGGGCACCCCTGCGGACCACTACGGCGGCGGCGCCTTGCTGGAAGACTTCGAGCGGCGCATCGCCAGGCTGCTGGGCAAGCCGGCCGCCGTCTTCGGGCCCAGCGGGAAGATGCTGCAGAATGCCGCCCTGCGGGCCTGGGCCGACCGCGCCGGCTGCCGCGCCATCGCCCTGCACCCGCAGAGTCACATCGCCGCCGACGAAGCCGACGCCTATCGTGAGGTCTTCGGCCTGACGCCCGCTTGGCTGGGCAGGCCGGGTGCGTTGCCGATGGCTGCCGAACTGGCGGCACTGGACGGGCCGCTGGGCGCCGTCGCCGTGGAGCTGCCGCTGCGCAATATCGGCTGCCGGACCCCGTCCTGGGCGGAGCTGACGGCTTTCGCCGATCTGTGCCGCGAGCGCCGCATCGTCTTCCACGCCGACGCCGCGCGCCTGTGGGAGATTCAGCCCTTCTACGGGATCAGCCACGCCGAGATCGCCGAGCCTTTCGACTCGCTCTACGTCTCCTTCTACAAGGGACTCGGCGGGCTCGCCGGCGGCGCGTTGGCGGGACCGGAAGACCTGGTGGCGGAGGTGCGCCTGTGGCAGCAGCGGTGCGGCGGGCGGCTGCGGCGCCTTTTCCCCTACATCGCCGCCGCGCAGCAGGGCCTGGACGAGCGCCTGGCGCGGATGCCGCTCTATCACGAGAAGGCCAAGGCGATCGCCGCCGCCCTCGCCGTGCTGCCCGGTGTGACCGTCACCCCCGACCCGCCCCAGGCCAACGCCTTTCAGGTGACGCTGGAAACCGGCGAGGGCGACCTCATGGCGGCGGCCCTCGACGTTGCCGCCGCCCAGCGCATCTGGCTTTTCGAGGAACCGCTGGCGCCCTCACCGGAAGGCTTCGCCCGTTTCGAGATCACGGTGCGCGAAGGCGCCCTGATGCTAAGCGAAACGGAAATCATCGCGGCGATCCGAGAACTCCAGACGGCGCTCGCCCGCCGGCAAGGGGCGCAGGATACGGCCTGAGCCGGCCCCGTCACCGCAGCGACATGAGGCGGCTCGTGGTCCAGGGGTCGCCGGGAACGTCGGGACCGCGGCGGATCGTACCGGGGTCGATACCGACGTCGCGCAGCAGTTCCGGCGTCAAGCCGTCGAGCTGGATACGGCTCTGCCGGTGCCGGTACCAGGCAGCGGCAGCGCGCAGGACGCCCTGGATCGCCGCGGCAGCGAGACCGTGTATCGAGAGGTACGGGGCGTGGTTCCGTCGGATTGCAATGATTGTCATGAGTCCCAATTCCTATGTCGTGCTAGGGGAAAAGGGGCCACCGGGGCCTGCCGCTTCCACCTTGGTCCTCTGACCTACTCGCAGTCCGCCCCGGGCGTTTCAGCGCCGGGCCGGAATACCTCGAAATTCCCATGGGACCGGCCTCAGGCACGGGAAACCCGCGCTGAATCGCGCCGAAAGTACGGTTTTTCCGGTTCAAAAGGTGACAGCCTGGGCATCCCGAGCCTGGTCATCCCGAGCCTGGGGGCATGCATTCGGGAAAGCTGAAGCCACGGAACTGAAGGAGGAACTGAAGAGGACCTGGTCGCCTTAGGCCGGATCCTCGTCGTCTTGCGGCGCGAGGCCGCTCAGGGCGACGGCGGCGGGCAGCGTCTCGTCCCGGCCGGCCGGCAGGGGGAGATTGATTCCGGCGCCGCGCCCCGGGTCGAGCGGCGCCAGGGTGGCGATGAGGCCGCGGCGGCGCAGGTCCAGCAGGTGGCGGCCGAGGCGCCCGAACAGGGTCTCGCCGCTGTCCGGCGTCGCCGGGTCGATGCGCAGCACCCCCGAGCGGCCGACGTCGCGGAAGCGCTGGCGCTCCACCATGCGGTCGACCGAGCCGATGGCGTGGGCGAGATCGAGCCCAGTGAGGTCGAGTTCGTAGTCGGCGTCGCCATGACGATCGAGCAACCGCTTCAGGCGACGGTCCCCGAAACCACCCTCGAAATCACCGATACCGTCGTCCGACATCGGCAGCTACATGCCGATCAGCAGGCGCTGCGGATCCTCGATGGCCTCCTTCACGCGCACTAGGAAGGTGACGGCCTCACGGCCGTCGATGATGCGGTGATCGTAGGACAGCGCCAGGTACATCATCGGACGGACCACGACCTCGCCCTTGATGGCCACGGGCCGTTCCTGGATCTTGTGCAGGCCGAGGATCGCCGACTGCGGCATGTTGAGGATCGGCGTCGACATCATCGAGCCGAACACGCCGCCGTTGGTGATGGTGAAGGTGCCGCCGGCCATGTCGTCCATGGAGATCTTGCCGTCGCGGCCCTTGGCGGCCAGTTCGCCCAGCGACTTCTCGATGTCGGCGAAGGATTTCTGGTCGCAGTCGCGCATCACCGGGACCATCAGGCCGTTGGGCGTCGAGACGGCCATGCCGATGTCGTAGTAATGGGCGTAGACGATTTCGTCGCCGTCGATGCGCCCGTTGACCGCGGGCACTTCCTGCAGGGCTCCGACCACGGCCTTGGTAAAGAAGGACGAAAAGCCGAGCTTCACGCCGTGCTTCTTCTCGAAGCGGTCCTTGTACTGCGCGCGCAGGGCCATAACCGCGCTCATGTCGCACTCGTTGAACGTCGTGAGCATGGCCGCGGTGTTCTGCGCTTCCTTCAGGCGGCGCGCGATGGTCTGGCGCAGCTTGGTCATACGCACACGCTCTTCGCGCTTGCCCGCCGAAGCCCCCGAGGAAGGCGAGGACGCCGCAGCCGGTGCTGCGGGCGCCGACGGCGCCTTGGCGGCGGGCGCGGCAGCAGAGGCCGCAAGCGGCTTGGTCTTGCCGTCCAGGAAGTTCAGCACGTCTTCCTTGGTCAGGCGCCCGTCCTTGCCGCTTGCCGGAATCACCGCCGGGTCAAGGCCGTTCTCCTCGATCATCTTGCGCACCGCCGGGCCGAGATCGCCGACGGCGGCGCCTTCCAGGAAGGCCATCAGGTCGGCCTTGGTGATCTTGCCGCCGGTGCGCGGCGCCGCGGCGGGATCGAGCTTCCTGGCGTCGGCGGGCGCGCCAGCGGGCGCGGCCTCCGGCTTGGACGCTTCAGCCTTGGGCGCTTCCGCCTTGGCAGCGGCGGGGGCGGCAGGCGCGGTCCCGGCAGCGCCGGCGGCAAACACGCCGAGCAGCGCGCCGACTTCGACCGTCGCGCCCTCTTGCGCCGCGATGGACTGCAGCGTGCCGGCGGCCGGAGCATTGACTTCCAGGGTCACCTTGTCGGTTTCCAGCTCGACCAGCGGCTCGTCGGCCGCGGCGGCCTCGCCCGGCTGCTTCAGCCACTTGGCGATCGTCGCCTCGCTGACCGATTCGCCCAGGGTCGGCACGGTAATCTCCATACTGGCACCCTCGGCGCTGGCGCCCCCCGGGCTGGCCCCATTACCCGCCGGCGCGGCAGCCGGCTTGGGCGCTTCGGACTTGGCGGCCTCAGCCTCAGGCTTGGGGGCCTCGGCTTTGGGCGCTTCCGTCTTGGGCGCTTCCGTCTTGGGGGCGGGCGCGGCACCAGTGCCTTCGCCGATGCGGCCCAGCAGGGCGCCGACCTCGACGTTGTCACCGGCGGCGGCGATCACCTCCGACAGCACGCCGGCGACCGAGGCATTGACCTCCAGGGTCACCTTGTCGGTTTCCAGCTCGACCAGCGGCTCGTCCACGGCGACCGCGTCGCCGGGCTGCTTCAGCCACTGGGCGACCGTCGCCTCGCTGACCGATTCGCCCAGGGTGGGCACCACGATATCTGTTGCCATCACTCTCTCACTCTCTTCGGGCACGCCGTGCGGCGTGCGCGTAGGCTACACAAGGATCGGCGCAGTATTACTCCGCAGCCTGTCCCTTGCCTGTCGTTCGCTGACGCGCCTCGGTCTGCACCTTCCGCGAGGCGATGCGGCCCATGCGCTTCTTGCCCAGAGTGAGGGCATCGTCAAGCAGCGCGGCCTGCTCCTCGACGTGGCGCTTGTGGGAACCGGTCGCCGGCGAGGCTGCCGAGGGACGGCCGGCATAGCGCGGCCGCGGCCGCTCGAAGCCGATGTCCTCGGCGACCTCCTCGAGGAAGGGCGCCACGAAGGCCCAGGGGCCCATATTGCGCGGCTCTTCCTGGCACCACACCAGATCGCAGTGCTTATAGGGCTCCAGTTCCTGCGCCAGGGCGTCGACCGGGAAGGGATAGAGCTGTTCCATGCGCAGGAAGTGGATATCCGTGATGCCGCGCTTCTCGCGCTCCTCCAGCAGGTCGTAGTAGACCTTGCCGGAGCACAGCACCACCTGCTTGGCGTCCTTCGGCGCGCTCGGGACGTTCTCGCAGTACAGCACCCGGTGGAAGTGGCTGCCCGGCCCGAAGGATTCGATGTCGGAGACGCAGCGCTTGTGGCGCAGCAGCGACTTCGGCGTGAAGACGATCAGCGGCTTGCGGAACTCGCGGTGCAACTGGCGGCGCAGCACGTGGAAGAAGTTGGCCGGCGTGGTGCAGTTGACCACCTGCAGGTTGTCCTCGGCGCTGAGAGTCAGGTAGCGCTCGATGCGCGCCGAGGAGTGTTCCGGCCCCTGCCCATCGAAGCCGTGCGGCAGCAGCATGACGACGCCGCTGAGGCGCAGCCACTTGGATTCGCCCGAAGCGATGAACTGGTCGACCATGACCTGCGCGCCGTTGGCGAAATCGCCGAACTGCGCCTCCCAGGCCACCAGCGCGCGCGGCTCGGCCAGCGAATAGCCGTATTCGAAGCCGAGCACCGCCAGTTCGCTGAGCGGCGAGTCGACGATCTCCAGGCGGGCCTGGTCGTCGCGGATGTGGGCCAGCGGCTTGTAGGTCTCTTCCGTCTTCTGGTCGATCAGCGCGGCGTGGCGGTGGGAGAAGGTGCCGCGGTTGCTGTCCTGGCCGGACAGGCGTACCGGATGCCCTTCGATCAGCAGGGTGCCGAAGGCCAGGCCCTCGGCCAGCGCCCAGTCGATGTCCTTGCCGGTCTCCATCATCTTGCGCTTGGCGTCGAGCTGACGGACGATCTTGCGGTTCAGGTTGAAATCGGCCGGCACCTTGGCCAACGCCATACCGACTTCCTTCAGGGTGTCGAGCGGCACCGCCGTATTGCCACGGCGCGGATCGTAACCGCGCGCCACGTCCAGACCCGACCAGGCGCCCTCCAGCCAATCGGCCTTGTTGGGCTTGTAGGTCTTGGCGGCCTGGAAGTCCTGCTCCAGCCGATCGTTCCATTCCTGCAGCAGGCCGTCGACCTCGCCCTGGGTAAAGGTGTTCTCGGAGACCAGCTTTTCGCCATAGATCTGGCGCACCGTGGGGTGCTTGCCGATCGCCTTGTACATCAGCGGCTGGGTGAAGGCAGGCTCGTCGCCCTCGTTGTGGCCGAAGCGGCGGTAGCAGAACATGTCGACCACGACGTCCTTGTGGAACGTCTGGCGGAATTCGGTGGCGATGCGCGCGACGTGGGTCACCGCCTCCGGATCGTCGCCGTTCACGTGGAAGATCGGCGCCTGGATGATCTTGGCAACGTCCGAGCAGTAGGGACCGGAGCGCGAGTTGATCGGGTTGGTGGTGAAGCCGATCTGGGTGTTCACGATGAAATGGATGGTGCCGCCGATGCGGTAGCCTTTCAGCTCCGACAGGTCGAGGGTCTCCGGCACCAGGCCCTGGCCGGCGAAGGCGGCATCGCCGTGCATCAGCAGGGCCATGACCTCGCTGCGGTCCTTGTACTTGCCCTGCTCCTGCTTGGCGCGGACCTTGCCGACCACCACCGGGTTGACCGCTTCCAGGTGCGACGGGTTGGCGGTCAGCGACAGGTGGATGGAGTTGCCGTCGAACTCGCGGTCCGAGGAGGTGCCGAGGTGGTACTTCACGTCGCCCGAGCCGCCGACGTCCTCGGGATGGGCGGCGCCGCCCTCGAACTCCGAGAAGATCGCCGAGAACGGCTTGCTCATGAAGTTGGCCAGCACGTTCAGCCGCCCGCGGTGCGGCATGCCGATGACCACTTCCTGCAGGCCCAGTTGGCCGCCGCGCTTGAGGATCTGCTCCAGCGCCGGAATCATCGCCTCGCCGCCGTCCAGGCCGAAACGCTTGGTGCCGGTGTACTTCTTGTTGAGGAACTGTTCGAAGACCTCCGCGGCGGTCAGGCGCTCCAGGATGGCGCGCTTGCCGTTCACGGTGAAGTCGGGCTGGTTGCGGATCGATTCGATGCGTTCCTGGATCCAGGCCTTCTGGGCCGGGTCCTGGATATGCATGAACTCGACGCCGATCGAACCGCAGTAGGTGGCGCGCACCACCTCGACGATCTTGCTCAGCGAGGCGGTCTCCAGCCCCAGCACGTTGTCGATGAAGATCGGGCGGTCCATGTCCGCGTCGGTGAAGCCGTAGCTCCGCGGGTCGAGTTCCGGGTGGGGCGCGACGTTCTTCAGGCCCAGGGGGTCGAGGTTGGCTTCCAGATGGCCGCGCACGCGGTAGGCGCGGATCAGCATGAGGGCGCGGATCGAATCCAGGGTCGCCGCCCTGACCGAGGGATCGTCCGGGTGGGCCCGGGCGGCGCCGGCGGCGAAGCTGGCCGCCGGAGCGGCCGCCGCAACGGCAGCGGCGGCGCCAGGGGCGCCGCCGTTTAGTTTTTCGATCATGGATCTGGCTTCGTCATCCAGATCGGCGAAGAAGCCTCTCCACTGCTCGTCCAAAGATCCAGGGTCTTCGATGAACTTATGGTAGAGCTCCGCAAGCCTCGCCGCTTGGGATTCCGAATAGATCGTCATGTCTTTTCCGGCCTGGACCGGGCAACCCCGACCCCAGGCCGCCTTCCGCGTTTAGCGCCGCTAGCCACCCATGGCTTGCAGCATGGTCGATCCTAGACTGGCCGGCGAATCCGCCACCAGGAAGCCGGCCGACTTCAACGCCTCGATCTTGTCGCCCGCACCGCCCTTGCCACCGGCGATAATCGCCCCGGCATGGCCCATGCGGCGACCCGGAGGCGCCGTGACACCAGCGATGCAACCACAGATAGGATTCTTAACCTTTGACGCCCGGTAAAATTCTGCCGCTTCCTCCTCGGCCGTCCCACCGATCTCACCGATCATGATGATACCCTCGGTCTTGGGGTCGGCAAGGAAGGCGTCGAGGCAGTCGATGAAATTGGTCCCATTCACCGGGTCGCCGCCGATGCCGATGCAGGTGGTCTGCCCCAGCCCGGCCGCCGTGGTCTGGGCCACGGCCTCATAAGTAAGCGTGCCCGACCGGGAGACAACCCCGATCTTGCCGGCCGAGTGGATGTGGCCCGGCATGATGCCGATCTTGCACTCGTCCGGGGTGATGATCCCCGGGCAGTTCGGCCCGATGAGCCGCGAGGGGGCACCTGACAGCGCCCGCTTGACCTTCACCATGTCCAGCACCGGGATGCCCTCGGTGATGCAGACGATCAGCTCGACCTCGGCATCGATGGCCTCCAGGATGGCGTCGGCCGCGAACGGCGGCGGCACGTAGATGACGCTGGCGTTGGCCCCGGTCTTTTCCACCGCGTCGGCCACGGTGTCGAACACCGGCAGGTCCAGGTGGGTGGTGCCGCCCTTGCCCGGCGTCACGCCGCCGACCATCTTGGTGCCGTAGGCGATGGCCTGTTCGGAGTGGAAGGTGCCCTGCGCGCCGGTGAAGCCCTGGCAGATAACCTTGGTGTTCTTATTGACGATCACAGACATCAGGCAGCCTCCCGCACGGCCTTGACCACCTTTTCGGCGGCATCGGCCAGATTGTCGGCAGAAACGATCGGCAGGCCCGAGTCGGCCAGGATCTTCTTGCCCAATTCCACGTTCGTCCCTTCCAGACGCACCACCAGCGGCACGTGCAGCTCCACCTCGCGGGCGGCGGCCACGACACCCTCGGCAATCACGTCGCATCGCATGATGCCGCCGAAGATGTTGACCAGAATGCCTTCCACGTTGGGGTCGGAGAGGATGATCTTGAACGCTGCGGTAACCCGCTCCTTGGTCGCGCCGCCGCCAACATCCAGGAAATTGGCCGGCTCGCTGCCGTAGAGCTTGATGATGTCCATGGTCGCCATGGCAAGGCCGGCGCCGTTGACCATGCAACCGACCTGGCCGTCCAGCTTGATGTAGTTGAGCTCGTGCTTGGCGGCCTCGAGCTCCATCGGGTCTTCTTCGTCCTCGTCGCGCATCTCGGCCACATCCTTGTGGCGGAACAGGGCGTTGTCGTCGAAGTTCATCTTGGCGTCGAGGGCGATGACCTCACCGGCGCCGGTGACCACCAGCGGGTTGATCTCGACGATCGAGGCATCGAGGCTCACGAAGGCCTGGTACATGGCGGTCATGAACTTCACCGCCGCGCCGACCTGCTTGCCCTCCAGGCCCAGGCCGAAGGCGATCTTGCGGCCGTGGAACGGCATGAAGCCGATAGCCGGGTCGATGACCATCTTGAGGATCTTTTCCGGATGGGCCTCGGCGACCTCTTCGATCTCCATACCGCCCTCGGTGGAGGCCATCAGGGTGACGCAGCTCGTCGCCCGGTCGATCAGCATGCCGAGGTAGAGCTCGCGCGCGATATCGCAGCCTTCCTCGACATAGAGGCGCTTGACCTCCTTGCCCGCCGGGCCGGTCTGCTTGGTGACCAGCACGTGGCCCAGCATCTGACCGGCATTCGACTTGACCTCGTCGACCGACTTCACGACGCGCACGCCGCCCTTGCCGTCGGGGTCGTTCTGGAAGCGTCCGGCGCCACGGCCGCCCGCATGGATTTGCGATTTCACGACCCAGACGGGCCCGCCCAGATCGCGCGCCGCGCTCTCGGCCTCTTCCGGCGTGTAGGCAACCGCCCCGCGGGGCACCGCTACGCCAAACTTCGCCAACAGGCTCTTGGCCTGATACTCATGGATGTTCATTGACTGCCGCTTCAGTTTGGTTGGAGAAGATCAGGCATACCGGACAGGGCATTTCCTGCTGTTCTTTCGAATATTCGCGTAAAACCCGCGCCGTCACCCTGCGACTCCCGATATTTCTATCGGACCGGCGAAACCGCCGGGGATCGCTGCGTTCCAGCATTGTCCGGGACCCGCGATACCTTAACACTCCATACCCTCAGCGCAACCTGGCGAAAGCGCGAATCTTGGCCGTTTTCGGTCCAGAATTCGGCCCAGTTCTGGGCGTTATTTCGATCCAGTCGAGCAAGTCAGCCGCTTTTCTGGTTACTTCTTCTTCGCTGCTTTCGAAGTGGTCTTTTTAGTTGACGACTTCTTGGCAGCAGCTTTGCCCCCTGAGGCCGCCTTCATCAGGCCCTTGCAGGTCTCGACCAGGCCCGTGACAGCACCGACCGACTTGGCGAGCATGGCCTTCTCGGTCTTGGTCAGATCCAGCTCGACGATGCGCTCGACGCCCTTGGCGCCGATCACCGCCGGCGCGCCGACGTAGAGGTTCTTCACGCCGTACTGGCCGCTCATGTGGATCGCGCAGGGCAGCACCCGCTTCTTGTCCTTCAGGTAGGACTCGGCCATCAGGATCGCCGAGGACGCCGGGGCGTAGAACGCCGAGCCGGTCTTCAGCAGGCCGACGATCTCGGCGCCACCGTCGCGGGTGCGCTGGACGATCTTGTCCAGGCGGTCCTTCTTCAGCCAGCCCATCTTGATGAGGTCGGGCAGCGGGATGCCGGCAACGGTGGAATAGCGCACCATCGGCACCATGGTGTCGCCGTGGCCGCCCAGCACGAAGGCGCTGACGTCCTCCACCGACACATTCATCTCCTCGGCCAGGATGTAGCGGAAGCGGGCCGAGTCGAGCACGCCGGCCATGCCGACCACCATGTGGGGCGGCAGGCCGCTGGCCTGCTGCAGCACCCAGACCATGGCGTCGAGCGGGTTGGTGATGCAGATCACGAAGGCTTTCGGGCAGTTCTTCTTGATGCCCTCGCCGACCGCGTTCATCACCTTGATGTTGATGGCCAGCAGGTCGTCGCGGCTCATGCCCGGCTTGCGGGCGACGCCGGCGGTGACGATGACCACGTCGGCGCCCTTGATCGCGGCGTAGCTGCTGGCACCGGCGAACTTGGCGTCGAAGCCTTCGACCGGGGTCGCCTCGGCCAGGTCCAGGGCCTTGCCCTGCGGCACCCCGTCGGCGATGTCGAACAGCGTGACGTCACCGAGTTCCTTCAAGCCGGCGAGCAGCGCCAACGTGCCGCCGATGTTGCCGGCGCCGACCAGCGCGATCTTGTTGCGAGCCATTTCCTAAATTCCCCAATCGATGTGAGCAGTCACAAACGGATGACCTGGGTGCCGCGGGCCGACCGACGAAGCTGCATGCGACGTTGCATGCAATGTTGCCGTCCGACGTTGCACTGCGGCATTGCCGGGTTTCCTAGCGCGATTCAGCAGCCGTAGCAAGGTACCACCGCGGCGAAACGGCGGCGAAAATATCCCCGCCGCGAATGCGGTCATGTCACCGGCCGCGAATGCGGTCATGCCATATGCGCCTTGGCGATGTAGTCGGCCGAGCGCATCTCCTGCAGGCGGCTGACGGTGCGCTGGAATTCAATGGCACCGTCACCCGCGGGATAGAGCCGTTCGGGCGGCGCCGCCGCCGAGACCACCAGTTTCACCCGGTGCTCATAAAGCGCGTCGATCAGCGTCATGAAGCGGCGCGCCTCGTTGCGGTTGTCCGCCGACAGCGTCGGCACGCCGGACAGCACCACGGTGTGGTACAGCCCGGCAATGGCCAGGTAGTCGCCGGGCCCCAACGGCTTTTCGCAGAGATCGGCAAAGGAAAACCGCGCGACCCCGCCGGCGGCCAGCGGCACCGGGATGGCGCGGCCCTTGTAGACCAGGGTGTCGGACTTGGCGGTCAGTCCCTCGGTCAGCCCGGCGAAGGCCTTGTCCAGCGCCGCGTCGGCGCGGGGTCCCAGCGGTGCGTGGTAGGCGGTGATGTCCTTCAGGCGCTCCTGACGGTAATCGACGCCGCTGTCCAGCTCCAGCACATCCAGGCGCTCCTTGACCAAATCGATGAAGGGCTGGAAGCGCTCACGCTGCAGGCCGCCCTCGTAAAGCCGGTCCGGCGGCCAGTTGGAAGTGGCGACCACCACCACGCCTTCGGCAAAGAGAGTCTCGAAGAGGCGGCCGAGGATCATCGCATCGGCGATGTTCACGACGTGGAACTCGTCGAAGCACAGCAGCCAGGCCTCCGCCGCCAGTTCCCCGGCGATGATCGGCAGCGGGTCGGCCTTGCCCTTGTTGGCGGGGTCCTGACGCCAGGCGTGCAGGCGGTCCTGAACCTCCTGCATGAAGGCATGGAAGTGGACCCGGCGCTTCTTTTCGACCGGCGCCGAGTGGAAAAAGATATCCATCAGCAGTGACTTGCCGGTGCCGACGGTGCCGATGATGTAGAGACCCGGGGGCGGTTCTTCGGGGCGCCGGGCGAGGCCCAGGCGCGCCTTCCAGCCGCCGCTTTCCGCCGCCGGTTTGTAGCCGCGCAGGGCGTTGTGCAGCGACTGCAGCTTCTCCGCCGCCAGCCGCTGGCCGGCGTCGTGGCGCAGCCCGCCCTCTTGCCGCAGCGCGCGGTAGGCCGCCAGCGGCCCCTCCGGCGCCGCCGCTTCCGAGTCCGGTTCTGTCTCCGATCCCTGCCCCATGGCGCCGTTGTTTAAGCCAAAGCCGGTCGCGGGGAAAGGGGGCCGGTCAATGCCCGCCCCTCATCGCCCGCCGGCGACGCGCAGGACGGTGCCGGTGGTGAAGGAGGCCTTGTCGCTGAGCAGCCACAGTACCGCCTCGGCGATCTCCTCCGGCTCGGCCGCGCGGCCGATCGGCGTCTGCGGCGGCAGGGTCTCCAGCCGGGCGGGCATGCCGGAGTCGAGATGCAGGGCGGTGCGCACCAGGCCGGGCGCCACCGCGTTCACGCGCAGGCCGTCGCGCGCGTTTTCCAGCGCCAGGCCGACGGTGAGGCTATCGACCGCCCCCTTGGAGGCGGCGTACCACACGAAGGTGTCGGGGCTGCCCAGGGTCGCCGCGCCCGACGACAGGTTCACGATGGCGCCGCCGTTGCCGCCGTGGCGCTTTGCCATGCGCCGCACGCCGGCCTGGCAGCACCAGATGAGGCCCAGCACGTTCAGGTCCATCACATCGCGCAGCGTCTCAGTGGAAACGTCTTCCAGTCTTCCGATGCGTCCGGTGATGCCGGCGTTGTTGACCAGCGCTTTCAGCGGCGGCAGTTCGGCATCGACCGTCGTGAAAAGCCGTTCCACGTCTTCTTCGCGCGCGACGTCGGCCTGCACCGCCAGGGCCGTGCCGCCGGCACGATCGATCTCCGCGACCACCGCTTCGGCGGCGACGGCGTTGCTGCGATAGTTCACACAGACTGCATAGCCCGCCGCGGCGCCGAGACGCGCTACCGCCGCCCCGATCCCGCGGCCGCCGCCGGTCACCAGCAAAGTTCCGGACATCCTTACTCCCCGTCTATCCCGCCGCCACCGGCGGTCCGTTATCCCGCCGCCACGGGCGGCCCATTATCCAGCCGCCACCGGCGGCAGGGGCCGGCGCGGGCTGAGCAGCACGAGCAGATTGCCGGCCAGCACCAGCGCGACCCCGACCAGCGCCACCGGCGTCCAGGCATAGTCCTCCACCACGGTGGAAATGGCGAGGGCGACCAGCGGGAACAGCACCGTAACGTAACCCGCGCGGTCGGCGCCGATGCGCCCCAGCAGGGTCAGGTAGGCGCCGAAGGCGAGCACCGAGCCGCAGAGCGCGAGATAGAGCAACGAGCCGATATAGGGCAGCGTGGCCTCGAAGGCGACGGGCGCGCCGCCCAGCATCGCCAGAACCACCATGGCCAGCGCGCCGTAGGCCATGCCCCAGGCGTTACACGACAGCACCGGCAGCCCCAGCATCTGCGCCCGCGCCGAAGCCATGTTGCCGAGCGAAAAGCATAGCGTGCCGGCCAGCGAGAACAGCAGGCCCAGGGTGCCGCTGTCGGCGAGGTCGAAGCGTTCGATCTCCGGCCAGAACAGCGCGGCGATGCCGGCGACACCGAGGCCAGCGGCAGCCAGGGTGCGCGGGCTCGCCCGGCGGCCGAGCAGCAGGCGCCCGTTGATGATGTTCAGCACCACGGTCATGGAGAACACCACCGCCAGCAGGCCGGAGGTCATGAAGGCGGCGGCGCGGTAGAAGAAGTAGAAGTTGAAGGAGAACATGCACAGGCCCATCGCCGCCAGCAGCAGGTGGACGCGGCCGGGGAAGCGCAGGCGCTGGCGCGCGGCCAGCGCCCAGACGAAAACCACCGCCGCGGCGATGGTGAAGCGGTAGGCGACCGACCACTCCGGCGCCACCACGCCGACCTGGTGCGTCATGGCGATCCAGGTGGTGCCCCAGAACAGCACCGTCGCGCCGTAGAGGCCGTAGTTGAACAGGGGCTTGTTGCGCATGAGCGCTGCTTTCACGAAGGTCGGAGGGGCGAAGGTCGGAGGATGGGCGGTTTCGGCGCGCGGACGGCTGGCGCCGCCGGCAACCGGGCGCAGGATAGCGCGCGCGCCGACACGGCGACAACTGACGGATTGTCCGCACACAATCGCCGCAGCAGGCATTGCACCATCGGTCCTTGGCAGCCGGCGATCCCTCGGCCACCATGAGGCGACGACTTCACCGGCGGGAGGTATCCCATGGCCCTGGTTCTCTATGAACGCCTCTGCGCCGACGACCGGCGGCCCAGCCCGTTCTGCTGGCGGGCGCGCCTGGCCCTGGCCCACAAGGGCCTGACGCCCGAGGTTCGCGCCATCAAGTTCACCGAGGGGGAGAAGGTCGCCTTCAGCGGCCAGACCAAGGTGCCCGTGCTGGTCGACGGCGAGAAGGTGATCCACGACAGCTGGGGCATCGCCTGCCACCTGGAAGACGCCTACCCGGACGCGCCCTCGCTGTTCGACGGCGCCGGCGGAAGAGCGATGACGCGGGTCTTCAATCTGTGGGTCAACCACGCCCTGCAGCCAGCTTTGGCGCCAATCCTGGCGCCCTACCTGCTGGCGGTGGTGCACCCCGACGACCGCGCCTACTACCGCCAGACCCGCGAGGCGCGCTTCGGCCTGACCATGGAACAATTGGCGACACGCCGGCCGGTCTACATGGAGGCGCTGTTGGCGGTGCTGGAGCCGCTGCGCCAGCGCCTAGCGGAGTCCTCGTTCCTGTGCGGCGAGAAGCCGGGCTACGGCGACTACCTGGCCTTCGCGGAATTCCAGTGGGCGCGTTCGGTGTGCGACCGCGACCTGCTGGGACCCGAGGAAGCGGCCCTGCGCGCCTGGCGCACCTGCATGCTGGACCTCTTCGGCGGCCTCGCGCGCTCGGTCACCGCCTTCGGAACCGCGGCCTAGCCCCCTCCCCCATCAGACCGCTGGCGTCAGACCGCCGGCGTCAGACTGCCGGATCTTCGGCCAGCTGCACCGGGGCGTTGTGCCAGCCTTCGCCGGAGCTGACCAGGCAGGTCGGGCCACCGGGCACGGTGACGATGATGGTCCAGGTATTGCCGTCCGCGCTGGCCAGCACCTCCAGCAGACTGCCGGTGGCGGTGACACCGATGCTGACGGGATGTTCAGCGTACTTCGACGACAAACGGTCCAGCACGGCCTCACGGGCACCGCACTGGGGGGCCGGGCCGCCAGATTGACCGGCAGGTTCCGCTGCAGCCGGCCGGGCGCCGAGGACCGCCGCGGCGAGCAGGGCCAGGGCGCTGACCAGCGTCACCAGGGCGCTCAGCCTTCCGCCATACCCCTTGGTGCCGGAATCAGACTTCTGCGGGGATGCATCGATGGTGTACATGGCTTGCGGCTCCTTCTTCGCGGTCCCGGGTGCGGCAGGGGGACACGAGAGGCCAACCCCGGGACGGTCCGGATGGTTCCGAACAGGTCCCAGTGTCGCTCCGTCGCAAGACCGGCGCGGTGGGTTTTGCCACACACCGGAAGATCTCGGAAAAGGACCGGCTTTCGGCCCGCGGCTTCGCTACTCCGCCGCTTGCTCCACCGCAGCGGCGAAGCGCCGCTCCATCTCGCGGCGGCATTGCACGGTCGCGTCGCCGGCATCGACCGCCACGTCGTCCCAGGTAAGGCTGCGGCCCTTGGCCACCGGGCGCAGCAGCTTCACGCCCTGCGCCAAGCCCAGCGGCAGGCCGCCGGCCGCCAGCGAATCCGCCGCCGGGCAGAGCTTGCCCCACACCGTGTAGCCGCCCTCGCCGTCCAACATCTCGCCGGCCTTCAGGTCGCGCTTGGCGGGCGCCACCACATCGCCGCGCCAGCCGCGCGCGGTGCCGGTCGGCTGGCCGTGGAGCGCGGCATGAGCCACGGAAATACCCAGTTCCAGGCCGATCAGGTGATAGGGCTTGTAGGTCGCGGCGTAGCGCCCGCTGCTGTCGGTGGCGAGGCCGTATTCCTTGAAGCAGCGTTTGGCGTAGTCGCTCGGCGCCTCGAAGACGACATAGACGCCCCAGCGCAGGTCGCGATCCACCGGGCTGCCGTCGCGCTCCAGGCTGGAGATCACCTCGACCTGGCCCTTGTGCGCCAGCACGCCGCCGTCGGCACGCGGCTTCAGCGCCTCGGCGAGAAAATCGCAACCGACCGGCGGGAACGCCAGACCATCCGCCGCCGGGGCGAGGTCACAGGCATTGGCGACGGCGGCCATTTCGATGGCCGACTTGGTGCCGTCCATGAAGGAGTTGAACATCTGGGCGTTCATGCCACCGGCGGCGGCTTCTTCCGCGGTGATGCCGTAGTGGTTCCACACGTCGTCGGGAGTCAGTTCGTGGTAGCTGGGCAGATATTTGGTGCCCTTGCCGGCGGCGACCACCGGAAAGCCGCAGCTACGCGCCCAGTCGACCATCTCGGCGATCAATGCCGGCTGATCGCCATAGGCGAGGCTGTAGACCAGACCGGCCTCCGCCGCCTCGGCGGCCAGCAGCGGGCCGGCCAGGGCATCGGCCTCGACGTTCACCATCACCATGTGCTTGCCGTTCCGCCGGGCGAGCCGCGCATGGCGGATGCCGGCGGGCGGATGGCCGGTGGCGTCGATCACCACCTCGATCGCTTCCGACGCAAAGATTGCCGCGCTGTCGTCGGTGACCCAGGTGGCACCGCTTTTCAGCGCGTCGTCCAGGCCGCGCGCGGCGAACTGTTCCCGGGCCCAGCCGGTGGTGGTCAGCGACTCGCGCGCCTTGGCAACATTCAGGTCGGCGACGATGGCCACGTGGAAGCCGGGCGTGAGCCGCGCCTGGGCCAGGAACATGGAGCCGAACTTGCCGGCGCCGATGAGGGCGATGCGGATCGGGCGGTTGGCGGCGGCGCGGCCCTGCAGCATGTGATGGAGGTTCATCAGCGTTCCCTACTCTGCCGCCTGGCCGGCGTCGCGTTGGCCGGTGGCCCGCGCGGCAACGATTTCGCTGAGACAGTCGTCGTCCAGCGGCTGGATCGGCGTGAAGTCGCGGTGGGCCACCCACTCCGGCCGCTTGAAGCGGCGGATGTGGTTGTCCACGTGGCACAGGCTCAAGTAGACGATGGTGCGGCCCCAGGGGCTGATGTTGGGTGGGCTGGCGTGCACCAGGTTGCAGTGGAACATCAGCAGCGAGCCGGACGGGCCGGTCGGCGCCACGATGCCGCCTTCCTCGGCCAGCCGCGCCACGGTCTCGCGGTCCAGCGTCCATAGTGGATAGGAGGTGGTCTGCAGGTCATGGCCGGCGTCTTGCACGCCGTCCTTATGGCTGCGCGGGATGAACATCAGCGGCCCGTTCACCGGCGTCACGTCGTCCAGGAACAGCGCGATATTCATGGCGCGCGGTTCCGGCATCTCGTCGTCGCGTGCCCAGGTGCCGTAATCCTGGTGCCACTGCCAGACCTCGCCGTCGAAAGCCGCCTTGGCGTTCACCTTGTACTGGTGCAGGTAGACCGGGCCGGCCAGCAGTTGCATCACCGGCTCGATCAAGCGCGGGTGCAGACCCAGGCGGCGGAAGGGCTCGCTGTAGGTCTGCGCGGCAAAGGCGGTGCGCGGCGCGCCGGAGCTTTCGCGCCAGACCTCCTCGCGCTCCAGGCCGTAGACCCGCGCCGCCTCGTCGCGCAGCAGCGCAGTTTCCCCGCACGAGAACACGTTGGGCAGATAAATATAGCCTTCGCGGTCGAATTCTTCGAGCTGTTCGGCGGTCAGTTTCATGGCGGCGTTCCTCCGTTGCCTTGAGCGGCCTCTTATCGGACCGTGGCTTTACCGCCCAGCTTTCCGTAACGGCCGGTTCTTGGCAAGGGTCACAAAATGGATGGCCTTTCGGAGCGCCCTTTCCAAGTAAGCCGCGGATCGCTATCTAAAGGGCCAACCCGCAGCAGAGGAGACGTGAGGCAGATGGACGAAGAAACCTTCAACATGGAACTGCGCAAGTTCCTGAAGAAAGTCGGCGTGACCTCCCAGCGCGAGATCGAGACCGCCGTGCGCGATGCCCTGGACAGCGGCAAGCTGAAGGGTTCCGAGACCCTGAAGGTGAAGGCGGTGCTGACCATCGAAGGCCTCGGCCTCAGCCACGACATCGACGGCGAGATCAAGCTGGGCTGAGCCCTCGCCCGGACGGCCGACCGGCGCTCACCACAGCGCCGGCTTGGCCACCATCAGGATGCCGACGCCGGCGAGGCTGAGAAAACCGACCCAGCCGAGCCGGGGCCACAACCGGAAGCGGCGGTGGAAGGCATCCGGCAGGGCCGTGCCGGCGCGCGCGGCAATCGCCGCCATGCGCGCCATATCCTTCTGCAGCACCACAACCACCAGCCAGGCGGCCCCCGCCACGCCGTACAGCCCGTAGCTGGCCAGCAGCCAGGGGGCGGCGAGGTCGTAGCCCAGCAGGTGAACCAGCCACAGGCCGGTGACCGGCTGGACCACCGCCGCCGGCGTGGTGAAGAGCCAGTCGGCCTGCACCGTCTGGCGGGCGACCCGGGCGACGGCCGGCACCCCAGCCCCCGAAGACAGGCCGCTGCGGCAAGCCACGTACATGTGAAAAGCGGTGCCGAGGCCGGTCCCGAACAGAATGAAAGCACTGAAAATGTGCAGCCCCCTTGCCACCAGGTAGGGGTCCATCAGCGCTCCTCCGCCAGGATCATCTGGACCAGCACCAGCACCATGACCGGCAGGTTCTTCAGCAGCGCGCCGAATGGATCGAGCCACAGTGCCGGGTCGATCACGGTGAGGATGGCGCTGTAGCCGGCAATGACCGCGAGCTGCACCAGGCCCGTGGTGCGCGGCCGCCAGTTCACCACCAGCAGCCCGGCAATCGCCAGGTCGAGCAGCGAGGCGCCCACGGCCATGCCGGTGGCCAAGCCCGCCGGCAGGCCGGCGGCAGTCAGCAGCGGCAGTGCGAAACCCTGCAGCCCGGCCAGGCCGAGCAGGCCGGACACCAGCCACAGCAGCACCAGCACGCCGCGCACCAGCGGGCGCAGCAGGTAGAACCGGGCGTGCCAGAGGTCCTGGCTCTGGGCCGGGTGGGCGGCCAGGCGGCGGGCAAGCCGGGTCGGCTGGAAGCCGATGGTGCCGATGAAGCCGGTTTCATGCCCCGCGTTGCCGTACTCGATCTGCTTCAGGGAGGTGGTGGTGAGTGGCCCGCGCCCGAAGAGGTCGCCGATCCGGCAGACGAACCGCACCAGCGGCAGCGGCAGGTGTAGCGGCCTGGCCGGCGGCCGGCCCAGCCAGGCGCGATACTGGGCGATGATCGACCCCAGGGTCTCCAGCGCCGGGCCGACCGGCTCCAGCACCCGGCGCACCAGGTCGCGGCGTTCCAGACACAGCAGCACGGTCTCCGCCAGGTCCTCCACATGCAGCGGGCGGAAGGCCTGGCCGCCGCTGCCGACCAGCGGTGTCACGACGGGAAAGGCCGCCAGCGCGCGCAGCATGGCGGTGCCGCCATAGGCGCCCTCGCCATAGATCAGCGAGGGCCGCAGCACGATCCAGTCGAGATCGAGGCCCTGCAGGTGGTCGTCGGCGCGCTTCTTGGAGAGGGCGTATTCGGTACCGGCCGCGGCATCGGCGCTGATGGCGGAGATCTGGATGACCCGGTCCACCCCGGCCTCGAGACAGGCATCGAACAGCGCCGCCGGGGCCCGGTGATGGATCGCCGCCATGTCCTGGCCGTGACCGCCCTGCAGCACCCCGGCGCAGTTCACCACTGCGTCGACACCGTCCAGCCGCGGCAGCCAGGCGGCGGGCGCGGTATCGCGGTTCATATCGGCGGATACCGCTTCTGCCTCGGGAAATCGCGCGAGAAAGGCCGCCGGCTGGCGCACCGCCGCCACGACCCGGTGGCCGGCGGCCAGAAATGCGGCTGTCAGATGGGCGCCAATGAATCCATTGGCACCGGTCAGCAAGACGCGCATCGAAACGAACCCTGTCCCTATAACGACTTTCGAATAACGACTTCGGGGCGAATAACGACTTCCGGGAAAATGATGAGCGCGGGATACCCTGCACGAAACAACTTGTACTGGATTACCCCTGTAGCTTACTCGCCGTATGATTCATTCGCCAGAAAAAGGGAGTGGTAGGGTCAGGCTCTTTTCCGCCATCACCCGGCGGGCGCGGTCGGGATAGTCGGTGATCAGGCCGTCGACGCCAAAATCGATCAGCGAGGCCATCTCGGCGGGGTCGTTCACGGTCCAGACCACCACGCGCAGGCCGAGCGCCTGGGCGTCACGCAGGTCTGCCGCCGTCAGGTCGCGGTAGTAGGGCGACCAGACGGCGCCGCCAGCCCGCTTGATGGCCTGGGGCGGCGTCTCCGCCGCCCAGTCGACGGCGAAGCCGCCGAGCCACGGCGAGGATTGGGCGCCCACAGCGCCCCGGTTATCGCCCGCACCACGGCCGAGCGTGTCGAGCCATTCCTGTTCCGCCGTCAGGTAGACCGTTTCGATGTGCGGCGCGTCGCGCTGCACAATCTGCAGGGTGCGCCAGTCGAAGGACTGCACCGCCGCACGGCTTTCGACGCCGGCGGCGTGGATCGCCGCGATCAGCGCCGCCGCGAAAGCTTGCGGATCGGCGGAGTCTTCCGGGGTGTTCGCCGGGGCGCCCGCCCCTTCAGGCGGCGCGACCTTGGTTTCGATGTTGTAGCGGATGCGCCGGCCGGAGATTGCCTCGGCACGGGCCAGCACCTGGGCCAGGGTCGGGATGGCGACGCCGTCCAGGCCGGCCTGCTGCGGGAAACTCTGCGCCGCGCGGCTGCCGGGCTTTGCCCGTCCGATGTCGTAGGCCGCCACCTGAGCGGCCGTGAGGTCGACGAAGGCCGGCGGACCTGCCGCGTCGATCCAGGCGCCGGACGCATCGCGGGTGCGCTGCGGTGCCACCCGGCGGTCGTGGTGCGCCACGACGACGCCGTCCGCCGTCAGCACCGTATCGAGTTCCAGCGTGGTGACACCCAGCGCCAGGGCGTTTTCGAAGGCCGGCAGGGTGTTCTCCGGCATCAGCCCCCGGCCGCCGCGGTGGGCCTGCAAGTCGAAGACGGGCAGGTCGGAAACCGGTGCCCCCGTTGGAAGCACGGCCGGCGGCCCGCCGGGGAACAGCGCGGTGACGACGCCCAGCGCCAACAGGAGGCCGGTGAAAACGACCCAGAGCCGCGTCGCGCCGGAGAGTTTCGCCGCCCTGGTCTTCCGCTCGGGCGCTTGCGTCATCCCGCTCCCGCTATCCCTTCGCTTCCAACGCCTGGCGCATCCACTCGCCGGTGGCGCGGGCCGTGGGGTCGACGGCCTGTTCCAGCACCGCCGTGGCGGCGGCAAGCTGCGCCGTCGGCTTATTCTGGCTGAGCTTGGCCTTGGCTTCCAGCCGCGTCACCGGAATCTCGAAGGCGACGAGGCCGCGCAGCATACCCTCCATGTAGGCCTCCGTCAGGCCGGCGGTCGACCACGGGGCCGCCAAGGCCGCTTCGTGCGTCGCCACCAGCCGGTCGAGCAACGCGCGCTTTTCCGCTGCCCCCTCGACGATCCGCGGCAGGCCGTAGGCGTGCACGGCGACGTAGTTCCAGGTCGGCACCTGCGGCGTGTCGCCGCCGTACCAGGTCGGCGAGATGTAGGCATGGGGACCCTGGAAGATCACCAGGGCCTCCTGCCCCGCTTCGGCCAGCGTCTCGAAGTCGCGCCACTGCGGATTGGCGCGTGCCATGTGGGCGTGCAGCATGCCATTCTCGCCCGCATCGGGGTCGTAGAGGAACGGCAGATGGCTCGCCTGCACCGCGCCATCCGGCGCGGTCACCAGCAGGGCGAAATCGAAGGCCCGCATGACCGCGGCCATGCGGGCACTGTCATCCAGGCGGAAGGCGTCGGGAACGTACATGGCTAAGCTTCCGAAATGAAACAGCGGCAGCCCGGATGCTAGGCCACCAAGCGGCCCCAAGAAAGGGCCAGTCGCGGCGAAGGTTGACGGACCACTAATGTCTGAACGGACCGGCGACCAGCCGGTGGACCGGTACGGCGGCCAGTGCAAAGGCGAGGCCGAGAAGCAGCATGTTGTCCTGATTGGGATCATTGATTTCCAGAAGCGTCCCCAGAACGACTGCAGCGACGGCGACGGCGGTGAACGCCAGAACTTCACCGCGCCACCCGGGCAGAAACCGGCGGCAGAGCGGGATGAGCGACGCCAGCGCCACACCGAAAACGAGCATCAGCGGAAACACCAAGATGATCACCAGAACGACCGCGTCTTTCAGAACGGCACCTGCTCCCATCATGGCGGCAAGTCCCAGCACAGCGGACAGCAGCACGGCAAGAACACCGCGAAGGGTCACCTTGAGTGCCGGCATCAGGCGCCGCGCCCGGCCACCAGGCGGTAGACCACCAGGGCGGTCAGCGCATAGATGAAGGTCAGCGCCAGAAGGGCCGCCCAGCCCAGTGTTCCCTCGCCTTCCTGCTTGGAAGCGTAGGCGGGCACCACCGTCAGCAGCAGCAGGGCGAGGCCCGCGCCCTCGGCGCCCGGCAGGAAGCGGTAGATGAGCGGCAGCGGCACCACAAAGACGATACCGACCAGGTAGAAACCCGGCTCCGCCAGCAGGCTGAGCCGCGCCGCATCGACGAAGAGCGCGGCAGCCAGCGCATAGGCAACCATGCCCAGGGCGCCGGCCAGCCCGACGGCAAGCGCGGTGCGGGGAGAAACGGGTCCGGGGATCAGCTTGCGGCTTTCGGGGTCAGGGCTCATGGCCGCTAGACATAAATCGCCGCGCCGGCGAAGGCCAGCCCGGGGCCGAAAAAACCGGCCTGGCGCCCAACCCTCAGCCGCCCTCCCGTCGTGTATGCCACGCCCCCCAGAACAGGCTGGAGAAGAATCTCTTTGGCGTTTCGAAACCGGCCTCGGCGAGCAGGCTCGCTACCTTTTCTTCCGATTCCGGCGGAGCGGCGCCGCTCATGATCTTGTTGAGCTTTTCCTGAACTTCGCTCTCATCCGCCCCGCCGAGACGCCAGCGGTTCGCCCAGGCCGCCAGCAGCAGCGGTTCAGACGCGTAGCTTCTGTAATTGCCGGCCACGATCAGCGAAGCGCCGGGCCGCAGTCGCATGGCGGCGTCACGCAGCAGCGCGCTCTTGCCCGCATCGTCCGGAATATGATGCAGGACGCCGATCATGATGGCCGCATCGAAGGCGGCTTCAGGAGGGACAGCCGAGAGGTCGCCATCAACGAAGGTTACGCGCGCGCTCAGATGCGCGGCGTCAATCTGCGCTCTGGCGAAGTCGAGCATCGGGACGGACGGATCGACCGCAACAAAGGTCCAAGCCGGCTCAAGACGTGCCGCGGCAATCACCTCTCCCCCGGTCCCGCCGGCGCCAACCACCAGCACCTTGGCAGCCGTGCCCTGGGGAAGCGCCGCGGCCAGGACGCAAGCCGAGAGTTCGTGGCAGGCGTCATAACCGGCAAGCCCGATGCGCGCCTGGCGGGCGTATTCCGCTGCCCGGGAAGCGTCGAATTTCAGGTGCGAACTGTCAGCCACGATCTTACATACTTTTCCAACGCAGGGTGACGCCCCCGTTCCGCGCTACACCGCGGAAGAACAGAGGCTCTCGCCTTCGCCCCGGATCATGACACGAGAAGCAAACACTGCGAAGGCGGCATAGACGCCGCCGAGAGCCACGACTTTGAACCAGGGAGCGGTGATGCCTAGATAGTCAAGCACTAGGGCATGCGCGGCGGTCAGCACACCGAAAGCGAGAACCGCACCCCATTTACCGGGCAACTGCCGACGTATCCATGGCAGGCAGGCAACAAGCGCGATCGTAAACAGGTAGAACCCCGGCATGAAGAGGAGGGGCCAGAGAATCGCATCCAGGAAGATGCTGCCGGCAAAGCCTGTGTAGACGACCCAGACGACGCCGATCAGAAACGCGACGATCGTTCTGGCGATCGTCTGTCTCACCGTTGGCTCGGCCTCAGCCCTTGCGTTCGACCATCAGCCGCTTGATCTCGGCGATGGCCTTGGCCGGGTTGAGGCCCTTCGGACAGGTCTTGGTGCAGTTCATGATGGTATGGCAGCGGTACAGGCGGAAGGGGTCTTCCAGCTGGTCGAGCCGCTCGCCGGTCGCCTCGTCGCGGCTGTCGGCGATCCAGCGGTAGGCCTGCAGCAGGATGGCCGGGCCGAGGTAGCGGTCGCCGTTCCACCAGTAGCTGGGGCAGGAGGTCGAGCAGGAAAAGCACAGGATGCATTCCCACAGGCCGTCCAGCTTCGCGCGTTCTTCCGGGGTCTGCAGGCGCTCGCGCTCCGGCGCCGGCGTTTCCGCCTTCAGCCAGGGCTCGATGGAGGTGTACTGCGCGTAGATGTGGGTCAGGTCCGGTACCAGATCCTTCACCACCGGCATATGCGGCAGCGGGTAGATCTTCACCTCGCCCTCGACGTCGCTGACGTACTTGGTGCAGGCCAGGGTGTTGGTGCCGTCGATGTTCATGGCGCAGGAGCCGCAGACGCCCTCGCGGCACGAGCGCCGGAAGGTCAGCGTCGGATCGATCTCGTTCTTGATTTTGATCAGCGCGTCCAGAACCATCGGCCCGCAGTTCTCGACGTCCACCTCGAAGGTGTCGACACGCGGGTTCTCGCCGTCGTCCGGATTCCAGCGGTAGACCCGGAAGGTCTTGGTGGTCGTCGCGGCGTCCGGCTTCGGCCAGGACTTGCCGGTACCGATCTTGGAATTGGCGGGAAGGACGAACTCGGCCATCGGACTCTTTCTCTAGATCTGCGCTTTGGAAATTCGCATCAGTAGACGCACGCCTCAGTAAACAAGAGCTTTAGTAAACACGGGCCTTGGGGGGAAAGGCCTGCACTTCGTTGGTCAGGGTGTTGAGGCTGACCGGCCGGTCACCGAAGCGTACCTTGCCGTTCTCGCCGCACCACGCCAGCGTGTGCTTCATCCAGGTCACGTCGTCGCGGTCCGGGTAGTCCTCGCGCGCATGGGCGCCGCGGCTTTCGGTACGGTTGCCGGCGGATTCCATGGTGACCTTGGCCTGGAACATCAGGTTGTCCAGCTCCAGCGTCTCGACCAGGTCGGAGTTCCAGATCAGGGTGCGGTCGCTGACCTTCACGTCGCCGCGCTTTTCCCATGTCGCCTGGAGTTTGCCGATGCCCTCCGACAGCGACTCGCCGGTGCGAAACACCGCGGCGTGGCCCTGCATGGCGCGCTGCATCTCGTCGCGCAGGCTGGACGTCGGGATATCGCCGTCTGCGTGGCGCAGGCGGTCGAAGCGGTCGAGCGCCGGATCACCGGCATCGCACGGCAGCGGCTTCAGCTTTTCGCCCGGCGTCAGGATCTCGGCGCAGCGCTTGGCGGCGGAGCGGCCGAAGACCACGAGGTCGAGCAGTGAGTTGGAGCCCAGACGGTTGGCGCCGTGCACCGACACGCAGGCTGCCTCGCCGATCGCCATCAGGCCCGGCACCGTGGTGTTGGGATTGCCGTTGTGTTCCGTCACCACCTCGCCGCTCCACAACGCGGGAATGCCGCCCATGTTGTAGTGGCAGGTCGGGATGACGGGGATCGGCTCCTTGGTCACGTCGACACCGGCGAAGATGCGCGCCGATTCGGAAATGCCCGGCAGGCGCTGGTGCAGCAGTTCCGGCGACAGGTGCTCCAGGTGCAGGTGGATGTGATCCTTCTCGGCGCCGACACCGCGACCGTCGCGGATCTCCATGGTCATCGCACGGCTCACCACATCGCGGCTGGCTAGGTCCTTGGCCGACGGCGCGTAGCGCTCCATGAAACGCTCGCCCTCGGAGTTGGTGAGGTAGCCGCCCTCGCCGCGCGCACCCTCGGTGATCAGACAGCCGGCGCCGTAGATCCCCGTCGGGTGGAACTGCACGAACTCCATGTCCTGCAGCGGCAGGCCGGCACGCAGCACCATGGCGTTGCCGTCGCCGGTCTGGGTATGGGCGCCGGTGCAGGAGAAGTAGACGCGGCCGTAGCCGCCGGTCGCCATGATCACCATCTGCGCGCTGAAGCGGTGGATGGTACCGTCATCCAGGTTCCACGCCATGATGCCGCGGCAGATGCCCTCCTCCATGATGAGGTCGAGGGCGAAGTATTCGATGTAGAATTCGGCGTGCTGGCGCAGGCTCTGCTGATACAGCGTGTGCAGCATGGCATGGCCGGTACGGTCCGCCGCCGCGCAGGTGCGCTGGGCGATGCCTTCGCCGTAGTGGGTGGTCATGCCGCCGAAGGGGCGCTGGTAGATCTTGCCGTCCTCGGTTCGGCTGAACGGCATGCCGTAGTGTTCCAGCTCCAGAATCGCCGGGGCCGCCTCGCGCACCATGTACTCGATGGCGTCCTGGTCGCCGAGCCAGTCGGAGCCCTTCACCGTGTCGTACATGTGCCAGCGCCAGTCGTCCTCGCCCATGTTGCCGAGCGAGGCGGAGACGCCGCCCTGGGCCGCCACGGTGTGGCTGCGGGTCGGGAATACCTTGGAGATGCAGGCGGTCTTCAGTCCGGCCTCGGCCAGCCCCAGCGTCGCGCGCAGGCCGGCGCCGCCGGCGCCCACCACCACCACGTCATAGGTATGATCGATGATCTCGTAGGACTTGGTCATAAGCGGACCTCGATTTGCGCGCGGCGCGATGGAGCGGCCTTACGCGCGGGTAAACAGCAGCGTCAGCACCGAGAGGATGCCCGACAGGGCGAGCAGAATGGCCAGCGCCTTGACGATCAGCACCGACAGCATCTTCGTCATCTCATGATGGACATAGTCCTCGATGACGACCTGCAAACCCAGGGACGCATGATAAAAGGTCGCGGCGATCAGCAGGATCAGCAGGCCGGCGACCAGCGGCGAGGCAATCCAGGCAGCCACCGCCGGATAGCCGGCGCCGGTCATCACGATGACCGAGACGACAAACCACAGGACCAGCGGAATGAGGGCCAGGGCCGTCAGGCGCTGGGCCCACCAGTGGCCGGTGCCGTCCTTGGCCGAACCGAGGCCGCGCACGCGGCCGAGCGGAGAACGCAGGCTGGGGCGCAGGTCCATGGCTCAGGCCCCCATCATCATGTAACCGGCGATCCAGCACAGCAGGGTCAGCACCGCCGCGACGCCGACCGCAACCAGGCCGCTGCGCTGTGCGGTCTCGATCTCGAAGCCGTAGCCCGCGTCCCACACCAGATGCCGGATGCCGTTGCAGAGGTGATAAAAGAGGGCAAAGCTCCAGCCGAACAGCAACAGACGGCCGATGATGGAGCCGATCAGGCCCTGCGCCGTGGCAAAGGCCTCCGGCCCCGTCGCCGCCGCGATCAGCCAATAGGTCAGCAGCAGCGTGCCGACCGCCAGGGCCACGCCCGTAATACGGTGCAGAATTGAAAGGGCGGACGTGATCTGCGGGCGGTAGACCTGCAGATGCGGCGACAAAGGCCGATTGGAAGAGATCATGCTAGCGGCTGCCTTCAGGCTGACTGACCCTACGCTGCGTCTCCGCGGCGCCTGAGGGAGAGGCGCGCAGTGTACGCTGGAAGTCTCAAGAGACCCTTTTATTTGTTATCGGCCTGTGATTTAGACCGCAGCGCAACATAAGTCAACGTGGGGGCCCCATAACGCCCGGGGCGAAGGCCCCAGCATACCTGGGGCAGGACACGCCGCCGAGACGCTTCTGTGGACAGAGTTGTGGGAAAGATGTGAAGGAATTGTGCAGTTCTAAGGAAACTATGCACAAGATTTGACCGCCATTCCGCAATTTTATGTTGTCGCTCTCTACAAGTTGCGCGAGCATCTTCTTGCACGTGAAAGCGCCGGAACACGGCGGGTGCGGCCCTCTTCCGAGAGCTTCGGCTCGATGGAGAAGCAATCCGGGGGCCGGGGGCCTTCGGGCTCTTGGTCCGATGGAATGCCAGCGGTCTTCGGGGGAACTTCGGTTCTCCTTCCGGTCTTGCAGGCCAGGCCTTCGGGTTTGGCAATGCAGAGCCGGCGGCCTTCGGGCCGGAGACCGGTCCGCTTTGCGGCAGTTCCTTCGGGGACCGCCGGGAATCGGGAGGCCCGCCAGCCGCGATCCGGGGATGGACGGTTTCTTCGGAGGCCGCCTGTCCGGCGCCGGAAACCGGGTTGCCCTGCATATTCCGGAATTCGGAGGGAAGGTGTCGGTCGAGCTTCGACCCTGACCTTTCCGGCAAAGGCCGCTTCCCCTCTCCGTGTCGGGAGGCGACCGCTCCGGGACCGCGCAATTTCCTCACGGGAGTTGTGCGAAGGTCTCACCGGCCAAGGAAGGCACCCGCCAGGGCGCCGACCCGGCCCGGCCAGCCCCCGCGCCAGCGGCGGCCTGCCGGAGACCTTGAAAAGCCAGCCGGCGTGCCTTCGGGCCGCCGACCGTTCGGAAGGGATCCTTCGGGACCCCGGCCGCGCCCCGGGACGATCCTCGCGACCGCGCGGAGGCTTCGGCCTCCAAGCGGATGCCGGGAGCGGATGTCGGAGAGTGGGGTGGGAGGGCTGACGGGCCCCACGCCCGGTGAGTTCGCTCCCCTCGGGGAGGTCAGCGGTCTCGCTGCGCTGTATCGGTCACGCCAGGCCCGGTATCCGCGCGCGATTGCTGATCAAGATCTCACCCGCCGCTGCCGCCACGCTGAGCTGGATCCAGCTCTTGAGGCGTCGGGTCAGTGTCCTCTCTTCCGGGACACGCCGCAGTAAGGGGCCACCCGTGCTGCAACCCGGCGCCTCACTCATTAGCGCAGCCGAATCGGCAATTCAACTAAATTTTGTGGGTATAGGCAGCAACCGCACCAGATGTCGGGGTCGCAGTTCTGTACTGTCACCCTCGGGCTTGTCCCGAGGGTCCAGGGCAACCGACCTGCCGACCGCCCTGGATGCTCGGAACAAGTCCGAGCATGACAACCCAAGGAAAACGGACCGCTCTAGCGCGGGATCAGCACCGTGTAGTCGAGGTCCAGCACGACGGCGGGGTGGTAGCCCTGGCGGCCTTCCTCCGACACCGCCTTGTCGGGAAAGGCGCAGCAGGTGAGGTTCTTGGCCGCCACCGTGCGCAGGCGCAGGGCGCCGAGATCGCCGCGGCCGGGCAGTTCCATTTTGTCGAGCACTTCCGACCAGGCATAGATGGTGTCGCCGCCGAAGCTGGGGCCGGCGTGGCTGCCGCCGTTGATGGCGGCCAGCTTCACCGCATTGCCCAGGCCGTTGAAAGACAGCGACCGCGCCAGCGAGATGATGTGGCCGCCGTAGACGATGCGCCGGCCGAAACGGCCCTGGCTTTCGACGTGCTGGTTGAAGTGCACCCGTGCGGTGTTCTGATACAGCCGCGTGGCCATCTGGTGCTCCGCCTCTTCGATGGTCATGGCGTCGCCGTGGTCGATCCTCTCGCCGATCTCGTAATCGCCCCAGCGGTGGATGCTGCCGGCGGCCTCGCAATCGAAGCCGGCGAAGTCAAGGCCCTCGGGCACCACGAGCCGGTCGGCGGCGACCGCCTCGGGCAGCTCGGGCAGCACAGCTTCCGGCGCCGGCGCCGTCTCGTCGCGCTTTCGCACCATCACCCAGCGGGTGTATTCCACCACCGCCTCGCCGCGCTGGTTGCTGCCCTTGGTGCGCACGTAGACCACGCCGGTCTTGCCGTTGGAATTCTGCTTCAGGCCGACCACCTCGCTCTGCGACGACAGCGTGTCGCCGGGATAGACCGGCGCCAGGAAGCGGCCGTCGGCGTAGCCCAGGTTGGCGACGGCGTTCAGCGAGACATCCGGCACTGTCTTGCCGAACACCACGTGGAAGGCCAGCAGGTCGTCGAGCGGCGCCTGTGGCAGGCCGCAAGCCTTGGCGAGAACGTCGGAGGACTGCAGCGCGAAGCGGCCGCCGTAAAGCGCGGTATAGAGCGCCTGGTCGCCCGCGGTCACCGTGCGTGGCGTGGCGTGCTTCAGCACCTGGCCGAGGCGGAAGTCCTCGAAGAAGTTGCCCGGATTGTTCTTGGGATTGTTCTTCGACATCTCATGCCTCCAGGATTACGCGGCCGCTTCCAGTTCCCGGATGGCCGCGGACAGGGCCACCAGGCGCTTGGCGCTTTCGACGTGCAGGTTCTCGATCAGCTTGCCGTCGACCACCACGACACCCTGGCCCGCCGCGGGCGCTTCGGCGTGGGCGGCGATGATCTTGTGCGACCAGTCGATCTCGTCCTGGGAAGGCGCGAAGACCTCGTTGGCCTTGGCGATGGTCTTGGGGTGGATGAGGGTCTTGCCGTCGAAGCCCAGCTCCTTGCCCTGCAGGCAGTGGGCGGCAAAGCCGGCCTCGTCGTCGAGGTCCAGGTGCACGCCGTCGGTGATGGCGATGCCGTAGGCGCGTGCCGCCAGAATGCAGAGGCCGAGGCTGGTCAGCACCGGCAGCCGCTGCGGCGTATGGGCGGCCTGCAGGTCCTTCACCAGATCCGAAGTGCCCATGACGAGGCAGGTGATGCGCTTGGAGGCGCCGGCCACTTCCTGCGCGTTCAACATGCCGAGCGGCGTTTCCATCATGCACTGGATGCCCATGGATTTCGGCGCGCCGGCCGCGTCCATCAGCTTTTCCAGATCGTGGATCATCGCCGCCGTCTCCACCTTAGGCAGCAGGATAGCATCGGCGCCGGAGGCCGCCATGGCCTTCACGTCGTCCTTGCCCCAGGGGCTGGCCAGGCCGTTCACCCGGACGGCGATCTCGCGCTTGCCGTAGCCGCCTTCCTTCAGCGCCGCGGCGATCTGGCCTCGCGCGGCCTCTTTGGCATCCGGGGCCACGGCGTCTTCCAGGTCCAGGATCAGGCCGTCGGCCGGCAGGCTGCGGCCCTTTTCCAGGGCGCGGGCGTTGGAGCCGGGCATGTAGAGGACGGAACGGCGCGGGCGGGCGCTGGCGGTCATAGGTCGAATCTCCCTGCTTGGTCTTGTTCGGCCGCACGCAGGGGCGTTTTTTCCGCATCTGCGAACGCGGGGGCGACTATAAACGATGGCCCGCCTGTGGCAAGCTGCCGCCCCAGAAGTCTCCCGCACACTCCCCAGAATCCGCCAGAAAGCAGGCAGGAAGCCGTCATGAACGTGATTTCCATCCAGTCCCATGTCGTCTACGGCCACGTCGGCAATGCGGCCGCGGTCTTCGCGCTGCAGCGCCTGGGCCTCGAGGTCTGGCCGATCCATACGGTGCAGTTCTCCAACCACACCGGCTACCCGGAGTTCCAGGGCCAGGCCTTCGGCGCCGACCACATCGCCGGCCTGATCGACGGCCTGGAGGTGCGTGGGGCGCTGGCGCGCTGCGACGCCCTACTGACCGGCTACATCGGCGACCCTGGGCTGGGCGCGGTCATCCTGGACGCCGCCGCGCGCATCCGGGCCGCCAATCCCAAGGCGATCTGGCTCTGCGATCCGGTGATGGGCGACCGCCATACCGGCCTCTTCGTGCGCGAGGGCGTTCCCGAATTCATGCGCGAGCGCGCCCTGCCCGCCGCCGACATCCTGACCCCCAACCTTTTCGAGCTGGAGATCCTGACCGGACAGAAGCCGCAGACCCTGGCCGAGGTGCGCGACGCCGCCGCCGGCCTGCTGGAACACGGCCCCAAGGTCGTGCTGGTGACCAGCCTGTCGCCGGACGGCAATACCGCCGGCGAGATGGAGATGGTAGCGGTGACGGCCCCCAGCGGCGAACGCGGCGGCAAACCCGGCGGCGCCTGGCGCATCGCTTTCCCGCGCCTGCCCTATTTCGCCAACGGCGCCGGCGACGCGGTGGCCGCCCTCTTCCTCGGATTTTATCTCAAGTCCGGGTCAGTGCCCGAGGCGTTGGGCAAAGCCACCTCGACACTGTTCGAGATCCTGCAGACCACCATGGACGCCAACGACGAGGAACTGCAACTGGTCGCCGCCCAGGACCGCCTCCTCACCCCGCGCCGGCAGTTCACGGCCGAGGCGCTTTAGGCCGCCGATGCTGACCTTCCGGCAAGTGACGGTTGAGGATCTTCCAGCGGTCATCGCGGTCCGGCTCTCAACGGTAGAGAACGCCATCACCCTGGAAGAGATGAAGAACGACCACGGCATCACGCCGGAGAGCTTGGCGGCGGCGATGGCATCGGACGTCTGTGGCTGGCTCTGCGAAGACGCCGGCAAGGTCGTCGGCATCGCCATGGGGGACCGGTCAAATGGAGAGATCCAAGTGGTCGCGGTGCTGCCCGGCCATGAAGGCCGGGGCATCGGCAGGGCCCTGCTGACGCATGTCCAGCAGTGGCTTTTCGACAACGGCCACGATGAGATCTGGCTCGGCGCCAATCCTGACCCCGCCGTTCGCGCCAGCGGCTTCTATCGCAAGCTAGGCTGGCGACGCAGCGGCGTTATGAAAGGCGGCGACGAAGTACTCAAACTTCACAAAGACGAAACCACCGCCTGCTGACCCCGCGTCGCCAGTTCACGGCGGAGGCGCTGTAGGCCGAAGCTCGACCCTTCCCAAAGTTGAGCGATCAGGCTAAAAAATAGCCCTCTGTCGTTTTCTAGGTGCGGTCGACTTTGCCTTCGTAATCGCCGGTCTCTCCTGTTCCACCAGTACACGCGGCAGCGCCTGGGCGTTGCCGATCCGAATTCTGTGAGTTCGTGAAGGTGGCGGTTCGAGACCGGTATGGCACGGCTGGACCGCGACCGGCATTTCTGCCGCCCTGCGCCCAATCTCCCTTCGCCCCTCGATCCGCCGCCACGCCGCGCCCGCTGGGCTTCTCGCTGCCGTCGTCTTGATGAACTTCCCCCTGGGAAGAGCAAGCCGGCATGGTCGACAGCCTGTCTGTCCTTTGGACAATCGTTCCTCAATTCGCCCCGCAACCCCATCTGCATTGCAGCCGATGCGGCGGAGCGAAACCTTTCAGCAGCAGCGAAAGATTCAGGGTCAACGCCAATGGCAGGCGGATCGATGCCTGGCTGATCTACAAATGCGCGGCCTGCGACAACACCTGGAACCGACCGGTCCTGGAACGCACCAACATTGCCTCGGTCGATCCGCTTCACCTCGCCGCGCTGCAGAGCAACGACCCCCGATTGGCACGAAGGATCGCTTTCGATATCGACGGCCTGCGGCACACGACGCAACGGATCGACGAATCACCCGACGTGCTGGTGCGCAAAGACCTGCGGTCCGCGGGAACGACGCCCGTGCAGCGGCTGGAAATAGGTCTGGCCGTCCCGGAGCCGACCCGGCTGCGTCTCGACCGCCTGCTGGCGACGGAACTCGGCCTGCCCCGAAAACGCGTTCACCGCCTGCACGCCGAAAACCGGTTAGCGATTGCGTCGGGGAGTGCCCGAATGCTGCGCCGGCCGCTGCGCGACGGAACCTGCCTCACCCTCGATCTGTCGCGGGAAAGCGATCGTATCGCGATCAGTTTGGCGGCACGCCCTGGTTAGCAACCCGGGCAAAGCCCCTCAGCTGATCACCTCGCAACGGCGCCAGACCTTCGGCTCGCCGCTGGTGGCGCCGACCAGAACTTCCTCCTCGTTCAAGAGGCGCATGACGATGGTCTCGCCGGCGCCGGGCTCGCCCGCCGGCACGACGTAGGAGAAAGCATGGCGCGAATAATCGCCGCTGGTTTGCGTCCCCGCCGGGGTGACGATGCTGGGCCCGGCGATGGTGAAATGAGCAACTTCAGCGGTCGCACACCAGTCGCCGTCGATGGCGTCGGCCAGGGCCGGCGAAGCCGGAATAACCAAAGCACCGGCAATGAAAACCCGCTTAACGAAACCTGCAACGGTCATGGTCGCCTCCCGCTGGAGAGCCATTGCCTGCCGCCGCAGTATCGCGCGAAGCCGGCACCCGGCCAAAACAACTCATGGGGAGCGGCGGAAGGCGCTCAGTCCTACGCCATCTC
>JBHJIR010000031.1:0-51068 GCA_050043265.1 Kiloniellaceae bacterium
GCGAAGACGCCGATCGGGCTCCAGGTCACCGGCAGCAGCGCCGACAGCGTCATGAACAGCGGCAGTTCCGGAAACGACTTGATGATATCGATGGCGCGCAGCGTCAGCGCGTCGATGAAGCCGCCGTAATATCCCGCGACGCCGCCGATGACGATGCCCAGCACAAAGGACAGCAGGGTGGCGATGAAGGCGAGAGTCAGCGAGATGCGCGCGCCGTAGATGATGCGGCTCAGCATGTCGCGGCCCAGACGGTCGGTACCAAAGAGGAACGCGGTACCGTTTTCCGCCGCGCAGAAGAAATGCAGGTCGGCTTTGATCTGTCCCCACAGTTCGTAGCTGTCGCCGCGGCAGAAGAAGCGCAGGGGCTGAACCTTCTCCGGATTGGCGACGTAGTCCCGCGACAGGTTTTCCATATTCAGCTTGAAGTCGAAGCCGTACACGAAGGGGCCGATGAACTCGCCCTCGTGGAACAGGTGCAACGCTTGTGGCGGTGCGTAGATGTGCTTGGTGTCGCGGCTGTGCAGGTTGTAGGGCGCCAGGAACTCGCAGATCAGGATGGCGAGATACATCGCGATCAGGAAGGCGCCGGCCCACACAGAAACCCGGTGGCGGCGGAACCGCCACCACATGATGCGCCACTGCGAAGCGCGGTAGTAACGCTCCTGCTGCGGCGACAGCTTCTCGACCTCCATGGGATCGAAGGGCGCTTCGTTGACGTAGTGCGGCAGGGGTTCGCTGGGGTGGGTGCCGGGCATCAGGTCGCGCTCGCTCATTTGGTCGCTCCCCCACCCAGACGGATGCGCGGATCGAGCATCGCCAGCAGCACGTCGGAGACGAACACGCCGACGACGACCAGGACCGCCTCGAACATCAGGAAGGCGCCGGCCAGGTACATGTCCTGGCTCTGCAGCGAGCGCAGCAGCAGCGGGCCGTTGGTCGGCAGGTCCATGACGATCGACACCAGCGCGGAACCGGAGATCATCGCCGGCAGGATGGAGCCGATGTCGGCGATGGCGTGGTTCAGCGACATGCGCAGCGGATACTTCAGAATCGCGCGCAACGGCGACAGGCCCTTGGCGCGTGCCGTCACCACGTATTGCTTCTGCAGTTCGTCCAGCATGTTGGCGCGCAGCCGGCGGATCATCGCCGCGGTGCCCGAGGTGCCGATCACCAGCATCGGAATCCACAGATGGCTCATCACCGAAAGCACCTTGTCGAAGGTCCAGGGCGCGTCTATGTAGCGCGGGTCCATCAGGCCGCCGATGGACAGGCCGAACCAGACGTTGGCGTAGTACAGCAGGATGAGGGCGAAGAGGAAGTTCGGCATGGCGAGCCCGAAGTAGCCGAACAGGGTCGCCGCGTAGTCGCCGACCGAGTACTGCCGCACCGCCGAATAGATGCCGATGGGAAAGGACACCGCGTAGGTGAACAGCGTCGTCGACAGCGCCAGCAGCGCGGTGAACAGGAAGCGGTCGCCGATGATGTCGACGACCGGCAGTTCGAACTCGAAGGAATAACCGAGGTCGCCCTGCAGCAGGTCGATGAGCCACAGCCAGTATTGCTCGATCAGCGGCTTGTCCAGGCCGTACTGTTCGCGCAGAAAGGCGATGCGGGCCGAGTCGACTTTCTCGCCCTGGGCGACAAGCTCGGCGATGTGGGTTTCCAGGTAGTCGCCGGGCGGCAGCTGGATGATGACGAAGACCACCAGGCTGATGACCAGCAGGGTGGGAATCATGATCAGCAGGCGGCGGGCAAAATAACTCAGCATCGGATCAGCCCTTGGCCCCTTCCGCCACCGCAACTGGGGCATAACAGCGTTTCAATTCGTCGGCCCCGCTGCCGGCCGCGCGCACGAAGTGGCCGTCGCCGAGCTCGATCATGGTCAGCTTTTCAGCGCCGGCCTCACGGGCGACACGGAACGGCTCCGGCCAGGCGGTCGGGTCGGAGGCGCGGCCTTCCATCAGCGCGGTGAGATCGAGGCGCTGATCCAGGCTCGGCTCCGGCACCGCGGCAAGCAATGCCTGTGTATAGGGATGGATCGGCGTGCGGAACAGCTGCGCGCGCGGCGCCACTTCGACCAGGCGGCCGCGGCACATGACGGCGATGCGGTCGGCGATGTAGTCGACCACGGCCAGGTTGTGGCTGATGAAGATGTAGGTCAGGCCCAGGCGGCGCTGCAGGTCCTTCAGCAGGTTCAGCACCTGGGCCTGGATCGACACGTCGAGGGCCGAGACCGGTTCGTCGCAGATCAGCAGCTGAGGCTTCAGGGCCAGGGCCCGGGCGATGCCGATGCGCTGGCGCTGGCCGCCGGAAAAGCTGTGCGGATAGCGCCGGATGTGCTGGCGGTTCAGGCCGACCACGCCCATCAGTTCCTCGACCACCTGGCGGCGTTCCGCAGCGCTGCCGATGCCGTGAATGACCAGCGGCTCGGCCAGGATGTCGCCGACGGTCATGCGCGGGTTCAGCGAGGAGAAAGGATCCTGGAAGACGAACTGCACCTTCCGGCGGAAGGCCATCATCTCGTCGCCGCTCAGCGCCAGCACGTCGGTTTCCGTCCCGCCCTCGGCTTCGGTAAAGGTGATGCTGCCGCTGTCGGGCTGCAGCGCGCGCAGGATCATCTTGGACAGTGTGGTCTTGCCGCAGCCGCTTTCGCCGACCAGGCCCAGGCACTCGCCGCGCCGCACGGTGAAGCTGACGTCGTCGACCGCCAGCAGCTTGCCTTCGGCATCGTTGCCGCCGAACAGTCCGGCCTTGCGGATAGCGAAGGCCTTGCTGACGTGCTCGACCTTCAGCAGCGGACCGCTGCCCTCGGTCTCGTGTGCCTGGGCTTTGCCCAGGAAGGCGCCGTCGTCGTGCTGCTTGATCTCGCGGATCGGCACCAGCCGCTCGCCTGGCTTCATGTGGAAGCGCGGCACCGCCCGCAGCAGGGCGGAGAGGTAAGGGTGCTGCGGCGCGCGGAAGATGTCCTCCAGGGTGCCGCTCTCCATCACCTCGCCGTGGTACATCACCACCACCTCGTCGGCGACGTTGGCCACCACGCCCAGGTCGTGGGTGATGATCAGCACGGCCATGCCGAGTTCGGCCTGCAGATCCTTGATCAGTTTCAGGATCTGCGCCTGGATGGTGACGTCCAGCGCGGTGGTCGGTTCGTCGGCGATCAGCAGCGCCGGGCGGCAGACCAGGGCCATGGCGATCATGGCGCGCTGGCGCAGGCCGCCGGACAGCTCGAAGGGATAGGTCTTCAGCGCTTTGGCCGGGTCCGGGAAGCCGACCAGATGCAGCATCTCGCGGACCAGGGCCTGGCCCTCGGCGTGGCCGACCTGGCGGTGCAGTTCCAGCGCCTCGCAGATCTGGTTGCCGACGGTATGGACCGGCGACAGGGAGGTCATCGGCTCCTGGAAGATGATCGAGATGCGGGCGCCGCGGATGGCGCGCATCTGCGGGCTGTCGGGCACCAGGCCGGCGATGTCGATCATGCCCTCGGCGCGGTCGGCGGCGAGCTCCGGATCGTGGAACAGGATGCGCCCTGAATCGATGCGCGCCGTGCGCGGCAGGATGCCCATGATCGCCTGGCTGACCACCGACTTGCCGGAGCCGGACTCGCCGACCAGCGCCACCGTCTTGCCGGCGGGCACGCGAAAACTCACACCGCGAACCGCTTCCAGCCGGCCTTCCGGCAGACTGAAGCTGATCCGCAAATCCCTTATCCGTAACAGATCCCGCACTGTGGTCTTTCTGCCCCCCTGGCCTTGGCCCTGTGGCCTTCCCGGTGTGGCCTTCCCGGTATCGTTTCGTCTTTAGCGCAGCGTTTATAGGACGTTTGTCGGAGAATCGCACCCGTCAGATGGGGCCTGCGGGTCAATGCCCAGTTCGACCAGGTTGCTGGCGGTCGCCGGATCCAGGCTCAGGCCCCGGGCCCGCATGGCCGCCGCGGCCCGGCCGGCCAGCCAGTCGAAGCCTTCCAGCGAGGATTCGAAGGTCATGGTGGCGCCCAACCCTCTCCCGGGCCCTTTCAGGGTCAGCTGCATGAACCCGCTGCCCAGCGGCCGCCACTTCGTGCGCCGTGAACCGAAATAGCGCAGCTTTACCGCGACAATCTCGTCCCAGGCTATTACCTTGGTGGTGGCGCCGCGGCAGGCGATGGCCGTATCGCTGACCGCGATGCGCAGGGCGTGGCGGTGGGCGGTGCGCAGGCCGAACACGGCGAACAGCGCGGCGATGGACCCGAAGATGGCGACGACCACCGGCGTTGGCGGCACCGCCAGCAGCACGCCGCCGCCGGCAATGAGGCCGGCCGCGCTGCGCAGGTAGTCGCCCAGCAGGGCCCGGGGCGGATAACGCAACGGCTTCATGACGGGGCGCCCTCGAAGATCGTACCGGCCGGCAACAGGCTGGCACCGGCATGGCGGGCGAGGCGTTCCAGCAGTTCCTTCAGGAAGTCCCAGGCCGCGTCGTCGTGGACCAGGTGGTGGCTCAGGATGCCGCTCGGCTCAGCCGCGTCGGCGGCGCCCTGGCGTTTGGCGGCCAAGTGCCCGGTCAGCAGGTCGAGCGCGGCCTGCGTCCCGAGGAAGCGGCGCGTCGGGCGCCACTGCAGGATGTCGAGGTGGCAGTTCACCTGATGCAGGCCGGGGGCCGGGCTGGCGGCGCCCCGGGCCTTGTATGTCGACAGGCCGCCGAAGCCGAGCGCCGGCAGCCGCGCCACCAGATCGTCGGCGATGCGGTTCCACGGCGGCACCAGCACCGGGCGGAAGCGCTGCCCGAACAGGCGGCCCAGTCTTTCGTGGCCCTGGCACAGCTCGTCGATCCCCGCCGGGCGTGCCGCCGGGCTCACCAGTTCGCATTTCTTGGCCGCGGCCGGCGCGTGATCGGCATGGGCGAAGCCATGCTGCAGCACGGTGACGTCGGCCGGCTGGTCTGCGACCTGGCGGGCCAGGGCGGGTTCCGCCGACGCCGGAATCACCGCCAGGGCCAGGGGTGCGCCGGTACCAGCCGCCAGTTGCAGCAGCCGCTCAAAGGCCGGCGTGGCGGCGGCGGCATCGTCGTCGCGCCACCAGACCTGCGCTGTCCGGCCGGTCTCGGCCCAGGCGTCCAGTTCCGTCTCCAGGGTTGCCCAAGCGTTCATGCAGCCGCCTTCAGCCGCGCGATCAGGTGGCGGGCGGTCTCCTCGGCACCGTCCAGGCGGAAGGGCGCCTGGCCCCCGGTTCCGGCTTGGCGCGCGCCAGTCTGGTCCTGGGGTCGGGCCTGGGTTCGGGCCTGGGTTCGGGCCAGGGCCTCCGCGATGCCCGTGGCCAGCGTGGCCGGGCTGAGGCCGTGCTCGTCCACCACGGTGATCAGGTCGTGCCGGGCCAGCACCGCCGCGCGCTGGGTCTGCTCGGTCTCGGTACCGCCGGCGAAGGGCACGACGACGCCGGGCACTCCGCTCGCCAGCACCTCCATCACGGTGTTGTAGCCGCCCTGGCTGATCGACAGGCGGGCGCGGGTCAGCAGCGCCGCGAAATCGGGGCGCGCCCGTTCGACGACGACGCCGGCTGGCGCCGAGGCGGCGATGGCCTGGAACTCGGCTTCCGGCATGTTGGGGCCGATCAGCAGGCGCCATGGTGTCTCGGCCAGGGGCGACAGCGGCCGGGCGGCCAGGGCGCAGCGCAGCAGGTCGGCCCCCACAGCGCCGCCGCCGGCCGATACGATGACCTCGCCCCGGCCGGGCTGATCGGCCCCGGTCCCGGCCCCGGTCCCGGCCCCAGTCTCGCCGCCGGCTTCCTGGACGGCGGCCACTGCCTGGGCGGCTTCGGTGACGTAGCCGGTGTAGTGCAGACGCTGGGCGACGGCCTGGCTCTCGGGGAAGCTGTCTTCCAGGCGGAAGAAGCGCGGATCGCCGTGGACATACAGCAGGTCGAACTGACGGGTGAATCGGTCGATCATCCAGGCGGTCTTCTCGGCGCCCTCCGGCCGGTTGACGATATCGCGCAGCGAGCAGGCGATGAGGGCCGGCGGCGTGTCGGCCCGCGCGGTCTCGATCAGCGGGTCGAGCTCGAAGCGCATCTTGCGGCGGCCGAAGGGATAGAGCTCCGTCATCACCACCCGCGGTCTGTTGCGCCGGTAGATATCCAGCAGCAGGTCGCGGCGGCGCACCTTCCAGGCCTCGTCGATCGGCTGGTCGTGCTCGTCCAGAATGACGGTGAAGCTTTCGTCCCGGGTGCGCGCCGACGGCAGCTGCACGACCTCGATCCCGTCCAGATGCAGGCCGTTTACCGGCAGGCCACCGGTGACGAAAACCACCGTCAGGCCGGCGCGGTGGAAGGCGCGCGCCAGCACCGCGGCGCGCCGGATGTGGCCGATGCCCAGCAGGTGCTGCACATAGAGCAGGACGTCGGCGCGCCGGTTTGGCGCGTGCCCGGTCATGACGCCCGCTCCGCCGTGGCGGTGTCCAGCGGGATGTTCAGCGTGTCGACGTGCGGTGCCCCGCCGGCGTCCAGGGTGAAGGCCTGCAGGCAGCCGTCGCGCAGCTTCACCGGCGGCGTGGCGCGCATGTCCCAGCCGCTGGCCAGCGCATAGGCGGCACGGATGACGCCCTTGTGGGTAACGGCGACGACCGCACGGTCCGCCGCGGCCAGCTCGGCGAACAAGGGCAGCAGGCGCTGCTGGACGTCGCGCGGGCTCTCGCCCCCTGTCGGGCGGAAATCCAGGCCCCGGGCTTCGTTTTCGGCCATTTCGGGTCCGCATTCGCCGCGCAGCTCGGCCAGCGTCTTGCCCTCCCAGGCGCCCCAGTCGGTCTCGATCAGGCGCGGGTCGGGCGCCACCGGCGTGCCGTGCAGGATCGCCGCGGTTTGGCGGGCCCGGGCCAGGGGGCTGCAGATCCAGCGGGCGCCGGCGGCTTGCGCCGGCAGCACCCAGGCTTCGACGGCGCGGCGTCCGGCCGGCGACAGCGACGGATCGCTGCGCCCCTGGATGCGGCCGGCCTCGTTCCAGGCGGTCTTGCCGTGACGGATCAGCAGCAGGCGGCTCACCGCCGCCCCACCTTGGCGCGGCTGGCATCCTCCAGGATGGCATTGAGGCGACGCGCGGCCGCCAGCAGGCTGTGGTTCTCGGCGATCACCCTGGGGGCGGCCTGGCCCATGGCCAGGCGGCTGGCCTTCTGGGACAGCATCTCGCGCACGCTGGCGGCGAAGGTGGCAAGGCCCGGGTCGCTCAGATAGCCGGTGACGCCCTCGGCGACCACGTTCTCCACCCCCGGGCTGCGTCCGGCGACGACGGCGATGCCGGCGGCCTGGGCCTCCAGCAGCACCATGCCGAAGGCCTCGTTGACGGCGGGCCAGACCAGCAGGTCGCAGGCGGTGTACAGCGCCGGCATGACCTCCGGCTGCACCAGGCCCAGGAAGCGCACCCGCCCGGGCAGCGCCCAGGTGAAGGCCTGCTGTACCGCATCGTGGGCCTGGCCTTCGCCGGCGACCACCAGTTGCCAGGGCATATCGGGAATGGCACGCAGGGCCTGGGCCAGGATCTGGTAGGACTTCAGCTTGTCGCCCGGGCGCATCATCGCGGCCGCCAGCAGCCGCGGCAGGTCGGGGTCGAGCTGCTGCTCGCTGGCCAGCACCGCCCGGTAGTCGTCGCGCAGCGGCCGCACGGCGTCGTAGGGCGCAGTGTCGAGGAACGGCTTCAGCGGGCAGACCTTGGCCTGATCGGGGATCAGCTTGGCATCCAGCGGGTTCAGCGTGATCACCGCGGCGGCCTGGTCCAGTGCCGTCAGCACCGCGCGGTGGCTGGGCGCCCAGGGGCCGGTCGCCCGCTTGTAGGCGACCGAGGCCTCGGCTACCACGTAGGGGATGCGCAGCGCCTTGGCGACCTTGGGCCCGATCCAGTCCGGCGCTTTATAATAAAGGTGATAGGTGAACCACAGCTGCGGGCGCTCGCGCGTCGGCAGCTTCTGGTAGCGCCGGATCAGCCGGTCGGCCAGCTTGTCGCCCAGGTGCTGCAGACGCTCCAGCCGCGCCGGATTGCCGGCCGCTTCGCGGCTGCGGAAACGGCTGGCCAGGGTGACGTCGTGACCGGCCTGTTCCAGCGCCTGCACGATCAGGCGCGCCATCTGACGATCCCCGGACGGGTTCGGATGGGTCGGCGGTTTCAGTGGGGCATAGAACGCGATGCGCATGATGGCTTTGATTATAACGGTGTCGGACTAACCGGCGGCCTTGCGGGCGGGCGACGGCGGGGACTGGTCCGGAGAGTACCCGGAGATTCAGGGACCGGCGCAAATCCGGGGCGCAGCCGCCGCGCCAGGGCGTCGATCCCCCCATTCATATCAAAATCCGTCAGAACGCGCTGCTGTCCCGCCGCGCCCAGCCGCTGGCGTTCCGCCGGGTCGGCGATCAGCCGGGCCAGCGTCCGGGCCAGGGCGCCGGCGTCCTCGGGCGGCACCAGCGCCCCGGTCGCCCCGTCGTCGATCAGCTCCGGGATCGCCGCGACCCGGGTCGACAGGCAGGCCAGGCCCTGGCGCTGCGCCTCCATCAGCACGTTGGGCAGGCCGGCGCGGTCGCCGTCCCGGGCGATGCGGCTGGCCAGCACGAACAGGTCGCTGTCGCGGTACTGGGTCAGGATCTCGGCCTGGGCCTGGGCGCCCCGCCAGGTGATGCGCCCGGCGATCCCCAGGGCTTCGGCTTGGCGTTCCAGGGTGTCGCGCAGCGGTCCGCCACCGATGTGGGTCAGCCGCCAGTGCAGCGCCGGCGGCAGTGCGGCCAGCGCCTGCAACAACAGGTCGTAGCCTTTCTTCTCCACCGCGCGGCCGACCGACAGCAGGCGCACGGGATCGGCGGGGTTGCTGCCGTCCCGCCGGCTGTCCTCCCGCGCCGTAGCCTTGAAGCGGTCGAGGTCGAGGCCGTGATACAGCAGGCCGACCCGCGCCGGCCCGGAGTCAGTCTGGGGTGCCAGCTTGCTCAGGTGGTCGGCACCGAAGGCGGTGCAGGTGACCAGCCAGTCGGCCTCGGCCAGTTTCTCGCGCTTCTCCCACTCGGGGATCGTCCAGATATCCTTGGCGTGGGCCGACACGCTCCACGGCAGGCCGCGCATCCGTGCCGCGTAGCGCGTGACCGAGGCGGGGGTGTGCAGGAAATGGGCGTAGAGCCGGTCGACGTCGTCCGGCAGCTCGGCGGCCAGCACGCAGGCCTGGCCGAACCGCCTGACGCGGTTCGGCGTCCGGTCGCGGGCGAGATCGCGCTGGAACGCCCGCCACGCGGCGCGGTAGCCGGGCAGCCGCCGGGCCCGGCCCCAGCCGCGCAGCACGCGCAGCGGTTCCTGGTAGAGGTATTCCGGCAGGTAGCTGACCGGTGCCTGGATTTCCCCGTGCACCGGATGGCGTTTGCTGTCGGTCGGGTGGCGCAGCGAAATCAGGCGCAGGGCGAAACCACGACGCTCCAGGGCCAGAATCTCCTGGGCGATGAAGGTCTCCGACAGGCGCGGATAGCCTTTCAGGACCACGGCGATGGTACCCCGCGCAGTTCCCGGCGCAGTTCCGGGGCCGGTTCCAGGGTCGATCGCTGGCGACTGGGTCATGGCGTGCGCAAAGGCCGGCGTCACAGCCGTCCCTTGTTGCGCGGCTCGGCGATGCTGAGGCGGTTGGGGTTGGAGCCGCGTTCCAGCCAGAAATTGGCCAACCGCACGACGTTCTCCGGGCCGTCCAGCAGGCCTGGCACCACCACTTCCGAGGGCCGGCTCTGCTGCGGCAGGTTGCGCAGCGCGGTCGCCATCACATGAGGGTCGCGCTTGCCGTCGTCGCGCAGCATGCGGACCAGGCCCAGGTCCTGCGCCCGCGAGGCGCGGATGTACTGTTCCATGCGCGGCTCGGTGCGCGGGATCAGCAGGGCCCGCTTGTCGAACGACAGCACCTCGCAGAAGGTGTTGTAGCCGCCCATGCAGACCACGCCGACGGCGCGGTCCATCAGGCTTTCCAGGTGGGTTTCGAAGGTCACTGCCTCGACGTTGCCCAGCTGTGCGACGCGCGCCTGGAAGTCGCCCTGGGCCTCGCTGTTCATGAAGGGGCCAAGCACCAGAAGCGCCGGATAGGGCAGCTTGGGGTCGGCTTCGTAGGCGCTCAGCACCCAATCGATGATGGCCTCGCCGTCGCCGCCGCCGCCCACGGTGACCAGCAGGAAGGGGTCGTCGATCTTCTCCAGCGCCACGTGCGGGCGCACCTTGGGCAGGCTGCGCCTCAGATAGCCGGTGTAGGTCATCCGTTTGCGCACGGAATCCGGCAGCTCGATGCCCTCCAGCGGATCGCAGATCTGCGGCAGGCCATAGACCCAGATGTCGTCGAAATAGCGCTGAAGTGCCGGCACCACCTGCTTGCGCTCCCACTCCGGGGCCAGCAGGCCGGGCTCGTCCATCACGTCGCGCAGGCCCAGCACGCAGGGCGTCCCACGCTCGCGCAGCAACGCCAGGGTGCCCTCGACTTCGCCGCGCAGGCCCAGCGGCTCCTTATCGACGATAAAAAGGTCGGGGTCGAAGACCTCGGCGGTGTGCTCGATGATCGAGGCGCGCATCGCCATGGTCTGATCGACGTCGATGTGCAGCGCCAGCGAGGTGTAGTCGCCATTGCGCAGCTTGATGACGCCGGGCACGCGGACGAAGTCGACGCGGGAGCGGAAGTCGAACGAGCCGATGATGGGGGAGCCCGAGAGGATCAGCACCGACAGCGACTTGTGGGCGTCGGCGAGGGTATGGGCAATCTCACGGCAACGCCGCAGGTGACCCAGCCCGAAGCTGTCATGGCTGTAAATGAGGACACGCTTGCCTTTGCGGCTGTCCTGCATGCCGCCTTACTCCTCTGCTCCGGCGCCGGGGCGACTATGGCACAGGGTGGGCCGGCGCGGAAAGGGCCGTCTGCCCCTCGGAAATGACCGCTTGAGAGTGTTTCTTTTCAGGCAGTTCTTGCTCTAAGTTGCGACAGTAGCATCGCTTGCCGTGTGCTTTCCCCTGCCGCCGGGTCTTTCGCTGCGGGGTTGGGCGCACGGCCGCTGCGGCCCGGGCGAGCGGAAACCGGGCAAAGAGGGCTGATGGAACCGAATATTTTCAAGTATGTCTGGCGCCACAGTCGGGCCGAGCAGATCACCATCCTGCTGCTGGTTCTGGCCTCGCTGCCGTTCTATTACCTCTCGCTGAATCTGCCCAAGCAGATCGTCAACCAGGGTATCCAGGGCCACGGTTTCGAGCAGCCGGGGGCAACTCAGCCCTTCCTGCAGTTCGCGCTGCCTTACGGCCAGGAAATCTTCGGCCATCCGGTGACCCTGTTCGACGGTTTCCAGCTGGTCCAGCCGGACATGCTGCTGGCGCTCAGCTTTTCCTTCCTGGGCTTCGTCATCATCAATGGCCTGTTCAAGCTGACGATCAACACCCGCAAGGGCCGCCTGGGCGAGCGTATGCTGCGGCGGCTGCGTTTTGAACTGGCCGACCGCATCCTGCGCTTCCCGCTGCCTTACCTGAAGCGGGTGAAGCCGTCGGAGATGGCGACCATGATCAAGGACGAGGTGGAGCCGCTCGGCGGCTTCATCGGCGACGCCTTCGCCACGCCGCTGTTCCTCGGCGGCCAGGCGGCGACGGCCATGCTGTTCATCATGGTGCAGTCGTTCTGGCTCGGCCTGGTGGCGGCGGGCGTGGTGCTGCTGCAATCCTATCTCATTCCGCGCCTGCGCCGGCGCATCCTGGCGCTGGGCCGCGAACGTCAGTTGACCGCCCGCCAGCTGGCCGGGCGCATCGGCGAGATCATCGACGGCGCGGTCGAGGTGCAGGCCCACGACGCCACCAACTTCGAACGTGCCGATCTGGTGGCGCGGCTGGGGCGCATCTTCCACATCCGCTTCGAGATCTATCAGCGCAAGTTCTTCGTCAAGTTCATCAACAACCTGCTGGCCCAGGTGACGCCCTTCGTGTTCTACGCCGGCGGCGGCCTGCTGGCGATCTCCGGCCATCTCGACATCGGCGCCCTGGTCGCCGTCATTGCCGCCTACAAGGACCTGCCGTCGCCGATCAAGGAGCTGATCGACTGGGACCAGCAGCGCCTTGACGTGCAGATCAAGTACGAGCAGGTGATCGACCAGTTCCAGCCCCCGCAGCTGATCGACCCGGCGCTGCAGGCACCGGGCAACGACCCAGGGGAGCCCTTCAGCGGCGATATTTCGGCCTCGGCCCTGACGCTGCTGGACGAAATCGACCTGCCGCTTGGGCGCTCGGTGATCTTCACCATCGGCGTCGGCGATCATGTCGCCATCGTCGGACCGAGCGGCAGCGGCATGGAGCAGCTGACCTACATGCTGGCCGGCCTGGTGGCGCCCAGCTCCGGCACCCTGCGCATTGGCGGACGCGATATCGAGCGGCTGCCGACGGCGGTCACCGGGCGGCGCATCGCCTACGTCGGCGCCAACGCCTATCACTTCGCCGGCTCACTGCGCGACAACCTGCTCTACGGTCTGAAGCACCTGCCGCTGCGCGCGTCGGAGGGCGCCGACGCTCTCAGCCACGCCGAACTTGTCGAGGCACGCCGCGCCGGCAATCCGGATCTCGACATCAACGCGGACTGGATCGACTACGCGGCGGCCGGGGCCAGCGGCGCCGAAGACATCACCCAGCGCCTCATCGAAATGCTGGCGCTGGTCGAGCTGAAGGGCGACGTCTACCGCTTCGGGCTGACCGGGACCATCGACCCGGCCCGGCGGCCGGAGGTTGCCGAGGGCGTGCTGCGCGCGCGGGCCGCCCTCATCGGCCGCCTGCAGGAAAGCGGCAATGACGACCTCGTCGCGCGCTTTGGCGAAGACAGCTACAACCGCAATGCCAGTGTGGCCGAGAATCTGTTGTTCGGCACGCCGCGGGTGCCCGAATTCGCCTCCGGGGCGCTGGCGAAGAACCCGACGGTTGCCGAGGTGCTGCGCGAGGATGCGCTGACCGACGCCTTCGTCGGCATGGGTGTGGCGATCGCCAAGACCATGGTGGAAATCTTCGCCGACCTGCCCCCCGGGCACCCCTTCTTCGAACAATTCAGCTTCATCAGTGACGACGACCTGCCGGAATTCCGTACCATCGTCACCCGCGTCGACAACGCCGGCATTGCCGCGCTGGACAAGGCCGCCCGCCGGCTGCTGCTGGGCCTGCCGTTCAACTATGTCGAAGCACGCCACCGCCTGGGCCTGATCGACGACGCCATGGCCGGACGCCTGGTCGAGGCGCGCCATCACCTGGCCGAGCGGCTGGAGCGCGATTGGCCGGGGGCGGTGGAGTTCTACCGTGCCGATGCCTACAACGCCGCCGCCTCGCTGCAGGACAACATCCTGTTCGGGCGCCTGGCCTTCGGCCAGGCCGGTGCCGAGCAGATCATCGGCGATACCCTGGCCGAGGTGCTCGACGATCTGGATCTGCGCGAGACGGTCATCCTGGTCGGGCTGGACTACAACGTCGGCATCGGCGGCGGCCGCCTGAACGCGGTGCAGCGCCAGAAGCTCGCCATGGCCCGCGCCCTGCTGAAGCGGCCGGATGTCCTGGTCGTCAACGAGGCGATGTCGGTGCTCGACGGGGGCAGCCAGAACCGTCTCGTCGAGCGCATTCTCGATCTGCGCGGGGGCAAGGGCGTGATCTGGACCCTGCAGCGCCCGGAAATGGCCATCCTCTTTGACTCCATTCTCGTGATGCGCGACGGTCGCGTGGTGGAGCAGGGTAGCTATGACGAGCTGACCCAGCGCGATTCCGCCTTCAAGGGGCTGGTGGCGGCGGAATAAGGGCTGGATAGGGGACCGGCCTGCGGCGAAGCGAACTTCAAGAACCAAAGCCCGGGTATGGGCGTTACGCCCCGACAGGGGCCGTTCGGTCACCAGACGGGCGTCACATCACAGGGAAGGCAGATGGAGCAGGCAATGAGCATCGACCAGGAGGTGGAAATCCTGCGACGGATCCCGATCTTCGCGAAGATCGACCCGCCCAAGCTGAAGCTCATGGCCTTTGCCAGCGAAAGGGTCACCTACAAGCCCGGCCAGGTGCTGTTCCGCCAGGGCGAGCAGGGCGACGCCGCCTTCATCGTGCTGAAAGGCACCGCCGACATCCTGATTGATGGCAGTAGCGGCCCCTTGCGCGTGGCCGCGCTCTCGGAAAACGAGATCATCGGCGAGATCGCCATTCTCTGCGATATTCCGCGCACCGCCACGGTTCAGGCGGAAACCGAACTCACGACCCTGAAGATCACCGCCGACCTGTTCTTCCGCATGATCATGGATTTCCCCGAAGTGGGCGTCGAGGTCATGCGCGTCCTGGCGCACCGCCTGGAACAGACCACCGCCCAATTGCGTCAGGCCCAGGCTGCGTCTTGAGCCGCCTCGACAGCTTCCTGCGCCGTTTGCAGGCACAGCGCGACTGCCTCGACCTCGCGGTCCGGCTGGGCAGGGATCTGCCGGGGCCTGTCTTTGAACTCGGCCTGGGCAACGGACGGACGTACGACCACCTCAGGGAAGCCAGCCCGGAGCGCGAGGTCTTCGTCTTCGAGCGCAAGGTTTGCGCCCATCTCGATTGCATTCCGGATGCGGAACATTTGTTCGAGGAGCCGGTGGAAACTGCCCTGGCCTCGCTGCGCGGCCGCTTTGGCGGTGCCGTGGCCCTGGCCCACGCCGATCTTGGCAGCGGCCATGCGGCCCGGGACGCGGCCACCGCGGCGACGATTTCCGCCCACTTGCCGCCGCTCATGGCACCCGGCGGCATTATCGTTTCGGATCAGGAACTATCTATTCCGGCCGCCGAAGCTCTGACCCTGCCGGCGGGCGTACAGCCGGGCCGCTACTTCATGTACCGCTGCGGCGGCTGAGGTCAGCCAAGGCGTACGCGCCGCCCCGCTGCAAAATCATTCCAGGTCCAAAACGACCGGGACATGGTCGGACGGTCTTTCCCAGGTCCGGGTCTGGCGGACGATTTCCAGAGATTTCAAGTGCTTGCGCAGCGGCGGCGTGACCAGCACATGATCCAGCCGCCAGCCGTAGTCCTTGGCGTAGGACTGGGCAAAGCGGTAGCCCCACCAGGTGTAAAGTGGTTCCGGCTCCGGAACGAAATGGCGGGGGACGTCGATCAGTTCCGCCGCCGCCCACAGGCGGGCCATGTGCTCGGCTTCCCGCGGCGTATGGCCGACGCTGCGCTGCAGGCGCTTGTGGTTCCAGACGTCATGCTCCAGCGGCGCGACGTTCAGGTCGCCGACAATAACCGCCTTGCGCTCTGCCAGCTTGTCCTGCTTCGCCCAGGCGGCCATTTCCGTGAGGAACTGGAGCTTGTGGGCGAACTTGTCGTTCTTTTCCGGGTCGGGCAGGTCGCCGCCGGACGGCACATAGAAGTTGTGCAGTTCGACCCCGCCAACCGTGGCGGCGGCATGGCGGCAGTCGTCGCGGTCGCACCAGATCTGCTTGCGCGGTGCCGTTAGCGGCCGGCGCGACAGTTGGGCGACGCCGTTGTAGCCCTTCTGCCCGTGCACCACCCTGTGCGGATAGCCGATCGCCTCGATATCGTCGGCCGGAAAGGCGGCGCTCGCCACTTTGATCTCCTGCAGGCAGATCACATCAGGCTGATAAAGCCCGCAGAACCGCTCCAGGTGCTCCAGGCGCTGGCGCACCGAGTTGACGTTCCAGGTGGCAATCCTCAGGGGCATGGGCACTCCGTCAAAGGCAGGAAAAGAAGCTCGTTCCGCTTTCGAAACAGTCTGGCAAAGTCATTCCGCTCGAGGAATGTTCTCGTGAACAGCCGGCAGGTTAGAGGTTTTGCCGCGGGGAATGAAGGGTGAGGGGATTAGGGAGAATTTTGGGCCCGGAAACGGAGGAACGCCCGGTCGGGGGGGATCCGGGCGTTCCGTTTCTCCGCGGAGAAGCGAAAGGAAGGCAGGGGAATGCATCCTTCCGCAGTGGCCGGCGTCTTTGCGATACCGGCTGTTAGACACTAATTTAGGATCGATTGCGCGCTTTACAATCTCACAACTTCGTGGCGGGTGCGGATTTTCTAAAATCCGCAAAAACCCTTGATCGGCGCGGCTTCGCGCGGCCCCACAGGGCCTGCGGCATGGACTTTTCGCCACTTCGCGGGCGCACTCATGGCCCTGTTTCGTTCAGGCTTGTCAGGCCTGGCCCAACGCGGCCAGGGGAAACACGTCGTCGCCCGGCCCCGGCCCCGGCCCTGGCCCCGGCCCCGGCACCGACCGGGCGACGGCACGGCTGCGCGCGGCCTGGCCGAAGGCCTCGAAAAGCTGGCGCGAGAAGGGATTTTCCCAGGCCTTGTACTCCGGGTGCCACTGCACCCCCAGGGCAAAGGCCTTGGCGTCCGTCACGCTGATCGCCTCCGGCGTGCCGTCTTCGGCTTCGGCCTCGACGGTCAGGCCGCCGGCGACACGGTCAAGCGCCTGCCAGAGCAACGAATTGACCATCAGCGGCCCCGAGCGACCGGCCGCTGCGGCCAAGGCCTCAAGCGGCCCGCCGGCGCGCAATGTCACCGGATGGGCCGGCCCATATTGCACGTCCAGTTCCGGATGCTGCGGGCGGCGGTGGTCCATGCGCCCCGGCAGCTCGTGCACCCGGGCGTGCAGGGTCCCGCCCAGGGCGACGTTCAGCTCCTGGAAGCCGCGGCAGATCACCAGCAGCGGCACGGCCTCCTCCAGGGCCAGGCGGATCAGCGCCAGACTGGTGGAATCGCGCGCCGGATCGAAGGGCTCGGCCTCCACCGTCTCAACCTGGCCGTAATGGCTGGGGTGCACGTTGGACGGGCTGCCGGTCATCATCACGCCGTCGAGGCTGCGCACCAGGCGGCGCAGGTCGACCAGATCCTCGCCCAGAGAAGGGATCATCAGCGGCGCCACGCCGGCGGAAATTGCCAGGGCACGGACGTATTTGTCGCCGACGGTGTGGAACGGCTGGCCGTCGACGTCACGCACGCAGGCCGGCACGCCGACCAGCGGCAGGGGGGAGTTCTTTGTCATGCTGTCCTAGGTAGCGCCGCCACATCGCGCTGACAAGCGCCCAGCACGGGGGCCTGGATTGCGCACTGGCCGGGTGCCTCTCGGGCGCGTGACTTGCGGGCCCGCGCGCCGCCTGCCATATCTCGGCCCATGGTGAGCGATCTCGAAGGACTGCTGGCCTGGAAGGGCGCGGCCGTGCTGGCCTGGCTGGCCGTTTTCTTCCTGGCCGAGCGCTGGCGTCCGGCGGCCCGGCCCCCTTTTGACGGACCGCCGCCGGCAACCGGCAAGGCGGCCGGCGGCTGGCACCGTGTCGCCCGCAACGTCGGCCTGTGGCTGACGGTCACCGTACTGTCGCCCCTGGTCGTGCTGCCGCTGACCTACTGGGCCAGCGGCCACGCGCTGGCTTGGCGGCCCGCTTGGTGGGCCGGTGGCGCTGGGCTGCTGCTCGACATCCTGCTGCTGGACTTGCTGATCTACTGGTGGCACCGCGCCAACCACGAAGTGCCCTTCCTCTGGCGGTTCCACGAGGTGCACCACCTGGACCGCTTTCTCGACACCACCTCGGCGCTGCGCTTCCACTTCGGTGAGGTGCTGCTGGCGGCGCTGGCGCGCGCCGGGGTCATCCTGCTGCTCGGCTTTCCTTTCACCTCCATTGTGGTGTTCGAGGTGCTGGTGCTGTTCGCCGCCGTGTTCCACCACTCCAACCTGCGCCTGCCGGTGGGGTTCGAACGGGCGCTTTCCCGGGTGATTATCACCCCGTCGATCCACTGGGTGCACCACCACGCGGTGCGCGCCGATACCGATTCCAACTACGGCACGATCTTCTCATTCTGGGACCCGCTGTTCGGCACCCGCAGCAGAACGCCGCGCGACCCGGCGATGCCGATCGGCACCGAAGGGCGGGCGGAGGAGGGGCTTGCAGGCCTTCTCATCCATCCTTTCCGCGTCGGTCGGGCGCCCCTGTCAGGCACCGGAATCCCGCGGAAAAGCTGACGTTCTCCACTCACGCTGATTTCTTTTGAACCCGCGGGGCGGTTTCCGCGACTACCTTCCTGTAACCGGCAATTGTCGCCGCTTGAAATCAATCTAGAGGAAGCCCCCCCATGCGATTCATGACCCTGGCCCTGACGGGCGCCCTCGTCCTGTCTGCCGCTGTCGACGCGTCGGCCCAGACCCGCGTTAAGCCGATCGACCCGACTCCCACGCCGACCGTGCAGAAGAGGGCCCCGGCTCCGGCGCCGCGGCAGCTGGACGTCGCGCCGCCCAAGTCGGACCTGGTGGTCGTCAGCCACATGAAGTCCGGTCCCACCACAGTTCTTCTCCGCGTCGAAAACCACGGCGCGGGACCCGCTGCGGCGAACACCGTGTGGATCCGCAACCAGGAGAACCTCGGCGCCCACTCGTATCAGATCGTCATGATCCCGGCGGGCCACGGCCGCTGGGTCGAGGCGGAGGTCTGGCCCCAGGTGAAAGCGGGTGACGTGTTCCTGGTCGAGGCCGATTTTACCAAGAAGGTGGCCGAGACCAACGAAGCCAACAACAAGTACCGCTTCACCTGGTAACCACCGGCTTTCCAAGCCGCGTATCCGAAAAGCAGAAACGGCGCCCCTTGATGGGGCGCCGTTTTCGTTTCGCCGAAAGAGACGACGTGCCGGCGTCAGCGGGCGGGGTTCTTGTTCGTCCAAACCTCGAGATCGCCGGTATCGAACAGCGCTTCGTCGACCTTGCCGCCATAGACCGGATTGACCAGCGAGACCTGGGTCTGGACGCCCTGGGCGTCGGTCAGCTCCCATTTCTTCAGGGTCAGAGGGTCGTCGCTGAAGATCAGCGTCACCTCACCGCCTTGCGGCGCATCGGGGTCGCGCAGCGTGATGCGCAGGGTGCCCAGCGCCTCTTCGATGGCGACGATGTCGATGTTGTCGTCCAGGCGCACTTCATCGCGGATCAGGAACCACAGCGGCGTTTCCCACAGCGGCAGGAAGGTCGCCTCCTTCAGTTCCTTGTCGTAGTACAGCAGCGACAGCCCGTTGGCGATAATCAGCACCGGCGTCGGCGGATCGTAGTCGCAGCGCAGGTGGCCCGGCCGGTCGAGATAGCCCGCGCCTTGGGCGTAGGCGCCGTTGGACGACACCTGGACGAAGCGCCCCTGCATGGTCTTGATGTCGTTCAGGTAGCGCTCGATGCGGGTGACCGCCGCCGCCTCGTCCGGCGACAGCGCGGCGATCTGCGTCCGGTCCTTCGCCTCGGCGGTTGGAACGCCCAGAGAAAAGGCGCCAGATAAACCGGCAGCCAGGGCGAGTGCACAAACGCCCGATGTCAGCGCCCCCAGCCGGCGCCGTTGCGGCTTATCCTGTGTTGCGATCATACGTCGCCGCCGCCCGGCGGCAGGACTTCGCGTTTGCCCACGTGGTTCGCCGCAGAAATCAAACCTTCTTCCTCCATGCGCTCGATGATCCTGGCGGCGCGGTTGTAGCCGATCTGCAGGTGGCGCTGGACGAAGCTGGTGGAAGCCTTGCGGTGCTGCAGCACCACGGCGACGGCGCGGTCGTAAAGCTCGTCGCCGCTGCCTTCGCCGCCCATGCCACCACCGCCGCCGGCACCGTCGAAATCCATTTCGCCGTCTTCGGTGATGGCTTCGATGTAGGAAGGCTCCCCCTGCTTTTTCAAGAAGCCGACGATGTCTTCGACTTCCTGGTCGGTCACCAGGGGCCCATGCACGCGCAGGATGCGTCCGCCCTGGGCCATGTACAGCATGTCACCCTGGCCCAGCAGCTGCTCGGCGCCCTGTTCGCCCAGGATGGTGCGGCTGTCGATCTTCGAGGTGACGTGGAACGAGATGCGCGTCGGGAAGTTCGCCTTGATGGTGCCGGTGATGACGTCGACCGAGGGACGCTGGGTGGCGACGATCAGGTGGATGCCGGCGGCGCGTGCCATCTGCGCCAACCGCTGGATCGCGCCTTCGACATCTTTGCCGGCGACCAGCATCAGGTCGGCCAGTTCGTCGACGACCACGACGATCAGCGGCAGCGGATCCAGGTCGAAAGGCTCTTCCTCGTGGATCGGCTGGCCTGTCTCCGGATCGAAGCCGGTCTGCACCTTGCGGGTCAGCACCTCGCCCTTGCGCCGCGCCTCTTCGACGCGCGCGTTGTAGCCTTCCAGGTTGCGCACGCCCAGGCGCGACATGGCGCGGTAGCGCTCCTCCATCTCGCGCACCGTCCACTTCAGCGCGACCACCGCTTTCTTGGACTCGGTCACCACCGGCGCCAGCAGGTGCGGAATGCCGTCGTAGACGGACAGCTCCAGCATCTTCGGGTCGACCATGATGAACTTGCACTCGTCGGGCCCGAGGCGATAAAGCAGCGACAGGATCATCGCGTTGATCGCCACCGACTTGCCCGAACCGGTGGTGCCGGCGACCAGCAGATGCGGCATGCGCGCCAGGTCGACCAGCGAGGGATTGCCGCCGATGTCCTTGCCCAGGACCAGCGGCAGCTTGCCGCCGTTCTTTTCGTATTCCTCGGCGGCCAGCAGTTCGCGCAGGTAGACCGTCTCGCGCTTGGCGTTGGGCAGTTCGATGCCGATCACGCTGTCGCCCGGCACCACGGCGACACGCACCGACACGGCGCTCATCGAGCGGGCGATGTCGTCGGCCAGGCCGATGACGCGGCTGGTCTTGGTACCCGGCGCCGGCTCCAGCTCGTAGCGGGTGACCACCGGGCCGGGGCGCACTTTCACGATCTCGCCACGTACGCCGAAATCTTCCAGCACGGTTTCAAGGATACGGGCGTTCTTCTCCAGGGCGTCGCGGTTCAGGCCTTCGTTCCGGCCGGCATCCTTGGGCAGGCTGAGCAGGGTCAGCGGCGGCGTCTCGTAAGCGCCGGTGACGCCGAGGTCGAGGCGGCCCTGCGTCGCGGAGCGGGCCCGCTTGCCCGGCCGGCTCGCTTTGCGCGGCGCGGCCACCAGATCGGCCTCATCATCGTCTTCGGCCGCACTGCGCGCGGCGCGCCGCGGCGGCGCGGCGGGCAGCGTATCGTCGTCTTCGAAATCTCCCTCATCCAGCAGCGGTTCGACCCGCTGGTGCTGGCGTCGGGCGGCGGCGCGGGCTTCGCCCGGTTCCACCGCGTTGCGCCGTTCGATAGCGTTGACGATGCCACGGTGCGCGCCGCCGAACACCCAGGCGCCGCCGCTGCGCAGCACGCGCCACTCCTCGGCGGTCAGCCCGAGGGCGAAAAACAACCCGGCGAGGCCCAGCGGGAAGGCGACCAGGGCCAGCAGCCACAGCGGCAGACCCAGCAGGTCGCCGGGCTGCCTCAGCAGCAGGTCGCCGACGAAGCCGCCCAGCTTGTTGTCCAGCGGCCAGGTCGACGGGCGCGGCAGCGCCTCCAGCGCCATGGCCAATAGGATCAGGCCGCTGGGGAAGGCGGCGAGACGCCACCACCAGCGCAGCGGCAACTGGCGCTCGCGCAACAGGCGCCAGCCCCAGGCGAAGAGCACCAGCGGCGCCAGCAGCGCGGCCAGGCCGAGCGACTGCATCATCACGTCGGCGCTGTAGGAACCGAACCGCCCCAGCGGATTGCTGACCGCTCCGCCGGTGGAATCGTTCCACGAGGGGTCCTGCGGATTGTAGGTCAGGCAGGCGATCAGCAGCGCGAAGGCGAAGACCGCCAGCGCCAGGCCGGCCAGTTCGATGCCGCGCCGCTTGAAGAAATCCTGGGTGCCGCTGGGCAGCAGGGTGGTGCGTCCGTCGCGGGCCGAACTGTTGCTGCGTATCGCCATGCCGCCCTAACCCTGCGCCGTTGCCACGTGGGGCGCCGTGCCCTGCAGTCGTGCTGTATCGCTGTCGCCGAGCACCTGGACGAGGCGGTTGAGGCCTTCTTCGGTGACGGCGGCGTCATAGACCAGGGCGACGCGGATGTAGCGGGCGCCGGGGTTCACGCCGTCGGGGCCGGGTTCGGCCAGGTAGGCGCCGGGCAGCACGCGCACGCCGGCTTCGCGCCACAGCTTCAGCGCCGCGGCCTCGCCGTCGCCGACATCGAGCCACAGACAGAAGCCGCCGTCCGGCTGACGGAAGCCGAAGCGGTTGCCGAGGATCCGTTCGGCCAGCGCGAAATTCTTCCGGTAGTAGTCGCGGTTGGCCTCGACGTGCGCCTCGTCGCGCCACAGCCGCGTGCCGGCGGCGAGGATGGGATAGCCGACGCCGGCGCCGCCGACGCGCAGGGCGACGTCCAGACCGTCGATCAACGCCGCGTCGCCGGCGGCAAAGCCGCAGCGCAGTCCCGGTGCCGAGGATCGCTTGGACAGCGAATGAAACACCAGCAGGTGGTCCAGGCTGCCGCCCAGATCCTGCGCGGCCTGCAGCGCGCCGTCCGGCGCCGTGGTGCCGGAGAGCTCCGAATAGCACTCGTCGAAGCCGACGGTGAAGTCGTGCCGGCGGGCCAGGTCGATGAGCCGCGCCATGGTGTCACGGCTGGCCGCCGCGCCCTGCGGGTTGGCCGGCGAATTGAGGACGCAGCAGGCGGTGCGGTCCAGCAGCGCCGGGTCGAGCGCGGTGTAGTCGGGCATGAAGCCGGTTTCGGCGGTGGCCGGCACGAAGACCGGCTCGGCGCCGACCGCCACGGCCGCGCCGACGTAGACCTGATAATACGGGTTCGGCAGCAGCACCGCCGGCGGGGCGCCGTCCTCGCCATGCTTTTGCATGTAGGTCTGCATCGCGGCGACCACGGCGAAGAACAGGCCCTCGCGGCTGCCAGGCAGCGGCAGGATGTGCTTCTGCTGGTCGATCATGCCGGACGGCAGGTCGTAGCGCTGCGTCAGCCAGTCGGCGCAGGCGCGGCGGTAAGCCTCGCTGCCGCGCGGCGGCGGGTAGCTCGACCAGGTCGACGCCGCAGCGGTGATCTCCTCGGCGACGAAGGCGGGCGGCTGGTTCTTCGGTTCGCCGACCGACAGCAGGATGGGCGTCTCGTTGCCTGCCGGATTGCCCCCTGGGTTGCCCGGCGCATGGGCATCCAGCAGGCGGCTCAACCTGGTGAAGGGGTGGAAGGACTGAAAGCTGCGGCGGTCTGGCAAAACGGGTCGGTTCCGATGTGGTCCGTGTTCTTCGCTTTTCCCGTGGCGGGCGCGATGGAGGCTGTTTCGCCTCAGCGGTATAGAGGCTCGCACGGGCAGTACAAAGCGCAAACGATTCTATCTGTGGCACCGGGGTGCGACAAGCCTTGGCCGCCGGGGGCCAAGGCGCGTCCCGACGGCCCCCCGGCACCTCCAACGGGAACCCTAGCGCGCGAATAAGGCAAAAAAAGGGGCCTGGGAACGATAGTTCCCAGGCCCAGTTTTGGCAGAGGATAATCGCGTCCTAAAAGGGCTCGATCATCAGGTGGGTTTCAGCGAAACCCGATCGGACAGGCCCGACTAGATCGACTGCGATCCGTGACCGAACTCGGGATAGGCTTCCATCCCCAGTTCCGCCTTGTCGAGACCCATCTCCTCGGCTTCCTCATCGACCCGGATACCGATGGTGTACTTCAGCACCAGCCACACGATGGCGCTGGTGACGATCATGAAGACCGCGATGGCGGCGATGCCGACGATCTGCGTGCCCAGGGAGCCCGCACCGAAGATGCCGACCGCCAGGGTGCCCCAGATACCGGCCACCAAGTGGGCGGAGACGGCACCGACGACGTCGTCGATCTTCAGCTTGTCGATCAGCGGCACGGCGAAGACGACCAGGGCGCCGCCGATACCACCGACGATCAGCGCCAGGGCGTGGTGCTGCAGGTCCGGTCCGGCGGTGATCGCCACCAGGCCGCCGATGGCACCGTTCAGCGCCATGGTCAGGTCGATCTTCTTGTACAGGATCTGGGTCAGGATCATCGCGACCACCACACCGGCGCAGGCCGCCAGGTTGGTGTTCACGTAGACGATGGCCATCGCCGCGGCGTCCAGGGCGGAGCCCAGGGCCAGCTGCGAGCCGCCGTTGAAGCCGAACCAGCCGAGCCACAGGATGAAGGTACCCAGGGTTGCCAGCGGCAGGTTGGCGCCCGGCATCGGGTGCACGGAACCGTCGGCACCGTACTTGCCCTTACGTGGGCCCAGGATGATGGCACCGGTCAGCGCAGCCCAGCCGCCCACGGAGTGGACGATGGTCTAGCCGGCGTATTCCGAGAATCCCATCTCGTTGAGCCAGCCGCCGCCCCAGGTCCAGGAGCCCTGGATCGGGTACAGGAAGCCGGTCAGGATGACCACGAAGATCATGAAGGGCCAGTACTTGATGCGCTCTGCCAGGGTGCCCGAGACGATCGAGGCGGCGGTCGCCACGAAGACCATCTGGAAGAACCAGTCGGACATCACCGAGTAGCCGTTGCCGACCACGGCCTCAAGCTGCGTTGCGTCGCCGCCGATCAGGCCGGTTTCCGCACTGCCGGCATTATAGAAGATGCCGAACGATCCCATGTAGCTGCCGACGTCGACGTACATCAGGTTGTAGCCGATGATGTAGTACATGATGCCCGCGACCGAATAGAGCGCGATGTTCTTCAGGCAGATGGTCGCGGTGTTCTTGGTGCGCACCAGGCCGGATTCCAGCATGGCGAAGCCGGCGGCCATCCACATGACCAGGAAGCCGCTGACCAGGAACGCAAAGGTGTTGAAGACGAAAGCCGTTTCGGCCGAGACCTCCGCGCGCGCCGGCGCGCTGGCGACCAGCACGGCGGCGGCGGCCAGGCCCCCGAGGCCCAGCTTGCGGCCAATGGAAGTGCCCATAACTCTCATTTCCCTAGATCCCCTCTTACAAAGCCTCGGCGTTGGTCTCGCCGGTGCGGATGCGCACAGCGTGGCCAACGTCGAGGACAAAGATTTTCCCGTCGCCGATCCGGCCGGTGTTGGCCGAATTCTGAATGGTCTCCACCACCTGGCCGACCGCATCGTCGGTCACTGCGACTTCGATTTTCACCTTGGGAAGAAAGTTCACCGAGTATTCCGCCCCGCGGTAGATCTCGGTCTGGCCCTTCTGGCGGCCGTAACCTTTCACTTCGCTGACCGTAAGGCCCTCGATCCCAATGCCCGTGAGTGCTTCTCTCACATCATCCAGCTTGAACGGCTTGATGATGGCCATAACCATCTTCATGCGCCGGTTTCCCCTCGTTCCTCATCGCACCGGTATCTGTGGCACAGGCGGGTCCCCAGTGCAGTTGGCCCGCCCGTCGGACCCCGTCCATGGGCCGGAGGTCCGAATGCCTCGCCGCCGCCCTCCCGGACGCCGGCCTTCGCCCCTCTAGAGTCAAGAAGCGTGCCAAGTCATATCGTCAGCATGAAAACGACTGGAATCCGCCATTTGGGGGTAGAAGACTCGCGCCGGTTGCCTGCTTTGTGATCGTTCGCACGCGCCTATTTTTTGGGCAAAGATTAACAGAAGGTCAAATTTTGTGCAGTGCATCACGCGAGCCGGTCGGGTTAGCGCCCGGCGCCGATCCACCCGTCGGCAAGCCGCGGCTGGACAAGCCGGATCAGGGTGGTAAACCTGTTGTTTCAAGGCGATAGGGGTTGGCGCCCGGGATCTGGCAGAAAAGATCCGGCAGTCCAGATCCCGCAGACGGGCGCCGGCGAGAAGGGACGGGGCGATGACCGAACGGGCGGAACGTAAGGACGTGGAAATCCTCGTGGCTGGCGGCGGCATGGTTGGCCTGGCCTTCGCCGTCGCCCTGGCCGAGGCCGGGCTCGACGTGGTCGTGGTCGACCGGATGGACCCGGCCATGCAGCGCGACGATGCCCTCGACGGACGCGCCTCCGCCATTGCCCGGGGCTCGCAGCAGGCCCTGGCGGTCCTGGGTCTGTGGGACGGCATGGCGCCGGCCGCCGCGCCGATCCGCGACATTCGCATTTCCGACGGCAGGTTGGGTGCCCGGCGCCGCGGCGGCGCTTCGTCGCTGCACCTGCATTTCTCCTGCGCCGAGGTGGCCGGGGCCGGCCTCGACGAAGCGGGCCCGGGCAAGCCAGATGCCGACAAGCCCGAAGATGCGCTTCCGCTGGGCTACATCGTCGAGAACACCGCCATCAAGCGCGCCAGCCTGGACCGTGCCCGCGCGCTCTCAAACGTCGCCTCCTCGAAGCTTGATATGCGGGCGCCGGGCGAGATCGTCACGGTGACGCGCGGGCCCGGCGGCGTCACGGCGCGGCTCGATGACGGCAGTGAGATCCGCGCCCGCCTGCTGGTCGCCGCCGACGGCCGCCGCTCGGCCATGCGCGAGACCGCCGGCATCAAGGTGATGCAGGTCGACTACGGCCAGACCGCCATCGTCGCCACCATCGCCCACGAACTGCCGCACCACGGCGTGGCGCACGAACACTTCCTGCCGTCGGGGCCGTTCGCCCTGCTGCCGATGACCGACGCGCCTGACGAATCTGGCAATCCTCTGCATCGCTCCTCGCTGGTGTGGACCGAAAAGCGTGACCTCGTTGCGGCGATGATGGCACTCGACGAGGCCGCCTTCGCGATGGAACTGCAGCGCCGCTTCGGCGACTCCCTCGGGCGTCTCACGCTGTGGGGCGGCCGGCGCTGGAGCTATCCCCTGTCGCTGCAGCATGCCGAACGTTACACCGACACGCGCCTCGCCCTGATCGGCGATGCGGCGCACGGCATCCACCCCATCGCCGGCCAGGGCCTGAACCTCGGGCTGCGCGACGTCGCCGCCCTGGCCGAGTGCATCGTCGATGCGCGCCGCCTCGGCCTCGACGTCGGCAGCGCGACAGTGCTGGAGCGTTACCAGCGCTGGCGGCGCCTCGACACCATGGCGCTGATCGCGGCGACGGATTCCCTGAACAGATTGTTCTCCAACGACCTGCCGCCGGTGCGTCTGCTGCGCGACCTCGGCCTCGCCGCGGTGAACCAGATGCCGCCGCTGAAGCGCTTTTTCATGCGCCACGCCATGGGTTTGGTCGGCGACCTGCCGCGCCTCGTAAAGGGCGAAACCCTTTAGATAAGGATCGCAAGGGCCGGCGCACCGACCCATCGTTCTAGAGTTCGCGGCCGAGCAGCCGTTCTTCCAAGGGGAAAGTCGACAGCAGTTCGACGCCGTGGTCGGTGATCAGCACCTGCTGCTCCAGCTTCACACCTTCGTGGCCGCCGTGCTCGCCGATGTAGCTCTCAACGCAGACCGCCATCCCGGCCTCGAACACGCCGTCGTAGCCGAAGGCGTCGTAGTCCTCCTGATAGACCACGCCGGGATACTCGTCGCACAGGCCGACGCCGTGCACCACGACGGAATAGCGGTTGGCCGCGCAGCTCGTCGGCAAGCGCCACGACCGCTCGGCCAGTTCGCGAAAGCCGAGGCCGGGCTTCAGCAGCGCCATGTTGAACTGGATCTGCTCGACGGCAAGCCGGTAGAGCCGGCGCTGTTCGTCCGTCGGTGCGACGTCGCCGCACAGGAAGCTGCGCGAGACATCGGCGCAGTAGCCGTAGGGCCCAATCATGTCGGTGTCGAAACTGACCATGTCGCCGGCCTCGATCACACCGTCGCCGCATTCGTGGAACCACGGATTGCTGCGCCCGCCGGCGGCCAGCAGGCGCGTTTCGATCCACTCGCCGCCGCGTGCCGCATTCACCTGGTTGAGGATCGACCACAGTTCGTTCTCGGTCATCCCGGGGGTCAGCGCCGCGCGCATCGCCGCCATGGCCTCGCCGCAGACGGCGACCGAGGCGCGCAGGCAGGTGATCTCTTCGGGTCCCTTTATGCGGCGCGCCAGTTCCAGGACTTCCTGGCCGTCGAAGATTTCGATACCCAGCGCGTTCAAGGCGCCAACGCCCAACGGCTCGCACTTGTCGATGGCGAGGCGCCGGTTGCCGCCGCCGTGCAGCGCCACCATCTCGGCGATCTCCGCCGCCCAGCGCCGGGCGAACTCGGCGCAGCGGTCGCCGGCGGCGAAGTAGAACCAGCCGGTGGCCGGGCGCACTTCGGCGACGATCTCGTTGCCGGCGGAAAGATGTCCGCAGTTGTGGAAATCGAACAGCACCACCGGCCCTTCGGTGGGCACGAAGACATAGCGCACGGCGTTGTGCAGCGACCACACCGCCATGTTGCGGGCGTCGCAGGCGTAGCGGATGTTGATCGGGTCGTACAGCAGGGCGCCGGCATAGTCGCGGCGGCGCAGTTCCGCGCGCAGCCGCTCCAGGCGCCAGGCGCGCAGGGCGGGAAGGTCGACAGTGGCCCCGACAGCGGCCCCGACCTTGGCCCGGACGTCGGTGTGGATTGCGGCATCGGGTGCCATGCGACGGTCTCCCGTGGTGTGCGGCGGTTCAGCTTGGCACAGTGGGGGAGCCCGTCTTGCCGCGGGGCGACGTCAGAGGTGGCGGATTTGGGTTAGACGCTCAGGGATCGCGGCTCAGGCCTTTTGCCGCAAGAGTGTCGAGGTAGGTCTGCCAGATCGCATCCTTGTCGCGGCCCAGGCGGTAGAGGTACTGCCAGGAGTAGATGCCGCTGTCGTGCAAGTCGTCGAACTTCAGGCGCACCGCGTAGTTGCCGACCGGCGCGACTTCCATGATGCCGACGTGGCGGCGCTTGGCGACGGTCTGCTTCTGGCCGGGGCCGTGGCCCTGCACCTCGGCGGAGGGGCTTTCGACGCGCAGCAGCTCGGCCGGGTAGGTGAAGGTCTCGCCGCTGTCGAAGCTGACCACCAACTGCTTCTCGGCGGAAAGGTAGCGGATCTCCGTCGGCCAGTGGTCGGTGTCGAAGCTTTGCGCCGATTCTTCGCGAATGACTTTTGAGTCAGTCATGGGGCGATTCAGTCATCCAGCTGGCGGGCTTCGTCGACCAGCATGATCGGGATGCCGTCGCGGATCGGGTAGGCCAGGCGCGCCTGGCGGCTGATCAGTTCCTGCGCCTCGGCGTCGTAGTCCAGCGGTCCCTTGGTCAGCGGGCAGACCAGGATCTCCAGCAGCTTCGGATCGACGGCGTTATGGGTCATGGGGTGCGTTCCTGATGCCGGCCATTCAGTGGTGTTTGGGGTGTTTGGTTTCGGTCTTGCTGTCGTCCCCGCCGCCATGGGTCGCCATTTCCATGATGGCGGTCAGCGCCGCGGCGCGCTCGGTCAGGGTCATCGATTCCAGCAGTGCCTGCTTTTCCGGTGCGCCCAACGGACAGATCATCGCCAGCGAAGTGACCAGGCGTTCGTCGCCGGTCTGCTCGATGGCTTCCCAGTCGCCCTCGATGGCGTTGGCCTCGAAATAGGCGCCCAGCACCTTCATCAGGTGGTCGCGGTCGATGCTGCTGCAGTCTTCTTCCATGTCCGTGGCGAAGCGGCTGTAGTCCGGCTCGATCTGCCGGTAGCTGCTGGATGGCAACTCGCGCTTCAGGTCGAAGCGGATCAGGCCGGACAGCGTCACCAGATAGCGGCCGTCGTCGGTTTCGGTGAAGGAGGTGATGCGCCCGACGCAGCCGGTCTCGTAGATCTTGGGGACATCCTCGCCGCGATTTTCGTCGCAGGGCTGGATCATGCCGATCAGCCGGTTGCTGGCCAGCGAGTCGTCGAACATCGCCAGGTAGCGCGGCTCGAACACGTTCAGCGGCAGGCGTCCGCCGGGCAGCAGCAGCACACCCTCCAGCGGAAAGATCGGCAGGACCCGCGGCAGGTCCTCGAAGGCAGGATCGAAGGCGGTACGGCTCATGCGAACAACAAAGAGGACAACCGCCGCCGCGTGTCGATGGTCAGCGGATCGGTCGGCCCCCAGGCTTCGAAGAAGGTGACCAGCTGCTTGCGCGCGCCTTCCTCGTTCCACTGGCGATTCCGGCTGATGATCTCCAGTAGTTCGTCGGCGGCGGCCTGGCGTTTGCCGGCACCGTGCAGCGCCATGGCCAGATCGAAGCGCGCCTGGTGGTCGTTGTGGTCGGCGGCGACCTTTTCCATCAGCTGCGGGATCTCGCCGGCGTCGCCGGCCTGCTCTTGCAGATTCAGCTGCGCGGCGACCGAGGCAAAGGCGGGATCGGCCTGCATCTTGTCGTCCAGGCCGTCGTACATCTCGCGCGCACCCTCGACGTCGCCGGTGGCGAGGTTGCAGGCGATCAGCCCGGCCAGCGCCGCGGCGTTCGCCTCGTCATGCTGCAGGACCTGGGCGAAAATCGACGAGGCGGTCTCCGTATCGCCGGCCTCCAGCGCGGCCTGTGCCTGCTCCAGGGCCTGGTCGACCGGGCTCGGCCCGGCGCCGGCGGCACCGGCCTGACGCAGGCGCTCGATGAAGGCCTTGATCTCGCTTTCCGGCTGGGCACCCTGGAAGCCGTCGAGCGGCTGGCCCTGGAAGAAGGCATAGACCGTCGGGATCGACTGGATGCGCAACTGGCCGGCCAGCTGCTGGTTTTCGTCGACGTTCACCTTCACCATGCGCACGGCGCCGCCGGCGGCTTTCACCGCGCTTTCCAGCATCGGGCCCAGCTGCTTGCAGGGGCCGCACCAGGGCGCCCAGAAATCGACCACCACCGGGACGGTCATCGAGGCTTCGATGACGTCCTGCATGAAGGTCCGCTCGCTGCTTTCCTTGATGAGGTCGGCACCGGCCTGCGTTGCGCTGCCTTGGCCGGGAAGGCCGCCGATAATCGGTTCCATACTGTCTTTCCGTTCGCCTGCTTGAACTGGTTTCCGCCGTCCTACGGGGCCGTCCTACGGTGATGATTCGGCCCCCGCCCCGGCGGGTTCTACACAATAAATGGCGGCTTTCACGCCTCAGGGCAAGGGCGCCCGGCAAAGCAATGGTCCGCCGGTCCCCTTGGCGGCCACGCGTCACGGGCCACGCGTCACGGGCCAGGATCACGGGCCAGGATCACGGGCCGGGGTCGTTTGGCGGTTCCGCCTAGAAGTCCGGCTAGAAGTCCAGCATCTGGGGGGCGTGATCCTCGGCCTCCAGGAAGCGGACCAGATCCGCCGGGGCCAGCGCCGTGGTCATGGTGTTGACCAGTGGATGGCAATTTACCGGGCCCCCTTCCATCACGCCGCTGTCCAGCACCATGGTGACGGCGCCGTCCGTGTCGTTGATCACCGCCAAGGGGGTCACCGATCCGGGACGCACGCCGAGGTAGGTCATCAGCCGCTCGGCGCTGCCGAAGGAAAACCGCCCGGCCTCCAGGCGCTCGCCCAGGGCCTTCAGGTCGATGTCGCGGTCCTCCAGGCAGGTGACCAGCCACATCCTGCCCTTCTTGTTGCGCAGGAACAGGTTCTTGATGTGGGAGCCCGGCAGCTCGCCGCGCAGCGCCTTGGCTTCCTCCACCGTGAAGACCGCCGGGTGGCTGACGGCGGTGTAGGCGATGCCCAGGGCGTCCAGGCGGGCATGCAGCGCTTCGGGGGTGGTGGGCAGGGGCGCTTCGGCGGGAGTCTCGGCGGGTCTCTCTGCGGATGTCTCGGGCATGGCTCTGTCGCTTTTTCCGGGCTCTGGTTGGGCCGGTCCGGCGGGGACGGACCTTCCGATAGGGGCCGTAGCAGACCCGGCGGACTTTGTCACCCTGGCGGGCCATTAAGTCTTGGGTAGCATTAGGGCTTTAGCCTCCGGTGCGGTCCTGCGATCCGCCCGAAAGGCGGCCGGGGCCGCCGGGTCAAAGAGGGGCTTGCAATGTCCTGCGAAAGCAGGTATTCCCCCGCTCTCCGGTGCGGGCGTAGCTCAGGGGTAGAGCACAACCTTGCCAAGGTTGGGGTCGTGAGTTCGAATCTCATCGCCCGCTCCAATTCCCGCCTTCGGGCGGGATGAAATGCAAAAGAGGCGGCCTTCCAGGTATCTGGGCGGGCCGCCTCTTTTGCGTTTGCGGGCGTTTTTCCTCTGGTTCGGGCCGTTTCAATCGTTCGATTGAAACGAACATTTCATCAATTATAATGAATTGGATCGATCGGTTTTCCGGTGCGACCTTGGCCGCCTTCAATCAAGGAGCCTGGTCCCCCTGTGAACACTGCCGTGAACACTGCTGCAAGCACCCTCGCCGAAGGCAACGCGCCATCTCTTCATCCGGCCGACACCGCCGCGCGACCGACGAAACCCGCCCGGGGCGGGGCGGCCCGGCATCTCGACATCCTGCCGGGGCTGCTGCTGGCCGGCACCATCGCGGCGGCGGCCTTCGGCCTGCGCAGTCTGCCGGGGGCCCAGGTGTTCAGCCCCATGATTCTGGCGATCCTGCTGGGTATCCTGTTCCACAATCTGGTCGGCACGCCGGCCAAGGCCAAGCCCGGCATCACCTTTTCGCTGCGCCGGCTGCTGCGCCTGGCGATCATCCTGCTGGGCCTGCAGCTCACCGCGGCCCAGGTGGCGGCGGTCGGCGCCTCCGGCCTGGCGGTCATCGCGCTGACCCTGGTCGCCACCTTCGTGTTCACCACCTGGCTCGGCCGCCTGCTGGGGGTCGAGCGCAAGCTGGCCGAACTGATCGCCGCGGGCAGTTCCATCTGCGGCGCCTCGGCGGTGATCGCCACCAACACGGTGACCCGCGCCCCCGACGAGGACGTCGCCTATGCGGTGGCCTGCGTCACCGTTTTCGGTTCCATCGCCATGTTCGCCTATCCCCTGCTGCCGGACCTCCTGGCGCTGTCGACCCAGGCCTATGGCCTGTGGACCGGCGCTTCGATCCACGAGGTCGCCCAGGTGGTCGCGGCCGGCTACCAGCAGGGCCAGCAGGCCGGCGACTTCGCCACGGTCGCCAAGCTGACCCGCGTGATGATGCTGGCGCCGGTGGTGCTGACCCTGGCCTTCATGGCCGCGCGGCGGCTGTCCGAAAGCCGTGCGCAGGGTCATGGCGGCAAGGCCAAGGTGCCGGCGCCCTGGTTCGTCTTCGGCTTCATCGCCCTGGTCGGCGTCAACTCCGTGATCACCGTGCCGACGGAAGTCCGCGACCTGGTGGTCACGGTCACCACGGTGCTGCTGACCCTGGCGCTGGCCGCCATGGGCCTGGAAACCGACTTTGGCAAGCTGCGCGCCAAGGGGCTGCGGCCGCTGCTGCTGGGCGCCGCCGCCTTTCTCTTCATCGCCGGCTTCAGCCTCATGCTGGTGAAGCTCACCATCTGAACGGTCTCCTGGCGGGGGTGCGATGACCCTCGAACAGCTGCGCATCTTCGTCGCCGTGGCCGAACGGGAACATGTGACCCGGGCGTCCCAGGACCTGGGTCTCACCCAATCCGCCGTCAGCGCCGCGATCACCGCCCTGGAGCGGCGCTACGCGATCCAGCTGTTCGACCGCATCGGGCGGCGCATCGAACTGACCGAGGCGGGCCGGCGCTTCCTGCGGGCGGCGCGGGCGGTACTCGCCCAGGCGGCGGCGGCGGAGACGCTGCTGGCCGATCTGGCGGGCCTGAAGCAAGGCGCCCTGTCGCTGGCCGCCAGCCAGACCGTCGCCAACTATTGGCTGCCGCCGCTGATGCACCGCTTCCGCCGGGCCTATCCGGGCGTCGAGACGACGCTCACCATCGGCAACACCGACACCGTTGCCGCCATGGTGCACGACGGCCGGGTCGACCTCGGCTTCGTCGAGGGCGCGCTGGACGATCCCATTCTGGATGTATTGCCGGTGGCCGACGACGAACTGGTGCTGGTGGCCAGTCCGGACCTGGTCGGCGCCAAGCCGCCGCGGCCGACGGCGGCGGCGTTGGCGGCGCTGCCCTGGGTGTTCCGCGAAAAAGGCTCCGGCACCCGCGCCATCTTCGAGGCGGCGGCCGCGGACATCGGGTTCGATCCGGCCGCCCTGCAGGTGGCCCTCACATTGCCGACCAACGAAGCGGTGCGCGCGGCGGTGGAGGCCGGCGCCGGCGTCGCCGCGCTGTCCCGCCTGGCGGTGGCCAAGGCGCTGAAGGCCGGCACCCTGGCGGCCTTTCCCCTTGCCCTGCCAAAGCGCCGCTTCTTCGCCGTCCGCCACCGCGAGCGCCACGTCAGCGAGGCCGAGCGGGAGTTCATGCGGCTGATCGACGCCGCCTGACCGGCCGTCTTCGGCGGCCGGGGCCCGCCTCAGATCGTGTGGCGCAGGTGGAAGGACTTGGGCCGGGTCAACATCTCGTAGCCGACCTGGGACAGGGTGGCGCCGCGCCCGGTGTCCTTCACGCCGGTCCAGGCCAGCATGGGGTCCAGGTAGTCGGCGCGGTTCATGAACACCGTCCCGGTCTGGATCTCGCCGCCGATGGCTTCCGCCGCCGCCAGGTCCGCCGTCCAGATCGACGCGGTCAGGCCATAGGCCGAATCGTTCATCAGGCGCACGGCCTCCTGGTCGTCCTTCACCTTCATGATGCCGACCACCGGGCCGAAGCTCTCCTCGGTCATCACCGACATGTCGTGGGTGACATCGGTCAGCACCTGCGGCGCCATGTAGGGCGTGCCTTCCTTGTCGGCGGCGAAGTCCTTGGGGTCCAGGTGGGCGGTGGCGCCGGCCTGCACGGCGGCGGCGACCTGGCCGCGCACGAAGTCGGCGGCTGACGTCTTCACCATCGGGCCGATGGTGGTCTGGGGATCCAGCGGATCGCCCAGCACGTAGCCGCGGGTCATCTCGACGAACTTTTCGACGAAGGGCGTGTAGAGGCTCTCGTGCACGTAGATGCGCTCGATCCCGCAGCACGACTGGCCGGAATTGAAGAAGGCACCGTCGACGGTGTTCTCCACCGCGTAGTCCAGGTTCGCGTCGGCGCGCACATAGGCCGGGTCCTTGCCGCCCAGCTCCAGCCCGACGCCGATGAAGGCGCCGGCGGCGGCCTGCTCGATGACCTTGCCGGCCTCGACCGACCCGGTGAAGTTCACCTGGTCGGCCAGCCGCGCGCCGAGCACCTTGCCGACCTGGCCGTGGCTCATGCACAGGTTGGTGAACAGGCCTTCCGGCAGGCCGGCCTTGTCGCAGGCCTGCTGGAAGCGCTCGCCGGCCAGCAGGGTCTGGGCGGCGTGCTTCAGCACCACGGCGTTGCCGGCCATCAGCGCCGGCACGATGGAATTCACCGCCGTCAGGTAGGGGTAGTTCCACGGCGCGATGGTCAGCACCACGCCCAGGGGGTCGCGGCGGATGTAGCGCTTGAAGCCGTCCTTTTCGGTCGGCACGACGGGGGCCAGGGCGCTTTCGGCCAGGCCGATCATGCCGCGGGCGCGCTCCTCGAAGCCGCCCAGCTCGCCGGCGCCGAACTTCACCGGGCGGCCCATCTGCCAGGCCAGTTCCGGAATGATCTCGTCTTTCATCGCCAGCATGGCGTCGACCAGGGCGGTGCAATAGCGCGCCCGCTCGGCGATCGGCAGGCGTGCCCAGTCGCGCTGGGCCAGGCGGGCGCGGGCGAAGACGGCCTCGATCCGGTCGTCGCCGGCCACCGGGCGGCGGGCATATTCGCTGTTGTCGACGGGGGAAATGCAGATGGTATCGGTCACGGTGAAACTCCTTGGCGGCCGCCCTTAAAGACGGCGGCCTCGATAGCACAGCTCCGGGACCGCGCCCAGCGAGGATCGCCGCAGCCCAGCTATGCGCTGGGCCGCCGTCTTCACGGGCGGTCCGCTTTCAGGCGCCGCGGCCGTCCGGCGGCAGCCGCCCTCCGGCGCGCCCGCGGACCGTGCCGGAGGCGAAGGCCGCCAGGATTTTCAGGGTTTTCTCCTGCGACGCGTCCAGTCGGCGCGGTTCGTAGTCGATGATGCACAGGGACCCCAGGGCAAAGCCGTCGGGATCGACGACAGGCGCGCCGGCATAGAAGCGGAAGTGCGGGGCGTCCATCACGGCCGGATTGGAGGCAAAGCGGGCGTCGCCCGCCAGGTCGCCGACCGTGAAGACCCCTCTCTGCAGGATCGTGTAGTTGCAAAAGGCCCAGCTTCTCGGGGTCTCCGTCAGTTCCAGGCCTTGGCGCGACTTGAACAGCTGCTGGGTGGCGGTGAGCATCGTCATCAGGGCGACGGGGGCCTGAAGGCTATAGCTGGCGAGCCAGGTGAGCTGGTCGAAGGGCTTGTCGGCTGTCGAGCGCAACAGGCCGGAACGTTCCAGCGCCGCCAGACGCTGGGCTTCGTTTGGTGCAATTGGAAACGGCGGTGCGCTTGAGAAAGGCTCTGCCGACCCATGGCTGCGCGCCAGCACGGAGCGCAGCGTTGTCGCGAGGGTTTCCGCCTCCGCCCGATGGATATCCGCGTCGGCGCGCTGCGATGCTTTGCCCGCGCCGCCGCCGACGGCAACAAGTCGCGTCTGCGCCAGCGCCGGAACCTCGGCGATCTGCTGCAGGAAAGCACGGTGGCTGCGCGCGGCCTCCTCCAGATCGACGACCACGGCGGCGGGAGGCTGCGCGCCGAGCGACAGCAGCGCCGGGGAGATGTCGGTGTGTGCTTCGACGGCGTATCCCGCGACAGTCTCCAACGTGCTCTGAAGCGCGGGGAGCCGCTTGGCCGATGCGAGCAGGATGATCCGTGCCGAATACGATGTCCGGGCGGGGTTTGTCCCTGCCATGTAGGCCAGGACGTCCGAGCGATAGACGCGCCGATGGCCGCCCGGCGTTTTCCACGATGCCAACGCACCGCTCTCGATAAGCAGCTGCGTCGTGCGCACGGATACGCCCAGCAGCTTTGCGGCCCTGGCCGTGGTCAGAATGTCGTCGTTCATGCTCGCAAGACTAATACCGGCCGGTTCGCTTTCAGCGCAGCGGTCCGGCCCTTTTTTTGAACCTCGGCGGTGTGCGGACAAAGAGCCCGCCTCCCCTCCGCGCAAAGCTCATCACCATAAATGCCCGAGGTCCAATATTAAACACAAATGATTGATTTGATATATTTGATAGAATTGATAATTCTGTCGGCCGCCGCGACGGGCGCGCCCGGGCGACCGGCGGCGGTTGTTGGGAATGCGTCGGCGGCCCGGCCTCGCCGCGACGCGCGTGATCTGGAGGAAGCATGGCTGTTGGTTATCAGGATAGGCAGGGCATGTACGATTTCATTGTCTGCGGGGCCGGTTCGTCGGGCTCCGTCGTGGCGGCCCGCTTGGCGGAAAACCCGGAGGTCCGCGTTCTGCTGATAGAGGCCGGAGGGGATGATGACGTGCCGGAGGTCGTCACCCCTGCGGCATGGCCGTCGAATCTCGGTTCCGAGCGCGATTGGGCCTTTAAGGCGCAGCCCAACCCGTATCTGAACGGACGCGCCATTCCGCTCAACATGGGCAAGGTGCTGGGCGGCGGCTCCAGCATCAACGTTATGGTTTGGGCCAGAGGCCATAAGAACGACTGGGAGCATTTTGCGGCCGAGGCCGGCGATCCGGCCTGGGGCTACGAATCGCTCCTCGGGGTATACCGCCGCATCGAGAATTGGCAGGGCACGAGCGACCGGCGGCGCCGCGGCACGGCCGGCCCCGTCTATGTCCGCTCGGCTGTCGATGCGCAGCCGGTCGCTCTGGCCATGGTCGAAGCCGCCGGGTCGATGGGCCTGCCCCGGTTCGACAGCCCCAACGGTGAGATGATGGAAGGCCGCGGCGGCGTTGCGCTCAACGATCTTATCGTCCGTGATGGCCGGCGTGCTTCGATCTTCCGCTCCTATGTCCAACCCCGCCGCGGCCAGCCTAACCTGACGATCCTGACCCACGGCCTGGTCAGCAAGCTGGTCTGCAGAGGGACCTCGGTCGTCGGCGTGGAGATCATCCGGAACGGGCAACGGCAGCGGTATTTTGCCCAGCACGAGGTGGTTCTCTCGCTCGGTGCCATCAACACCCCGAAGGTGCTCATGCAGTCGGGCATCGGGCCCGAGGCCGAACTGCGGCGCCATGGAATCCAGATCCTGCAGGATCTCCCGGGGGTCGGCCAGAACCACCAGGACCACGTATCCTTCGGGTGCATCTTCGCACACCGTGATCCGCAGCCCATCGGCTACGGCGGTTCCGAAGCGACGCTCTACTGGTCCAGCGATGCCTCCCTCACCGTGCCGGACATGTTTCACTGCCAATTAGAGTTTCCGGCGCCAAGCGCAGAAACCGCGTCTCTGGGCGTTCCCGAGCAGGGCTGGACGATGTTTGCCGGGTTGGCCCACCCCAAAAGCCGAGGATCGGTTCACCTCTCCGGTCCCGAGCCCCTGGACCCGGTCCTGATCGAAGCCAACACGCTCTCCCATCCGGACGATCTGGAAACCGCCCTCGCCAGCATCGAGTTGTGCCGTGAACTGGGCGGCCACAGCGCTTTTACCGACCTGGGGAGCCGAGAGGCCCTGCCGGGCAAGTTGGGCAGACAGGCCATGACGACCTATGTCCGCAACGCGGCCGTCACTTACTGGCACCAATCCTGTACGGCTAAAATGGGGCGAGATTCGATGTCCGTGGTGAACGCCTTCCTCAAGGTCTACGGGATCGAAAGGCTGCGCATCGCCGACGCGTCGATTATGCCGGGCATCACCAGTGGCAATACGATGGCACCTTGCGTTGCGATCGGCGAACGGGCTGCGGAGATGATCAAAGCCACTTATGGCATTTAGAGGGATACCCTGGCAGTAGGGTTGCCCTTTGGAGGGTGGTGCCGGCCGGCTCAGTCGAAGCGGAAGGCGGAGAGGGTGACCTCCATCACCCGGTCGCTGAAGTCGCGCCGGCCCGGGCCGCCGGCGCCGGCGGCCACCATCAGGGGCAGCAGATGCTCCTCACGTTGCCGGGGGTGCGACTGCAGGCCGCCCGGCGCATCGGCCCAGGCGGCGAGGGCGGCGTCGCGGCCCGCCGGGTCGGCGACCGCCGCCGTCAGCCACTCGTCGAACATGTCCGACGGGGCGCCGTAGCGCGGATTGCCGTAGCCCCGCATGTTGTGGAAGCTCATGCCGGAGCCGAGAATCAGCACGCCCTCATCGCGCAGCGGGGCGAGGGCGTGGCCGGCGGCGAGATGCGCGGCGGGGTCCAGGTCGGCCTGCAACGACAGCGGCACCACCGGAATGTCGGCCTCGGGGAACACCAGTTTCAGGGGGATGAACACGCCGTGGTCGAGGCCGCGTTCCGGATCTTCGCGCGCATCGAGGCCGGCGGCCCCCAGCAGGCCGGCGACCCGGCGGGCCAGGTCGGGGGCGCCCGGCGCGGGGTAGGTCAGGCGGTAGGTGTGCGGCGGAAAGCCCTGATAGTCGAAGATCAGCGCCGGCTCCGCGGCGCTGGCGACGGTGAAGCGGGGTGCCAGCCAATGGGCGGAGACCACCAGAATCGCCCGCGGACGCGCCGGAAGGCCGGCGGCCAGACCCTTGAGGTAGGCGGCCATGCGGTCCCCGGCCTGCGGCGGGCTCCAGTCCATGAAGAAGCAGGGCCCGGCGCCGTGCGGCAGGAAATAGCTGGGCAAGGGGGCGGCATCGGTGGCTTGCGGCATGAACGGTCTCGCGGCGGGGGGAACGGAGGCAAGCCCCTTTATATAGGGTGCCGGTGGTCCCGGTGCCATCCGGCGGGCTAGCGCCGGACCGCCAGGATGCCGCCGCCAACGATCATCGCGATCCCCAGCAGGCCCAGGGCGTCGGGAAATTCGCCGAAGAACAGCAGGCCCCACAGACCGGCGAAGGCGACATAGGCGAAGTCGAAACTGGCGACCGTGGACGGTGGTCCGATCTGGTAGGCGATGGCGGCGCCGACGCTGCCGATGAGGATGGATGCGGCCAGCAGCGCCAGCGCGGCCGCTTCCGCGGCGCCGCTCGCGGCCCAGGAACCGCCGAGGAAGTCGCCGCTGCCGGCCAGTCCCGGAGGTCCGAAAAGGCTGCCGAGGGTCGCGATGGCGCCCACGGCGATGAAGCTGACATTCAGCGACAGGGAAAGCACCAGGGGGTCTTCCTGCCGGCATTTGCTGCGGGTCAGGATCATCGACAGGGCATAGAGAACCGCGGCCGCCAGCGGCAGCAGGGCATGGAGATTGAAGGCACCGGCGTCCGGGCGCAGCACCAGCAGCACACCCAGGAAGCCGAGCAGGATCGCGGCCGCTCCGCGCGGACCGATCCTGTCACCCAGGAACAGCGCGGCGAACAGCGTGATGAAAATCGGCAGGGTGTAATAGGCGGCCGCCGCCGCGGACAGCGCGATGTGGGGCAGGGCCGCATAGTACGCCACCCACATGACGGTCAGCATCAGGCTGCGTAGGGCGACCCAGCCCGGGTGACGCGGCAGAAAGCGGCTGAGGGAAAGCCCGGCGGCGCGGTTCCTCACGCTGATGATCAGCGCCAGCACCGGCAGCGCGATCAGCGAACGCAGGACGAAGATCTGCCACAGCACGAAGTCCGTGCTGAACAGCTTGATGAAGGCATCGCCCAGCGACAGCGCCATGACGGTGAAGACGATGGTTGCCACGGCCCGCGCGACGTTGTCGCCATGAGGGGCCGCAACGGTGTCGCCGTGACGGGCAGGGCTCTTAGTCATTCGGGTGGGGCAGCCGGGTGCGGGATGGAGTGCTCGCGCCAGCATAGCGGCTGTGCCGGCATGATCAACGCCGGCTCCTGACTGCGTCGTGGCGGCAGACGGCGCGCGGCGCCGCCGCGCGGTTTTGCCGAGAGGGCCTCGCGAAGCGTCTTGACCGCTCCCTCGGCCTCGCCCTAAGTCTCGGGCGCCGCGCGTTTCAGGAGAGTCCGCAATGCCATACGTCGAAGCCGCCGGCGCCCGTGTCGCCTATCGTGTTGCCGGTTCCGGTCCCGGGGTGGTGCTGGTTCATGGCACCGGGGGCAGCGCGGAAACCAGCTGGCCGGAGATGATCGACCGCCTGACCTCCCGGTGGACCGTGGTGCGGGTGGACTTTGCCGGCTCGGGCGACAGCGTCGACGGTGGCGGCCCGCTCGATCTCGCGGCGCTGGCCGCCCAGGTGGTCGCCGCGGCGCAGGACGCCGGGGTGGGGCGGTTCCATCTGCTGGGGTTTTCGCTGGGCGCCGTGATCGCGGTGAAGATCGCGGCGGACCATCCCGACAAGCTGCTCAGCGTCGTGCCGCTGGCCGGCATGCTTAGCAGCGCCGACCCGCGTCTACAGATGCAGCTTCGGCTGTGGCGGCATCTCATCGACAGCGACCGTGAGGCCATGACCCGGCTCGGGATGCTCACCTGCTTCAGCCCGGACTACATCGCCCGTTTCGACGCGGGCACGCTGGAACAGGCCATGGCGGACGATCTTGCCGGCACCGATTGGGACGCCCTGGCCCGCCAGGTCGACCTGGACCTGACCCTGGATGTGACGCAAGAGGCGGCGCGGATCGCGGTGCCCGCCCTGGTGATCGGCTGCCGTCACGACCAGATCGTGCCGCCGGTGCGTCACGCCCGTGTCCTGGCCGATCGGATTCCCGGCGCTCTCTATGCGGAACTGGACTGCGGGCACTGCGCGCCCTTCGAGGTCCCCGACGCCCTCATCGATCTGGCGGAACCCTTCTGGCGGAAAAGCGGTTAAGGTAGGCAGCGCCAAGGAACAGGACGTTTCAGCCGGAAAGGCCTGCCATGACCGACTATCCCCCGCGAAAACATCTGCCGCTCTGGCAGCGCCTGCTGATCACCGTGCTGGTCATGCTGGTCGCCAGCTATGATGCCAGGATGATCTGGGAGGCGGATTTCGGCTTTGCCCTGCCGCCCAACGTAGAAGGTCTGATCGGCGGCCTCAGCGCAATCCCCGTGTGGGACCTGCTGCAACGGATCCGCCCCAAGGGCTGAGGTTTCCAGCAATACACCGGAAATTCCCAGGCATTTTAGCCAGTTCTCCGGCAGATTCTCGCCCCCTTCAAGTCCAGTCTTAACGGATTCCTGAGGCCGCCCCCCCATTATTGCCGGGTCGATGCAGTAAGGAGTGCCGTGTTCATGGTGATGCAGCAGACGATGCCGTCCCAGGCGGCAGCCGGTGGGCACCAGACGGGAGCAGTCGAAGCGGCGCGGCCCGCTGGCCATCTCTTTCATCCGGTGGTGGACTTCCTCTGCCTTGGCGGCGGCTCGCTCATCGTCTTTGCCCTGTTGGCAATCTTTCGCCCTCCGGTCGCCAGCTATCCGACGGTGGCGGTGGTGATGATGGCGCTAGCCAATCTCATCAATCACCCGCATTTCGCCCACTCCTACCAGATTTTTTACCGGAACTTCGGCGACAAGGCCTTCGGCAGCCACTACGACCCGCTGTTGCGGCTACGCTACCTCTTTGCCGGCGTCGCGGTGCCGCTTGCCCTGCTCGCTTACTTCGTCACGGTGGTGGCGCTGCAGGACCTGCGCGCGCTGGGCTTCGCGGTGAACATCATGGCGTTCCTTGTCGGCTGGCACTACGTCAAGCAGGGTTACGGCATGCTGATCGTCTGCTCCGTTCTCAAGCGCCAGTTCTTCAACGAGGTCGAGAAGAAGATCCTCCTGCTCAACGCCTACGCCGTCTGGATGGCCGATTGGATGATGGCCAACTGGCTGGTGCACCAGTACGACTTCTGGGGTCTCGCTTATTACACCTTCGGACTGCCCCAGCCCCTGGTGCTGCTGGCCATGGCGGTCGCCACGGGCAGCAGCGCGGCGATGCTCTGGATGCTGGCGCGCAAGTGGTGGGCGTCCGACCGCCGCCTGCCCATCAATGGCGTCGTTGCATACCTCGTCACACTCTATGCCTGGCTGATGCTGAACGTCGATCCACTGCTCCTGCTGGTCATCCCAGCCTGCCATTCGCTGCAGTATCTGCTCGTGGTCTGGCGCTACCAGATCAATGCCGACCGCGCCCGCGCCCGCGACAGGGCCGGCCCGACGGCGCGCTTCATTGGGTTTGTGGTTGCCGGACTGCTGCTCGGCTATCTCGGTTTCTGGGGCCTGCCCAAGCTGCTCAGCGCAGTTCTGCCGGTCGACCAGGCGGTTTTCGGGCCAACGTTGCTCTTCTTCATCTGCTGGGTATTTATCAACGTCCACCACTATTGCCTGGACAACGTAATGTGGCGCCGCGGTAATCCCGATACCGCGCGATACCTCTTTTCTCACCACTGATTCAACGACCGGGCGGCGCCGGACTCAGGCACTCTCTACAGACTCCAGGATCGCGTCGCGCACCGCCGTCACCCGGTCGCGCAGTTGCCCCAGTTCGCGGGCGTCGCAGCGCGCCGAGGCGAGGATCGACTTCGGCACGGCCTTGGCTTTCTCGCGCAGCTTGCGGCCCTTCGGCGTCAGGCGGATGATGACCTGGCGCTCGTCGGCCGGGTTGCGCTCGCGGCGCAGCAGGCCGGCGGTCTCCATCCGCTTCAGCAGCGGTGTCAGGGTGCTGGATTCCAGCAGCAGCTGTTCGCCCAGGCTGCCGACTCCGCGGCCATCCTCGCCCCACAGCGCCAGCAGCACCAGATACTGCGGGTAGGTCACACCCAGCCGGTCGAGCAGCGGCTTGTAGGCGCGGTTCAACGCGTGGGCTGTTGAGTAGACAGCGAAGCAGAACTGGTCGTCCAGTCCCAGATGGTCGGAATTCCTGGCGGACATGATCTTCCTCCGGTCTTCAGGGGTCCCATAAATATACGCACGATTATATCGTGCACAAGGGAATCGCGCAAAAAATAACCGTTTCCCTTCAAAGGTTTGTGAAAAAGTTTATTTTCACTCTTGAACGATTAAATCGTGCACGACATATATCTCTCAGACCAAGGCGGAACGGGTCCGCCGGACAGAGCGAAAAGGAACCGCAATCATGAAAATTCTCTACACCACCGAAGCCAGCGCCACCGGCGGCCGTACCGGCTCCGCCGCCACCAAGGACGGCGCCTTCGCCGTCACCCTCACCACGCCGAAGGAACTGGGTGGCCCGGGCGGCGACGGTAACAATCCCGAACAGCTCTTCGCCGCCGGCTATTCCGCCTGCTTCCTGGGCGCCATCAAGTTCGTTGCCGGCCAGAAGAAGGTGAAGGTCTCCGACGACAGCGCGGGCACCGCGACTGTGGGCATCGGCCCGCGAGACGACGGCGAAGGCTTCGGCCTGGACGTTGAGTTGGCGATCTCGTTGCCGGGCGTCGAACGCGACGTGGCCCAGGCCATCGTCGACCAGGCGCATATCGTCTGCCCGTACTCGAACGCCACGCGTAACGGTCTCGACGTCCGCCTGATACTGAACTGACCCTCCTCGTGAACCCGTTCCCGATTGGTACGGGCCGGGCTCCCGCCAAAGCGAAAAGGAACGGAACGATGAAAAGCATCCAAAACACCATTGCCGCGCTGGCCCTGGCCGCCGCCGGCAGTGTTTCGCCGGCCGCGGCCGCGCCCGCCGTCGCCGGCAAGACCCAGGCCTTCCTCGACCGACCCGCCGCAGCCGGCGGCGCGCCGCTCTATACCCTTACCCCTGCCGACGCGCGCAAGGTGCTGGAAGGTGCTCAGGCCATCGACGTGCAGGCCCCCGCCGTCGACATCGACGACCGCGTGCTGCCGGTCGGCCCGACCGGTGCGGTGCGCGTGCGCATCTTCCGGCCGGAAGATGCCGCAGGTCCGCTGCCGGTCGTGATGTACTTCCACGGCGGCGGCTGGGTGCTGGGCAGCACGGCGACCCATGACCGCCTGCTGCGTGAACTGACCGTCGGGACCGGGGCCGCTTTCGTCTTCGTCGATTACGACCGTTCGCCCGAGGCGCAGTACCCGGTGCCCATCGAGCAGGCCTATGCGGCGACGGCCTACGTGGCCGAACACGGCGACGCCCTGAACCTCGACACCACCCGCTTGGCCGTCGCCGGCGACAGCGTCGGTGGCAACATGACGGCGGCGGTGACTATCCTGGCCAAACAGCGCGGCGGTCCACGGATCGTCCAGCAGACGCTGTTCTATCCGGTGACCGACGCCAACTTCGACACCGGCTCCTACGAGACCTTTGCCGAAGGACCCTGGCTGACCCGCGAGGCCATGAAGTGGTTCTGGGATGCCTATCTGCCGGATGTCGCGCGGCGTTCGGAGCCGACGGCCTCGCCGCTGCGGGCCTCCCTGGAGCAGCTGGCCGGCCTGCCGCCGGCGCTGGTGATCACCGACGCCAACGACGTACTGCGCGACGAGGGCGAGGCCTACGCCGCCAAGCTGGACAGGGCCGGCGTCGAGGTCACCCAGGTGCGCTACCTCGGCACCATCCATGACTTCGTGATGCTGAACGCCTTGGCGCAAACCCCCGCCACCCGCGGCGCCATCGCCCAGGCCGTGGCCGTCCTGAAAGACGCGCTCAGCCCAAAGTCCTGAACCGGCCTCCACTCAAAAAGCCGTCACCGGGGCAGCGATGGGTCGCTGTCCCGGTTTTTCTTTGCCAAACTGGCCGCGCAGAGGAGTTTCGCAACAGGCCGGAGGAAATGTCACGTCATGCCGGAAACAGTATTGATCGTCGGTGCCGGGCCGGGATTGAGTGCCTCGGTGGCGCGGCGTTTTGCCCGGGACGGCGCCAAGGTCGCCCTCGCGGCGCGCAGTCCGCAGAAACTGAGCGCATTGGCCGGTGAGCTGGGTGCCAGGACCTATGACTGCGACGTCGCCGACCGGGCCTCGGTCGATGCCCTGGTGGCACAGGTGACGGCGGACCTCGGCCCACCCGACGTGGTGATGTTCAACGCCTCCGGGCGGCAGCGCGGGCCGTTCACCGGTCTCGATCCCGAGGCGGTGAAGCAGGCCCTGCTGGTTAGCTGCTACGGCGGCTATCTGCTCTGCAACGCCGTGGTGCCGGCGATGCTGGAACGCGGCAGCGGCACGATCCTGTTCACCGGGGCCTCGGCCAGCGTGAAGGGTTATGCCCAGTCTGCGCCCTTCGCCATGGGCAAGTTCGGCTTGCGCGGGCTGGCCCAGTCGCTGGCGCGCGAGCTGCAGCCCGCGGGCATCCACGTCGCCCACTTCGTCATCGACGGCGGCATCCGCTCGGACAGTCGTCCCGACGACGGCTCGGACAAGCTTCTCGATCCCGACGCCATTGCAGAGACTTACTTCCAGGTCGCCCGCCAGCACCGCTCTGCCTGGACCTGGGAGGTGGCGCTGCGCCCCTGGCAGGAGACGTTCTAGTCCGCAGGTCGGTCGTGGGCTAGCCGCGGGCCTGGGTTGCGGCGGCTCTTTTATCGGCGGGCTTTTTTGCCGCCGGCTTGGTCCCCGACTTGGTGCCGGACTTCGCCTGGTCGCCGGCCCGGCCGGACCGGGTGCTGGCACGCGGACAGAGGTGAAATCCCAGGTCGACGATCTTTTCCGCCGGCGGGTCGCCGGCGATGGTGTGGGCGATCATGTCCATGGCGGTGACGCCCATGGCATAGCGCTCGGTGGCGACGCTGGTGATCGGCGGTTCCGCCGCGGCCACCATCTCGAAGTCGTTGAAGCCGGCAATGCCCAGTTGCTCGGGCACTTTGATCCCGCGGCGCTGACATTCGAAAAGGGCACCGAGCGCGATATCGTCGTTGTTGCAGAACACCGCGTCGACGTCGGGGCGCTGGCGCAGGATCTGGCCCAGCAGTTCGCAGCCCATGGCGACGGAGGAAGGCGCCTTGGTCTGCACGATCAGGCTGTCGTCGTCCAGGCCGTGCTCGGCCATCAGGGCGCGGAAGCCGGCCATCCGCCGGTTGCTGCGCGGGTCGAGGCGGGCGGCCAGGAAGGCGATGCGGCGGTAGCCGGCGCTCAGCAGGTGCTCGCCCATGGCGCGGCCGGCGTCGGCCTGGGACAGCCCCACCATCATGTCGAAGGGGTCGGGCCCCAGTTCCATGATCTGGACGATCGGCAGGTCGGCCTCCCGCAGCATCTGGGTCGAACCGGGCGTCCGGTCGATGCCGACGACGACCAGGGCGGCCGGCGACTGGCTGAGGTAGAGCCGGATCAGGCGCTCCTCCTCGGCGGCGGAATAGCGGGTGTTGGAGAACTGCACCTGCAGATCGGTCTGCTCGGCGCGGTCGTGGATACCGCGCAGCACGTCGGTGAAGACCACGTTGCTGATGGAGGGGATCAGCACGCCGACCACGTTGGTGCGGGCCGAGGCCAGCGCCCGGGCGTGCAGGTCGGGCACGTAGTTCAGGGCGCGCACGGCGTCGTCGATGCGTTGGCGCAAGGGCTCGGACACCCGGGCCGGCTCGCGCAGCGCCCGCGACACGGTGATCGGGCTCACCTCGGCCCGTGCCGCCACGTCGGCGATGGTCGTGCGGCCCTTCTTGCGTCTCGTCATACTGTCCCCTTGGCGGTCTTCTCGGCGGTCTTCTGGGCGGCCTCCCGCCCCGGCATCTCGCGCCGCGGCGGCGCATTGCACCACTTTCCGCCGTGAAACGCCAAATTGCTAGCGCTGTCACCGATCATCTTGCGCGCGCCCCTGTTTTGGCAAGCCCCCGCTGGGGGCCTGCCTGGATATTGTTGTCCCCGATCCGGGGGGCCGGAGGCCGAGGGTCGGGGGATCGGGGGGCGGCGGGGTGGATCGCCCCGGGGCCGCCCCGTCGCATTCCGACATTCGAACTTTCCGCCCTTAACCTTTTCCCCCGGAATGGTTTAGCGTGTAATCCAAGTGTTCAGGGCCGTCGAGTCGGCGCTGATTCACGTCGGCAGAGCAGGCTTTCGAAGAATCTGCGGCAAAGGGAGTTCGCCATGGCAGACAAGAGCGCGCAAGCGCGGTCCCGACTCGTTGGTCAGGTGGTTCAGGCGGTGCAAAAGCGCCTGAGCGCGGCCAAGGCCCAGCGCGCCGAGGGCTTCGTGCGGCAGTTCTTCGCCAACGTGCCCCCCAGCGCCCTGCGCGGCACGACGGCGCAGAACCTGGCCGGCGGCGCCCTGGCGCTGTGGGACAGCCTGCAGCAGCGCACGCCCGGCAAAGCCAGCGTCCGCGGCTACAATCCCGACGCGGACAAGGACGGCTGGGAATCGCCGCACAGCATCATCGAGATCATCAACGACGATATGCCGTTCCTCGTTGACTCGGTGACCGCCGAACTCAACCGCAACGAGGCTGAAGTGCACCTGGTGATCCACCCGATCGTCAGTCTGCGGCGGGACGCCAAGGGCAAGCTGGTCGACCTGGCCCAGCCCAAGACCGCCGCCAAAAAGGCAGCGTCGCCCGGCGCCGCCGGCTTCAGCGGCGAGTCGGTCATGCAAATTCAGATCAGCGAACAGCCGGCCAAGCGCCTGGCGGAGATCGCCGCCGGCGTCGAGGCGGTGCTCGCCGACGTGCGCGCCTCGGTCGAGGACTGGATGGCCATGCGTGAGCGCTGCCGCGCGGTGATCGCCGAACTGGAGACGCGCCCGCCGATGCTGCCGGTGGCCGAGATCGCCGAGGGTCTGGAATTCCTCAAGTGGCTGGACGACGACAACTTCACCTACCTCGGCTACCGCGAAATCACCTTCCAGGGCAGCGGTGCCAACGCGGTCTCCAAGGTCGCCAAGGCACGCGGCCTGGGCGTGTTGCGCGATTCGGAGGTGCGGGTCTTCGACGGCCTGCGCAACCTCGGCAAGCTGCCGCCCGACGTGCGCGACTTCATGCATCAGCCGCAGTTGCTGCGCATCACCAAGGGCAACAGCCGTGCCACCGTACATCGCTCGGTGCCTCTCGACACCATCGCGGTGAAGAGCTTCGATGCCAAAGGCAATGTCATTGGCGAGCGTCTCTTCGTCGGCCTGTTCACCTCCATCGCCTACTCACGTTCGCCCAGCGATATCCCGCTGCTGCGCCAGAAGGTCGACGCGGTGGTGAAGCTTTCCGGCTTCTCGCCGCGCAGCCACGACGGCAAGGCGCTGATGCATATTTTGGAAACCTACCCGCGCGACGAACTGTTCCAGATTTCCGTCGAAAAGCTGCATGAGATCGCCATCGGTGTGCTGCACCTGCAGGAACGCCAGCGCACCGCGCTGTTCGTGCGCAGCGATCCCTTCGAACGTTTCGTCTCCTGCATGGTCTTCGTGCCGCGTGACCGCTACGACACCACGCTGCGCCGTCGCCTGCAGGACATTCTGGCGGAGGCCTATGACGGGCATTGCGCCCACTTCTCGACCCAGATGAGCGACGAGGTGCTGGCGCGCCTGCACGTCATCATCGAGACCAAGCGGGGCAAAGTCCCCAAGGTGAATCTGGAGACGCTGGAAGCGCGCCTGACCGAGGCCGCGCGCTCCTGGGCCGACCTGTTGGAGGAGGCCCTGGTTGCGGCGACCGGCGAACAGGGCGGCATCCGTTTGCTGCGGCGCTACGAGCGCGCCTTCCCGCCCAGCTACCAGCGGCACTTCGGCGCGGCCATCGCCGTCGAGGACATCCATCATATCGAGGAGGCCATCGCCAGCAACGACCTCTCGATGAACCTCTATCACCGCGACGGCGCGCCGCCGGAGGTGCTGCACTTCAAGGTCTTCATCCTCGACCAGCCGGTACCGCTGTCCGACATCCTTCCGGTGCTGGAAAACATGGGCCTGAAGGTCATCGGCGAGGTGCCTTACGACGTCGATGTGCCGGACCGAGACGCGCCGGTGTGGATACACGATTTCGATATGGTGGTCGAGGGCTCGGCGGCGTTCGACCTCGACAAGGTGCGCGATGCTTTCCACGAGGCCTTCGCCCGCATCTGGCACGGCCGCATGGAGGACGACGGCTTCAACAAGCTGGTGCTGCATGCCGGACTGACGGCGCGCGAGGTGACCGTGCTGCGCGCTTACTGCAAGTATCTGCGCCAGGCCCGCATCCCCTTCAGCCAGGCCTACATGGAGGCGACGCTGGCGCGCAATCCGGCGATCGCGCGCAACCTCGTTGACCTGTTTCTCGCGCGCTTCGACCCCAGGCGCGCGAAAGACGCGGACAAGGCCTGCGAAAAAATCGTGGCGGCGATCCACAGCCAGCTCGACCAGGTGTCCAACCTGGATGAAGACCGCATCATCCGACGCTACCTCAACCTTTTCCTTTCCACGCTGCGCACCAATTTCTTCCAGCCGTCAGAAAGCGGCGGCGAAAAGGTCTACTGCTCCTTCAAGTTCGACTCGCGTGCCATCGAGGAATTGCCGCAGCCCCAGCCCTTAAGGGAGATTTTCGTCTACAGCCCGGCGGTCGAGGGCGTCCATCTGCGGTTCGGCATGGTGGCGCGCGGCGGCCTGCGGTGGTCGGACCGCCCGGAGGACTTTCGCACCGAAGTTCTCGGGCTGGTGAAAGCGCAGCAGGTTAAGAACACCGTCATCGTGCCGGTCGGCTCCAAGGGCGGCTTCGTCATGAAGCGGCCGCCCCCGCCCGAGGCCGGGCGCGACGCTTTCCTGGCGGCCGGCATTGAATGCTACAAGACCTTCGTGCGCGGTCTGCTCGACATCACCGACAATCTGAAACGCGGCAAGATCGTCCCGCCGGCCGCCCTGCTGCGCTACGACGGCGCCGCCCCCTACCTGGTGGTCGCCGCCGACAAGGGCACAGCGACCTTCTCGGACATCGCCAACGGTGTTTCGGCGGACTACGGCTTCTGGCTCGACGACGCCTTCGCCTCCGGCGGCTCCGCCGGCTACGACCACAAGAAGATGGGCATTACCGCGCGCGGTGCCTGGGAATGCGTGAAGCGCCACTTCCGCGAACGGGGCAAGGACATTCAGCAGGAAGACTTCACCTGCATCGGCTGCGGCGACATGTCGGGTGACGTCTTCGGCAACGGCATGCTGTTGTCCAAGCACATCCTGCTGACGGGTGCCTTCAACCACGTGCACATCTTCGTCGATCCGACCCCCGACCCGGCGGCGTCCTGGGCGGAGCGCAAACGTCTCTTCGACCTGCCGCGCTCGGCCTGGACCGACTACAATGCCAAGCTGATCTCCAAGGGCGGCGGCATCTTCGAGCGCAGTGCCAAGTCGATCAAGGTGACGCCGGAGATGAAGGCGGTCTTCGGCATCGCCAAGGACAGCGTCACCCCGACCGAACTGATCCAATCCATGCTGCTGGCCGACGTCGAGCTTTTATGGTTCGGCGGCATCGGCACCTATGTGAAGGCCGAGGCGGAAAGTCATCTGGATGTCGGCGACCGTGCCAACGACGCGCTGCGTGTCGATGGTGGTCAGCTGCGTGCCAAGGTGATCGGCGAGGGCGCCAATCTGGGCGTGACCCAGCGCGGCCGCATCGAATACGGCCAGGCCGGCGGGCGCAGCAACACCGACTTCATCGACAACTCGGCCGGCGTCGACTGCTCCGACCACGAGGTCAACATCAAAATCGCCCTGAGCGAGGCCGTACGCTCGAACGATTTGAGCATGCCTGCCCGCGACCAGCTGCTGATCGAGATGCCCGACGAAGTCTCGGACCTGGTGCTGCAAGACAACTACCTGCAGGCCCAGGCGATCAGCCTCGAGGAGGCCCAGAGCGTCGCGCTGCTCGGTGAGCA
>JBHJIR010000032.1:0-107793 GCA_050043265.1 Kiloniellaceae bacterium
CCTACTGCGTCGCCGTTTTGCTTCTGGCCCACTATCACCCCGCCTACACCTGCTTCACCTTCTTGGTGGCGGGCCCGGGTCCCCTCCCCGGGGGCCCCCGCACGGCTGCAGGACTTTCCGTGGCTGATATGGCAGAACCCCCTTCGGGCCGGCCGGCCGCCGGGCACAACACCGCGTCGCCTGACGCGGCGCCGCCGGCGAGCGAACTGCGCCACATCGACAAGGCCTTCGGCACGGTGCAGGCCAACAAGGACGTCTGCCTGACGGTTCGGCCCGGCACCATCCACGGCATCATCGGCGAGAACGGTGCCGGCAAGTCGACTCTGATGAGCATCCTCTACGGCTTCTACGAAGCCGACAGTGGGGAGATCCTCATCGGCGGCAAACCGGTATCGATCCGTTCGTCCCGTGACGCCATCGCCGCCGGCATCGGCATGGTCCACCAGCATTTCATGCTGGTCGACACCATGAGCGTGGTGGAAAACATCATGCTGGGTGCCGAATCCGGTGCCATTTTGACATCCAGTATCGAGAAGGCCCGCGCCGAGCTGCAGCGTCTGGAGCGCGACTATGGCCTGGACGTCGATCCCGACGCGCTGGCCGGCGACCTGCCGGTCGGCCAGCAGCAGCGGGTGGAGATCCTGAAGGCGCTCTACCGCGGCGCCGCGATCCTCATCCTCGACGAGCCGCCCGGCGTGCTGACGCCGCAGGAAACCGACCAGCTGTTCCGCATCCTCGACTCGCTGCGCCGGCAGGGCGTCACCGTGGTGCTGATCACCCACAAGCTGCGCGAGATCATGGCGGTGACCGACAACGTCTCGGTGATGCGCGGCGGCGAGATGGTCGCCGACCGGGTGACCGCGCAAACCAGCAAGGAAGAGCTGGCCGAGCTGATGGTCGGCCGCAAGGTGCTGCTGTCGGTCGACAAGCAGGCGCCCAAGGTGGGCGAGACCATCCTGTCGGTCGACGACCTGAGTTTCGTCGGCAAGGACGGCGTGGCGCGCGTCGACCACGTCAGCTTTACGGTGCGCGCGGGCGAGATCGTCGGCATTGCCGGGGTCTCCGGCAATGGACAGAGCGAACTTCTGGAAGTGCTCTCCGGTATCCGCCCGGTGACCTCGGGCGGCTTCGACCTGCTGGGCGAGCGATTCTCGTCCGCCCGTCCGCTCGATCCTTCCACCATGCGGGCGATGCATGCGGCACACGTGCCGGAGGACCGATTGCGCAGTGGCCTGGTGCGCACTTTCGCGGCAGAGGAATCGGCGATCCTCGGTTATCACAACGACCCGCTCTACAACGCCGGCCCCGTCCTGAAGGGCGTGGCGATCCGCCAGGACTGCGCTCACAAGATGGCGGACTTCGACGTGCGCCCCCAGGCGCCGGCGCTGAAGACCGCCAATTTCTCCGGCGGCAATCAGCAGAAGATCGTGCTGGCGCGCGAGCTGTCGCGGGGGCCACGCCTGCTGCTGGTCGGCCAGCCGACCCGCGGTGTCGACATCGGCGCTATCGAGTTCATCCACAAGAATCTCGTGGCCATGCGCGACGCCGGCAGCGCGGTGCTGCTGGTCTCGGTCGAGCTGGACGAAATCATGTCGCTGGCCGACCGCATCCTGGTGATGTTCGAGGGGCGCATCGTTGGCGAGTTGCCGGCGGCCGACGCCAACGAGCGCCTGCTGGGCCTGATGATGGCGAACGCGGCGACCGAAGAAGAGGCGCGCCACAAGAGCCCCGGCCTGCCGGGTGCCACCGTGGTGACTCCCGAATGAGCGCGGCGCCCGGAGAAATCCCGCGCTGGGTCGATATCGCTTTCATCCCGCTGGTGAACATCGCGCTCGCCTTCCTCGTCTCCGGCGTTATCCTCTGGGCCATCGGCGTCGATCCCATCCAGGCGGTGGAGATTATCCTCTACGGCGCCTTCGGCTACGACGTGGCCCTGGGCTACACGCTGTACTACACCACCAACTTCGTCTTCACCGGGCTGGCCGTGGCTGTCGCGTTCCACGCCGGCCTGTTCAACATCGGCGGCGAGGGGCAAGCTTACATCGGCGGCCTCGGCGTCGGTCTCGGCATTCTGTTGGTCGATCGTTACCTGCCGTTCTACCTCGTCCTGCCGCTCGCGGTCCTGCTGGGCGCCGTCTTCGGTGCCGCCTGGGCGGCCATCCCGGCCTACCTGCAGGCCTATCGCGGCAGTCACATCGTCATCACCACCATCATGTTCAACTTCATCGCCGCGGCGCTGATGGTCTATCTGATGGTGAACGTACTGATTCAGCCGGGCTCGATGTCGCCGGAAAGCCGCGAGTTCGCCCAGGCCGGCCACCTTCCCTTCATGCACGAGATGTTGGGCTGGTTCGGTCTTCAGGTGACGCCGTCGCCGCTGAACCTCTCCGTCATCTGGGCGGCGGTCTGCTGTGTCCTGGTCTGGGGATTTATCTGGCACACCCGCTGGGGCTACGAGATCCGCACCGTCGGCGCCAACGAGACGGCGGCGGTCTACGCCGGCATCGATCCGCGCAAGGTGATCATGCTGGCGATGTGTCTCTCCGGCGCACTGGCCGGCTTCGTCGGCAGCAACGAGGTGATGGGCGCGCACCACCGCCTGCTGCTGAACTTCACCGCCGGCTACGGCTTCACTGGCATCGCCGTCGCGCTGATGGGGCGCAATCATCCCGTCGGCATCGTGTTGGCCAGCCTGCTGTTCGGCATGCTCTACCAGGGCGGTGCCGAGCTGGCGTTCGAGGAACCCAAGGTGACCCGCGAGATGGTGGTCACCATCCAGGGGCTGGTGATCCTGTTCTCCGGCGCGCTGGCCTTCATGATGAAGGGGCCGATCGAGCGGGCCTACCTGCGCCTTGCCCGCCGCCGCAGCAGCCCGACCGGGCAGGAGGCCTAGATGGGGGAGTTTCTGTTCAGCCTGCTGCTCTCCTTCGACGCCACCTTGCGCGTTGCCACGCCGCTGGTGTTCTGCGCCATGGCCGGGCTGTTCTCCGAACGCTCGGGCGTCGTGGACATCAGCCTGGAGGGCAAGATGCTGGCGGCCGCCTTCGCGGCGGCCAGCACCGCCGCCGTTACCGGTTCGGCCTGGCTCGGCCTTGGCGCCGGCATCGCCGTGTCGGTGGTCCTGGCGCTGCTGCACGGCTTTGCCTGCATCACCCACCGGGGCGACCAGGTGGTCAGCGGCGTCGCCATCAACATCCTGGTCTCCGGTCTGACCGTGGTGCTGGGCATCGCCTGGTTCGCCCGCGGCGGCCAGACCCCCTCGGTCGGGCGGGACGCGCGCTTCACGCCGGTCACCTTGCCGGGTGCCGAAGCCATGGCGGACGTGCCGGTGGTCGGCGCGCTCTACAGCGAACTGATCTCCGGTCACAACCTGCTGGTCTACCTCGCCTTCGCCACGGTGCCGCTGACCTGGTGGGTGATCTACCGCACCCGTTTCGGCCTGCGCCTGCGCGCGGTGGGAGAGAACCCCGGCGCCGTCGACACTGCCGGCATCTCGGTATCTTTCCTGCGCTACCGCGCGGTACTTTGTGCCGGCGTGCTCTGCGGCTTCGCCGGGACCTATCTGTCCATCGCCCAGAATGCCGCCTTCGTGCGCGAGATGACGGCGGGGCAGGGCTACATCGCGCTGGCGGCGCTGATCTTCGGCAAGTGGCGTCCGGTGCCGGCGATGCTGGCCTGCCTGATGTTCGGTTTTCTCGATGCAGTGGCGATCCGCCTGCAGGGCGTGGTGGTACCGGTGATTGGCCCGATCCCGGTGCAGCTGATCCAGGCGCTGCCCTATGTGCTGACCGTGGTGCTGCTGGCCGGTTTCATCGGCAAGGCGGTGGCGCCCAAGGCCATCGGCGTCCCTTATGTGAAGGAACGCTGACGCTTTGCCCGCGTTAGCTATTGTAGGAGAATGCGCATGAGTGCCGACCTGGTGCAGGCGGCGATCGCGGCAATGGCGAAAGCCTACGCGCCTTATTCCCACTTTGCGGTGGGCGCGGCGGTGCGCGGTGCCAGCGGCGCGGGCTATGCCGGCTGCAATGTGGAGAACGCGGCCTATCCTGAAGGGTGCTGCGCCGAAGCCTCCGCGATTTCGGCCCTGGTGATGGGCGGCGAGACGCGGATCGTCGAGGTTGCCGTGGCCGGCGGCGGGGACAAACTGGTGACGCCCTGCGGCGGCTGCCGCCAGCGCCTCCGCGAATTCGCCGCCGATGACGTGAAGATTCATATCTGCGGGCCCGCGGGCCGGCGCGAGACGGTGACCCTGGGCGCCCTGCTGCCGCTGTCCTTCGGTCCCGATAACCTGGGTTAGGAAAAGGCGCGAGCATGTTCGAGGCAGCGGTTGCGACGGCTGACATTGTCCGCAAAAGAATACCGGAGACACCGGAAGTCGCCGTTGTGCTGGGCTCCGGCCTCGGCACGGTGGCCGAGGCGGTCGAGCAGCCGGTGACGCTGAATTACGAAGAGCTGCCAGGCTTCCCGCGGCCGACCGTCGCCGGGCACGGCGGCAGTCTGGTCCTGGGTCGCCTCGCTGGCCGGCCGGTTGCGGTCATGCAGGGGCGCGCCCATTTCTACGAACACGGCCGCGCCGACGGCATGAATTTGGCGCTCGCCACCCTGAAGGAACTCGGCTGCAAGCGGCTGGTCCTCACCAACGCGGCGGGCAGCCTGCGTCCCGACGTCGGGCCGGGCCGCCTGATGCTGCTGCGCGACCACATCAACTTTGCCGGCGTATCGCCGCTGTTCGGCCTTGCCGGCAATGAGCGATTTGTCGACCTGGTCGGGGCCTACGACCCCGAAAGCTGCGACCGGATCGTTGCGCTGGCGCGCGGACTCGATATTCCGCTTGCCGAGGGCGTCTACGTTTGGTTCTGCGGCCCCCACTTCGAAACTCCGGCGGAGATCCGTGCGGCCAAAGTATTGGGCGGCGATGCGGTCGGCATGTCGACGGTGCCGGAGGTCATTGTCGCGCGCTTGCTGGGCCTGAAGGTGACGGCGCTGTCGATGATCACCAACCTGGCCGCCGGCATGTCCGGCGAGCCGCTGTCCCACGCGCACACCATGAAGCACGCCAAGGCGGCCGCGGCCGACATGGGCCGGCTGATCGCCGCTTTTCTGGAGAGTGGTGATGACTGAGGACTTGAAAGCCGTTGCCGCCCGTGCCGTCGGTCTGCTCGATCTCACCAGCCTGAACGATGGCGACGACGATGTCGCGGTAGCGGCGCTCTGCCACCGGGCGCAGACGCCGGCCGGGCCGGTTGCCGCCGTTTGCCTCTGGCCGCGCTTCATCACCCTGGCGCGCAGTCTGCTGGAGCACAGCGGCGTACGTGTTGCCGCTGTCGCTAACTTTCCGGCCGGCGGCGATGATATTGCGCGGGCGGTAAGGGAAACCGAGGACATCGTGAGCCAAGGTGCCGACGAGGTGGACCTGGTGATGCCCTATACGCGCTGGCTTGGCGGCGATATCGGCGTCGCGCGCGACATGATCGATGCTTGCAAGGTGATATGCGGCGACCGGGTGTTGCTGAAGGTCATCCTGGAAACCGGCCGCCTCGGCGAGCCGGCGGCGATCTATGCCGCCAGCCGCGACGCCATCGCCGCCGGTGCCGATTTCATCAAGACCTCCACCGGCAAGGTCGAGGTTTCGGCGACCTTGGACGCTGCCGAAGCCATGCTGAAGGCGATCAAGGACAGCGGCGAGGATATCGGCTTCAAGGCCGCCGGCGGCATTCGCGACACCGCGGCGGCGGGTGCCTACCTGGCCCTGGCAGACCGGATCATGGGCGCGAACTGGGCCGATGCCGGGCACTTCCGCTTCGGTGCCAGCGGTCTGCTCGACGATTTGCTGGCTGTCCTCGACGGCACCGTCGCCGGGGCGACACCGAAAGGGAGTTACTGATGGCGTTGCTGCCGCAGGAGGTCATCCGCCGCAAACGCGACGAGGCCACGCTGACCGAGGAGGAGATCGCCGGCTTCGTGGCCGGCATTGCCGGCGGCAATCCGGAGCAAGGTCGTCTGGGCGACGGCCAGCTTGCGGCCTTTGCCATGGCCGTCTTCCTGCGCGGCATGACCCCGGAGGAGACGGTGGCGCTGACCCGCGCGATGACCGCCAGCGGCCGGCAACTCGACTGGAAAGCCTTCGATCTCGGCGGTCCGGTGCTCGATAAGCACTCGACCGGCGGTGTTGGCGACAAGGTGAGCCTGGTCCTGGCGCCGATCCTTGCCGCCTGCGGCGCCTACGTGCCGATGATTTCCGGGCGCGGCCTCGGCCACACCGGTGGCACCCTCGACAAGCTGGAGGCGATCCCCGGCTACAACGCGACGCCGGACATCGCGCGCTTCCAGCAAGTGGTGGCCGAGGCCGGCTGCGCCATCATCGGCCAGACGGCGGACCTGGCGCCGGCCGACCGCCGGCTCTATGCGGTGCGCGACGTCACCGCCACGGTGGAATCGATTCCGCTCATCACCGCCTCGATCCTGTCGAAGAAGCTGGCGGCCGGCCTCGATGGACTGGTGATGGACGTAAAGGTGGGCAACGGTGCCTTTGCCGCGACGATGGAGATGGCCCGCGACCTGGCCGAAAGCATCGTCGCGGTGGCCGAGAGCGCGGGGCTGCCCACCACGGCGCTCATCACCGACATGGATCAGCCGCTGGGGCGGTCCGCCGGCAATGCCCTGGAAGTCATCGAGTGCGTCGAGATGCTGACCGGCGGCGAGGGCGAGACGCGGCTGCGCGAAGTGACTCTAGCCCTGGCGGCCGAAATGCTGCTGCTCGGCGGTCTCGCCGGCGAGGCCGACGCTGCCCGCGCCAAGGCCGAGGAAGCCTTGTCTTCCGGCCGGGCGGCGGAACACTTCGAGGCTATGGTGGCGGCGCTGGGCGGCCCGACCGATTTCCTGGCCCGGGCCAATGACCTGCTGCCCAAGGCGCCGGTGCGCCGCACGGTACAGGCCAAGGCCGCCGGTGTGGTCACCGCCTGCGACACGCGCGCTGTCGGTCTGGCGGTCATCGAACTGGGCGGCGGGCGGCGGCGCGTCGAGGACAGCGTCGATCCGGCCGTCGGTTTCGACGATCTCGTGCCGCTGGGCCAGGTGGTCGGTGCGGCCGATCCGCTTGGGGTGGTGCATGCCGCCGACGAGGCCGGGGCGGATGCGGCGGCTGTGCGCTTGCAGAAGGCTTTCCAGAGCGGCCAGACTGAGTCGAAGCGGGCTCCGTCCGTCCGCCAGCGCATCACCGCGAAGGATCTGTGAGGCCGATGTTTGCCCCGACGCCGCCCGGCCAGACCGCAGAGGTGGCGCGTTTTGCCGCGCCGGCCGGCGGCCGCCTGGACGTGCCGATGCGCCGGGCTTTTGCGCGCGACGGTTTCCTGGTGCTCGAAAACATGATCGCGCCGGCGGATTGCGATGCCCTCATGGCCCGCGCCGACGAACTGGTTGCGGCCTTCGATCCCGGCAGCGTCGCCAGTGTGTTCTCGACCCGCGAACAGGTGCACGGGCGTGACGCGTATTTCCAGCAGTCCGGCGACAAGATCCGCTTCTTCTTCGAGGAGGAGGCGTTTGACGAGAACGGTCGCCTGCGCCAGGACAAGCGCCTGTCGATCAACAAGATCGGCCACGCCCAGCACGACCTCGATCCGGTCTTCGGGCGCTTTTCGCGCCTGCCGCAGCTTGCCGCCTTGGCGCAGGGGCTCGGTCTCGCCGAACCGCTTCTGTTGCAGTCGATGTACATCTTCAAGCAGCCGCGCATCGGCGGCGAGGTCGGCTGGCACCAGGATTCGACCTTCCTCTACACCGAACCGCTGAGCGTCATCGGCCTGTGGTTCGCGTTGGAGGACGCCACTCTTGAGAACGGCTGCCTCTGGGCGCTGCCCGGCGGCCATGACGGCCCCTTGCGCGAACGCTGGCGGCGGCAGGGCGATGGGCTGGTCATGGAACGTCTCGACGATACGCCCTGGGACGCAGGCCGTGCCGTGCCCTTGGAGGTTCCGAAAGGGTCGTTGGTGGTGCTGCACGGCAAGCTGCCGCACGGCAGCCGGCCCAACCGCTCAGACCGCTCACGCCACGCCTCCACACTTCATCTCATCGCCGGCGCCTGCCATTATCCTGCCGATAACTGGTTGCGGCGCGGCCCGGACCGGCCGCGCAGGGGCGTCGACACCACGGCCTGAAAATTTCGCCAAAATTTTCACGAGGGAAACGACGATGATTGCTCAAAGAATAAAAGGTGCTTTCTGGATATCGCTTCTCGCCGTGTTGCTCGCCACCCCGGCGGCGGCCGAGCCGGTCAAGCTGAGCCTGCTGCACATCAACGACATCGACCGCATCGAAGAGTCCCAGGGGCGGGGCGGCCTGGCCCGTCTGATGACCCTGGTGAATCGCGAGCGTGCGGCGGCCGATCACGCAGTCTTCACCCACGGTGGCGACACCATCTCGCCGTCGCTGTTGTCGGGCTTCGACAAGGGCGCCCACATCATCGACCTCTTCAACGAGGCCGAACTGGATCTGATGGTCCTGGGCAACCACGAGTTCGACTTCGGCGAGGCTGTGACCAAGGAACGCATTGCAGAGGCGCGGTTTCCGATTCTGAGCGCCAACGCCGTGGATGACGCCACCGGGACGCTGATCGAAGGCACCCTGGCCACCTGGACCCGGGAAGTCGGGCCCTATACCGTCGGCTTCATCGGCCTGACCACCCCGGGGACGCCGGAAATCTCCAATGCCGAGGGCGTCACCTTCAAACCCCTGATCGAAACCGCCCGCGCGCTGAGCGATACCCTGCGTGCCACCGGCGCCGATCTGGTCGTCGCGCTGGCCCATACCGGCATCGCCGAGGATATGGCGATGATCGGTGGCGACAGTGGCAGCGATGTGCTGCTGTCCGGCCACGACCACCTGCAGATCACCTACTACGACGGCCAGCGCGCCTTCGTGGAGTCCGGCGCCCAGGGCGAGAATCTCATGGTCGTCGAGCTGACCATGGACACGGTCGATAACCGCGGCAGCCAGCAGTTCGTGTGGAGCCCGCAGTTCCGCATCCTCTCGACCCAGGACGTCGAGCCCGATGCCGCCATGGCCGCCAAGGTGCAGGCCTACCTCGACAAGCTGAGCAAGGAGTTGGACATCGTGCTCGGCAAGTCGGTGACACCGCTGACCAGCGAGCGCGCCAAGGTGCGCGGCGAAGAAACCGCCCTGGGCAATCTCATCGCCGATGCCATGCGCCAGGGCGTCAAGGCCGACGTGGCGATCACCAACGGCGGCGGCATCCGCGGCGACAAGTCTTACGCGGCCGGCGTCATGCTGACCCGCCGCGACATCCAATCCGAACTGCCCTTCGGCAACCGCACCGTGAAGCTGCAGGTGCGCGGCGCGCAGTTGCTCGACGCCCTGGAACACGGCGTCAGCAAGGTGGAGGAGGGGGCCGGCCGCTTCCCCAGCACCTCCGGCCTCGCCATGACCTGGAGCCGCACGGCGCCGCCGGGCCAGCGGGTGAAGTCGGTCAGCGTGAACGGTCAGCCGCTCGATACCGCGGCGACCTATACCGTGGCGACCAACGACTTCCTGGCCAAGGGCGGCGACGGCTACACGGTGTTCAACGATGCCAAGGTGCTGATCGACGCCGCCGCCGCCAAGTACATGGCGACGATGGTGATGGATTTCGTCGCCACCGCCGGCGAGGTCGCGCCCAAGGTGGAAGGCCGCGTGAAGGCGGTGGATTGAGGGTTTCCCCCTCACCCCGCTGCGCCTAAGTTCGGTCGTTGACCTCACTAAGGCTTCGCATCCCTCTCCCGCAAGGGGGGGAGGGCTTAAGCGATCGCCTCTCTTCCCCCGCGGGAGAGGGAGCGACCCGCCAAGCGGGAGGGTGAGGGGGTTTGGTGCTGTGGAACGGAAAATGATCGATACGGTCGCCTTCGATGCCGACGACACGCTGTGGCACAACGAGCACCTGTTTCAGGATACCCAGAAGGAACTGGAGGCGATCGTCCAGCGCTACCGGCCGGGCGAGGACATCCATGATGCGCTGTTCGCGGTGGAGATGCGCAACCTCGCCCTCTTCGGCTACGGCATCAAGGGCTTCACCCTGTCGATGGTGGAGGCGGCGATCCAGTTGACCGAGGGGCGCATCACGGCGGCGGAAATCCATGAGATCGTGGCCCTGGGCAAGACCATGATGCAGGCACCGGTCGATCTGCTGGACGGCGTCGAGGAGACCCTGGCCCAGGTGACGGAACGCTTCCGCGTCATTCTCATCACCAAGGGCGACATCGTCGACCAGACCAGTAAGATCGAGCGCTCGGGCCTGGCCGATCGTTTCGAGCAGGTCGAGATCGTGGCGCGCAAGGACGCGGCGGTTTACCGGACCATCTTCCGGCGCCATGGCATCGACCCTTCGCGCACGGTGATGGTCGGCAACTCCATGCCCTCCGACGTGCTGCCAATTCTGGAACTGGGGGGCTACGGGGTCCATGTGCCCTATGCACTGCTGTGGGCCCACGAGGCCCACGACGCGGATCCGGCCAGCACGCGTTTCCACCGGCTGGAGCGGTTGAGCGAACTGCCGGCCCTGCTGGCGCACCTCGCCCGGCCTTCATAATCAATTCAGCTATATCAGCTACAAAAACCTGTCCTGGCGCCGCCTGCCTTCTGCATCAGGCCTTCGGATCAACCGGTTAGGATGAGAACGATGCTGGCAGTGATGGGCGCCATGGCCGAAGAGGTGGCGCTGCTGCGTGAGGAGATGACCGGCGTCAGCGAGGACCGTCACGCCGGGATCACCGTCGCCAAGGGCGATTTCAAGGGCACGCCGATCGCGCTGGCCCAGTGCGGCATCGGCAAGGTGAACGCCGCCATCTGCACCCAGATGCTGGCGACGCTCTATCAGCCACGAGGCCTGGTGTTCAGCGGCGTGGCCGGCGGCCTGCTGCCCAACATGCGGGTCGGCGACCTGGTGATCGCCAGCCACCTCATACAGTTCGATATCGACCTGACCGCCTTCGGCCGGCGCCATGGCGAGTTGCCCGATAGCGACCGCATGATCCAGTCCTGTCCCAAGCTGGTGGGAAAGACCGCCGACGCCTTCGACGCGGCCTTTGACGGTGCCGACTGCCCGAGCCTGATGATCGGCACGGTCGTTTCCGGCGACCGCTTCGTCGAGGATTCCAAGCCCCTGCGCTGGCTTCAGCGCGAGTTCGGTGCCCTGGCAACGGAGATGGAAGGCGCCGCCGTCGGCTATACCTGCCAGTTGAACGCGATCCCCTTCGTGGTGACCCGCGGCTTGTCGGATACCGCCAACGAGTCGGCGCCGTCCGACTTCAAGGACAACCTCCACAAGGTCTGCCAGAACTCCTTCCGCCTGATGGAAGCCCTCATTCCCACCCTGGCTTAAGGGCCGGACTTTCCGGGCCGCTGCCGCTGATCTGGCTGCAACGGCGCGGCGGGGAGTCGCGCCAGCGAGGCCACCTTCCGCAAGGTCGTGTTGGTGCTGCTGCTGGTGTCGGGTACGCTGCTGGTCGGGCAGACCCCGTTGTGACGCGGGGTGGTGTGGGTTAAGTGGAGGAACGAGACGATGCGGTATGACGGTGGCTGCCACTGCGGCGCAATTACGCTCAGTTTTGAGACGGCGCTGGCGCCGGAAGAGACCGGGGTGCGCGCCTGCCAATGCCGTTTCTGCCGCAAGCACGGCTCGCGCGCCGTCTCCGACCCGGCAGGCAAGCTGACCATAACCGTTCATGACGACGCGGCCGTGCAGCGCTACCGCTTCGGTCTCGGCACCGCCGACTACTATCTCTGCGGGCGCTGCGGAATCTACGTGGCAGCGGTGATGCCGGACGGCTCGGACCTCTACGGTATCGCCATCGTCAATGCGCTGGAAGCCGCGGGGCGCTTCACGCAAAGCCCGAAGCCGGCGGACTACTCCGCGGAAGATGAAGCGAGCCGCCGCCGGCGCCGGCGCGAAGGCTGGACGCCGGCCACGGTGACGTCCTCCGCCTAGCCTATTTGGTGCGGCGCATCTCCGGGTGCAGGCTGCGGTCCAGGATGTGGGAACTGCGTCCGATCACGTCGGCGCTGGAGCCGACAATCAGCGGATCGGGTCCATGCACCACACGGCGGTCCTTCTGCGGGTAGGGCAGGGTGGAGAGGAAGTGCTGCATGCAGTTCAGCCTTGCGCGCTTCTTGTCGTTCGACTTGACCACAGTCCAGGGCGCGTCGGCGGTGTCGGTGTAGAAGAACATCGCCTCCTTGGCTTCGGTGTAGTCGTCCCACTTGTCGAGGGAGGCCTTGTCGATCGGCGACAGTTTCCATTGCTTCAGGGGCTCGTGCTCGCGCGAGTTGAAGCGCCGGCGCTGTTCTTCCTGGGTCACCGAGAACCAGTATTTGTAGAGCCGGATGCCGCTGCGCACCATCATGCGCTCCAGGTCCGGACATTGGCGCATGAACTCCAGGTAGTCGCCGGCCGAGCAGAAGTCCATCACCCGCTCGACGCCGGCGCGATTGTACCAGGAGCGGTCGAAGAAGACCATTTCGCCGGCAGCGGGCAGGTGCTCGATGTAGCGCTGGAAATACCACTGGCTCATCTCGCGCTCGGTCGGCTTCTCCAGGGCGATCACCCGGGCGCCGCGCGGATTGAGATGCTCCATGTAGCGTTTGATGGTGCCGCCCTTGCCGGCGGCGTCGCGCCCCTCGAAGATCAGCACGATTTTCTGGCCGGTCTGGCGCACCCATTCCTGCACTTTCAGCAGTTCGACCTGCAGTTCGGCCTTGTGCTTCTCATAGGCCTTGCGGCGCAGCTTCGTGGTGTAGGGGTATTCGCCGGACTCGAAGGCCTGGCGGATGGCGTCCGGGTCGTGGCGCAGCTGCGCAAGGCGGTGGGCCGGGCTGGCCTCCCCCTCGCCGTTTGCCTTCGCCGCGCCATTGGCTTTTTTGGCGGTGGCTTTCCTGGCGGCCTTCGCCTTGCCGGCGGCGGGCGACGCCGGGGCTGCGGTCGCCGGTTCGGCGGCCGCGGGTTCCGTTGCCGGGCCGCCTGCCGGTACCTCGGGCGTAGCAGCCGCCTGCGGTTCGGGCGAGGCGGTGGGCGCGGTCTCGGCGGCGCACGGTGCAGTGGTTTTGCGGACTCCAGCCATGATCTGATCCCCTGTCCGCCCGGTATTTGTCCGGGTCAGTTGTGACAAGCCAATTATGACAGTTTGATGAAATGTTACTACCATCATATCGGCCAAGCGGGTTTGACAGAGATCAATTTCCATCCTCGAAATCCGGGGCCGGCAGGCCGCGGAAGCGCTGGCGATAGCGCGCCGGGGTAATTCCCGCATGGCGTTTGAACGGGCGGCGGAAGAGGGCCGGGTTGCCGTCGCCGACCGCGGCCATCCCTCTGCGCCGGCGTCACGCCGGGACGACGTTGTGCTCCGGACCGAAGGGAAAGCCGGTGATGTTCTCGGCGCCGTTTTCGGTCAGCACTAGGATGTCGTGCTCGCGGTAGCCGCCGGCGCCGGGCTCGCCCGCCGGGATCATCACCATCGGCTCCATGGAGATCACCATGTTGGGCTCCAGCACCGTCTCGATATCCTCGCGCAGCTCCAGCGCCGCCTCGCGCCCGTAGTAGTGGCACAGCACGCCGAAGGAGTGACCGTAGCCGAAGGTGCGGTAATCGAGCAGGCCGTGGGACCGGTAGACCTCGTTCAGTTCGGCGGCGATGTCGCAGCAGCGTACGCCCGGGCGGATCAGCTCCAGGCCGCGGCGGTGGACCGCGCAGTTCGCCTCCCAGATCTGCAAATGACGGTCGCTGGCGTGATCGAGGAACAGGGTCCGTTCCAATGCGGTGTAGTAGCCGGCGATCATCGGAAAGCAATTGAGGCTCAGGATGTCGCCTTTTTCCATCCGTCGGCTGGTCACCGGGTTGTGGGCGCCGTCGGTGTTGATCCCCGATTGAAACCAGGTCCAGGTGTCCATCAGTTCGGCATCGGCATAGGTCTCGGCGATCGCGCGTACCATGGCGGCGGTCGAGGCCAGGGCGACCTCATGCTCCGGCACGCCCTCGGCGATGGCCGCGCGGCAGGCCGCACCGCCGATATCGGCAATGCGCGCGCCGTTGCGGATCAGCGTAATCTCTTCGGCCGACTTCACCATGCGCTGGGCCATGGTCGCGGCGGCAATGTCGCAGAACACCGCATCCGGCAGCGCCGCCTGCAGCTTGCGCATGCGCTCGATGGAGAGATTGTCCTCCTCGATACCGATATGACCCTTGGCCGGCGCCAGCTCCTGGAGTGCGCGGATGTGGTTGCCGCGCTGCCAGTCGGTATAGACCAGGTTGTCACCGAAGCTGCGGCGCCAGGGCTGGCCACCGTCGATATTGGCGCTGACTGTCGTCGCCGCGTCGCGGGTGACCACCAGGGCGTAAGGACGCCCGAAGGAACAGTAGAGGAAGTCGCTGTAGTAGTTGATGTTGTGATACGAGGTGAAGATCGCCGCATCCATTCCCAGGCCGGCCATCACCTCACGCAGTTTATTCAGCCGCCGCGTCATCTCCTGCTTGGAGAAGGGCGACGGAACCTTTTGTCCGGTCCTGATCGTCTTGATCGTTTGCACGCTTATGCCCCTGCATTGTTGTTTTTTTTGTGCCTCCCGATCGGCGGTGCAGAGTGGCACGCGCCGGTCTGTGCATACAATAGGGTGATGTGCGTGCAGCACTCTTTTCCGCCGGCCATTGACAGCGGTCGCCGCGTCCATTATTGAACGATCATTCTGAAACGCGGTGCGGGAGAGGAAGTCCTTGGCGCGGCCACGGGAGTTCGAGCGCGAAGAGGTGGTGCAGAAGGCGTTGGCCGTGTTCTGGCGCCAGGGCTATCAGGCGACCTCGGTGCAGGACCTGGTGGCGGCAACCGGCCTCAACCGCGGTAGCCTTTACGACACCTTCGGCGACAAGCACGGCCTGTTCCTGGCCGCCGTCGAGCACTACCGCACCACCGTCACGGCGCAGCGCCTTGACCGGCTGGAGCAGCCGGGCCCCGCACGCGAGAAAATCGCCACTTTCTTCAGGGACATGGTCGAGTTCTCGGTGGGCGAGGGGCGGCTGCTTGGCTGCCTGATGACCAATTCCGCCATCGAGCTGGCGCCGCACGACCGCGACACCCGCCTCGCCGTCGCCGCCAACATGGGCGCCATGGAGGCCGCCTTCCGCCGGCTGCTGACCCGTGCCAGGAAAGCGGGCGAAATCGCCGCCGATAAATCGCCGACCGACCTGGCCCGGTTTCTCACCGCCACCGCCAACGGCCTGCGCGTCATGGCCAAGGTGACGCCGGACCGGGCTACGCTGCGCAGCGTGGTGCGCGTGGCATTGCAGGCCCTCGATTGATTTCGGGCGCTGAGTTTTTTTGACATATTTTTGAATGAACGTTCCAGAATAATGCATCAATAAGGAGGACCCCAGATGCTCAAGACCCGCCAGCCTGCCCCGGAAATGTCGTTTCCCCTCGTCGACGGCGGCACCTGGACGCTTTCCGAGCGTCAGCCGGAGGCGCTGTCGATGGTCGTCGCCTACCGCGGCGTCCACTGCCCGATGTGCCGCAACTACCTGAAGGACCTGAACGAGCGTATCGGTGAGTTTGCCGAGCGCGGCGTCGACGTGGTGGCCGTCAGCAGCGATGGCCAGGATCGCGCCACCGCGGCCAAGACCGACTGGGAACTGGGCGCCCTGCCCATTGCCTACGACCTTTCCATCGAAAAGGCGCGCGAATTGGGGCTGCCCATCTCGACCAGCCGCGGCACCACCTCGATCGGTATCGAGGAGCCGGCCCTGTTCAACGAGCCGGGGCTGTTTCTCATGAAGCCCGACGGCACGCTCTACGCGTCCTATGTGCAGACCATGCCTTTCGCCCGCCCGCCGCTGGACCAGCTGCTGAAGGCGATCGACTTCATTAAGGAAAAGGGCTACCCGGCGCGCGGCGAGGCCTAGCAGACAAGTATCCCTGTCGCCCGCGGGATAAGCTCGAGGGTGACAGGGGAGAGAGGGCGCTTACTCGCCCGTCTCACTATTCGCCGGCGTACTTCGCGATGAGGGCCCTGGCATCGTCGACCAGGGCCTGGCCGTCCTTGCCGACGGCGTCCCGCTCGGCGATCCAGCCGGCGGCGACGCCAGCGGTGGCCGCCTGCCAACGCGCCAGTTCGGCGCCCTCGATGATGGCGAAGGCGGCGCCGCTGTCGACCGCGGCCTGGCGCCCGGGCACCTCGGCCTCGTCCCATAGCCTGCCGATCCGCTGGGCCAGCGCGGTGCCGGCGTTGTCGTCGATGACCTTCTTGAGGTCGGCGGGCAGCGCCTCGTAGCGCGCCTTGTTCATGGCGAAGAGGAAGACCGCGGTGTAGAGGCCCCGGCTGCCCTTGCCGCCGCCGATCTCGGTATGACTCTTCGTCAGTTCGTGCACCTTCAGCGGCAGGGCGACCTCGTAGGGCAGGGCGGCGCCGTCGATGACGCCGCGGGCAAGCGATTCGGGCACCGCCGGCACCGGCATGCCGATCGGCGTGGCGCCGAGGGCTTGCAGGGCGGCGTTGGTCATCCGCGTCGGCGCCCGCAGCTTCAGGCCCTTCAGGTCCTCCAGGGTTTTCACCGGCGCGCCGCGCAGATGCAGGGTGCCGGGGGCGTGGACGTGGACCATCAGCGGGTGAACGTCGGCGAACTCTTCCACCGCATGCTTTTTGTAGAACGCGTGGGCGGCCTGGCTGGTCGCCTCGGCGGAGGCCGCCATGAAGGGCAGTTCGAAGACCTCGATGGTCGGGAAACGCCCTGCCGTATAGCCGGGCAGCGTCCAGACGATGTCGACGCCGCCGTCGCGCACCTGGTCGTAGAGCGCCGGCGGCTTGCCGCCCAGCTGCATCGAGGGGTAGATCTCGATCTTTATGCGCCCGCCCGACTCGGCCTCGACCTTGCGCGCCCAGGGCTCGATGAAATCCTTATGAGTAACTGAGGGTGGCGGCAGGAAATGGTGGACGCGCAGCGTTACCTCTTGCGCCTCGGCGGCGGCGGGGACCAAGGTTGCGGTCAGCATGGCGGCGGCCAGCAACGCGCGGGGCAGGTTAAACATCGTCATCGCTCTCCCTTTGCGGCAGCTTCATGCGCCGCCGTTGTGGCCCTTAGAATACCCCGCGCGGGAATTCGAGCGTGAGCGGGAATGCGGTCTGCGGTGAAAACCACTGCACCATGGCCCGATGCGGGATTGCGAGTGAGGGGCACTTGCAAGTCATTGGTTGAAGGGGGTAATCCGGCCCTGCAACCAAATGGATTGTGGTTACGCCGCGGTGCAGCGCGTAGGATGGCGGTCACAAACTGGTAGAGCAGCCTTTAGGGGCGAGGAGAGAGTATGAAAGGCGACAAGAAGGTCATTCAGCACCTGAACAAGGTGCTGAAGAACGAGTTGACGGCGATCAACCAGTACTTCCTGCACGCGCGGATGCTGAAGGACTGGGGCATCACCCGCATGGCCAAGCACGAGTACGAAGAGTCCATCGACGAGATGAAGCACGCCGATGAACTCATCGAACGGATTCTCTTTCTCGAAGGCCTGCCGAACCTTCAGGAACTCGGCAAGCTGATGATCGGCGAGAACGTGAAAGAGATCATGCAGTGCGATCTGAAGCTGGAGATGGCGGGCGTGCCGGATCTCAAGGAGGCCATCGCCCACTGCGAGTCGGTCAGCGACTATGTCTCGCGCCAGCTGTTCACCGAGATTCTCGATTCCGAGGAAGAACACATCGACTGGCTGGAAACCAACCTCGACCTGCTCGAGAAGATGGGGCAGCAGAACTTCATTCAGTTCCAGAGCAAGCCGGCGGAAGACTGAACCCGCCAGAAGCGCGCGAGAGACCTGCGCCGGGCGTGCCCGGCGTCAGCGTGCCGGCGGCGGCGCCGGCTTGGTTGTTGCCAGGGCAGGGGCCCTGGGGGCTTCCGACGGGGTTTTAGCGGCGGCGCGGTTTTTCTCGCGCCGGGACTGCAGCCAACGCAGCACGGCCACCAACTGGCCTTCCGGCAGATTGCGCCACAGGTGCATGGTGGCGCCCGCCTATTCCGCTGCCATCAGCAGGGCTTCGCGGCCCGTCGCCGGCTCACCCGCCCGGCCGTCGGCCCCTGGGGCCTGTCCGGAGACGTCTCCAGATGCGGATCCGGCAGGGAGGGCGTGGACGTCATCGACGATGCCCTGGGCGCAGTCCAGACAGGTTCCGCAGCACGGCCCGTTGCCGAGGGTCAGATAGACCTCCCGGGCGCAGCGCACCCCGGATTCCGCGATCTCCCGGATCTCCGCGTCCCGATAGCCGTTGCATAGACAGACGTACATCCGCGTCTCCCTCAGTGAACGCACTCAATATGGTGCGAATGATAATGATTGTCAATTGCGTCTTTCTATGTAAAATCGGCGGTTCTTGGACGTTTATGGGGCTGTCTCCGTGATGGGACGGCCGTTTCTTGGCGTTCTCATTAAGAATGCGTGTCATTTGCGGTGCTTAGTCGCGCCGCCTTACAGTCGATGCAGAAAAGGGGATGCACCCGATGAAGACAATCCAGACAGTCGTGCTGGCCGCGACAGTCGCCCTGGCCCCGCTGGTGGCCTCAGGCGCCGCGGCGGCGGCGGAGGTCGACAAGAGCGCGGTCCTGAAGACCTACGCCGATATCGCCCATGCCGCCTACGAGGACTCGCTGATCACGGCTGAGTCGCTGCAGGGCGCGGTGGACAAGCTGGTCGCCAACCCGACCGAGGAGACCCTGACGGCGGCGCGCGAGGCGTGGATCGCCGCGCGGGTGCCCTATCAGCAGACCGAGGCCTATCGCTTCGGCAACGCGGTGGTCGACGACTGGGAGGGCAAGGTGAATGCCTGGCCGCTGGACGAGGGCCTGATCGACTACGTCGACGGCAACCGCTACGGCAGCGAATCCGACGAGAACCCGGCCTACACCGCCAACGTGATCGCCAACGAGAAACTGACGGTCAACGGCGAGACGGTCGATGCCAGCAGCATCACCAAGGAACTGATCGCCGACGTGCTGCACGAGGCCGACGAGGTCGAATCCAATGTGGCCTCCGGCTACCACGCCATCGAGTTCCTGCTGTGGGGCCAGGACCTGAACGGCACCGGCCCGGGCGCCGGCGCCCGTCCGGCGACCGACTACAGCACCGCGAACTGCACCGGCGGCCATTGCGAGCGCCGTGCCCAGTACCTTGAGGCGGCGACCGACCTGCTGGTCGACGACCTGAAGGACATGGTGGCGCAGTGGGCCCCGGGCGGCGAGGCGCGTGAAGGCCTGGTGAAGGGCGATGCCGACACCGGCCTGGCGACCATGCTGACCGGCATGGGCAGCCTGTCCTACGGCGAGCTGGCCGGCGAGCGCATCAAGCTCGGCCTCATGCTGCACGACCCGGAGGAGGAGCACGACTGCTTCAGCGACAACACCCACAACTCGCATTTCTATGACGAGAAGGGCATCGCCAACGTCTACCTCGGCCGCTACACGCGGGTTGACGGCAGCGCCGTCGAGGGTCCGAGCCTGTCGGACCTGGTGGCCGCCAAGGACAAGGCGGTGGACGCCGACATGAAGGCCAAGTTGGATGCAGCCCACGGTGCGATGCAGGCCATGGTCGACCGCGCCGAGAGCGGCGAGGCCTACGACCAGATGATCGGCGAGGGCAATGCCGAGGGCAACGCCGTGATCGAAACCGTGGTCCAGTCGCTGACCGAGCAGACCCGCTCGATTGAGCGGGTGGTGGCGACACTCGACCTGTCGACGATCGAGTTCGAAGGCTCCGACAGCCTTGATGACCCGCAGGCGGTGTTCCAGTGATCGCGGCTGATTGATCGCACTGCGGCGCCTCCCGGAAAGGGCCGGCCCTCCTGAGTTGATCTTCCGGGGCCGGCCTGACGGGGCCGCTACCGCGTGACCGAAGCGATGCAGCAGACGAAAGCGACAGTCCTTGCTTTGATGCTTCTGACAATGGGGCCGGCAGCTTTGGCTGCCGGCCCCATTGCTGAGCAACGCACGCCTGAGGAAGCAGCGCGCATCGCGGCGGTGACCGCGCCGGCCGACGACTTCACTAAGCCCGAAGCTTTCGAGGGATTGCCCGGCGGTGCGACGACCACGCGGGCCACGGTGAACGCCAACGTCTTTTCGCACAGTTCGGCCAACATGAGCTTCGAGCGTGAGCTCGACTTCAAGATCGGCAACGGCCTGTTCAAGCGCCTCTGGGTCTCGTCGCCGTCGTCGACCACCTCGGCCGACGGCCTCGGGCCGCTGTTCAACGCCCGCTCCTGCCAGCGCTGCCACCAGAAGGACGGTCGCGGCCATCCGCCGGCCTCGGCATCCGACTCCGCCATCTCGATGTTCCTGCGCCTCAGCATTCCGCCGCAGGACGATACCGACCGCGCTGCTCTGGCCAGCGGCCGCGTCAACGTGATTCCCGAGCCGACCTATGGTGGCCAGTTGCAGGACCAGGCGGTGCAGGGCCTCAAGGCCGAAGGTCGCATGACCATCGACTACAGCGAGCAGCCGGTCGCGCTGGCTGACGGCACGGTGGTCACCCTGCGCCGGCCGACCTACGGCATCGCCGACCTCGGCTACGGACCGCTGCACCCCGACGTCATGCTGTCGCCGCGGGGGGCGCCGCCGATGATCGGCCTGGGGCTGCTTGAAGCCGTCTCCGACGCGGATATCGAAAGCCTGGCCGATCCCGACGATGCCGATGGCGACGGCATCTCCGGGCGCGCCAACCGGGTGTGGGACGACGAACGGCAGGCCGTGGTCCTGGGCCGTTTCGGTTGGAAGGCCGGTCAGCCCAACCTGCATCAGCAGAGCATCCACGCCATCAACGGCGACATCGGCATCTCGACACCCGGCATGGCGGCGGCGGCCGGCGACTGCACCGCCCGGCAGGCGGCCTGCCTGTCTGCGCCCGACGGCAACAGCCCGCATCTCGACGGCCTGGAGGCCGCGGCGCAGATGCTGCACCTGATCACCTTCTACAGCCGCAACCTGGCGGTGCCGGCGCGGCGCGGTATCGGCGACCCGCAGGTTCTGGCCGGCAAGCAGGTGTTCTATGAGAGCGGCTGTGCCGCCTGCCACCGCCCCAAATACGTGACGCGGCGGGACTCCGCGGGCGAGGAACAGTCGTTCCAACTGATCTGGCCCTATAGCGACATATTGCTGCATGACATGGGTGAGGGGCTTGCGGACCACCGGCCGGAGGGGCAGGCTTCGGGCCGCGAGTGGCGCACCGCGCCGCTGTGGGGGATCGGCCTCACCGAGGTGGTGAACGGCCACACCCGTTTCCTGCATGACGGGCGCGCACGCAACCTGCTGGAGGCGATCCTCTGGCACGGCGGCGAGGCGGAGGTGGCCAGGCAGAAGGTCATCGCCCTGCCGGCAGAGCGGCGCGACGCGCTGCTGGCCTTCCTGCGGTCGCTCTAGTGGTGGCTCTGGTGGTCGCTCTCGTCCGGGGCCTCCCCCACTTGCGCCATGGGATTTCACTATGCCGGGCGACCGGCGACTAGGAGAGAGAAAGATGCTGATCGGGCGGAAGCTCAAGAGGACGGTGGCGCTCGCGCTGTTGGCCGGCGGCCTTGCCGTGCCGCAGGCGCACGCCCAGACCCAAATTCAGCCCCAGACCCAGACCCAGTCCGGGGATCCGGTACTCGACTACGCTGCCTTGAACGCGGCGCTGGTCGACGACTATGTGCTGCCGCGCTATGCGGCCTTTGCCGAGGCGACCGCGGCGCTGGAAGCCTCGCTCACCCGGGCCTGCGCCGACGGCAGGGCGGACGCCGCCGAAAGCGGCGAGGCTTACAACGCGGCGATGGATGCCTGGATGGGTGTGCAGCACCTGCGCTTCGGCCCCAGCGAGCTGTTCCTGCGCACCGAGCGCATCGAGTTCTGGCCCGACAAGCGCGGCACCGTGGCGCGCCATCTGGCGCAGATGCTCTCCGAAGCCGATCCGCACGCGCTGGAGACGGTTGTCTTCGCCAACGGCAGTGTCGCGGTACAGGGCTTTCCGGCGCTGGAGCGCCTGTTGTTCGATAGCGACGCCGCGACCTGGACGACGCCCTTCGCTTGTCAGCTGACCGTCGCCATCGGCGGCAATCTGAAGACCATCGCGGCGGGCCTGCTGGCCGACTGGCAGGGTGGCGATGTGGCTTATGCCGACGTCATCCGTGGGGCCGCCGAAGGCAACGAGCGCTACTTCGACGCCAAGGAAGCGTCGCTGGAGTTTGCCAAGGCGCTGCGTGGCGCCATCCTGTTGGTCCAGGATTACAAGCTCGGCCGGCCGCTCGGCAAGGAAGCGGGATCGGCCCGCGATACGCGCGCGGAGTCCTGGCGCTCCGGCCGCTCCCTGCGCAACGTGCTGCTCAACCTGAAAGCCGCGCAGGCGCTCTACGAAGGCGGCGGCAACGGCATCAGTTTCTCGTCCATGGCGCGTGAGCATCCGCAGGGCGCCGAGCTCGACCGTGTGATCAGCGCGGCGCTGGAACGCCTGATCGCCGCCGTCGAAGCGCAGCCGTCTTCGCTGGTGGTGGCGCTGCAGGCGCCGGACGGCTGGGCGAAACTGGATGCCATCCGCGTCGAAGCCCGCCAGCTGCTGGAACTGATGGGCGGCCCGCTGTCCGAGGTTCTCGAACTGCCAATGGGATTCAACAGCTATGACGGCGATTGACCGGCGCGGTTTCCTCACTGCAACGGCCGCGCTCTTCGCGGCCTCGGGATTGCCCTGGCCGGGTGGGGCGGCGGCCGCCGAGGCAGGCCGCTATTTCGTCAACGCCTGCGCGGCGGAGGACGGCAGCACCCTGACCCGCATCTTCGACGACAGCGGCCATGTAGTGGCGACGGTGCCGCTGCCGGGGCGCGGCCATGGCGCCGCGCGGCGGCCGGGCCGGCGCGAGGTGGTCGCCTTCGCGCGCCGGCCGGAGCACTTCGCCGTGGCCTTCGATCCTCTGTCCGCCATGCATCCGCGCCGCTTCGACGCGCCCGAGGGACGGCATTTCTACGGTCACGGCGTGTTCAGCCGCGACGGGCGCTGGCTGTTCGCCTGCGAGAACGACTATGACAACGCGCGCGGTTGTATCGGTGTCTATGACGCCAGTGCGGGCTATCGCCGCGAGGGCGAACTGGAAGCCACCGACATCGGGCCGCACGAGCTGGTGCTGCTGTCGGACGGGCGCACCCTGGCGGTGGCCAACGGCGGTATCCAGACCCACCCGTCGCGGCGCCGCGAGAAGCTGAACATCGACACCATGCAGCCCTCGCTGGCCTACATTGATTCCCAGAGCGGCGCGTTGCTGGAGAAGTACCGCGCGCCTCAGGCGATGCACCAGGCCTCGATCCGCCATCTGGCCGCGGCGCCGGACGACACCATCGGCTTCGTCATGCAGTACGAGGGGCCGCGCAACAACCTGGTGCCGCTGGTCGGTTTCCACCGCCGCGGCGAGGGCGCCCTCACCTTGCCGGAGGCCGGCGAGGCGACCCTGAAGGCGATGCGGCAGTACTGCGGCAGCGCGGCGATGGATGTCTCGGGGCGGGTGCTGGCGGCATCGGCACCGCGCGGCGGCACCATCACCTTCTGGTCGGTGGCCGAGCGTCGCTATCTCGGCGGCCTCGGCCTCGGCGACGGCTGTGGCGTGGCGGCCTCCGGCGAACCCGGCGGCTTCCTTGCCTCCAGCGGCTACGGCAAGCTGGTGCACCACAATGCGCTGACCGGCGAGACGGCGCCGCTCAACGATCCCGCCGCTGCGCCGGTCGCCTGGGACAATCACATGCTGGCCCTGACGCTCTGATCGCTGACGCTCTGATCGCTGACGCTCTGGTGCGGGTTTCGGCCGGTTTCATGTCGGCCCGGCTTAGATGTCCTCGGGACCTTTAAGGTTCAGGCAGAGGCCGGAGAAGATCGCCGGACTGCTCGGCGCCGCCGGCGTGCTGCCGGCGTCTTCCAGGGTAACGACGAGAGACTCAGAGGTCTTGATGGCGACCCAGCCGCTCTCGTCGAGCGGCAGGCGCAACACTGCACCGCCGGTGACCTGCAGCAGGGGGCGCGTGGTGCCGGTGTCGCGTTCGACCGCCCAGATCTGGAACACCTTGCCGCCTTCGGGACTCTCGTAGGAAGCCAGATCGCGCAGCGGCTCGACGATCAGCCGCCAGGGTCCCTTGAAGGCGGTAACCACCAGGGCCGGCTGGTCGGCTTCATCCTCCAGCACGGCGACATAGCTGGGGGCGACCTGCTGCGGCGACACCTCGGCGACCTGCGGCGGCGCTGCGGGCCGGGTCACCACGTAGCCGGTGTAACCGGTGACCACCAGCGCCAGCACGGCGGCCAGCGCACCGAAGGGACGCCAGAAGGCGAGGCTGTGCCACCAGCCGACGCTTTGCGCCGCTGCGGCCTGGGGCGCGATGCGTCCCTGAATAGCGCGCCACACCCGCGCCGGCGGCTGTACTTCCGGGGTGCCGTCGGCCAGGGGCGTCAGCCGGTTTTCCCAGGCTTCGACGCGCTGGCGCAGGGCGGGGCGGGTATGCATCAGCGCCTCGAAGCGGCGCCGTGCCAGCCCCTGCAGGGCACCGGCGACGTAGGAGCAGGCTAAGGCTTCCTGCAGTTCCGGCTCATCGTATCTCATTGGTCCAGGCACTCCCGGACCTTGATGAGGCCGCGGCGGATCCAGGTCTTCACGGTACCCACCGGCCGCTTCAACCGGCCGGCGACCTCGGTCGGGGTCAGGCCCTGGTGGTAGGACAGCAGGATGCTGTCGCGCTGCTCCTCGCCGAGCAGCCCCAGGCAGCCGAGTACCCGCTGCATCTCCTGGCTGGTCTCGGCCAGGGTTGCGGGATTGTCGGTGCTCATGCGCTGGTCCCGGTCAGGATTCCATTCCTCCTCTTTGGCGCGGTAGTCGGCCCGCCGCAGCAGATCCAGGGCGTGGTTGCGGACCACGTTGATCATCCAGGTCATCGGCCGACCGCGGCCCGGATTATAGCTGTCGGCGTAGCGCCAAATCTTCACATAGGCCTCCTGCAGGGCCTCCTCGGCCCAGGCCTCTCGTCTCAATATACGTAGGGCAATGCCGAAGAGTTTCGCAGAGGTGGCTTCGTAGAGTTCGCCGAAGGCCGCCTGATCGCCCAGGCTGCACCGCGACAACAACTGGCCCAGCTGATCCGATGCGTCCCTGGCTGCCGTTGACTTCATCACTGCGGTCACATTTTCCGTCCGTATCGGCTCATTTCCGGCCGCTGGCGTCCCCGGCTCTCGTTGGGGGCTCCCGTGGGGAATTTTGCAGACCGGGCGGTCGAAGGCAACGGCGAGGGCGCAATCATGGGGCGCATGCCTGATCGTCTGCTCTGCTGGCGGGGAGGTTGGTCAGCGTTGAAATGGCTGAGTGAAGCGGCGACTTCAAAGACCACTCTGCCTCCTTGGAACCCGTTTTGGCCAGGGATAATCCTGCAACTCCGGCTAGCGACGCGCGCGGCGGGGGCCTGTGCGGCGGCAGTGGGCGTCCGGGCGCGTCTTGGAATTGTGCATTCGTCCAATGACACACGCGGTCGGTGTTTTGGGTGGTGATCTTTGTGGCTCGTCTCCGGCAAGGGCCTCGATTCTGCGGATATTTGCTGAATATCTGCCTGACTGGCTGTGCCATCTATGGCATTCCGTTTATAGTGTTGCGGCAAAGCCCACAGGTTGAAATTCACATTCCCGAAAAGGTATGGGGAATGGCTACAATCACCGGACGCGAGCACCGTCCGCCGTCGCGTATGGAAACGACGCGTGCGATTCTCGCGCGACGGCGGCGCAACCTGCTGCTGCCGATTCTGCTGCTGGTTGCCGTCTGCCTGGTGGCGATGGCGGGTCTGCTCTATTGGAGCGCCGGCTCGCTGAACGACCGCGACGCCGGGGCGCAGGAAGACCTTGTACGGTCCATCGTGCAGATGCGTCGGGACACGTTGCGGCAACTCGTGATCGATTATGCCTGGTGGGATGACGCCGTTGCGAAGCTCGGCACGCAGATGGACGAACGCTGGGCCAAGGAAGAACTGCCGTCCTACCTGCTGACCAACTTCGACATTGTCGCCGGTTGGGTGATCGCTGCGGACGGGCAGACGATTTTTGCTTTCGAAGACGGCCGCGCGGTGACGCCTGGGGTGGCCCCGGTGTTGCCTTCGGGTATCGGCACGCTGATTTCTGCTGCCCGCGGCGCCACGGTGATCGACCAGGTCCCACCGGCCAGTTTCGTGATGCACAACCAGGACCTGGCGCTGGTCGGGGCCAGTCTGATCGCGCCGCTCCATAGGGCCGCCGGGGCTGGCGCGCGCAACGTCCTGGTTTTTGTCCAGCCGCTCGATCTGACGCTGTTCAACCGGGCCGGTGTCGGCGAGCACATCGCCAATCTGCATTTCCTGCGCGGCGCGGTGCCGCCGGGCTACGTCGGTTGCCCGGTCAAAGGGAGCGAAGGCACGGTCATCGGCAGCGTCGTCTGGCGCGGCCAGCGTTCGGGCGACACGCTGCTGTGGAATGTCGCGCCGCTATTGTTCGTTGCCTTCGCGGCGGTGTGCCTGCTGCTGTTCCTGGCCATCAAGCGGGTGGAGATGGTGGTGTCGCGCGAAGGCCGCCTGTCCATCTCGCTCTATCAGGAAAAGCAACGGCGTTCGCAGAAATCCAGCTTCGTCTCGATGGTCTCGCACGAACTGCGCACGCCCCTGCAGGCGATCGGCACCTCGGCCGACATGCTCGAACGCTTCGGCGACCAGATGTCGGAAGCCGAGCGGCGCGAGGAAACCCGGACCATTCGGCGGGCGGTCAGCACCCTTGCCCGTCTGGTCGACGACGTTCTGATGATGGGTCGCGTCGAGGCGGGGGAGAACAGCGAGGGCCGGGAACCGCTCGACCTCGGCCGCTTCAGCCGCGCCGTGTGGCGCGAGGTCTCCGTTGCCCTGCGTGCGCGCCAGCATCTGGTGTTGAATGACCGGCTCGACGGACCGGTGTGCGGCGCCCATGACGCGGCCCTGCAGACCATTCTGTCCAACCTGCTGCAGAACGCGGTCAAGTATTCGCGGGGAACCGGCGATATCGAGGTCGAGCTGGCGCGCGACGGCGACAGTTACCTATTGGCGGTGACCGACTGTGGCACCGGCATCCCGGAGGAGCAGCGCGAGGCGATCTTCCAGCCGTACTGGCGGGCCAAGGAGGTCGACGGCATCGCCGGGACCGGGCTCGGCCTGTCGGTGGCCCGCTCGGCAGCCCGTTCCATGGGCGGCGACCTGACTGTCGAAGACGGCGGGCCGGGCAAGGGGGCCCGCTTCGTGGTGCGCTGGCCGGTGTCGGCGTAACCTCTGCGGGTGGCAGCTACCCCGGAGAGGGGATTTCTCGGCCCCTAGGGTTGCAACCGGCGATCATCTTAAAGTTGTAATTAACCACAGAAGTAACGCTAGAGTATAATTTTGGGCGTTATTTTGGTTTTCATGATGGTTAACAACCGATTCTGGCGAACTGGGCTCATTAATTGTGGGCAAAATTGATAATTTACCAGTTTTGCGCGAATTTTTCCTTTGTGACTTCATAGTGATTTCGCATAGATTTCCCCGGGGTCATGGAATCGTTGATTAGTAGGGAGAACGGATGCTTGCTCATCAAACCATGGGGAAAGCCAGACAGGCCCATCCCGTAGACGTTCATGTTGGCGGTCGTGTCCGCCTTCGCCGGGTATTTCTCGGATATTCGCAGGAAAAGCTGGCCAATGCCCTGGGTCTGACGTTTCAGCAGATCCAGAAGTACGAGCGTGGCGCCAACCGCATCAGCGCGAGCAAGCTCTATGAGCTCTCGCGCATCCTCAGCGTGCCGGTGACTTACTTCTTCGAAGGAGTCGAGTCCGAAGGCGACGCGGGGAGCGCGGCGAGCCCTGAGGCCGGATCCAGCTCGACGTCTAACATCCACTCGTCAGACCCCGACTTCACAAACCAGCGTGAAACGTTACAATTGATCAGCTCTTATTATAGAATTCCCGATGCCAAGGTACGGGCTGAAGTGTTGTCTCTTTTGAAGACGCTGGGGCGTCCCGCCGAGAGTTAATCGGCGAGGGGACGTCAGGGAGGTTAGGACGGCGCAAGCGAAAGCGGGAACCCGGAACAGGAACCCAGCACGGTTGGCAACCAACCGTGGTTACCCTTTCGCATACCTTCCGCCTTGCGCCGGCCCTTTATTTGTCAGTGATGTTCGGTCTCACAAGGGGCAGGGTTGCCCCTTGGAGGCTGCTTTTTGGTGCCCGCCGGCGGGCCGCGGACGGCGGCCATGAGCGGCGTGGTGGAACGCGGCAGCGTGGCCTCCTATGTCGAGTGGCTGGGCGGGGCCGCCAGCACCGCCGAGATCAGCGTCCGCCTGGAAACCGTGCTGCAGGAGCTTGGTTTCGACCGCTTCGCCTATGTCCATGTCCGCACACCGCTGGGCAAGAAAATCCCGTCCTTCGTGCCGGCCGGCTCGCGCAGCGGCAACCAGGTGCATGAGTTCCTGGCGACGCTGCCCGATGCCTGGGTGGGGCACTACCTGTCGCAGGACTATGGCGATCTGGACCCCACCCTGCAGGCCGCCCTTGGCCGCCTGATGCCGTTTGACTGGCGCGAGATCGGCAGCCGCAACGACCTGACGACCGGACAGCGCCGGGTGCTGAACGAGGCGCGCGACCACGGCATCAGGAATGGCGCCACCATTCCGATCCATGGGCCCGATAGCGGACTTTCGACGCTCAGTATCGTTGCCGATAGCAGCGAGCAGGCATTCAGCGAGGCCTTTCGCCGGGCCTACAAGGACTTGGTCTGGTTGGCGATCAACACGCATGAGGCTTTCCTGAGGCTGGCCGAAGACGTCGCCGAGCCGGGCCGGGTGCGCCTGACCGATCGCGAGAGGGACTGTCTGATGTGGACGGCCCGCGGCAAGACCGCCTGGGAGGTTGGCCAGATTCTCGCCATTTCCGAGGAAACGGTGCTGTTCCACCTGAAGAACGCAACCCGCAAGCTGGGGGTCTTCTCCAAGCACCACGCGGTCGTCAAAGCCATCGTGCAGGGCTATATCCTGCCCTAGAGGCTTTCTCTCATTGTCCCCTTCACTGACGTAAACCCGCGGAATAGGTCCTGGCCCGTCGCCCTCCGCGAAGACCCCCTGCGGCCCCGCCGGCGGCATCCGCCGCTCTGAATTTCCCGGAAAAGCCCCCCTTTCCGCGCTACCCCCCAATTCTGGGGGGCTGTCTGCGGCCGCGCTTGGCTGTCCAATCGGTGGCGGAGGCGACAGGAGGGGGATGCGGCCGTGATCGATGTTGTGACACCGGACCTCTATGGGGCTTACGCCGGGGAACTGCGCATGATGTTCCAGCAACGCTATAGGGTCTTCAGGCAGCGCCTCGGCTGGAGCGTACCGGGCGGCGACGGTCCCGGAGGCCCCGGCGAGCCGGGCGAGGAGCGCGACACGTTCGACGCCCTCTACCCGGTCTACCTGCTGGCCTTCGATGCCGGGGAGAAGCTTGCCGGCAGCTGGCGGTTCCTGCCGACCACCGGGCCCTACATGCTGCGTGACGTCTTTGCGCCGCTGCTGGGAGGCGCGCGCGCGCCTTACCACCCCCTGATCTGGGAAGGTAGCCGCTTCGCGGTCGAGGGCAGGGGATCGCGGACGCGCACCAGCAGCGAGCTGCTCTGCGCCGTCACCGAGACCTGCATCGCCTTCGGTATCCGCGAACTGATCACCGTTTATGACGCTCGAATGGAGCGCCTGCTGCCACGGCTCGGCTGTCCGCCGAAGTGGCAGTCGCCGGCCCATATCATCGGCGGCGCCCCGGCCTACACCGGCCGTTTCGACATGAACCACGCGACCCTGGCGAGCCTGCGCGCGGTTGGAGGCATTCAAGGCTCGGTCATCCGCACGGCCCCGTTCCTCGACGAGGCAGCGGTTGCCTAACCCCCCAAACACTGAGGAGAGAAGAAATGTCTGACAGCAAAGATCCCATCGAACTGAAGCTCTGCGATCCGTTGCAGGACGCCGCCGCCATCAAGCGCTGCCTGGACTACCTGCGCATCGAGGCCGACCGAACCGGGCTGCCCTTTGCGGCGCACCTGATCGGCGTCGCCGCCGAGGCGGTGTCGGATTCGATCGCGCTGTCCGAGAAATCGGTCGCCCGCATCGACCGCAACGGCGCCAACCAGATGGCGGCGTCTGCCGGCAGCATGCACCACCGCCACTGAGCCGGTGGCGCCGTTCGGCCCGGGGCAACGTCGCCCCGGGGACCTTAGAGACGCAATGTGGTGAAACGCAATCGGGGCGGCGCGGCGATGCTGCGCGGCCAAGGAAGCAGAGACAAGGATTGAGAGGGCAGCCATGAGCCTTACAATCGATCATCTTTCCGGCGATCATCTTTCCGGCGATCGTCTTTCCGGCGCGCCGGCCGCCGGCCGCTTTGCCGGACGGCAGGACGCACAGGCTCCGGCCCAGTTGCCGGCCCGGATGCCGGTACAGCTGAAGGGTCGGTTTCTGCTCGGCCACCTGCCGGAACTCCGCGCCGACCCCTTGCGTTTTTTCACCCGCGTCGCCCGCGACCACGGCGATGCGGTGGAACTGCATTTCGGCATCGACAAGGTGTTGATGCTGAACAATCCGGCGATGATCCGCCATGTCCTGCAGGACAACCGGCTGAACTACGAGAAGAGCAAATTCTACGATGTCATGCGGGCGATTCTCGGGGATGGGATCTTCCTCGCCGAGGGCGACGAATGGCTGTCGCAAAGACGCACGGCAGCCCGCAGTTTCCAGGGCTGTCAGCTGCGCCGCATGACCGCGGCCATGCAGGACGCCGTCGGCGACCTGCAGGAACGCTGGAGCGTTCTGGCGGCGCGCGAGGCGGTCATCGACGTGATCCCGGAGATGATGCGTCTGACCCTCGACATTCTTATGCGCACGCTGTTCAGCCTGCGCCTGGACGACCAACGTGGCGGACAGCACGAAGACGTCTTCGATGCCCTGACCGTGGTGCTGCGCGATGCGGAAAGCCGCATCTGGTCGCCGTTCAATCCGCCGCGCTGGGTGCCGAGCCGGCGCAACCGCGCCGTCCGTGCCGCTCTTGAACGTCTCGACCGTTTCGTCTTCGACCTGATCGCCGCGCGCCGGGCCGCCGGGACGCGGGAAGATGCCGCCGACAACGACCTGCTCGACATGCTGCTGGAGAACCAGAACGGCCGCAGCGACCGCCAGCTCTGCGGGCAGATCCAGTCGATGATCCTGGCCGGCCACGAGACCACTGCCAATGCCCTGACCTGGTGCTGGTATCTGCTGTCGCTGCACCCGGAATCCCTGCGTCGCCTGCGCAGCGAAGCACGGTCGGTGCTGAAGGGCCGACCGGCCGGTTTCACCGATCTGGCCGACCTGAAATACACCCGCATGGTGTTCGACGAGACCCTGCGGCTTTATCCGCCGCTGTGGACCTTCTCGCGCACCGCGGTGGCCGACGATGAGATCGCCGGGATCGGGGTCCCGGCCGGCACCAATGTCATGCTGAACATGTTCGCGGTGCACCGCCGGCCGGAGCTGTGGGAGAATCCGGAGGGCTTCGACCCGCAGCGCTTCGATCCCGCCCGATCTGAATCGTCGGGCCGGGGCGGCCAGCGCTTCGCCTATTTTCCCTTCAGCGACGGGCCGCGCACCTGCCTGGGCGAGCGCTTCGCGGTCCTTGAATCGATGATCGCGATCGCCGGCATCGTCGACCGCTTCGACCTGCAACTGCTGCCGGGGCAGAAGGTGGAGCCGGAGCCGATGATCACCCTGCGGCCGCGCGGGCCGCTGCTGATGCGGTTGCGTCCGGCACCCGCCGCCTGACCCGCCGCGGACTGAACCCACGGAGATCCAAACCATGCCGGCGCCGTTCCTGGTTGCCCTGACGTATCTGGTGGGGCTGGGTATCGTCTATCCCTTCCTGCCGTTCCAGGCCCTCGGGCTCGGCGCGACGCCGCTGCAGGTTTCGCTGCTGCTGGTTACGGACACCGCGGTCATTCTGCTGCTGGCCCCTTTCTGGGGTCGCCTCAGCGATCAGTGGGGGCGGCGCTGGGTGATCTTCCTGGCCCTGTCGACGGCGCCTTTTGCCTGCCTGCTGCTGGCCTACGCCGACAGTCTGCTGCTGCTGTTCGCCGCACGGGCCTGTGCCGGCATCAGCAATGCGGCGATCCCGGTGATCCAGGCCCTGGTTGCCGACCGCACCTGCGCCAAGAGCCGGGTCTGCGGTATGGCGAACGTGAATTCCGCCTACGGCCTGGCCTTCATCATCGGCCCGCTGGTCGGTACCCTGCTGCTCGGCAACGGCGGCGACGACTACCGCAGCGCCGCCTTCGGTGCCGGCGGTTTCGCCCTGTTGTCGGTGCTGCTGACGGCGACGCTGGCGCGCAGCACCTCGCCCCGCTCGGGCGGGCGGCTGCGTTTCATCGTGCTGCCGCCGCGCAGCATTCTGGTGGCGCCGCTCTGCATCGCGCCGATCGTCATCATGGCCGTGCTGTCCTTCGCCTACGCCTCGATGGATTCGACCTTGGGTCTGTGGTCGTCGCGCGTGCTGGCCTGGGATGCCCGCGACGTTTCGCTGGCCTTCACCGCCGCCGGCCTGGCCGCGGTGTTCAGCCTCTGGGTCCTGATCCCGCCGCTCTGCGCGCGTTATGGCGAAGGGCGGGTGACGGCGGGTGCCAGCGCCTCGATGGTGTTGGGCATGGCATTCTTCGTGTTGTGGCCGAACGACCTGGCGATCATCGCGGCCTTGATGCTGTTGGGGGCGGGCATTGCCATGTCCCTGTCCTGTCTGCAGGCCCTGCTGTCGAAGGCGTCGCCGGAGACGGTGCAGGGGGCGGCCATGGGGTTCAATCACGCGGTCCTCAGCTTCGCGCGTATTCTCGGACCGGTGTGGGGCGGCTTCGCCCTCGGCAGCCTCGGTGTCGGCTGGCCCTATCTGGTCGGCGCGTTGCTGGCATCTGGTGCCCTGGTGCTGGTGATGTGGGTGTATCGTCCTTTGCCGGGGGCGCTGCAGGGCTAAGCGGCGTTGTGCGCCGGAGGGATGCGATGTCGAACGTTGCCCAGTTTCTCGACGCCATTGCGGCGCGCCGGCCGGCCGGGCGGGCGCTGGTCTTCGATGGCAGCGGCTACAGCTTCGCGCAGGTCCTGGCCATGGCCAATCAGGTGGCCAACGGCCTCAAGGCGGCGGGCTACGGACCGGGCAGCCGCATCGCCCTGGCCTGCGGCAACCGCCCGGGGTTCCTGGCCGCCTACTACGGCATCCTGAAAATCGGTGGGGTTGCCGTGGTGCTCAGCACCACGTTGCGCCAGCGCGATATCCTGTTCCAACTGGAGGACTCCGGCGCCGAGGCGCTGCTGACCCACGACGGGCGCAGCGACACCGCTTACGGCGAGCAGGCGCTGGCCGCCGCCGAGGCGGCACCGGCCTGCCGGCGATGCTGGGCGATCCCGGCGGCGCTCGATGCGCCGTCTCCCTTTGCCGGCATCCCGGCGCTGGGCGATCTCATGGCCGGGCAGCCCGATCTCGCGCCCACCTATCACTATGGTGCTGCCGACACGGCGGTGCTGCTCTACACCTCCGGCTCGACCGGCCGGCCGAAGGGCGTCGAGCTGACCCAGTCCAACCTCATCGCGCTGACCCGCATCAACCAGCGGCTGGCGCCGCGCGAAGATACCCGCGTGCGGCTCATCTCGACGCCGCTGTTCCATGTCATGGGCCAGGTCTGCGGCCTCAACCTCGCGATGTTGAACGGCGAGACGCTGGTGCTCGTCGACGGCTTCGATCCGGACCGGATCTGGCGTCTGATCGTCGATCAGGCGGTCACCTACTTCGTGCATATGCCGATCTACTATCGCTACCTGATGGAGCATGCCGGGGGCATCGACAGCGCTGCCGTCCGGCGCAGTCTGCGGCTCTGCGCCACCGGTGGGGCGCCTTTGCCGGCCGGCCTTTCGGGCGATTTCGAGGCGCGCTTCGGCCTGCCCATCGTGCCCGGCTACGGCCTGACCGAGACCTCCTCCATCGTCGCCTGGGGCGGCGGCATAACCTCCCGTGCGGGGCTGGCGCCGACCGTCGTGGGGCCGGTCGTGCCCGGTGGCGAGGTGATGCTGGAAGAAGACGGCGTTCGCAGCGCGGCGCCGGGTGCGCGGGGGGAGATCCTGGTGCGCGGGCCGGGCGTGATGAAGGGCTACCTCAATCTTCCCGAGGCGACCGCGCGCACGCTCAACGGCGGCTGGTTGCGCAGTGGCGACATCGGGTGCTTCGATGCCGCCGGCCGGCTGGAGATACTCGGCCGTGCCGACGATAAGATCCTGCGCGGCGAGGAGCACATCTATCCGGCGGAAGTGGAGGCGGTGTTGAAGTCCCATCCGGCGGTCGCCGAGGCCGCGGTCATCGGCATCCCCGACGCCACCCTGGGGCAGGAGGCCAAGACCTTCGTGGTGCTGCGCCACGGCTGCTCGCTGGCCGACGACGAGCTGCTTGGCTGGCTGGCCCGGGAACTGCCGGACGGCAAGTGTCCCGGGCTCGTCGAATTCCATGCCGCCTTGCCGCTGACGGCGACCGGCAAGGTGGCGCGTCATCTGCTGGTTAACCTTAATGACGGGTCTGCCGGTGGCGTCGTCCGCTAACGATTTCTACAGAACTGCCGGTTTAGCCTGCCTGACGCCGCAAAGCCTTATGAGCGCAATAAAAAGGCCGGCCAGATGAGCCGCGACGATCCCATCGTGAAGCGCCGCGAACGCCGCCGTGACCGACGGCGCGCGCTGCATATGGACGCCCAGCTGGGCGGTTTCGACGTCGTGTTGAGCGACCTCAGTGCCGTTGGTTTCGGCGCGGCAATCGATGCCACGGACCGGCGGCCGCACGATTTTCGCATCGGTCAGAGCTTGCGCCTCGATCTCCATCTGAGCGGCGGCGAGACCTTCTCGTTCTCCGTCGAGATCACCCGCCCGATGGCCGAGAACGGTGTGGTCGGTGGTGTCTTCGTCAACGTGACCGACGAAGGCTACAACATCATCGAGTCACTGTTGACCGGGCGCTTCAATCGCCGCGGCTGAATTGCCTGGCAGGCACAGGGGCCAACAGGCAAAAGGGCGCCGCTTGCGGCGCCCTTTTTTTGTGTCGTCTGGAGACCGAAACTGCCGCCGGTCTGCCCGTCAACTGCCCCGGGGATCCGCTGCCCTGGGGATCAGCTGCCCTGGGCGACCTGGGTCGCCGCGACCTTCGGCTTGCGGCTGTAGAAAATGTGGCGGCCGATCGTCGGGCCCTCGGCGAAGGCCTTGCGCCACACCGGCTTCACATAGTCGGCGTGGTACCACAGCGCACCGCCGGAGGGGTCCGCGGCGCGGCCCCAATAGACCTTGCTGGCCAGTTCGGTGGCTTCTTTCCAGGCACCCTGGTCTTCGACCACGTCCGCCTTGCCGTCGCAGTACCAGGAGAACTGGCACTTGTGCAGCACTTCGTCGGTGCCGTCCTGAACCACGCCGCAGACCGTATCGGGGAAATACTGCGAGGCGACGCGGTTCATCACCACGTGGGCCACCGCGAGCTTGCCCTTGACCGGTTCGCTGCGCGCTTCGAAATAGATGTTCTTGGCCAGGCAGGTCAGCTCTCGGCGCAGCTTGCCCGGGTCGGAGGTGACGTTGCTGGCGAGTTGTTCTTCCAGGTCGAGTTGGCTGAGGCCGACCTGACGCACATAGAAGTGGTCGGGATCGATGTCCTTCACGTCGACCGGGATGAAGCTCTGGGCTGTCACCCGGGTCCAGGCGTCGTCGACCTGGTCGCTGGACGCGACACCCGCCAGGGCCGCGCCGGCGATGATGCAGGCGAGCGGCGCGCTGATCGCCGAGCACAGCGCCTTGGCGCTAAGCCCGCGATGGTGGCCCTTGCCGTTGTGCGGCCCGGAGAACAACTGGCGCGCGATCGCGAGCCCTTTGTCCCGGTGCGGCCTGACGGCGGCCAGCATGTGTGCAATCCGACTCATCTAACATCCGTTACCTTGTGAACCCTGTGCGGTGCGCGCCTGATTTTGTGTTGGCCCCACGATGCTCTGTTGGGGCTGCAGGCGCTTCGTCCGCAGGTAAAGGTTTACACAATCTTAATACGGCATATCAAGAAGAATCGTCTTAGATTTGAGACGAATTCCCCTTAAATTCGTGGCAAATTAACTATTAATGTAATGTATATTCAAAAAGAAGATCGTATTTATCGGAAATAATGTTACCTATTCTGATTTTTTACTTACGAATATCTGCACTTACGATAGTTATTTCTTTATGATTTATGTAATTTGTCGGTATTCTTATAAGAATTCTGCTCTCGATTACAGTTGATCTCGCGCCTGCGGGAGGGCGATTCACCGTCTTTCTATTATCGATTTGGAACTTGAGTCTTGTCCGCCCAGGGAGTCCGGCAGGATCAATACTGCGGCCTTCTTGGGGCCGGCCCGGGTGGCCTGGGCGGGGCGGGTGAGCAAAAGGCATCCGGGCGCGGCCGGGCCGGGCCGAGTCGCCTGGGAATTCCGGGGAATTCCGGCCGGTTTGGTTAACAACCGGCCGGCAAAGGGCCTAGCGGAGGCCTCGGCCGGTATGGGGAATCGGGCTGGTGGCGGTGTGGATGCCGCATTCGGTCTTGCCGCTGCCGGCCCAGCGCCCGGCCCGAGAGCCGGCCTCCCCGTTGCTTTTGAAGGTACAGGGAGCACAGCCGATGGAGCTGTAGCCCTGCACACCGAGGGGATGGCGTGGCAGGTCGCGGGCCACGAAGGCTTGGGCGAGGTCCGCCGTGTCCCAGGTTGCCAGGGGATTGACCTTGATGCGCGATTCCGCCGCTTCGAAAAGGCCGAGCTGCTGGCGCTGGCCACCCTGGAACCGCTTGCGGCCGTTGATCCAGGCGCTGAAGCCCGAGAGCGCGCGCTCCAGCGGCAGCACCTTACGCAGCCGGCAGCAGAGGTCGGGGTTGCGCTTCCACAGGGTGCCGTCGGCATCGGCCCAGGCGAGGTCATCGTCGGCGGGGCCGATGCTGCGCACGTCGGTGAGGCCGAGGCGGTCGATCAGGGTATCGCGGTAGGCAAGGGTCTCCGGGAAGTGCTTGCCGGTTTCCAGGAAGATCACCGGCGTATGCCGGTTCACCTGGGCGACCAGGTCCAGCAGCACGGCGGACTCGCTGCCGAACGACGACACCACCGCGATGCGGCCGGCGAAGATCCCGTTGATCGCGGCATCCAGCACGGCGGTGCTGTCGAGCCCGCCGTAGCGCAGCTCCAGCAGGCGCGCGCGCTGGCGCAGCCGCAGGCCGTGGTCCTGGTTGGCCGGCGGACGGACGACAAGCGGGGAGTGGTGGAGGGGCGCCGGAGACTGGATCATCGGTGCGTGGCTCTTCCTTGTGGAGATCAGCCGTTGCCGGCGGTCACCGGGCGCCGCAGTACGCCAACCGACGCACCTCCACGACCGGTCGGCTGATAAGTCAGGCCGATCTCGCTGGTTGCCTCGCGCCAAGCCGCGACGGCATTGTCGTTGGCGATCTCGAAAGCATCGAAGCCGCAGCGCAGCATGAAGAACAACTGGTCGCGCAGCACATTGCCGACGGCCCGCAGTTCGCCGGTGAAACCGTAGCGTTCGCGCAACAGGCGGGCGTAGGAATAGGCGCGTCCGTCGCCGAAACGCGGGAATTCCAGCGCGATGAGGTCGAAGTGGCTGAGATCCTCGGCGATCTGTGCCGGTGACTGGTCGCTCTTCAGACGCAGGCCGAGGCGGCCATTACGCGACTGGAGACTGTCGCGCTCGGCCAGCCAGCGCTCGAGGCTGACGATGAGGTCGCCTTCCGGCGTCAGCGCGGCGTCTTCGGGCAGCGGCGTCCAGAGATCGTCGACAATCTCGCCGTCCTTAAGCAGCGGCATAGAGCTTGTCCTTGAAGGGGGCGTGGCCGCCCCGGGCCAGCGTGGCATTGAAACGCTCGCCGTCGCGGCGCAGCTCCAGGTAAGTCGCGACGATGGTGTCGACGGCATCGACCACGTCGTCGTAGGAAAAGGCCGGGCCGATGATCTTGCCGACGGCGGCATTCTCGTCGGCGCTGCCACCCAGGGTGATCTGGTAGAACTCCTCGCCGTGCTTGTCGACGCCCAGGATACCGATGTGGCCGACGTGGTGATGGCCGCAGGCGTTGATGCAGCCGGAGATCTTGATCTTCAGCTCGCCGATGTCGTGCTGGCGCTGCAGGTCGCTGAAGCGCTGGGTGAGGCGCTGGGCCACGGGGATCGAGCGCGCGTTGGCGAGATTGCAGTAGTCGAGGCCCGGGCAGGCGATGATGTCCGTGACCAGCCCGGCATTCGGCGTGCCGAGGCCGTGGGCCTCCAGCGTCTCCCACACCGCGGCGAGGTCGCTGAGGCGGACATGGGGCAGCACCAGGTTCTGCTCGTGGCTGACGCGGATTTCGTCGTGGCTGAAACGCTCGGCGAGATCGGCGACGACCTCCATCTGCTCGGCGCTGGCGTCGCCCGGGGCCTCACCCTCCGGCTTCAGCGAGATGGTGACGCAGGCATAGCCCGGCGCGCGGTGCGCGGTGACGTTGGTACGGACCCAGCGGGCGAAGGCGCGGTCCTCGAAACGGCGGGCCTCGAAGGCCGGCTGATTGGCATCGAGCGTTTCGAAAGCCGGCGGTGCAAAGTAATCCTCGATGCGCGCGATTTCTTCGGCCGGCAGGGTCAGGGCACCGCCCTTGATCTGCAGCCACTCGTCCTCGACCAGGTCCTTGAAGGCCTCGGCGCCGGTCTGCTGCACCAGGATCTTGATGCGCGCCTTGTAGAGGTTGTCGCGCCGGCCGAGCTGGTTATAGACGCGCAGCACCGCTTCCAGGTAGCTGAGCAGGTGCTGCTTGGGCAGAAACGTGCGGATTGTCGTGCCGACGCTGGGCGTGCGGCCCATGCCGCCGCCGACGATCACCTCGAAGCCGACCTCGCCCGCATCATTGCGGCGAATCTGCAGGCCGATGTCGTGGAAGCGCACGGCGGCGCGGTCGTTCGGCGCGCCGGTAATGGCGATCTTGAACTTGCGCGGCAGGAAGGTGAATTCCGGGTGCAGGCTCGACCACTGGCGGACGATCTCGGCGTAGACGCGCGGGTCCTCGATCTCGTCGGCGGCGGCGCCGGCGAAATGGTCGGCGGTCACGTTGCGGATGCAGTTGCCGCTGGTCTGGATGGCGTGCATCTCGACGCTCGACAGTTCGTCGAGAATGGCCGGCACGTCCTCCAGCTTGGGCCAGTTGTACTGGATGTTCTGGCGCGTGGTGAAGTGGCCGTAGCCGCGGTCGTAGGTGCGCGCGATATGGGCCAGCTTGCGCATCTGCCGCGACGACAGCGTGCCATAGGGCACCGCGACCCGCAGCATGTAGGCGTGAAGCTGCAGATAGAGGCCGTTCATCAGGCGTAGCGGCTTGAATTCATCCTCGGAGAGCTCGCCGGAAAGGCGGCGTTCCACCTGGCCGCGGAACTGCTTCACGCGCTGCTGCACGAAGGCCAGATCGAATTCGTCGTAACGGTACATGACTTAACTGTCCTTTCAGGTCGCCCGGTCAGGTCGCCCGGTCAGGCAGCCCGGTTCACAGGGGCCGGCTGGATGGCGTTGGCGCGGTGGTCGGCGCGCACCGAAGGGCCGGCGGCGCGGATGATCTCGCGGGTCGAGAGCGGCTGCAGAATGCCGTCGACCTCGACGACCTCCATGGCATAGACGCTGACGACCTGGCGCGCGGCCACGGCGGCTTGCGCCTGTGCCAGCATCTCCTCGATCACGGCCTTGTCGGCGCCGACCCGGCTTTCGTTCAGATAGGTCGACCAATGGCCGGCCTCGGTCAGGTAGACGACATCGCCTTCGCGCAGGCGGTTGGCGGTGATGACCTGCAGATTGGCGGGCTTGCGGCTCATGGCGACGGTCTCCTTAAACGGCGACGGCGCGCGGCAGGGCCGCGACGGCGTTGTGCAGGTCGGCGGCAAGGTCGTTCTCGAGCGCCTGTCGGGCGACCTCGCCGATGATGATGAGGGCAGGGCCGGCGATGCCTTCGGCGCTGAGCCGTGTTTCCAGCGCCGCCAGTGGCGCGGTGACGACGCGCTGCTCCGGCCGGGTGCCGTTTTCGATGACGGCAACCGGAGTATCGGCGGAAAGGCCGTGCTCGATCAGGCGCTGGGCCACGGTGCCGGCGGTGGAAACGCCCATGTAGACAGCCAGGGTCTGCTTACCGGAGGCCAGGCTCGCCCAGTCCAGGTCAGGCTCGCCGTCGGCGGCGTGGCCGGTCAGGAAGGTGACGGCCAGGGCGGTGCCGCGCAGGGTGAGCGGAATGCCCGCCGCCGCGGCGCAGCCGGCCGCCGCCGTCACGCCCGGCACCACCTCGACGGCGACGCCGCGGGCCTGCAGATAGTCCTGTTCCTCGCCGCCGCGCCCGAAGATGAAAGGATCGCCGCCCTTCAGGCGCACGACCCGTCTGCCGGCCAGGGCATGCTCGGCCATCAGGGCATTGATCTCGTCCTGGGTCTTGGCGTGATTGGCTTTCGACTTGCCGACGTAGATCCGCTCGGCATCGCGGCGGGCGTAGTCGACAATCTCCGGGCCGACCAGTTTGTCGTACAGCACCACGTCGGCTTCCTGCAGGCGGCGCAGGGCCTTGAAGGTCATCAGGTCGGGATCGCCCGGGCCGGCGCCGACGATGGCGACCGAGCCGGCGTCCTGCACCTGGGCAGCGCGGCCGTTGATGAGGCCCAGCATGGCCTCGCGGGCGCCGGTCTCGTCGCCGGCCAGCACCTTGCCGGCCACCGGGCCGGTGAAGAAGCGCTCCCAGAACCGGCGGCGCTGGGTGCCGTCGTCGATCTGCGCGGCCACGGCGCTGCGGAAGGCGCCGGCGAAGCGCGCCAGGCGGCCGAGGCGGGCCGGCAGCAGGGATTCGAGCTGGGCGCGGATCTGGCGGGCCAGGATCGGCGCGTCGGCGCCGCTGGAAATGCCGATCACCAGCGGGTCGCGGTCGATGATCGCCGGGGTGATGAAAGTGGAGAGTTCCGGGCGGTCGACCACGTTCACCGGAATGCCGGCAGCCTGGGCGGCCGCGGAGACGGCCTTGGCGATTTCCGGCAGGCCGGTGGCGCCGATCACCAGGGCGGCGCCGCTGACGTCCGCCGGGTCGAAGGCGCGGACGTGCCAGGTGAGGGCGCCGTCGCGGGCCAGCCCGGCGATCTCCGCCCCGACGGTGGGGGCCACCACCACGGCCTGGGCGCCGGCCTTCAGCAGCAGGCGCAGCTTGCGGGCGGCCAGCTCGCCGCCGCCCACCACCAGGCTGGGGCGGGCAGAAAGGTCGTGAAACGCCGGAAAATACCGCATGGAACGTCTTCCTGATCTTTTCGGCCCCAGTTTCTTCGGTCTTGGGGGCCGGGGCTGCCGCTGTCCGGTTTTCGGGGGATAGCGGCGGGACGCTGTTGATTTCACGATAAAGCTAGGGTGAAAGACTCTATTTGTCTAGATCAAGCTGTAAAAATAAAATATATCACAATAATATAATGTGAAATAAAGCAAGCCTCAGATCATCCCGATAGCTGCCCCCTTGGTGGATGACCCGTGGTGGATGCCCCTTGATGGATGACAGGGGCGCCGCATCTGCCGTATCAAGGGGAATGGTTTCGTCCCGGGAGTCGTTTTATGTCCTTTCGTCCGCGCGCCGGCCTGGCGCTGGTGTTCTTGTCCGCGCTGGCTTTGGCCGGCTGCTCCATGGCGCCGTATAAGGTCGAAGGATCGGACGCCGCCACGAATACGGCCCAGGCGGAAGGGCGGGACCTGCTGCCGCGCCTGCAGCCGTACGCGATCGGCATTTGCTACAGCCCGGCCTTCAACGACCTGGCCGCGGTCGAGGCCGAGGCGGTCTACCGCTGCGACGGCGGACGCCTGGAAAGGTTGGACGAAGATTTCTTCTGGAACGGCTGTTCGCTCAGCCAGCCCAACCGCATCAACTACGTCTGCTTCCCGCCCGACAAAGCCAAGCGGCTGAACTGAGCCGGTAACCCGTCAGGTTGTGGCGGCGGTCGGGCGTCGGAATCGCTCCAGCGGAATCTCGGCCACGGCGGTAATCTCCACCATCAACGCTGCTTCGTAGAGGCGGGAGACCTCGACAGTCGTGGTCACCGGGAAAGGCGGCTGGAAGAATTGCCGGCGCACCTCGCCTGCGGCCATGAAGGCCTCGATGTCGGTGACGAATTGTGTCAGCGAGATGATGTCTCCGGTCGTGCCCCCGACATGGTCGAGGACGCGTTGGATGTTCTGCAACACTTGGCGTACCTGTGCGCTCATATCTTCCCGGCCGACGATCTGACCTTCCGCGTCGAGTGCGACCTGTCCCTTCAGGTGAACGATCTGTCCCTTGCCTTGAACAACGCCCAGCGAGAAGGCGCCGAAAGGAGCCCAGAGATTGGGTGGATTGAAGCTGTCGATCATCGCCATTCCCCTGTTCTTCCTGCGACGACGTGGTCATGAGCGCACGCCGGATCTCCATTCTGCCTGGACTTTGGCGTCCTGCTCCGACGGAATGCGCGTATCCCGCAGGTTGTCGAACCTCTCGGCTGCAAGCAACTGAGCCAGCGCCCAGACCGCCATGGCGCGCACCAGTGGCGAAGGATCGTCCAGCAGGGCCTCGGCGCGCGGAGCCAGCCCGATCTCCCCGCTGTTTCCGGCGGCGATCAGAACGTTGCGGACAAAGCGGTCGCGGCCGATGCGTTTGATGGGGGAGCCGGCGAAGACCTGACGGAAGGTGGCGTCGTCCAGTTGCAGCAGGTCGGCGAGGCGTGGTGCCGTCAGTTCGGCGCGCGGCAGGAAGGACGGCTCGGCGGTACGCTGAGCGAACTTGTTCCACGGACAGACGGCGAGGCAGTCGTCGCAGCCGTAGATGCGATTGCCCATGGCTTGGCGGAATTCTTCTGCGATGTGCCCCTTGTGCTCGATGGTCAGGTAGGAGATGCAGCGCCTTGCATCGAGCCTGTAGGGACCGAGGAAAGCGTCGGTCGGGCAGACGTCGAGACAGCGCCGGCAGGTGCCGCAGTGATCCGCCTCCGCCGCGTCGGGGTTCAGTTCCAGATCGGTGAAGACCTCACCCAGAAACAGCCAGGAACCGAGATCGAGCGAGACCAGGTTGCTGTGCTTGCCCTGCCAGCCGAGCCCGGCGGCCTGGGCCAGATGCTTTTCCATCACCGGCGCGGTGTCGACAAAGACCTTCACCTCTGCCTGCAGATCTTCGTGGATCCAGCGCGCCAGGGCCTTCAGGCGCTTCTTGATGAGGTCGTGGTAGTCGGCGTTGCGCGCGTAAACGGAGATCGCCGCGCGGTCTTTGCGGTCCAGCAGGGCCAGCGGATCGTCGGACGGTCCGTAGTTCTGGCCCAGCACGATAACCGTCCGCGCCTCGGGCCACAGGGTCTGCGGATCGGATCGGCGCTCGGCCTTGGCGGCCAACCAGTCCATATCGCCGTGGCAGCCCTCGGCGAGGAAAGCAAGGAATTCCCGGCGCGCTTCGGCGGCGACCTCGGCGCGGGCAAAGCCGACGGCGTCGAAGCCCAACGCCAGTGCCTTGGCGCGGATCGCTTCCTTAATATCGGAAGGCGGTCCCTCAGAGGGCAGGGATATCGCCTTCTGCCTCTTGTCGCTCGAACGCGGCAACGAAATCCTCCAGCCGGCCGGCTTCGATGGCGTCGCGCAGACCGGCCATGATCTGCTGATAATGGTGCAGATTGTGACGCGTCAGCAGGATCGGACCAAGCATCTCCTTGGCCTTGAACAGATGGTGCAGGTAGGCGCGGCTGTAGTCGGCGCAGGTCGGGCAGGGGCAGTCCGGGTCGAGCGGACGCGGATCGTCGCGGTGGCGCGCGTTCAGCAGGTTCAACGTCGCGCGGCGGGTAAAGGCCTGGCCGGTACGCCCGCTGCGCGTCGGCAGTACGCAATCGAACATGTCGATGCCGCGCCGGACCGCGCCGACGATGTCAGACGGCTTGCCGACGCCCATCAGATAGCGCGGCCGCTCGGCCGGCAGGTGCGGCACGGTGACGTCCAGGGTGTCGAACATCGCCTGCTGGCCCTCGCCGACGGCGAGGCCGCCGACGGCATAACCGTCGAAGCCGATTTCTATCAGCGCCTCGGCGGAAGCCTTGCGCAGGTCCGGGTAGACGCTGCCCTGCACGATGCCGAACAGGCCGTAGCCGGGCCGCCGGTTGAAGGCTTCCCGGCAGCGCGCCGCCCAGCGCATGGAGCGCTCCATCGACTCGCGGGCCACCGTCTCCGTCGCCGGGAAGGGCGTGCATTCGTCCAGCACCATGGTGATGTCGGCGTCGAGCAGTTGCTGGATCTCCATCGCGCGCTCGGGCGTCAGCGCGTGTGGCGTGCCGTCCAGGTGCGAGCGGAAGGTGACGCCGTCCTCGGTGATCTTGCGCAGTTCCTCCAGCGACATGACCTGGAAGCCGCCGGAGTCCGTCAGGATCGGCCCCGGCCAGTTCATGAACTTGTGCAGCCCGCCCAGCGCCGCGACGCGCTCGGCGCCCGGGCGCAGCATCAGGTGATAGGTGTTGCCGAGGATGATCTCGGCGCCGCTGGCGGCGACCTGTTCGGTGGTCAGGCCCTTCACCGTGCCGGCAGTCCCGACGGTCATGAAGGCCGGCGTATTGACGACGCCGTGCGCCGTGGTCAGGCGGCCGCGCCTTGCCGCGCCGTCGGTGGCCGTGACGTCATAGGTCAGACCCGTTTCGCTCATGCGGCCCGCTCCGGTTCCAGCAGCGACGCATCGCCGTAGGAGTAGAAGCGGTAGCCTTCGGCGATGGCATGGGCGTAGGCCGCTTCCATGCGCTGTTTGCCGGCAAAGGCGCAGACCAGCATGAAGAGGGTCGAGCGCGGCAGGTGGAAGTTCGTCATCAGCAGATCGACGGCCTTGAATCGGTAGCCGGGCAGGATGAACAGCTTCGTCTCGCCGGTAAAGGCGGCGAGCGTGCCGTCGTCGGCGGCGACGCTTTCCAGCAGGCGCAGCGAGGTGGTGCCGACGGCGACGATGCGCCCGCCGGCGGCGCGTGCCGCGTTGATGCGCGCGGCGGCCTCGGCGGTGCTCTCGCCGGTCTCGCTGTGCATCGGATGAGCCTCGACCTCGTCGGTCTTTACCGGCAGGAAGGTGCCGGCGCCGACGTGCAGCGTCACGTTGACCCGGCCGATGCCGCGTTCTTCGAGGCGCCGCAGTAGTGCGGGCGTGAAATGCAGACCGGCGGTGGGTGCGGCCACGGCGCCCTCGCGGCGTGCGAAGACGGTCTGGTAGTCGTGGCGGTCGCGCGGATCGCCGGCTTTGTCGCGCTGGATGTAGGGCGGCAGCGGCATGATGCCGTGTTCTTCCAGTGCCGCCAGCAGCGCACCGCCGGCGCGGGCGAAGCGCAGGGGCACCTCGCCGGCTTCGCCCTTGGCGATCACATCGGCGGTGAAGTCCCCGGTGGCATCGGACCCGAAGTCGATGCGGTCGCCGGGGTTCAGCTTGCGCGCCGGGCGCGCGAAGGCCTTCCAGGTGCCGGTATCGACGGCCTGGTGCAGGGTGACCTCGACGCCGGAAGTGCCGCGCCGGCCGGTGAGGCGCGCGGGGATCACCTTGGTGTCGTTGGTGACCAGCAGGTCGCCGGGCCGCAGCAACTCGGCCAGGTCGCTCACCTGGCGGTCCGCCAGCTCCCGGCTTCCCGGCCCGACATGCAGAAGGCGGGCCTGGTCGCGCGGCTCCACGGGGCGCTGCGCGATGAGGTCGCGGGGCAGGTCGAAATCGAAATCGCCAGTTTGCATGGGGGGGCGCTTGGGGGTTCCCATTGGGGTTCGCATGGGGGCAGGCTCTACCACCGCGCCGGCGGCAGGCCAAGCCGGCTGATCCGGGAGGTCAGTCGGCCGGTGGGGTCAGGGGGATCGGTGCCCCGGTCTCGCTGGGCTGGGGTGCCGGGCCCGCCGCCGTTTCCAGCGCCGGCTTACCGCCGGACCCGCTGTAGAGCCGGTCGGCAATGGTCGGAACCTGCACGTCAGGGGCGCCGCCGATATAGGCGGTCTCCGCCGGGGGCAGCGGGGACCGGGACACGGCCTCGCCGCGGCCGCTGGCGTAGTCTTCCGCCCGGTAGGTCAGCAGGCCGCTACCCTCGATCACGTAAACCACCTCGGCGTTGGGCTGGCCGGATGCCGCCGGGTTGGCGGGCGGAGCGTCTGGCGGTGGCGCGCTGGTTTCCAAAGGTGCCGCCTGGGCCGGTGCCGCTTGAACCGGTGCGGGCGGCGTCCCGAAAGCGCGCGCGTAGACATCGCTGTAGGGCGATCCTTGGGAGGCGGCATAGGTGGGGGTGAAGTAGGCGGCGTCCTGGGCAACGGCCGCCGCGGTAAAGAGGCCCAGGGTCAGCGCCGCCGCGACCGCAAGAAGGCGGCGACACAGGAGCAGACGCCCGAAACGCCGGGATTCGAGATGGTGGGGCCCGGGATGTCGGCTCATGGGATGCCCCCAATCGCTGCGGTCGCGCCGCCAGGGCGGCGGGCGGGTCCATTTAGCGGCTTGGACGCTCTGGCGTCCAGCAGCGATTGTCCTGCGCTTCGGCCGGGCGGTCTGGCTGGCGGTCTGGCCGGCGCCGGCTAGTGCAGGTGCTCGGCCATGGCGGTGTCCTGCTCGCCGACGGTCTTCACCAGGGCATAGATCTGCCGGCGAACCGAAGGATCGGTGATCTTGTTGTAGGCTTGGATCAGCTTCAGGGTATCGGTCTTGCCGAGCAAATCCTGCATGCCGTCTTCGGCGCTGCAACCGTGCTCGCCGTTGGCCTCGCCGCCGCTCAGTGTTTCGCCTTGCGGCGACAGGCCCTGATAGAAGTAGGACACCGGCACCCGCAGCACCCGGGCCAGATGAAACAGGCGGCTGGCGAAGATGCGGTTGGTGCCGCGCTCGTACTTCTGGATCTGCTGGAAGGTGATGCCGAGCGCGCGGGCCAGCGTTTCCTGGCTGAAACCCATCGCCAGGCGGCGCAGGCGCAGCCGGGAGCCGATGGAGATGTCGATGGGGTCCGGGGTTGTGGAAGGCGCAGAAGGAATGTCGGTCAATCTCTGGATCTCTTGGGTTTTGTTGTTCGACCCAGCGGCGATGGGCAAGGGCGCGTCTTAGCGAGTGAGTTGAATCCGACTCAGGCTTAGCGCAAAGCGGTTGCACCGATCAAGCGTGCGAAATGATCAGGAGAGGGCTTGCCGGGGCGATTACATCCCTGGCGGGGAGAACTGCTCGACCCGGAAAATCTTGGCGGGAAATCGGTGGGGGAAATTCAGGCGGGAAATGGGAATGCGTTGCTTCAGGTGCAGTCCGCCTCGTCAGGCCGCCTCGTCAGGCCGCCTCGTCAGACCGCCGACTGTCAGATATCCGCTTTGCGCCAGACCGCGCGTTCGTCGGTGGTCTCCGACCCGCTTGGGCGCTCCAGCGCGGTGTCGCGGCCCCCTGCCATCTTGGCGGCCGCCGGGGCGAAGATGTCGCGCAGCGATTGCAGCAGCGGGGCGACCTCCGGACTGGCGACGGAATAGTAGACCGTCTGGGCCGAGCGACGGGTCTTCACCAAGTTGTCGCGGCGTAGCTTTGCCAGATGCTGGGACAGCGCGGATTGGCTGAGGCCCACCAGATTGCAGAGCTCGGTTACCGAATGCTCGCGCTCGGAGAGGTGGCAGAGCATAGCCAGGCGCCGTTCGTTGCCCATCGCCTTCAGCAAGCGGCTGGCGCGACCGGCGGTGAGCAATAGAGGACCATAAGGCATGGACGTGATACTTGTTCGCGGGCGACGATGGTCAAGGGCTCCTCGCAATTTTTATTGCCGACCCTATCTAACGCCTACGGTTATCGTGGCCCATTCCTGCTAAGTGAGACGAAGCAACGTGACGACGACTCTTTTGGACGCCACCGGGCTCAAGTGCCCCCTGCCGGTTCTGCGTGCGCGCAAGGCGATGAAAGGGGTGGAGGCCGGCGGCATTCTGGAGGTGAAAGCAACTGATCCGGGAGCCGTGAAAGACTTTCAATCGTTTTGCGAGACGACCGGCGACGAGATGCTGGAGTGGCGGGAAGACGGTGGGGTCTATCTGTTCCGGATCCGCAAGGCCGCCTGATCCCAGGAGCCTCCCCCCGGGAATCTGCCCCCCACGGGAACTTCCTCAGGAACCTTCCTCGACCTTCACCGCCATACCGGGGCGCAGGCGCTCGTTGCCGCGCACGACCACCAGATCGCCTTCATTGAGGCCGGCCAGCACCGCGAAGCGGCTGCCGACCGCCTCGCCGACGGCGATGTTGCGGGACTCCGCTTTGCCGTCGCTGACGACGAAGACGATGATGTCGCCCGAGCGCTGAATGATGGCGTCCTTGTGAACCGAGACGACCTGCCGCGGCGCGCCTACCGGCACCTGCAGGGTCGCCGACTGCTCGTTGGCGAGCAGGCTCGACCCGGTGGTGACCTGTGGGCTGAAGTCCGGAATGAACCGCACGGCGCGGGTCCGGGTCAGCGGGTTTTCGTCGGGAATGATGGCGCGCACAGTGGCCTTGAAGGCGGTGCCGTCGTCCAGGTGGCCATCGAGGACAGCTCCCGCGGTCAGGCCGCTCAGCCGGTTGGACGGCACGTCGGCTTCCACTTCCAGGCTCTGGTCGGCGATCTTGCTGACCTGTGCATCGCCTTCCCGGGCATTGGCGCCGGCTTCGCTGAGGCGCCGCGACACCACGCCGTCGTAGGGTGCCTTGATCTCGGTGTACTCCAGATTGATCTCGGCAAGGCGCAGCCGCGCCTGCGCGGAGGTGACCGAGGCTTCGGCCTCGCTGGCGCCGGCCTGGGCGATGGCGACCTGCTGGCTGACGTCGTCGAAGCGCGCCTGGCTGAAGGCGGCGGACTTCTTCAGGCCTTCGAGGCGCTGCAGTTCCTGCTGGGCGAGAGTGATCTGTGCCTGGCGCGTTTTCAGCTCGGCGCGGGCGAAGGCCAGCCCGGCGGCGGCAAGATCGCGTTCGGCCTCCATGGTTGCCTTGTCGAGCACTGCCAGGACGTCGCCGGCCGTCACCCGGTCGCCGACCTGGACGCGGAACTCGCGGATCGCGCCGCCGATGCGGGCGGCGACGGAACCGGCCTGCCGGGCGACCAGGCGGCCGATGACCGGCACCGTCTGGGTCAGCGGCGCGCTGCGCACCGCATCGACGCGCACCATTGCAGGCTCTTGCTGGGCTTGGGCCGGCATGCTGACGGTCGGGATGATGGCAAGAGCGGCCAGGCCGAGGACGGCCAGGGCACTTGCCCGGAATTTCAGGCCGGCCCGGGTTCTGCGGTGGCCCGCCATATCAACGCGTCGGCTCAAGATGCTCTCCACAAACCGGTGTTCTGCGGGACTTTCCGTCGCTTCTACCGGACGGGCAGCCTGTTCGCCGCCAGCATCGGCGGCGGGGACGGGGCAAGTCAATGGCGCCCGCGGGCCGGTCGAGAATAATCGGGCCAAAAACATAGGGGCCGAAAATAATCGGGCCAAAATAGGCGGCACGAAATGCCCGGTTAAATTAGCCGGCCATCGATTCTATGATGGCGGTATGCGATGAACCGAAGTCCTTCCCTGTTGAGTTATTTATGACAACACTCCTGTACAGCCATCCCGCCTGCGAAAATCACACCCCCGACCTTGGCCATCCGGAAGGGCCGGTGCGCCTGCGGGCCATCCAGGAGGCCCTCTCGGTGCCGGAATTCGACGCCCTGATCCGCCGCGAGGCGCCGCGGGCCGAGGAAAGCCAGATCGCGCGGGTGCATCCCGGCAGCTTCGTGCGCGACGTGCTGGACCAGGTGCCCGCCACCGGCGCCGTCTACCTGGACCCGGACACGATTATGACCGCCGGCTCAGGTGAGGCGGCGCTGCGCGCGGCCGGCGCGGTGGTGGCGGCTGTCGACGCCGTGATGGCAGGAGAGGCCGACAACGCCTTCTGCGCCATCCGGCCGCCCGGCCATCACGCCGAACCCGACCACGCCATGGGCTTTTGCCTGTTCAACAACGTGGCGGTCGGTGCCCTGCATGCCCGCGAGGCCCACGGCCTGCACCGCATCGCGGTGGTGGATTTCGACGTCCACCACGGCAACGGCCCCCAGGCGGCGTTCTGGAGCGATCCGGACCTTTTCTACGCCTCGACCCACCAGGCACCGCTGTATCCGGGCACCGGCTCGGCGCGCGAGCGCGGGGTGAACGCCAACATCGTCAACGTGCCCCTGCCGCCGGATTCCGGCTCGCAGGAATTCCGCCAGGCGATGCGCGATAACATCGTGCCGGCGCTGACCAGCTTTCAGCCGGAGTTCCTCTTCATCTCCGCCGGATTCGACGCCCACGCCGAGGACCCCCTGGCAGGCCTGAACTTCACCGAGGAAGACTATGCCTGGGCGACGTCGGAATTGCTGGCCCTGGCGGGGTATGCCTGTGGCGGGCGGCTTGTCTCGGTGCTGGAGGGCGGCTACAACCCGGCGGCGCTGGGCCGCAGCGTCGCTGCACATGTTCGCACCCTCATGCAGGCCTGAGCGCGGTCTGCGGCGGCGGGCCCGGCGAAAAAGGGCACAAAGAAGAGGCGGGGTCTGACGAAGGGCTGTTGTTTCGGCCCCGCTTCGGGCATGGTCGATGACTGGCCGGCTGGCGATTCTGCAATGAATCCGGAACGAATCTGGCACAAATCTGCCAAACTGGGCGTGAGGCAGGCCGGAGCCGGGAAGCCCCGTGCAGTCAAGCAAGCGGGCGCAACGAGAGATTGAGTATGGCAGACAACGACATTCCCGCTGAGATCCGCAAGATGTCCTTCGAGCAGGCGCTCGACGAGCTGAAGGCGATCGTCGGCAAGCTGGAACAGGGCCAGGGGACGCTGGACAGCGCCATCGGCGACTACGACCGTGGGGCGGCCCTGAAACGGCATTGCGATGCCAAGCTGCGCGAGGCGCAGGCGAAGATCGAAAAGATCAGCCTGGCCGCCGGCGGCGGTGTCCGCAGCGAGCCGCTCGATGTCGAATAGCCGCGCGAACCCCCAGGGGGAAGCCCAGGAAGAATCCAGGGACGATGCCTGGTCGGCGTCGGAAAGCGCCTTGCAGGATGCCCTTGCCACCCAGGGCGAGGCGGTTACCCGGGTGCTGGACGACCTGCTGGCGCCGGTTGAGGGGCCGCGCGGCCGGGTTATCGACGCGATGCGCTACAGCGCGCTGTCGGGCGGCAAGCGCCTGCGGCCCTTTCTGGTCTGCGAATCAGCCCGGTTGTTCGATGTGCCGCAGGCCGCCGCCCTCCGGGTCGCCGCGGCGATCGAGATGGTGCACTGCTACAGCCTGATTCACGACGATCTGCCGGCGATGGACGACAGCGACCTGCGCCGGGGCCGCCCGACCTCCCATGTCACCTATGGCGAGGCGACGGCGATTCTCGCCGGCGACGGCCTGCTGACCGAGGCTTTCACGGTGCTGGCCGACCCGCGCACCCACGCCAAGGCGGAGGTCCGCATCGCCCTGGTCGCCGCGCTGGCCGCCGCCGCCGGGGCCGACGGCATGGGCGGGGGCCAGATGATCGACATGTCGCCGGAGCGCAGCGGCCTGGATCTGCAGGGCATTTCCCACCTGCAGAGCCTCAAGACCGGCGCGCTGATCCGGTTTTCCTGCGAGGCGGGGGCGATTCTCGCCGAGGCGGCGCCGGCGCAGCGCGACGCGCTGGTGCGTTATGCCGAGGACCTCGGGTTGGCCTTCCAGATCGCCGACGACCTGCTGGACGCGGAAAGTACGCCGGAGGCGCTGGGCAAGCCCACCGGCCAGGATGCCTCCCTCGGAAAGGCCACATTCGTCGGCCAGCTTGGCATCGAACAGGCCCGCGAGCGGGCCGGGGCGCTGGTCCGGTCCGCCTGTGGGCGACTTGATCTTTTCGGCGAAAAAGCAGACCTTCTTAGGCAGACGGCGGCATTCGTCGTGGCCCGGCGCGCGTGAGGAGTGGTTGCGGCAGGCGGCTTACGGGGGTGGGCCGCGGCGCCGCAGCGTTGTGTTGGAGAGACAATGAGATGCCAGCAAGGCGTCAGGAGCGGTAATCAGAGTGGCACAAATCGGTCATAACAGGCGTCCGACCCCCCTTCTGGACGAGATCAATATCCCGGCGGATCTGCGCAAACTGGACGAAAGCCAGTTGCGCGATCTGGCCGACGAACTGCGCGCGGAGATGATCGAAGCGGTTTCGGTGACCGGCGGCCATCTCGGTGCCGGGCTCGGCGTGGTCGAGTTGACGGCAGCGTTGCACTACGTTTTCGAAACGCCCAAGGACAAACTGATCTGGGACGTCTCGCACCAGTGCTATCCGCATAAGATCCTGACCGGGCGGCGCGACCGCATCCGCACCCTGCGTCAGGGCGGCGGCCTGTCCGGCTTCACCAGCCGCAAGGAGAGCGAATACGATCCCTTCGGCGCGGCCCACAGTTCGACCTCCATCTCCGCCGGCCTCGGCTTCTCGGTGGCGCGCGACCTGCGCGGCGAGGACAACGCGGTCATCGCGGTGATCGGCGACGGCGCGATGAGCGCCGGCATGGCCTACGAGGCGATGAACAATGCCGGCGCGATGAACTCGCGCCTCATCGTCATCCTCAATGACAACGACATGTCGATCGCGCCGCCGGTCGGCGCCATGAGCGCCTACCTGTCGCAGCTGATCTCCTCCAAGCCTTTCCAGTCGGTACGCTCGCTGGGCCGGGAACTGGCCAAGCGTTTCCCGCGCCCCATCGAGATGGCGGCCAAGCGCGCCGAGGAATATGCCCGCGGCCTGTTGACCGGCGGTACGCTGTTCGAGGAACTCGGCTTCTTCTATGTCGGGCCCATCGACGGTCACAATCTCGACCATCTGCTGCCCGTGCTGAAGAACGTCCGCGATTCGGAATACGAAGGCCCGGTGCTGATCCACTGCGTCACGCAGAAGGGCAAGGGCTACGAGCCGGCCGAGGCCGCCGCCGACAAGTACCACGGCGTCGCCAAGTTCGACGTGGTCACCGGCAAGCAGGCCAAGAGCACGCCCAAGGCGCCGACCTATCAGAACGTCTTCGCCGCCGGCCTCATCGCCGAGGCCGAGCACGACGACAAGATCGTCGCGGTGACTGCCGCCATGCCTTCGGGCACCGGCCTCAACCTGTTCGGCGACCGCTTTCCGACGCGCACCTTCGATGTCGGCATCGCCGAGCAGCACGCGGTGACCTTCTGCGCCGGCATGGCCTGCGAAGGTTTTAAACCCTTCGCGGCGATCTATTCCACCTTCCTGCAGCGCGGCTACGACCAGGTCGTGCACGACGTGGCGATCCAGAATCTGCCGGTGCGCTTCGCCATCGCCCGTGCGGGTATGGTCGGCGCCGACGGCGTCACCCACCAGGGCAGCTACGACATCGCCTATCTCGCCTGCCTGCCGAACTTCGTCATCATGGCGCCCAGCGACGAGGTGGAACTGATGCACATGGTCGCGACGGCCTGCGGCATCGACGACCGCCCGTCGGCGATCCGCTATCCGCGCGGCGAGGCGACCGGCATCGAGATGCCGGCCCGGGGCACGCCGCTGGAGATTGGCAAGGGCCGCATCGTCCGCGAGGGCAGCAAGGTGGCGATTCTCTCGCTGGGCACGCGTCTGGCCGATGCGGTGGCCGCGGCGGAGGATCTCGGCGCGCGGGGCCTCTCCACCACGGTGGCCGATGCCCGCTTCGTCAAGCCGCTGGACGAGGATCTGGTGCGCCGCCTGGCGCGCGAGCACGAGGTGCTGGTGACGGTGGAGGAGGGCTCCACCGGCGGCTTCGCCACCCAGGTCATGCACCTGCTGGCCAAGGAAGGCATCTTCGACAAGGGCCTCAAGTTCCGTCCGATGACCCTGCCCGATGTCTTCATCGACCACGAGAAGCCGGACGTGCAGATCGCCCAGGCCGGTTTGGATCGGGCCGGCATTCTGGCCACGGTGCTGGAGGCGCTCGGTCAGGCCGAAATGGAGTCCCCGGTAAGGGCTTGAAAGCCTTGACCTTTCAAGAGGGCGGCGCATAGCGGCCCTGCGCCCGGAAAGGGTTTTCCGCGGCGTCCAGGATCGGCATAGTGCAAACATGTCCGGAACGCTTCTGCCCAACGCCGCGGCCTTGGCCGCCGGCGCACCTTCTGCTGCCGTGCTGTGGCGCCGCGAAGTCGTCGCGACGCTGCGGCTTGCCGCGCCGCTGGTGGTCACCCAGCTGGCGATGATCGGCATCAACACGACGGACATCGTGATGATGGGCTGGCTCGGGCCGGACGCGCTGGCCGCCGGTGCGCTGGGCATGAATATCTACATCCCGCTCTATCTCTTCGGCATGGGCATCGGCACCGTGGTGGCGCCGATGACGGCGCAGGCGCTGGGCGCGCGCGATTTCCGCGGCGTGCGCCGCACGGTACGCCAGGGCTTCTGGCTGACCCTGCTGTTCGGTGCGCTGTTCACGGCGATCATCTGGTACGGCCGCCAGATCCTGCTGGTCGCCGGGCAGGACCCGGCCATCTCCTTGCTGGCGGAGGACTATCTGCAGGCTGTGGCCTGGTCGCTGCTGCCCAGCCTGTGGTTCGTCGTGCTGCGCAGCTTCGTGACGGCCCATTCGCGGCCGCGTTCGGTGCTGGTGATCATGCTGCTGGCGGTTGGTGTCAACGCGGTCTCCAACTACGGCCTGATGTTCGGCAACTTCGGCCTGCCGCGCTGGGAGCTGACGGGGGCCGGCGTCACCAGCTCGGTGGTCTCGGCGCTGTCGTTCCTCGCCCTGCTGGGCTACGTGCAGTGGGACCGGCGCTTTCGCCGCTACATGATTCTGGTGCGCTTCTGGCGGCCGGATTGGGGCCGCTTCGTCGAGCTGTTCCGTCTCGGCGTGCCGATCGGCCTGACCATCGTGGCGGAGGCCGGCCTGTTCTCCGCCGCGGCGCTGCTGATGGGGCTGATCAGTATCGAGGCACTGGCCGCCCATGCCATCGCCCTGCAGTGCACCGCGGTCGCCTTCATGGTGCCGCTCGGCGTCGGGCAGGCCGCGGTGGTGCGTGTCGGCCTCGCCGCCGGTGCGCGCGACCGCGACGGCCTGGCGCGGGCCGGCTGGGCGGCGTTGATTGCCGGGTTGCTGTTCATGGGAACCTCGGCGCTGACTTTCTGGTTCGCCGGGGAGTGGCTTGTCGTCCTCTTCCTCGATCCCGCGGTGCCGGAGAATGGCCCGGTGATCGAACTGGCGGTCGCCTTCCTGATCATCGCCGCGCTGTTCCAGCTGGCCGATGGCGGCCAGGTGATCGGCGTCCACATCCTGCGCGGCCTGAAGGACACCACGGTGCCGATGTGGCTGGCCATCGGCGGTTACTGGGCGGTCGGCTTCGCCGCTTCGGTGGTGCTCGGTTTCCCGCTCGGGCTCGGCGGGCGCGGCGTGTGGATGGGGCTCGCGCTCGGCCTCGCCTTCGTCGCCTGTGCACTGATCTGGCGCTTCCACCGGCGCGCCCGGCTGCTGCCCAATGGCGGCCTCGCCCCGGGGCCCGCTGCCCTTGAGTAAGCCCGGCAAGACGCGCGGCCCAAAGCAGCGGGTAGACGTGGCGCTGGTCGAGCGGGGCCTGGTTGAAAGCCGCGCCAAGGCGCAGGCCCTCATCATGGCCGGCAAGGTCTTCGCCGGCGAGCGTAAGCTGGCCAAGGCCGGCGAGAGCATCGCCGAGGAGCAGGCGCTGGAAGTGCGCGGCCAGGACCATCCCTGGGTGAGCCGCGGCGGCCTGAAGCTGGCTCACGCGTTGGAGGCCTTCAGCCTCGATCCGACCGGCCAGATCTGTCTCGACATCGGCGCCTCGACGGGCGGCTTCACCGATGTGCTGCTACAGGCAGGCGCCGCGAAGGTCTATGCCGTCGACGTCGGGCATGGCCAACTGGCCTGGAAGCTGCGCAACGATCCCCGCGTGGTGGTGCTGGAGCGTACCAACGCCCGCATGCTGACGGCGGCGCAGGTACCGGAGCCGGCGGACCTGCTGGTCTGCGATGCCAGTTTCATCGGCCTGGAGGTGCTGCTGCCGGCGCCGCTGGCGTTGATGAAGCCGCAGGCGGCCATGGCGGTGCTCATCAAGCCGCAGTTCGAGGTCGGCAAGGCGCGCGTCGGCAAGGGCGGCGTGGTGCGTAATCCGGCGCTGCACGAAGAAGTCTGCGCGCGCATCCGCGACTGGGTTAACGCGCAGGCCGGCTGGACGGTCGCAGGCATCGTCGAAAGCCCGATCACCGGCCCCGAGGGCAACAAGGAATTTCTGCTGGTGGCGCGCCGGGGTGCCGCTTCCTAGGATGATCGTTGATCGGTTGCGTCGTTCTGGCAACCAATAAGGCCGTCATCCCGGCACTTGATGCCGGGATCCATTGCCCTGACCGCCTCATGGATCTCTGAAATCTGATCGATCAGGTTTGCCACGCGCCGACGCCAATGGGTCCCGGGGTCAAGCCCCGGGACGACAGTGACTTTGTTCGACTGTCGTTGCGAATCCGCCGATAAAAGACGGCCTTAGCGCCGCCCCTCGAACCCCTGCAGCACGTTCACCGCGTTGACGCCGATTTCGGCGACCGCGTAGCCACCTTCCATGACGAAGAGCGTTGGCTTGCCGAGCCTCGCGATGGTTTCGCCGATCTTCAGGTAGTCGGGCGATGTCAGCTTGAACTGGGAGATCGGGTCCTTCTCGAAGGTGTCGACGCCCAGCGAGACGACGACGACGTCCGGCCCGTAGGCGGCGATGCGTTTGCAGGCATCCTCCAGTGCGGCGTTCCAGGCGTCGAAGCCGCTGCCCCACACCAGCGGATAGTTGGCGTTGCAGCCTTCGCCGGCGCCCTCTCCGGTTTCGTCGTCGTAGCCCAGGAAGAAGGGGTATTCCTGTTTCGGGTGGCCGTGGATCGAGGTGAAGAAGACATCCGGTCGGTCGTAGAAGATCGCCTGGGTGCCGTTGCCGTGGTGGTAGTCCACGTCAAGGATGGCAACGCGCCCGGCCCCTGAGTCGATGAACGATTGCGCGGCGATGGCGGCGTTGTTGAGGAAGCAATAGCCGCCGTAGAAGTCGGACGCCGCATGGTGCCCCGGCGGACGGCAGAGGGCGAAGGCCGTGCTGGCACCGTCGCGGACCAGATCGGCGGCGGTCAGCGCCACGTCGGCGCTGGCGGTCGCCGCTTCCCAGGTGCCCGACGTGATCGGCGTGCCGGCGGCGAAGGAGTAGTAGGACAGCTTGCCGTCGATGTAGTCGGGCTCGATCTGGCGCAGGCCGCGCACCGCCCAGACCAGCGGCAGGGCCTCGTAGTCGCGTCCCTCGGCGGCCCACATCTCCCAGGCCTTGGAGAGGAAGTCCACGTAGTTGGCTTTGTGAACCCGCTTCACCGGATCGAGGCCGTGGGCCGTCGGGCCGATAACGGGGCCGAGGTCGCCCGCCTTTACCCGGTCGCGCACCGTTTCGGCGCGCGAGGGCATTTCCACGGCGGGCTGCATCTGGCCGTTGATCAGTTCCAGCTTCGCGTGGTGCAGCTTGTGTTTTTCACTGTAAACGGTCTTCACGGAAGCGGTTCCTCGGCGGCATCTTCAACAAGGGCGATGTGATCGGCGCGCCAGGTGCCGGGCCAGACCTCGGCACCGCTTTCGCGCAGGCGGCGGATCTCCCCGAAGGGAATGTTGTGGGCCATCATCACCGGGCCGTCGCCTTCGTGTTCGGCGAGCGGCGGAAGGTCCTCCAGCACGCCATTCATGCCCAGGCTCGGCTCGCAGGGAAGATACAGCGCGCAAGCCGACACGTTGGTCGGGTTCTGGGTGCTGCCGGGCGCGCGGCCGATGGTGCCGCAGGCGCCGACGGCGCACATCAGTTCCACCGCGCGTGCCTTGGCGCAGCCGAACACGCGGGAATAGCCCGACAGCTTGCCGGTCATCGAGGGCACCAGGACGAGGCCGGGCTTCAGCGGCGCCAGCTCCACCGACAACGCCGGCATTGCGATATCGAGACAGACCAGGATGACGACCCGCAGGCCTTCCCACTCGACAACCTGCAGCGCCTTGCCGGGCGTCAGGTTCCAGCAGTCCGGCTCCTGCTCGCCGGGCGTGAGGGAGAGCTTGTCCTGGGCGATGACCCGCCCGTCGGGCAGCAGCAGCCAGGCGCGGTTGGCGAAGCCGTCTTCCGTTTCCCAGGGCATGGTGCCGGCCAGCAGGCCGATACCGTGTTTGGCGGGCAGGGCGCGCAGCAGATCGAGCGCGGCCGGGGCCTGCTCGGCCATCCAGGCGATCTCGCGCTCCGGCGTCAGGCCCGCCGGCTTGAACGACAGCCAGGCCTCGCAGGCGTATTCCGGCATCACCAGCAGCCTGGCACCGCCGGCCGCTGCCTCGGCCATCCTGGCCTCGATATGGGCGGCCCAGGCATCGAGCCCGTTAAGCGGCGGCGAGAGATTGGTGGCCCACAACGCGATGGAGAAGGGAGCGGCGGGGAGGGGGGATGGATTTGACATGGGGACTATATCGGTCGGCGGGGGGCGGGCCGCAAGGACGGCCCGCCCCGTCGCGGTTACTTCTTCAGGCGCGTCCAGACCTTGTTGCGCAGCTCGCGCGCGGCCGGGGAGCAGTTCAGGTTCGGCCGCAGGCGGTCGGCATATTCTTCAGGCATGACCACCGCCGGATCGTTCTTCAACGCCTCGTCCAGATAGGCGTCGGATCCGCGAATGGCGTTCATGTAGCCGGTGAAGTTGGAAGCCATGGCCGCGTTTTCGGGCGCCATCATCCAGTTGATGAAGGTCTTGGCGTTTTCCATGTTCGGCGCCGAGGTCGGCACCATGAAGTTGTCGGCCCAGAAGGTCAGGCCTTCCTTCGGGTACATGTAGGTTGCCGTCGGCAGTTTCTCGCGGGTGCGGTGCGAGGCGCCGTTCCACTGCATGTGGCCGACGACTTCCCCGGCGGCCATGCGGTCGATGGTACCGTCGGAATTGTAGGTGGCGACGAAGGGCTTCTGCTTCTCCAGCACTTCGAGGATCTGCTGGGCTTCCTTGGAGTCCTCGGTGCACTTGGAGACGCCGACGTAGTAGGACGCGGCGTTATAGACCTCGACCTCGTCGTTCAGCATGGCGATCTGGCCCTTCAGGGCGTCGCCCGGCTCGAAGACTTCCTTCCAGGAATTCTCCAGCTCGCCGGCCTTGGCGGAGTCGTAGGTGAAGCCGGTAGTGCCCCACATGTAGGGCGCGGAGTATTCGCGGTTGGGGTCGGACGGCATGGCGTTGTGCGGTGCCACGACGTTCTTGTAGTTGGGCATGGCATTGGCGTCGATCTTCTCGGCCAGGCCCTCGTCGATCATGATCTTGACCATGTAGTCCGACGGCACGACGACGTCGTAGCCGGCGGCGCCGGCCTGCAGCTTGGCCAGCATGGTCTCGTTGGAGTCGTAGACGTCCAGCGTGACCTTGATGCCGGTGTCGGCCTCGAACTTCTTCAGCAGATCGGGCGGGAAGTAGTTCGACCAGTTGTAAAGGAACAGCTCGCCCGCGGCCTGGGCGTTGGTCGCCATCAGCGACAGCGCCGCCGCGCAGGCGGCCGTCCTCAAGAGTTTCTTCATTGCCATTTAAGCCTCCAGTTTTATCCGTTGAGCGGAATTGTCGCGTGGTCCGCGCGGCGCCGCCTCGCCGCAGCGGGCGGTGTTAGCGTCGCAGCCTGCCGACCAGGAACGACAGGGTGACGAATAGGATCGAGACAATCAGCATCATCGAGGAGATCGCGTTGACCTCCGGCGTGATGCCGATGCGGATCATGCCGAAGATATAGACCGGCAGCGTGGTAGACCCGGCGCCGCCGACGAAATAGGTGATGACGAAGTCGTCCAGCGAGATGATGAAGGCCAGCATACCGCCGGACAGGATGCCGGGCCACAGCAGCGGCAGCGTGATGCGCCGGAAGGCCTGCCAGTCGCTGGCGTAGAGGTCGGCCGCTGCCTCGCCCAGGGCCTTGTCCATGCCTTCCTGGCGGGCCCGGATCGGCAGGTAGGCGAAGGGAATGCAGAACACCGTGTGGGCGATGATCACCGTGGTCAGGCCCAGGCGCAAGCCGATCATGATGAAGAACAGCAGACTGGCGACGGCGGTGACGATCTCCGGCACCATCAGCGGCAGCGCGATGAGGCCCGAGATGCCGTCGGTGCCGCGAAAGCGCCCCTTGGCCATGCCGAGCGCGGCCAGGGTGGCGGCCAGGGTCGCGGCGAGGGTCGCCACCGTGGCGACGATGAGGGAGTTGGTCGCCGCGCGGATGATGTCGTCGTTGCCCAGCACGATACCGTACCACTGGGTCGAGAAGCCGCTCCAGATCGTTGCCAGCCGGTTCTCGTTGAAGCTGAGGACGATCAGCACGATGATCGGCAGGTAGAGATAGGCGAAGAACAGCCAGGTGATGCCGCGCAGGCCGCGGAAGCGCCATAGGGGATTGGTGACGTCTACGCGCATCAGTGGCCCTCCGGCGGACGGCGGAAACGCATCAGGTAGATCGTCATGGCCAGCAGGACGATGGCCAGCAGCGCGAAGGCCAGCGCCGCGCCGAAGGGCCAGTTGCGCGCCGCGCCGAACTGGCCCTGGATCAGGTTGCCGATCATCATCGACTTGCCGCCGCCCAGCAGTTCCGGCGTCACGTAGGCGCCGAGCGCCGGCACGAAGACCAAGATGCAGCCGGCGGCGATGCCGGGCGTGGCCAGCGGCAGGATGATCCGCGTGAGGGCGCGCTTGCGGTCGGCGCCGAGGTCGAAGGCCGCCTCGATGAGGCGCGAGTCCATTTTCTCCAGGCTGGCGTAGATCGGCAGCACCATGAAGGGCAGGTAGCTGTAGGTCAGGCCGATGGAGACGGCGACCGGCGTGTAGAGCAGGCCCAGCGGCTGGTCGCTGAGCCCCAGCCAGTGCAGCAGGTTCTCCACCAGGCCGCCGTTGCGCAGCAGCAGGATCCAGGCGTAGTTGCGCACCAGCAGGTTGGTCCAGAACGGGATGGTGACCAGAAAGATCAGCAGGTTGCGCCGCCCCTCCGGCTGCATCGCCATGTAGAGAGCGGTGGGAAAGCCGATGGCGAGGGCCAGCACGGCGGTCAGCAGCGACAGCCCGAAGGAGCGCGCGAAGATCTGCAGGTAGTCGGTATTGAGGATCAGGTTGTCGTCGAAATCGCGCTCGAAAATAAAGTTCACGTAGGCTTCAACGGTGTGCTGGTCCCACTTGACGCCACCATTGAGACCTTTTTCCAGCAGCGACACGTAGGCCATGAGGCCGAGCGGCGCGACCATGAAGAAGCCGATGATCGCCACGGCGGGCGTGATCTGCAGGATGCGTTTGCCGGAGGCGGAAACCATCGGGATCAGTCCGCCAGGCGCTGCAGGGCGGCCGGGGCGATCTGCACCGTCACATCGGCGCCGTTGGCGAGATCCAGGCGCGCGCCCTCGCTGTTCTGGCTGCGCACCACGAAAGGCGTGCCGTCGGCAAGCGTCAGGTGGTAGGTGGTGTCGGTGCCCATGTAAACCACGGCGCCGACCTTGGCCGGCAGGCCTCCCTCACTGCTGGCACCCCCGGCCGGCACGATGATGGCGCGTTCCGGCCGCACGGCCAGGGTCACCGCCTCGCCGTCGGTGCTGCCGGCCTGGCCGTTCAGGGCCAGCGAAGAGCCGCAGGCGAGGCGCGCCACGGCGCTATGGCCGGCGGTCTCGATACGGCCCTCCAGGAAGTTGGTTTCGCCGATGAAGTCGGCGACGAAGCGGCGCTGCGGGTGTTCGTAGATCTCCGTCGGCGAGCCGATCTGCAGGATGTGGCCGTTCTCCATCACCGCGATGCGGTCGGACATGGTGAGGGCTTCTTCCTGGTCGTGGGTGACGAAGACGAAGGTGATGCCCGTCTCGGTCTGCAGACGCTTCAACTCGATCTGCATCTCCTTGCGCAGCTTCAGGTCCAGTGCCGACAGCGGCTCGTCCAGCAGCAGCACCTTGGGCTGGCTGGCCAGCGCGCGGGCCAGGGCGACGCGCTGCTGCTGGCCGCCGGAAAGCTGCGCCGGCTTGCGGTTGGCATAGCCGTCCAGTTTCACCAGGTCGAGCATCTGCTCGACCCTTGCCTCGCGCTCCTCCTTGGGGCGGCCCAGCATTTCCAGACCGAAAGCGATGTTCTGACCCACGCTCAGGTGGGGAAACAGCGCGTAGCTCTGGAACACAGTGTTGATCGGCCGTTTGAACGGCGGCAGGCCGGTCAACTGCTGGCCTTCCAGGAAGACGTCGCCTTTGCTGGGCTGCTCGAAGCCGCCAATCAGCCGAAGGAGCGTGGTCTTACCGCAGCCGGAGGGACCGAGCAGAGTGAAGAATTCGTTCTGTCGGATCGTCAGCGAAACGTCGTCAAGGGCGTGAACCGCCTCTGACCCTGCGCCGAAGGTTTTGGATAGTCCCCGCGCTTCGATGGCTGGTGTTGTCACTCGCGCTCCCCGTGCCTGCCTCGCCGCCGAGCATAGCGAGGGGCCCCAAGCGACCACAAGGCGGAATCACGGCCGAATCCCACATTCAGCGCGAAAAACCTTTTGTTTTTGCGGGGTTGGAGGGTTCTCCTACATTACCTGACGGGAACAATGGTGGGCGATTGCAAGGTATGGCTGCGCGGGTCTGCGCCGATCGTCTCGGCGGCCTGGATCAGCGGTGCGAGGGCCGCCGCGACCCGCCCCAAACTGCGCAGCAGCGAGCGTGTGGCCGGACTTTCGATGTTGCCGCCCAGGGCATCTTCCAGGAAGGCGGTGAAGGGGTCGCGCTGCGTCGGGAAGGGGCGCAGTTGCACGGCCGCGTCCTCGGCCATGCCGGCGGCGGTCTTGGCCAGGCCGATGGCCTTTCGGTAGCCGCCCAGTTCGTCGACCAGCCCGGCCTGCCGGGCGTCGGCGCCGGACCAGATCTGCCCCTTGGCGGCGGCCAGTACCTCCTCCTGGCTCAGGCCGCGCCCGGCGGCGACCTTGCCGGTGAAGTCGGCGTAGGTGGTGTCGAGGGTCTGCTGCAGCCAGTCCCACTCGTCACGGCTGAAGGGAGCGTTGGGGCTCCACATGTCGGCGCGCTGGCCGGCCTGCACGCCGTCCCAGGTCACGCCGAGACTGGCCCAGAGATCGCGCAGCGAAACCTTGCCGGCGATGACGCCGATGGAGCCGGTGAGGGTGCCGGGCTGGGCCACGATGGCGGCGGCCGGCGCGGCGACGAAGTAGCCGCCGGAGGCGGCCACGTTGCCCATCGTGACGACAAGAGGCTTGCCGAGGTCGCGGGCGCGTTGCACCTCGCGCCAGATGGTGTCGGAACCGACGTAGGAGCCGCCGGGGCTGTCGACGCGGAAAACGATGGCGGCGACATCGGGGTCGTCGATGGCGTCGGAGAGGGCATCGGCAACGTCGACGGCACCCATGGAAACGCGGCCGAACAGCGGGTCGTTCTCCCCCTCGGCCAGCAGGATCGGACCCTCGCCATGGACCAGGGCGATAACCGGCCCGTCCTCGGCCGGTGCCATCGCGCGAGCGTAATCGGCAAGCGACAGCCAGGTCGCGTCCTCGCCGTCAGGGGACGTCAGGGCGGCCATGACGGCGTCCTCCGCTTCGTCCCAATAGCCGAGGCGGTCGATCAGGCCCAGTTCGACCGCCTGCGCGCCGCGGTAGGGCGCGCGGTCGATCAACTGGCGCACGGCGCCGGCCTCCAGGTTGCGGGCCTCGGCGATGGCGGTGGCGATCTGCGTGATGGATGAATCGAGATAGCGCTGCAGGTTCCGGCGGATCGGTGCCGGCATGGACTCGTCGGTCAGGAAACTCATCGCCCCTTTGTATTCCTCGCGCTGGGCGACCTGGGCGCGCACGCCGAGGTCTTCCAGCAGCGGCTTCAGGAAGGGCTGCTGCAGGGCGAAGCCGGTGATGCCGAGATCGCCGGAAGGCTGCATCCAGATCTCGCCGGCGGCGCTGGCCAGATAATAATGCAGGGTCCCGCTGCCAGCCTCGCCGAAGGTCTCGGCAAAGGCGGTGACCGGCTTGCCCTGGGCACGGAAATCGGCGATGGCGTCGCGCAGTTCCTGCATCTGGGCCAGGCCCGGCGACCCCCAGCCGGCACGGATCACCAGGCCTTTGACCTTTGGGGCCCGGCCGGCGGCAGCCAGCGCCGTGACCGCGGCGCGCAGCACCAGGGCCCGGCCCAGCGAGGCGCGCGCCAGCGGGTTGTCCGAACGCCGCTCGATCAGGCCGTCGGCCAGGTCGAGCATCAGCACGGCGTCCTCCGGCACTGCCGTGGCCGCCGGCTCCAGGCCGTCGAAGCGGGGCAGGAAGAGGGCGGCGGCGACGAAAGCCGCGATCAGGAGGAAGCCGACCGTCGCGAAGAGGCCGACCACGCATTTCAGCAGGAAGAGGATGATTCGGGTCATGCGGCTATCTCAACGCCCCGGACCCCGCCTGACCAGTTAAATTTTCGTGCCAAGGGACCCCGGCAGGTGCCGAAAATGAGAGGATCGGACGGCTTGTAGCGGCTTGTAAGGGCGGGGTTCATCGCGCAAAGTCCGCCCGCGCAAGACCGCGCGGAAATCGACAGGTGAAAATGACTTTGGTGAACTCTTGGGTCTCGGGCCATGCGGCGTAAGGCGCGGCGTGGCGGCGGCCGCCAGATGGAACTGATCGTGGAGGCCCTGGGCGCCAAGGGCGACGGCCTGGGCAGTGCCGACGGCCGCCCGCTGTTCCTGCCCCAGACGGTGCCCGGCGACCGCGTGCTGGCGCGGGTAACGGGGGAGCGCGGCGGCGGCTTCAAGGGCGAGGTCATCGAACTGCTGGAGCCGGGCCCCAACCGGGCCGAGCCGCCCTGTCCCTTCTTCGGGCCCTGCGGCGGCTGCGCCCTGCAGCACATGGAAGACGGCGCCTATGCCGCCTGGAAGGCCGAGCAGCTCACGGTGGCGCTGGCGCGCAAGGACCTGGTGCCGGAGGTTCTCAATCCGCTGCGCCGGGTGGCGCCGGGCCACCGCCGCCGCATCACCTGGAGCGCGGTGAAGACCGCCCACGGCCTGCAGCTCGGCTATTTCACGCGCGAGTCCCACCACATCACCGATGTCGATGCCTGCCTGCTGGTGGTCCCGGCGCTGCAGGCCCTGCTGGCACCGCTGCGCCTGGCTTTGGAAGAGGTGCTGTGGATCCAGGAGGAGGCGCGGCTGACCGCGACGCTGTGCGATACCGGTATCGACCTGCTGATCGATTCGCGCCATCTGGTACCCCTGGAGGACCGCGAACTGCTGGCGGGATTCGCCGAGAGTGCCGACCTGGCCCGGCTGTCGTGGACCGACGGCAAGGACGAGCCGACGCCGCTGGCGCACCGCCGCGATCCGATCCTGACCTTCGGCGGCGTTGCCGTGGTGCCGCCGCCCGGCGGCTTCACGCAGCCGACCGCCGAGGGCGAGGCCATACTGGTCGAACTGGTGATGGCCGCGGTGCCGGCGGGCGCCGAAACCGCTGCGGACCTCTATGCCGGCTGCGGCACCTTCACCTTTCCGCTGGCCGAGCGGCTGCAGGTCTATGCCGCAGAGGGCGCGGAGGACTCGCTCGCGGCGCTGGCGGCGGCGGCGCGGCGTTCCGACCGTGCGCAACGCATCCAGGCCGAAGTGCGCGACCTCGCGCGTTTCCCGGTGCTGGCCGACGAACTGGACGGCGGCGACGTGGTGGTCTTCGATCCGCCGCGCGGCGGTGCCCGCGAACAGGCGGCGGAGATCGCGGCCTCGGACGTGCCCACCGTCATCGCCGTGTCGTGCAACCCGACCACATTCGCCCGCGATGCCCGCATCCTGGTCGACGGCGGCTATCGTTTGAAGTCGGCGACGCCCATCGATCAGTTTCCCTGGTCCGGCCACCTGGAACTGGTGGCGGTGTTCCAGCGGTAACCGGCAGTCCCCCTCACCCAGCGCCGCCTAAGCTCACTCTTCGAGTTCGCTAAGGCTGCGCAACCCTCTCCCCAGCGGGGAGAGGGAGAGCAAGGGTGGGGCTGACTGTGGTTTCCCTCTCTCCAGTCCATACACGGGGAGAGGGAGGGGCCCGCGGGAGCGGGAGGGTGAGGGGGCTGAGGTCCTACCGCTTCGCTTCTTGCAGCACCGCGCGGATCGCTTCCACCGCGGTCATGATGTCGTCGCGGGAAATATCCAGGTGGGTGACGATGCGGATCGAGGTGCCGGCGCCGCCCAGGTCGACGCCCTTGGCCTTCATCGCGGCGACGAAGGGATCGGCGGTCATGCCGCTGCCGGCGATGTCGAAGAACACGATGTTGGTTTCGACCTCGGCCGGGTCGATTTTCACGCCCGGCAGGTTGCGCAGGGTTTCAGCGAAGAGCTTGGCGTTGGCATGATCTTCGGCGAGGCGGTCGATGTTGTGTTCCAGCGCGTAGATGCCGGCGGCGGCGATGATGCCGGCCTGGCGCATGGCGCCGCCGGTGCGCTGCTTCAGGCGCCAGGCTTCCTCGATGCACGCCTTGGAACCCGCCAGCACCGCGCCGACCGGGCAGCCGAGGCCCTTGGACAGGTCGCGCCACAGGCTGTCGCCGGGCGCGGCGCAATCTTTCGCTGAGACACCGGAGGCGCCCACGGCGTTCAGCAGACGCGCGCCGTCCATGTGGTAGACGAGGCCCTGCTGCCTGGCGAGGTCGCCCAGTTCCTGAATGGTCTTCAGCGGCCAGATGGTGCCGCCGCCCATGTTGGCTGTCTGCTCCACGCAAATCAGGCGGGTCAGTGGGCTGTGCCGGTCCTTCGGGCGGATTGCGGCGCGCGCGGCCTCCACCGAGAACTGGCCCTTCGGTCCGTCGAGTCCCTGCACCTGGGCGCCGGAGAAAGCGGCCGTGCCGCCGGCCTCGAAATTGATGATATGCGCCGAGCGGTGGGTGATGATCTCCTCGCCCGGGCGGCAGTGGATATGGATGGCCAACTGGTTGCACATGGTGCCGGACGGCAGGAAGACCGCGGCTTCCTTGCCCAGCAGTTCGGCCGTCATGTCGCAGAGCCGGTTGACGCTGGGGTCTTCGCCGCGCTGCTCGTCGCCGACGTCGGCCTCGGCCATGGCCAGACGCATCGCCTTGGACGGCTGGGTCTGGGTATCGCTGTAGAGATTGATCATGCGTTGCGTCCTGGAGTCTGGGTCCGGCTTCAGTCCGCGACCTTGCCGGTCAGCGCGCGCTGGCGCAGCAGCTGGTCGGCCAGGACGATGGCCATCATCGCCTCGCCGACGGGCACCGCGCGGATGCCGACACAGGGATCGTGACGGCCCTTGGTGACGATTTCTGTTTCGTTGCCGTGGCGGTCGACGGTCTTGCGCGGCGTCAGGATGGAGGAGGACGGCATCACCGCGAAGCGCACCGCCACGTCCTGTCACGTTGAGCTGCCGCCCAGGATGCCGCCGGCCTAGTTGGAGGTGAAGGCGACGCGGTTGCCTTCCAGGCCCATCTCGTCGGCGTTATCCTCGCCGCTCAAGGCCGCCGCTTCCAGGCCGGCGCCGATCTCGACCGACTTCACCGCGTTGATCGTCATCATCGCCTTGGCGAGGTCGGCATCCAGCTTGTCGTAGACCGGCTCGCCGAGGCCCGCCGGCACGCCGGAGGCCACTACCTCGATCACCGCGCCGATCGACGAGCCCGCCTTGCGGATGCCGTCGAGATAGGCTTCCCAGTCCTTGGCCGCCGTGGCGTCGGGGCACCAGAAGGGATTTTCGCCGATCTGGTCCCAGTCCCAGTTGCCACGCTCGATCCGGTGCGGGCCCATCTGAACCAGGGCACCGCGGATGGTCACCGCCTGGCCCAGCACATGATCCAGCACTTTGCGGGCGATGCCGCCGGCGGCGACGCGCATGGCGGTCTCGCGTGCCGAGGAGCGGCCGCCGCCGCGGTAGTCGCGGATGCCGTACTTCTTCCAATAGGTATAGTCGGCATGGCCCGGGCGGAACTTGTCGGCGATGTCGCCGTAGTCCTTGGAGCGCTGGTCCTGGTTCTCGATCATCAGCGACACCGGGGTGCCGGTGGTCACGCCCTCGAAGACGCCCGACAGGATCTTCACCTCGTCCGGCTCGCGGCGCTGAGTGGTGAAGCGCGACTGGCCTGGCTTACGCTTGTCGAGCCAGTGCTGCAGTTCCGAGGCTTCCAGCGGAATCAGCGGCGGCACGCCGTCGACGACGCAGCCGATGGCGGGACCGTGGCTTTCGCCCCAGGTGGTGAAGCGAAAGAACTCTCCGAAACTGTTGCCTGCCATCGGCCGGACGCCCTAACGGGGGGAGTTGGTGTTGCCTCAGGACTGAGGGGTGAAGTTCTTCAGCAGCTCGGCCAGTTGCGGCGCGGCATCGACCGACATCATGCCGACCACGTGGTAGCCGGAGTCGACGTGATGCACTTCGCCGGTGACACCGCCCGACAGGTCGGACAGCAGATACAGGCCGGCGCCGCCAACCTGTTCGATGCTGACGTTCTGGCGCAGTGGCGAGTTCAGCTCGTTCCACTTCAGGATATGGCGGAAGTCGCCGATGCCGGAGGCCGCCAGGGTCTTGATCGGCCCGGCGGAGATCGCGTTCACCCGGATGCCCTGGTCGCCGAGGTCGGCGGCCAGATAGCGCACGCTGGATTCCAGCGCGGCCTTGGCGACGCCCATCACGTTGTAGTGCGGCATCACCCGCTCGGCGCCATAGTAGGTCAGCGTCACGATGCTGCCGCCATCCTTCATCAACGGCACCGCGCGCTGGCTGATGGCGGTCAGCGAATAGCAGGAGATGTCCAGCGAGCGCAGGAAGTTATCGCGGCTGGTGGCAAGATACTTGCCCTTCAGCTCTTCCTTGTCCGCATAGGCGATGGCGTGAACCAGGAAGTCCAGCTTGCCCCAGGTCTTCTCGATGTCGGCGAAGACGGCGTCGATCGAGGCGTCGTCGGTCACGTCGCAGGGCATGACCAGTCCGGCGCCGACCGAGGCCGCCAGCGGACGCACCCGCTTTTCCAGGGCCTCGCCCTGATAGGTGAAGGCGAGCTCGGCCCCCTGTTCGTGCGTCGCCTTGGCAATGCCCCAAGCAATGGACCGGTCATTGGCGACCCCCATGACAAGGCCGCGCTTGCCGGCCATTAAGGGTTGGGGCTCGGTCATTCCATCTCCTCAGATGTAAGTCAGATTGCAAAGGCGTGTCAGAACGTGCGGCATCCTACACCAAAGGCCTCGCGGGTCAACGCTGCGGCCTCGCAATAATCCCACATTTCCGCCGATTCTTGCTGTATAATCATGCTCTTTTGGGGGGCTGGCCAGGGCCGGGGCAGAGCTGGGACGTTGCCATGAAGAGACCCGATTTTCTTGGATTCCTGCGGAACCTTCCGCCCTTCGCGGCCTACTGCGGGCGGCGCTTCCTGGCCGACCAGTGCCTCAGGACCGCGACCCAGCTGAGCTATGCCTCGCTGCTCGCCATCGTGCCGATTCTGGCCATCTGCGTCGGCCTGCTCGCGGCCTTCCCCGCCTTCGAGACGCTGCGGGTCGATGCTCAGCTGATGCTGTTCCAGAATCTGGTGCCCAACGCCGGGGTGGAAGTCAGCGATCAGATTGCCACTTTCGTCGAAAATGCCCGCTCGGCGACCGGCTTCGGCACCCTGGCCCTCATGGTGACCGCCATCCTGTTGCTATCGACCATCAACGGTGCCTTCAATGGCATCTGGCGGGTGACCGAGCCGCGCCCGCTGACGGTGCGCATCATGGCCTATTGGATGGTGCTGACCATCGGGCCGATTTTCCTCGGTGCCTCGCTGTCGCTGTCCAGCTACGGCTTCGCCACCACGGTGCTGGAGCACGGCGACAGGGCCTTCGGGTTGACCCGCCTGCTGCCATTCCTGCTGACATCGGTCGGATTCACGCTGATTTACCTCGTGGTGCCGGCGCGCTCGGTCGCCATTCTCCATGCGCTCTTGGGCGGCGTGGTGGCGGGGGCCCTGTCGGAGCTGCTGAAGACAGGCTTCGGCTTCTACCTGAAACAGTTCCCATCCTACGAGGCGATCTACGGCGCCATGGCGGCAATACCCATTTTCCTGGTGTGGATGTATCTCTCCTGGGCCGTCGTGCTGTTCGGGGCAGAGATCGCCGCGGCCGCGCCGGAATGGCGTCTCGTCGACCGTCTGCGCCAGGGCAGCCGCGGCGCCGGCCCGCGGCTGGCGCTGGCGCTGGCCTTGCTCTATCGCCTGCGCAATGCGGCGCGCAGCGGCACGGTGCTGAAGGAGACCGCGCTGACCCGCGGGCTGCCGGCCGGCCGCGACCAGTTTGCCTCGGTGATGCACGCCCTGAAGCAGCACGGCTTTGCCAGCCGCAGCGGCGGGCGCTGGTTTCTCGCCCGTGACCTGACGGCGGCCAGCCTGCAGGACCTGCTGGCCGCGCTCGATCTGGCGCTCGATCCGGGGGAGGGCTGGCCCGAAGGCGTCGAGGCCATCGTGAATGCGGCGGGCGAACTGGGCAGCGGCGTGAAGGGCAAGAGCCTTGCCGCGCTGATCGACAAGGCGACCGCCAGCGATCCGCCTGACGGCGTTGCGCGCTTGCATCCCGCGCCGAGCGATGAAAGATAGCCGAAGGACGCGCCAATCCTTAGCGCCGGCTCCTGAGTGCCGGCCCCTTAGCACCGGCCCTTTAAGCAAGAGATCCCGCCGATGGAATTGATCCACGTTTTGAGTTTCGCCGCGGTGGCGGCGCTGCTGGTCATGTCGCCCGGCCCCAACGGCGTGCTGATCGCCAAGACCGTGCCGACGTCGGGCCGCGCGGCGGGCTTTGCCAACGTGGCCGGCTTCGTCGCCGCCTTCTACCTGCACGGCTCGCTGTCGATCTTTGGGATCTCGGTCATCCTGGTGCGCTCGGCCGAAGCTTTCTTCGTGGTGAAGATGCTCGGCGCCGCCTATCTCTGCTGGATCGGCATCAAGGCGTTGCGCGAAGCCTGGCGGGGTATCGACAAGGTCGCCGCCGTGGCCCCGGCACGACGCCGGCGAACGATTGCCAAGGCCTTTGCCGAAGGCTTCGTCACCAACGCGCTGAACCCCAAGGTGTCGATGTTCTACCTCGCCGCCTTTCCGCAGTTCATTCCCTTGGGGGAGGGCGCCGTGCCGGCGGCCTTCCTGCTGGTCTGCGTGCATGCCCTGATCAACGCGGTGTGGTTCAGCGCCATCATCCTGCTGTTCGCGCGCCTCATGCGCGCTGCGCGCAGCGGGCGGTTCCAGCGCTGGCTGAAGGGGGTGACCGGGGTCGTCTTCGTGGCCTTCGGCGCCAAGCTCGCCGCGCTCAATCCCTAGATTTGGTATCGGCCCCGGCCGGCATCAGTGGTGGGCGGGCGTCTCGTCGTCGTCGCTGAGGTAGTCGCGCAGCTGCTCCTGTGCCGATTCCGGCAGCTCCTGGATCGCTTCGTTCAGCTCGGACAGCGCGCGGCGCAGGCTGTAGACTTGGTCGAGCAGACGCAGCACCACCGGTATGGCGTCCTCGTTCACGCCCAGGTCGTTGCGCAGCTCGGCGATCAGCTTCACGCGCGCCACATCGGCATCGTCGAAATAGAAGTCGCCGCTTTCTTCGATGGGCAGCACCCAGTGCTGCTCGATCCAGGCGTGCAGCTCGCTGGCGCCGATGTCCAGCGTGACCAGCACTTCGTCGAACTTTACCGTCATGGGCCTCGTGCTCCCCTTTTTCCCTGCAGCTTTCCCCGCGGCCTTCGGCCGCGTTCGGCCCGCGTCAGGTCATGCCCGCCTTGCGCCGCGGGTCGTAGTCGTGCGAGCGGCTCCAGTTCTCGACGAACTCGCGCAGCTCCTGGTCCGGCCGCTCCGGCAGCATGACGCGCAGCTTCACGTACTGGTCACCGGTCTCGGCGCCCTCGCGCGGCGGAATGCCCTTGCCCTTCAGCCGCAGGGTCGAGCCGCTGTTGGAGCCCTGAGGGATCTTCATCGAGACGCTGCCGTGGACCGTGGGCACGGTGACGGTGGCGCCGAGCAAAGCCTCCTGCAGGGTCACCGGCAGCTCGACGTGGACGTTGTTGCCCTTGCGTTCGAAGAAGGGGTGGGGCTCGATGTGGACCTCGACCAGCGCATCGCCGGCCGGGCCGCCGCCAACGCCGGGCATGCCCTGGCCTTTCAGGCGCAGGCTCTGGCGGTCTTCGGTGCCCGGCGGGATGCGGACGTCCAGGGTCTTGCCGTCGGCCAGCTTGATGCGCTTCTTGGCGCCCTTGGCGGCTTCCATGAAGCTGATCGGCACGGTGTAGGACACGTTGGCGCCGGGCCGCCGAACCCGGCGGGTCCGTGCACCGAACAGGTCGGAAAAGATGTCGTCGACGTTGACGTCCTCGCCGAAGTCGAAGGGGCTGTACTTGGCGCCCCGTTTGGTGCCGGCGTGGTTGCGGTAGAAGCCGCCCTTCGAGGGAGTCTCCTGGCCGCTGGCATCGATCTCCCCCTGGTCGAAGCGCTTACGCTTCTCCGGGTCGCCCAGAATGCTGTAGGCGTGGGAGACTTCCTTGAACTTCAGCTCGATGGCGTCGTTGCCCGGGTTGATGTCCGGATGCAACTCCTTGGCCAGCTTGCGGTAGGCGCGCTTGATATCCTCTTGCGAGGCCGAGCGCTCGACATTCAGCAGCTTATAGGGATCCTGCATAGGCTCTAACGTTGTGACCCTGAAGATATGGCCCCGGGGTATTGTGGCCCTGGAATCGGGGAAGGAGGCGTCCGCCAAGGATACCCCCTCCCGATCTTACACCCAAGAGCCAGTCTAAAGCCGTTAACAACAGCCCAGAGGCGCCGACTGGCGGCCTTATTGGCGGATTTCCCAGGCGCCGTCCGGCTGGCGGCAGGCGACGCCGTAGGCCTGCTCCTCCTTGCCGCCGATGATGACGGGCTGCTGGAACTCGCGGCAATAGGCGCCGGTCGAGGAGGTGCCCTCGCGGGTCGGCGTTACGCTGCCCTGGTTGCCGGTGTTGGGGTTGCTCCAGCTGATGGTCTCGCCCACCGGGGCGACGGTCGCGCGCTGATAGGCCGACTCGGCCTTCTGCTTGTCGACCTCGTCCATGGAGCGGCCGATCTCGCTGCCGACGAAAGCGCCGAGCAGGGCGCCGGCGGCGGTGGCGGCCAATTGGCCGCTGCCCCCGCCGAACTGGGCACCGAACAGGCCGCCAAGCGCGGCACCGCCCAGGGTGCCGACAGTCTGCTTCGTGCCGCCCAGGCTGCTGTTTTCGCAGGCACCAACGGTCAGCGCGATGGCGGCTGCGGCGATAACGACTCGGAACTTCATTGCAATGCCCTTTCTCATCGTCAAGGTCCCCCCGACCGACGGCTCCCGTCTTTGGGCCTCATCTGTACGGCCCAGGGGGAAGTGTTAGGCCGAAAATGCGGCAAACCGGTGGCAATTGCCAGAGCGGCTGAATTCCGTTGCGTAGTACGCCGCCCACCGCCAAACCATCCCCGCGCAAGATTTCCCCTGTTTCTGGGGCATAGGTGTTTCCGGCTTGTTCTAGGGCCTATTCTAGTCTGAACCGCCGCTATATGGTGGCGCACTGCGACAGATCAACGCCGGTCCCGCCCGGAGGTTGCCGTTAGGGCGCCAACAGGTTTCAGGGGGGGCGCCGGTTCGCGAAGGATAGAGGTGAATGGATATCAGATCGGAACAGCCGGCCGATCCCCTGGCGATCTTTGGCGCCTGGCTGGCCGAGGCCGAGGCGTCGGAGCCGAACGACGCCAACGCCATGGCGCTGGCGACCGTCGGCGAGGACGGCATGCCGTCCAGCCGCATGGTGCTGCTGAAGGGCTACGATCCGGACGGTTTCGTGATCTACACAAACTACGAAAGCAGCAAGGGCCGCAAGCTGCTGGCGACGCCCAAGGCGGCCCTGCTGTTCCATTGGAAGAGCCTGCGCCGACAGGTCCGCATCGAAGGCGGTGTGGCGCCGGTCAGCGATGCCGAGGCCGCCGAGTACTTTGCCAGCCGCCATAAGCAGAGCCGGATCGGCGCCTGGGCGAGCCAGCAGTCGCGTCCCCTGGCCGGCCGCTTCGAACTGGAAAAGCGCGTTGCGCTCTACGCCGCCAAGTACGCGATCGGTACCGTGCCGCGGCCCTCTTACTGGTCGGGCTTCCGGCTGACGCCGCGGCTGATCGAATTCTGGCAGGACGGCGCTTTCCGCCTGCACGACCGCCTAGTTTACAGCCGCGAAACGCCGGGGGCGGAGAACGGCTGGACGACGGAGCGGCTCTACCCGTGAGCGGCGGCGAACAGACGGCCGCTAAAGTCACCGGTCCCGAGGCTGCCCGCCTGCTGCGGCTGGCGACGACGGCCTCGGTGGCCACCGCCTGCCTGCTGATCGTGGTGAAGCTGGTCGCCTTCATGCTGACGGATTCGGTCAGCATCCTGTCGACGCTGATAGACTCGCTGCTGGATGCCGCCGCTTCGATGGTGAACCTCATCGCCGTGCGCCATGCTCTGGTGCCGGCCGATCGCGAGCACCGCTTCGGCCACGGCAAGGCCGAGCCGCTGGCCGCCATGGCCCAGGCGGCCTTCATCACCGGCTCTGCGATCTTCCTGGTGATCGAGGCCGCGCCGCGTTTCTTCACGCCGCATCCGATTGAGCGCAGTGAAGTCGGCATCGCCGTCATGGTTTTCTCGATCGTCGCCACCCTGGCGCTGGTGGCGCTGCAGCGCCATGTCATCCGCCGGACCGGCTCGCTGGCGATCAGCGCCGATCAGTTGCACTACACCGGCGACGTGCTGGTCAACGGGGCGGTGATCCTCGCGCTGGTGCTGGCCACGCAGCTCGGCTGGCGCTTCGTCGATCCGATCTTCGGCATCGGCATCGCCGCCTACATCCTCTACAACGCCTGGCAGATCGCCAGCGGAGCGCTCGACATGCTGATGGACCGCGAACTGCCGGAGGACGAGCGCGCCCGCATCCGCGAGGTGATCCTCGGCCACCGCGGGGTGCTTGGCGTTCACGACCTGCGCACCCGCGCCTCGGGGCCGCAGATCTTCATCCAGTGCCACGTCGAGCTGGATCCTCATCAGAGTCTGGTGCAGGCCCATGCCATCGCCGATGCGCTGGAGGGCGAGCTGCGTGAGGCCTTCCCTGGTGCCGAGGTGATCGTTCACCAGGATCCCTTCGAAGGCGGCCAACGGGGCCGCGGCAGCGAGGCGCCGGACACGCTGCATGGCTGAGCCGCGTCTTTGGCTCTTGACCCAGGTCAATGCTTGCGGACGATAGATGTCCTTTGATGACAAGAGCGTAACAGCCGTTCTTTCGTATTTCATTTTTGCCAAGGAGCCAGCCATGGATTGGGCCTCCATTCTTGCCGTGACCGACGGGGCCGCGGGCAGCGACGCAGCGATGGCCGCGGCAGTTGACCTCGGCCAGCGCTTCGGCGCCCGCGTCGAATTCCTACACGTCGCCAACGACCCCCGCGATCTGCTGCCCTATGTCGGCGAAGGCATGTCCGGCACGGCTCTGGAGCAGGTTATGGCTTCGGTCGAGGCCAGCAACGCCAAGCGCCGCGAGGCTGTCGATGCCAGCTTCAAGCGGCTGTGCAGCGGCGCCGGCCTGCCCGTGGTGGGCGCCGACGAACCGGTGGAGGCGGGTGCCTTCGCGGTCTGCCTGAATGTCGTCACCGGCCGCCAACCCGAAGAGATCGAGCGGCGGGCCCGTCTCTGCGACCTCATCGTAATGCCGCATCCCTCGCTGACCGAAGGCGACGAATCGGCCTCGATGGATGCGGCGCTGTTCGGCACCGGCCGCCCCGTTATCACGGCACCGGCGAAGACCAAAAAGGACTTCGGCAGCAAGGTCGCCATCGCCTGGGACGGCTCGCGCGAGGGCGCCCTGGCGGTCACCGGCGCGCTGCCGCTGCTGAAGACGGCCCACGAGGTGGTGATCATCACCGCGCGCGAGGACGACGACGTGGTGGAGCCTTCCGCGCTGGCCCGCTACCTGGCCGGGCACGGCATCAAGGCGAAGACCTGGGCCTACACGCCTGGTAGCGAGCCGATCGCCGAGGGACTGCTGGATCAGGCCGATCATGCCGGTTCCGATTGCCTGGTCATGGGCGCCTACGGCCACAGCCGTCTGCGCGAGCGCATCCTGGGCGGGGCCACCGAAGGCGTCCTTCAGCGCGCCAAGATCCCCGTTCTCATGATGCATAGAGTGATGCCGGTGCCAGCCCCAGGGGGCGCAGGTTTGCGCTCTCTGGGGGAATGGGCGAAGCTGGCGGGGAGGCCGAAGGGCCGCCGGGCGAGGATTTCCGCGCCGGCGAAGGTCGGGGCCGTTGCGTAGCAGGAGGTTTGAGTGAGCATAAAGAACATCCGTCTGGAACTGGCCCGGGACCGGGACTTTCCCAACGGCAGCGCGGCGCACGGCTATATCCTGAAGGCCCCGCTGACGCCGGAGGGCCATATCGACGCCGAAGCCTGGCGCCGGCTGCGCGAGGGCTGCACGGTGACCCGCTTTTGGGAGGGCGAGCCGGATGAGACCGGCCACCTGCGCCATACCCGGGGCGGCCACTGGGCTTTCCACTACGACGTGAAGGGCGATCCCGACGACGACGAGACCGGGTTCAAGTTCGAATCCCACGTGTTCAAGGAAGGCGAATACGTGTCGATCCAAGAACATGACGGAGACCTGCGCACCTTCCGCGTGGTCTCGGTTCGCTGATTGCAGGGGCTGGCATTCCCCCCGGTGGCATCTCCCGGGTCGAATTTCTCCGGTGGCAGCGCGCCGCCGCCGGAGTAAGATCGCGCCATGAGCGGAACTGAAAACGGACCCAATGGAGCCGAAGGCCCAGGCGGACAACGTCAGCGGGTGGTTCTGACCGGCGCCAGCCGGGGCATCGGCCACGCCACTGTGAAGCGCTTCAGCGACGAGGGTTGGGAAATCATCACCTGCTCGCGCGAGGAGGTACCGGCCCACTGCCTGCGCGACCCCAACTGGACCCACCATATCACCGCCGACCTGGCCGACAAGAAAGCGGTGGCGGCCTTCATCGCCGAGGCCAAGGAGATCATCGGCGACGGCCCGGTGCATGCCTTGGTCAACAATGCGGCGGTGTCGCCGAAGACGGCCTTCAAGGAGCGCCTCGGCTGCCTGAACGGCAGCCGCGATCTGTGGCGCGAAGTCTTCGAGTTGAACTTCTTCGCGCCGCTGGCGCTGGGCCGGGGTTTTGCGTCGCCCTTGCGCAAAGGGCAGGGCGCTATCGTGAACATCACCTCGATCGCCGGTCACGGCGTGCATCCCTTCGCCGGCTCGGCCTATTCGACCTCGAAGGCGGCGCTTTCCGCGCTGACCCGCGAGATGGCGGTGGAGTTCGCCGAGCTGAACGTGCGGGTCAATGCTGTGGCGCCCGGCGAGATCGAAACCGAGATGATCGGCGAGGAGTACGAGGCGCTGATCCCGCGCATTCCGCTGCACCGCATGGGCCGTCCCGAGGAGGTCGCTGCGACGGTGTTCCGCCTCTGCACGCCGGATTTCGGCTACGTCACCGGCACCGAGATCTTCGTCACCGGCGGCCAGCACCTGTACTGAGCGCTCGCGCTTGCCGCTTGCACATACCGATGGGTCCCGGGAACAAGTCCCGGGAGGACAGCCGTTGTGTCGCCGATGTCGGTGTAGAGCTCAGCCCAGGCTGTCGCGCAGCTTTTCGGTCCACTGCAGGCGGGCCTGGGACTGGGCAATTTCCAGGTCCAGCCAGTCGTGCAGGTAGCCGCCTTCCAGGCCGTGATGTTCGCGCAGGTCGATCAGGCGGGCCAGTTCGCGCTCGCAGATGTCGTGCAGCAGTTCCGCCTGGACGCGCTGGTCGGCCGGCTCCATCAGATGCAGGAAGCGCATCTTCAGGGCCACGATCAGCTTGTTCAGGTCGCTGATCTGCGGGCGCACATTGGCTGCCAGCAGGCGCAGCAGTTCGGCGCGGCCCTGTTCGGTCACCATCAGCAGCCGGTCGGAGTCCTCCGGATCGTCCGCGTCGGCCTTGTCCGGGGCGCCGCCCTCGTACTGCACCAAGCCCTCGACCTTCAGCACCTCCAGCGGGGCGCCGACGAGGTCCAGCGATGGGCCGCCGATACGGCCGGTAAAGTGCCGCACCTGGCGTGCCAGTTCGGCATAGGTTACCGGCTTGCTGGCCAGGATACCCAGGGCCAGCAGCCGCACGGCCTCGCTGGGGATCAGGGTGTTGTCGCGGTACATGGGCGGAAGCTTCCGGTTAAGTCCCTGCGTGGCGGGGCGGCACCTTACGATGCCGAGTCCCCTGTGCGAATGAATATAGGCCACTCCGGGGCCTTTGTCCATAAAGATGCAAATGCGAGGCATTCGCAATAAAGATGATGCTAGGAGACAACCGGACCGGCGGGCGAGCCGGAGATCGACCTCCCCCCCTTGTTCTTTGGGTGCTTAAGGGGCGCGCTTAGCCGGCCGACATGCCGCGCATGCGCGCGTTGCGCCGGCGCAGCAGCTCCAGCGTGGGCAGCAGCATGATGGAGACCAGCACCAGCAGGGTCGCCACGGCCAGGATGGTCGGGCTGATCTGCTCGCGCACGCCGGCCCACATCTGGCGGGTGATGGTGCGCTGCTCGAATCCGGTGAGGAACAGCACCGCGACGACCTCATCGAAGGACGTCACGAAGGCGAAGAGGCCGCCGGAGATCACGCCCGGCGAAATCAGCGGCACGATGACCTTGAAGAAGGTCCGCGGCGGGCTGGCGCCCAGGCTGGCGGCGGCGCGCACCAGGTTGTTGTCGAAACCGGCGAGGGTCGCCGTCACGGTGATCACCACGAAGGGTGTTCCCAGGGCCGCGTGGGCCAGAATGATGCCGGGGAAGGTCTGGCTGAGGCCGACGGACGAATAGAAGAAGAACATACCGGCGGCGGAGATGATCAGCGGCACGATCATCGGCGAGATCAGCAGCGCCATGATCAGCTTGCCGAAGGGCATGTGCGGGCGGGTCAGTCCGAGCGCCGCCAGGGTGCCCAGGGTGGTCGACACCAGGGTCGCGCAGATGGCGATGATGAAACTGTTCTTGGTGGCGTGGATCCACTGCGCGTTGTTCCAGCTATCGGCCAGCCACTCCCAACTCCACATGTTGTCGTTGGGCGCCGTCATACCGTTCTTGAGGATGTCCTGGTACCAGCGCCAGGAGTAGGCCTCAGGCTGCAGCGTGACCATTTCCTTCGTATAGGTGAAATAGGGCTCGGCGTTGAAGCTGAGCGGAATGATCACCAGGATCGGCAGGATGAGGAACAGCAGGACGGCGCCGCAGAAGATGCGGAAGCCGTAATGCCAGGCGATGGCGCCGGGACCGGCATAGGGGGGCAGAGCTGACATGGCGGGTCCTCCCTAGCCGAGTTTCATGTTGTTGACGCCGACGATGCGGTCGTAGACCCAGTACAGCGCCAGCACGCCGCCCAGCAGCAGCGTGCCCAGTGCGGCCGCCAGGCCCCAGTTCAGCGACTTCTGCATGTGGTGGGCGATGAAGTTGGAGATCATCGTGCCGTCCTCGCCGCCGACCAGCGCCGGGGTGATGTAATAGCCGATCGCCAGGATGAAAACGAGGATGCAGCCGGCGCCCAGGCCCGGCACGGTCTGCGGCAGGTAGACGCGGATGAAGGCGAGGGCCGGCGTGGCGCCGAGGTTCTGGGCGGCGCGCATGTAGGACGGCGAGATGCCGCGCATCACGCTGTACAGCGGCAGGATCATGAAGGGCAGCAGGATATGCGTCATGGCGATGATGCTGCCCGTCAGGTTGTAGATCAGCCGCGGGCGGTTATCTTCGCCGATAATCTCCGGTAGCCCCATCCACTCGAGGCCGTCCGAAAGGAAAGCGAGTGTTTCCAGCAGCACGCCGTTTTGTCCCAGCACCACGATCCAACTGGTGGTGCGCACCAGCAGCGAGGTCCAGAACGGCAGCAGCACCAGGATCATCAGCAGGTTGGAGGTGCGCAGCGGCAGGGTCGCCAGCAGGTAGGCAACAGGATAGCCCAGGGCGACACAGGCCAGCGTCACCGACAGGCTGATCGTCAGGGTGCGCAGCCAGATGCCGATGTAGACCTGGCGCTCTTCGGGTTGTGGGGCGATGTCGCCCTCGACGGTGTAGCGCAGATCGAGCGCAGCGAGAAAATTCACCGCGGTGTAGTCCGGGCCGAGACGCTGGATGGTGGCCCAGATGCCGCGCTTGCCCCACTCGTCATCGGCGGCGATCAGCGCGTCCTTGAAGGGCGGCTCCATGCGCTCGACCTTGCGCGCGGTGCTGGTGACGGCGCTGCGTACACCGGCGTCTTCGAAGTTCAGCCGTGTGGCCAGTCTGCCGACCATGGCGCGGCCGTCCAGGCCGCCGTCGCGCAGTGCGCGCAGGTCTTCGACGACGGCCGCATAGGCGGCTTCGTCGGGCACGTCGTTGCGGTCCCAGCCGGCCAGGGCCTCGACGGTGCGCGGCAGGGCGGCGCCGACGATCGGAGCGGCGACGGCACGGAACAGCATGACGCCGATGGGAATGATGAAGCTGGCGATCAGGAAGACCAGCAGGGGCGCGGTCAGCAGGAAGGCATTCACCCGCAGGCGGCGGTTGGCCCGGCGCAGTTGCGCCTTAAGGGAAGAGCTGTCTGCCAGTTGATAGCCCTTCGCCGGGCTGACGGATTGGGTTGCCGCTTCGGCCATAGCGCTCGCCCCGGAAATCGAAATCTACAAAAGAGAAAATGCGCTGGAGAAAGCCCGGGGAAGGGCGGCTGCCCTTCCCCGGTGTTCAGACATTACTGGGCGAGCCAAGCGTTGAAACGCTCGTTCAACTCGTCCTGATGGTCGGCCCAGAACTCGAAATCGTTCTGCAGCGCGTTCTTGAAGTTCGCCGGTGCGGTCGGCATGTGCGGGCCCATGTCGATACCGGCGACGGCGTGCTTGCCGATCAGCGGGACCGAAGAGGAACGGGCCGGGCCGTAGGAGATCCAGGACGCCTGGTCGGCGAGGCGCTGGGTATCCGTCGAGTAGGCGATGAACTTCAAGGCTTCGTCCTTGTGCGGCGCGCCTTTGGGGATGACCCAGAGGTCAAGGTCCCAGCCCTGGCCGTCCCAGACGATCTCGAAGGGCTTCTTCTCCGAGGCGATGGCGTTGAAGATGCGGCCGTTGTAGGCGGTGGTCATGACGACTTCACCGTCGGCCAGCATCTGCGGCGGCTGCGCACCGGCTTCACACCACAGTACGTCGTTCTTGATGGTGTCGAGCTTGGCGAAGGCACGATCGACGCCAGCGGCAGTGTTCAGCACGTCGTAGACGTCCGCCGGTTTCACGCCGTCTGCCAGCAGCGCGAACTCCAGGTTCGCCTTCGGCGTCTTGCGCATGCCGCGCTTGCCCGGGAACTTCTCGGTGTCGAAGAAGTCGTTGATGGACGTCGGCCCGGGGCTGAACTTGGTGGTGTCGTAGGCGTAGATCGTCGACCACACGATGGTCGAGACCGCGCAGTCATACAGCGTACCCGGCAGGAAATCCTTCTCGGCCGGCGTGCCGTCCGGTGCGGCCGGCAGGATCGAGGCGTCGATGGGCTCCAGCAGGCCTTCGTCGCAGCCGCGGATGGCATCGGACAGCTCGACGTCGACCAGATCCCAGGTCACGTTGCCGGCTTCGACCTGTGCCTTCACTTCGGCCAGGCCGCCATTGTAGTCCTCCGAACGGATGACCGTGCCGGGCGCCGCCGTATAGGGCTCGTGATAGGCCTTCACCTGGCTGGTCGTGTAGGCGCCGCCCCAAGAGACGACGGTAATCTCGGCAGCGCTGGCCGTGGAGGCCAGCAGGCCGAGCGAAGCGACGCCGAAGGCCGCTCCGATCGCAGATTTAACAACCGTTTTCTTCATAATGTTCTCCCTGTTGGTACAGTTCACAACGTCAGCCGGCGTTCGCCTGCCTGGCCGGATTCTCTCCGGCCCGCCCGTTCTCCCGGGTCAGGCATCGAGCGCGCGGCAATCCTCCGCCGACCATCCCACCTTGATCGTGGCGCCCTCCGCCAGCACGGCGTGGCCGTGGGCGTTGGGCACCTTGATGATGAAGTCGGAATTGCCGGCCACAGTCACGCGGGTGCGGATGTGGTCGCCGAGGTAGATCAATTCTTCGACCTTGGCCTCGAAGGTATTGGTGCCGAGCGCGCCGTTGGGGTTGATGACAACCCGTTCCGGGCGCAAGGAAAGCGTGGTCGGCAGGCCGACACCGCCGATGTTCACCGGTAGTGCCTCGATCACCCCGCCGCCGTCGACTTCGACGATGCAGCGGTTGCCGTTGACCTGAGAGACCTTGCCGTGGAGCTTGTTGTTCTCGCCGATGAAGCTGGCGACGAACGCGTTTTCCGGCTTCTCGTAAAGCTGGTCCGGTGCGGCCAGCTGCTGGATCACGCCGTCGTCGAACACCGCGATACGGTTCGACATGGTCAGCGCCTCGGACTGGTCGTGCGTCACGTAGACGACGCTGACGCCCAGGCTCTCGTGGATATGCTTGATCTCGTACTGCATCTCTTCGCGCAGGTTCTTGTCCAGCGCGCCGAGCGGGTCGTCCATCAGCACCAGTTCCGGTTCGAACACCAGGGCGCGGGCTACCGCCACGCGCTGCTGCTGGCCACCGGAAAGCTGCGCCGGCCGACGGCCGCCGAACGCACCCAGGCGTACCATGTCGAGCGCGCGGTTGACGCGTTCCTCGACATCGCTCCTGCCCAGGCCGCGCACCTGCAACGGAAAGGCGAGATTCTCCGCCACCGTCATGTGCGGGAACAGAGCGTAGTTCTGGAATACCATGCCGATGCCGCGTTTATGCGGCGGCACGTCGTTGATCGGCTTGTCCTTCAGAAGGATCTGACCGCGTGTGGGGACCTCAAATCCTGCCAGCATCATCAGGCAGGTCGTCTTGCCCGACCCCGATGGCCCCAACATGGTCAGGAATTCGCCCCGGACCATGTCAAGATTCAGGTCCTTCACAACCAATGTTTCGCCGTCGTAACTCTTCTGTACGCCGACAAACCGAACAATAAAGTCCTGGTTTCCGCTTACCACTCGCGGTTTCTCCCTGCGCCCCCAAGTTACCGTTAGTATAACCACAATGCTCAGGCTTGTTGCCCATAGCACGTGATCGCTTTTTGTTATGAGCCGAAGCCTAGCCGATCACTTCGGGCGATGAAACCTTGAAAAAATAGAGGCGCAACACCAACACGTAAGGGTTGAGAGTTGCGAATTTCTCTATCGGGCCAGGCTTCGAGGGGATGGGCAGGAAGGGGGGTGGACAGGGCGCCCCATATCGCTCGCGTTATTGCTCAGCGGGCCAGCCAGGCGTTGAAGCGCTCGACCAGGGCGGGGCCCTGCTCGCGCCAGAACAGGGCATCGTTGCGCAAGGCGGGCGACAGGTTCTCCGCCGGTGTCGGCAGGAAAGTGGCCATGTCGATGTCGGCGTGGACATAGTCGCCAACCAGTTCGGCGGAGGAGAGGCGCACCGGCCCATAGGGAATCCAACGGGTCTGGCGGGCGAGGGGCCCCGGGCTGGTGGCGAAACGGATGAACTCCAATGCCGCCTCCCGGTTGGGCGCGCTGACCGGGACCGCCCAGAGATCGATATCCCAGATCTGGCGATCCCAGATCAGGGCGATGGCCCGCTGGCGCACGGCGATGGCCGCGAAGATCGGCGCGTTGAAGGTGGTGGTCATGGCGACACTGCCGTCCGACAGCAGGCGGGCCGGTTCGCCGGCGTCCTCCCACCAGACGATGTCGTCGCGGATGGTGTCGAGCTTGGCAAAGGCGCGCGCGATACCGGCTTCGGTGCGCAGCAGGTCGTAAACCTCCGCCGGGGCGGCGCCATCGGCCAGCAGCGCCCACTCCAGGTTGGCCATCGGCGTGCGACGCAGCCCGCGCTTGCCCGGGAAGCGATCCAGATCGAAGAAATCCTGCAGGCTGGCCGGCACCGCGTCATCGGCGCGCGCCGATTCCGGGCCGGCGGCGTAGGCCAGCACCATCGACCAGGCCAGCGCGCCGACGGCGCAGGGTTGCAGTGTGCCCGGCAGGAAATCGGCGGTGGCGGCGGTGCCGTCCGGCGCCGCCGGCAGCACGACGCTGCGCTCCTGGAACAGGCCTTCGTCGCAGCCGTCCTGGGCATCGGCCGGCTCGACGTCGACCACGTCCCAGGCGCCCTCGCCGCTGGCCAGTTGTGCGCGGATCACGTCCAGGCCGCCGGCGTAGACCTTGCGGCTGACGTCGATGCCGGTGGAGCGGGTGAAGGGACGGTAGATCGCCTCCTCCTGGCTCTGCGAGTAGGCGCCTCCCCAGGAGACGACCACCAACGGCCCACTGGGCTTGGCTGGCGGCTTCGTCGTCGCGCTCGTGGTGGGGGCGGTCGCGTCAGGATCCGTGCCGGCGGCGTCGGTTTCGGCCGCCTTCGCAGGGGCGGTGCTTTCAGAAGACGGGGCGGTGGCCGGGTCGGTCGTTGGGGCGGAGACCGCCGGCTGGGCCTCCGGCGGTGCATCTTGAGCTTTTGCCGGGCCGCTTGCAGAGGCCAGCAGCAGACCCAACGCCAACAGGCCGACCAGGCCACCGGCTGCGGAATTGCCGGCTGCACGTTTGCCCAGGATCATTCACTTCCCTCCCCACTGCGCGGGCCCGTTTTGGCCGCCCGCCCGGCCCCCGATCAGGCTGAAGAAGGCAGGCCCTCGCTCGACTCCGCTTGTGAGCCTAGCATTGCCCGTGAGGGTCACCGGGGCAATGCCCGGGGCTGGCGCCGGCTGTAACAATTGTGGGTTCCTGGGGCCTGGCGGCCCGCGCCTTGGGCGAGTCCCCTGGAACCGGTGGCAGGCAGCCGGCCTGGGGCAGTGCGAGTCCGGGGCGGCGGGGTCGGGTCGGCGCGGTCGGGTCTGCGCTGTCGGGGCAGACCTAGGCGGCGCGACGCAGGTTCATGGCCTGCCAGATTTCAGTCAGGGCGGCGACCAGGCGGTCCATGGCCGCATCGCTGCGCAGCGGCGTCGGCGTCAGACGCAGGCGCTCGGTGCCGCGCGGGACGGTCGGGTAGTTGATCGGCTGCACGTAGATGCCGTACTGCTCCATCAGGCGGTCGGTGACCGCGCGGCAGGCCACCGGATCGCCGACCAGCACCGGGACGATGTGGCTTTCCGACGGCATTACCGGCAGGCCGGCCTCGGCGAGGCGGCGCTTCAGGGTCGCCGCGCGCTCCTGGTGGGCGTCGCGTTCGGCCTGGCTGCGGCGCAGGTGGGAGACGCTGGCCAGTGCCCCGGCGGCCACCGCCGGCGGCAGCGAGGTGGTGAAGATGAAGCCGGAGGCGAAGCTGCGCACGAAGTCGCACAGCGCGGCCGAGGCGGCGATATAACCGCCCATCACGCCGAAGGCCTTGCCGAGGGTGCCCTCGATGACCGTCAGGCGATCCATCAGGCCCTCGCGTTCGGCGATGCCGCCGCCGCAGGGCCCGTACAGGCCGACGGCGTGAACCTCGTCCAGGTAGGTCATGGCGCCGTGCTTTTCGGCCACGTCGCAGATCTCCGCGATGGGGGCGACGTCGCCGTCCATCGAATAGACCGATTCGAAGGCGACCAGTTTGGCGGCGGCCGGGTCGGCCTCGCTCAACAGGCGGTCGAGGTGTTCCGGGTCGTTGTGGCGGAAGATCGCCTTGCCGGCCCTGGAATAGCGGATGCCCTCGATCATCGAGGCATGGTTCAGGGCATCGGAGAACACGATGCAGTTGGGCAGGCGCGCCGCCAGGGTGCCCAGCGCCGCCCAATTGGAGACGTAGCCGGAGGTGAACAGCAGCGCGGCTTCCTTGCCGTGCAGGGCCGCCAGTTCCCGCTCCAGCAGGACATGATAGTGGTTGGTGCCGGAGAGGTTGCGGGTGCCGCCGGCGCCGGCGCCGCAGCGGTCGATCGCCTCGTGCATGGCGGCCAGGACCGCCGGGTGCTGGCCCATGCCCAGGTAGTCGTTGGAGCACCACACGGTGACGTCGTCGACCTGGCCGGTCGCGCTGCCGGCCGGGGCATAGCGGCGGGCGTGCGGGAAATCCCCCGCCTGGCGCTCCAACTCGGCGAACACGCGGTAGCGGCCCTCGGCCTTCAGGCCGGCCATTTCCTGGGCGAAAAAGCGCTCGAAATCCATCGTTACTACGTCTTCCGGCTGGGCGGGCCAAAGCGGGGACTCAGGCCGGCAATCGCTACGGTTTCCGGGCCCCGGACAGACCCAAGATAGCGCAATCTAACAAATACAATCCGGGGTCCCCCCCAGAAAGTGCCAGATAAGCCGCTGTTTTCCGCGTCAAATCGACACAGAATCGGGGGTGCCAGCCGCGACCACGCCCCAGCCGGCGCCACCCGGGCGCGCGCCCGGGACGCCCCCTAGGCTACCGCGGCCAGGCCCTGCTCGCTCACCCAGGCGGCGGTTTCGTCCAGGGCTTTGGCGAAGCCGGCGAGAATCTCGTCGATCTCCGCCTCGCTGATGATCATCGGCGGGCAGCAGGCGATGGTGTCGCCCAGATTGCGGAAGATCACGCCGTGGTCCTGGGCCCGCGCCGCGAAGAAGGCGCCGACCTTGCCGACCGGCTCGAAGGGCGTCTTGGCCGCCTTGTCGGCGACCAGTTCGACCGCGGCGATCAGGCCGATGCCGCGCACCTCGCCGACCAGCGGGTGATCGGCGAAGCGGCGCAGGCCTTCCTGCAGCCGCGGCGCCACCGCGCGGACGTGGTCGACGATGTTGCGCTCCTCGTAGATCTTCAGCGTCTCCAGCGCCACCGCGGCGGCCACCGGATTGGCGCTGTAGGCGTAGCCGCGGCCGAAGGAGCCACGCTTGGCCGAGTTGTCGGCGAGGACCTGGTAGATCTTGTCGCTGACCAGCACCGCCGAGACCGGCATGTAGGCGCTGCTCAACTGCTTGGCCACGCTCATCATGTCCGGTTTGATCCCGAAGGTCTCGCAGCCGAACAGGTTGCCGGTCCGCCCGAAGCCGGTGATCACCTCGTCGGCGACCAGCAGCACGTCGTACTTCTTCAGGACGGCCTGGATCTTTTCCCAATAGCCCGCGGGCGGCACGATGACGCCGCCGGCGCCCTGCAGCGGCTCGCCGATGAAGGCGGCGACCGTGTCGGGGCCTTCCGCCAGGATCAGTTCTTCCAGCTCGCGCACCCGACGGTCGACGAAGTCGGCCTCGCTCTCGCCTTCCTCGGCGAAGCGGTAGTAGTGCGGCGCCCCGGTGTGGATGATGTTCGCGATCGGCACGTCGAAATCGAACTGCGCATAGGGCAGGCCGGTCAGGCTGGCGGCGGCGACGGTGACGCCGTGGTCGCCCTTGATGCGGCCGATGATCTTCTTCTTCTCGGGCCGGCCGAGCGCGTTGTTGTAGTACCACACCATCTTCACGACGGTGTCGTTGGCTTCCGAGCCGGAGTTGGCGAAGAACACCTTGGTCAGCTGCGCCGGGGTCATCTGGATCAGCTTCTCGGCGAGGTCGACCACCGGGGTCGCCGTCTTCTGCGCGAAGGAATGGTAGTAGGGCAGCTTCGACATCTGCTGGGTCGCGGCGTCGCCCAGCCGTTTCTCGCTGAAACCGAGCCCGGCGCACCACAAGCCCGCCATGGCCTCCAGATAACGGTTGCCGTCTTCGTCGATCACGTAGACCCCGTCGCCGCGGTCGAGGATCAGCGAGCCTTCGTCCTCGTTCTTGCGGGCGGTGGTGTAGGGGTGCAGGTGATAGGCGATATCACGGCTGGCCGCCGAGTTTGGCCGGACGCTCATGGGGTTCTCCTAAAGCAAAGACGTTTCGCCTGCCCCCGGGCGCACGGCAGGACGCCGGGCGGGCGAAGGCGGGACCGCCGGCAGCCTACTCCCAGCCCCGGGGGAAGGCCAAGCCTTTGCCCGCGATCCAAGGCGCATAGGCGGCCTGTGGCCGGCGCATAGGGCGAAACCATTGGCGGACAAGCGTTTTCGACCGGCTTGTTAAAGCGCGCCGGCGGCCTTGTCGACCCGTGCGAGAAAGGCCTCGCGCCGGGCGTCGGAGAGCTTTTCGGCGTGATAGCAGTTCAGCATGCGGAAACGGGCCGATCGGGTGCAGGGGCCGACGATGCCGCTTCTGATCTGCCGCCGCACGGGGTTGCGCATATAGAGCTCGGCGACCCACCAGGGCGACCCGAGTGTGGTGATCGTGAGCACGCTGTCGATGTTGTCGAGGCAGGGGAGGATCTGGCCGTAGCCCGGCGTGTGCCGGAAGGCGACGCCCGGCTGGAACACGCGGTCGATCCAACCCTTCAGGATCGCCGGCATGCCGAACCACCACTGCGGAAACACCAACACCAGCTTGCCGGCCGCGCGCAGGCGGGCGACCGCGTCGGCGACGCCGGAGGTGTGGCCAGTGATATCGCCAGTGACATCGGGGGGCTCGCCATAGTAGGCGCGCCGCTCGCCGGCAGTGAGACAGGGCTGGAAGGCCTCGGCGTAGAGATCAAGCCTGTCCACGGTGTGGCCCGCGGCGGTGAGTGCGGCGCTGGCGCGTGCGGCGATGGCGGCGCAGAAGCTGTCTTGCAGCGGATGGGCGAAGACCAGGAGGGCATGGGCCAAGAAGCTGCTCCTTGCTGCGTGGAAACTCGTCTACGCACCGACGCCTGTGACGACTATGACGCCTGGCGCTGGGCCTCATCGACGCCGATGAAGCCGCCGGACTGGCGCTCCCACAGCTGGGCATAGAGGCCGCCCTTGGACAGCAGTTCGGCGTGGCTGCCTTCTTCGACGATATGGCCCTTGTCCATCACCACCAGGCGGTCCATCGCGGCGATGGTGGAAAGGCGGTGGGCGATGGCGATGACCGTCTTGTCGCCCATCAAGTGTTGCAACTGGCTCTGAATCGCCGCCTCGACCTCCGAGTCCAGGGCCGAGGTGGCCTCGTCGAGCACCAGGATCGGCGCGTCTTTCAGGATCACCCGGGCGATGGCGATGCGCTGGCGCTGGCCGCCGGACAGCTTCACCCCGCGTTCGCCGACGTGGGCGTCGTAGCCGCGCCGGCCGCGCAGATCCTGCAGCTCGGGAATGAAGCCCGCCGCCTCGGCCAGTTCGGCGGCGCGGCGCATGTCCGTCTCGCTCGCCTCGGGCCTGCCATAGACGATGTTGTCGCGGATCGAGCGGTGCAGCAGGGCAGTGTCCTGGGTCACCATGGCGATTTGCGCGCGCAAGCTCTGCTGCGTCACGGCGGCGATGTCCTGGCCATCGATCAGGATGCGCCCGCTCTCCAGGTCGTAGAAGCGCAGCAGCAGGTTGACCAGGGTCGACTTGCCGGCGCCGGAGCGGCCGACGAGGCCCACCTTCTCGTCGGGCCGGATGCTCAACGTCAGATTCTCGATGATGCCGCCGTCCTGGCCGTAGTGGAAGCCGCTCTCCTCGCAGCGGACCTCGCCAGTGGCCACCGCCAGCGGCTTTGCCTCCGGCGCGTCGTTGACGGTGTAGGGCTGCGAAATGGTTTCGACGCCGTTCTGCACGGTGCCGATGTTCTCGAAGAGGCTCGTTACGGTGCGCAGAATCCAGCCCGACATCTGGGTCAGGCGGATGATCAGCCCGATGGCGACCGCAATGGCACCGACGGTGACCTCGGCTTTCATCCACAGCGTCAGGGCAAGAGCGGTGACCGCCAGGATCAGCGCGGTATTCAACAGCGTCAGCGTGACCGTCATCAGGAAGATGGCGCGCATAAGCTGGCGCAGGTTCAGGGTATGCCGGTCGATCACCTCGGCGACGAAGGCTTCCTCGCGCTCGGCGTGGGCGAACAGCTTGACCGACTGGATGTTGGTATAGCTGTCGACGATCCGCCCGGTCAGGGCGGAGTTCGACTCGGACACCGCCGCCGATTTACGGCGCACCGGCGGCACCATGTAATAGATGACGGCGGCATAAGCCAGAGTCCACACCAGCACCGGCAGCAGCAGGCGCCAGTCGATTCCGGCGAACAGCGCCAGCGTGCCGACCAGATAGATCAGCAGGAACCACACACCGTCGATCACGTTGATGACCGCTTCGCGCACCGCGTGGCCGGTCTGCAGGACCTTTTGCGCGATGCGCCCGGCGAAGTCGTTCTGGAAATAGGTCAGGCTCTGGCGCACGACGTAGCGATGGTTCAGCCAGCGCACCCGGTTGGTGAGGCCCGGCGCGATGCTGAGATTGATCAGGCCGCGCGAGATCAGCGTTGCCAGCGGGCGCAGGAACAGCGCGACGAAGGCCATGCCGGCCAGCATCCAGCCGTGCTCGGCAAGGAAGTTCTCCGGCGTGCTCACCGTAACCCAGTCGACCAATACGCCGAGGAAGGCATAGAGCGCCAGTTCGGCGCCGGCGGCGACGCCCGAGACCGCCAGGGTGACAATCAGCAGGCCGCGGATCGGCCCCAGGAAATGCCAGAAGAATGCAGACGTGGCCTTGGGCGGCCGGGTGATGTCGGCGGGGGCGAGGGGGTCGAAAAGGCGCTCGAAAAAAGCGTACATGCGGGGGCGGCCTGCGACTCTCTGCTGGGGTTTCGCGGTTGGGCGGATCACTATTAAGTGGTGGCGGCCGCAGGCGAAGGCAAACTCCCCCGGATCGTTACGGATTGTTTCCGCCGGATTTCATGATAGCAGCTAATCTGGCCGCCAGCCGTGCGAAAAGGTCACGGCTGCCGCCCGGCGTCCGGGGCCGGACAGCGGAATTGTCAGGAGAGAGACGAGGTCATGGGGAAAAGCGTTGCAAGGTGGGCCCTCGCCGGGGTGCTGCTGCTGACAGCCTGTACGGCGCCCACGCCTCAGGCGGCGCCGCCCGATCCGACTGAACAGGCACTGCTCGACGATTTTCGCCGGGCCGTCTATGGACCGGCCGGGACGGGGAACCGTCATCTGGCCAAGTGGACCGGGCCAATTCGCGCTGCCGTCATCGGGCCCGACCGGTCTGACTACCGGGCCGCGGCGCGGCGCCACCTGGCCGACCTCGCGGACCTCACCGGTCTCGCCGTCGACGAGGCACCGGAAGCTCAGGCCAACCTGCTGCTCTTTTACGCTGACGACCCCTTTGCGGCGGCGCGCGATCACCGCGCGCGCTTCGCCCATCGCATCCCCGACCCGGCGGCCTTCGGCAAGCGGCAGGATGTCATGGCACCGGGTGCCACCTGCTTCGGTTTCGTCTGGGGCGGCTGGCCCGGCGGGCGGGGCATCGATTTTGCCGTGGTCTTCATCCGCACCGACCGTGGCGAGCGCACGGTCGGGGGCTGTCTGGTGCAGCAGACGACCCAGGTGCTGGGCCTCCTGTACGATCTCGATTCCAGCGCCGAATCGGTGTTCGGCGATGCCGGCGCATACATCGATCTCACCGCGCGCGACCGCCTGCTGTTGCAGATGCTGTACGACCCGAGTCTCAGACCCGGCATGGGCTGGACGGAGGCGGAGCCGCTGGCCCGCGCGACCTTCCGCGCGCTGCTCCAGCGGACGGCTGCGGTGGGTGGCAGTCTTACCCGCTGAGATTCCTGGTTTCACTCATTGCGGCGCGTGCAGAGCGCACTTAGCATAGCCGCCGGGACTCGGGGGCAGGGAGCGACCAGGGGTGGACGGACGCGCGATGATTCTCTTCGAGAACGCCCGGCTGTTCGACGGTTTGGGCAGCGCGCTGCGTGACGGCCACCACGTCCTCGTCGAGGGCGAGCGCATCAGGGAAGTCTCCGACAAACCGATCAAGGTATCGAGCGCCGAGGTCATCGACCTGAAGGGCCGCACCCTGATGCCCGGCCTGATCGACGCCCATTTCCATGCCATGGCCGCCGACCCGGACTTCTCCAAGATGGAGTTCCTGCCGCGATCCTTCCTGCATCAGCACGCAAGACACCTGCTGGAGGCCGCGCTGCAGCGCGGCTTCACCACGGTGCGCGATGCCGGCGGTGCCGACTACGGCCTCGCCATGGCGATCAAGGCCGGGCTCATTGAAGGGCCGCGGCTGTTCTATTCCGGCCGCGCCCTGACCCAGACCGGCGGCCACGCCGACTTCCGCAGCCTGGAGGCGGGGGGCGATCCCTGCTTCTGCGGCCAGAGCGCCCACATCTTCGGGGCTATCGCCGACGGCGTGCCGGCGGTGCAGCAGGCCGCGCGGGAGGAACTGCGCAAGGGCGCGACGCAGATCAAGATCATGGCGTCGGGCGGCGTCTCCTCACCGACCGATCCGATCTGGAACCTGCAGTATTCGGAAGACGAGATCCGCGCCATCGTCTGGGAGGCGACCTCCTGGCGCACCTACGTTATGGCCCATGCTTACACGCCCGAGGCCATCGCGCGCTGCGTCGCTTTCGGCGTGCGCTCCATCGAACACGCCAACCTGATCGATGCGCCAACGGCCCGCGCTTGTGCCGAGGCCGGTGCTTATGTGGTGCCGACCCTGGTGACCTATCAGATGCTGGAGCGTTTCGGTCCCGAACTGGGGCTGCCGGCGGTGGGGCTGGAGAAGCTGAAGGTGGTGCGTGCGGCCGGCGTGAAGTCGCTGGAGATTCTCAAGGCGGCCGGCGTGTCGGTCGGCTTCGGCACCGATCTGCTGGGCGCCATGCAGGCGCACCAGTCGCACGAGTTCGCGATCCGCGCCGAGGTGCTGTCGCCGGCGGAGATCCTGCGCTCGGCGACCGCGGTGAATGCGGCGCTGCTGAATGCCGAGGGCGAATTGGGGGTCTGCGCGCCGGGCGCTTTTGCCGATCTTATCGTTGTGGACGGCGATCCGCTCGAAGACCTCGCGCTGCTGGAGGCGCAGGGGGCTCACCTGCAGGCGATCGTGAAAGGTGGGCGCTTCGTGAAACAAACGCTTTAGTGGTAGCGCGAGCGTAGGGGGCAAGATTCCGGTAAGTCGCTTGTTTTCAAAAAGTAATTCGTAATAGGCTAGTGCCGAATTATCGCAGTTCGAGCCGTTTTATCAACAGTTGTATTTCAGTCTGCAAAATCAACACACGGTCAGGGGCAATAGCGCCCCGCCGGGACTGACAAAGGGGACGCGGCTATGTTTCAACGACTGCTGCTACGGCAACGGGGTAAGATGGCGAGGCGCGGCTTGCTGGCTGCGGCTGCGGCGGCGGGCATGCTTGCCGGCAGTGCCGGCGCCCAGGCGGAAACCTTCAAGTGGGCCTTTCAGGGCGATATTCAGACGCTGGACCCGCACGGCCTCTTCGAGACCTTCTCGCTCGGCTTCCAATTGAACTTCTATGAAGGGCTGGTTTCGCGCACGCCCGATCTGCAGTTGCAGCCCGGCTTGGCGACCTCCTGGGAGAACGTGGAGCCGACGGTCTGGCGCTTCACCCTGCGCAAGGGCGTGAAGTTCCACAACGGCAGCGACTTCAACGCCGACGACGTGATCTTCTCGGTGCAGCGGATCAATTCCGAAGGCTCCGACATGAAGGTCATCGCCGCCCTCATCAAGGACGCGGTGAAGGTCGACGACTACACGGTCGACCTGATGACGCCGCAGCCCAATCCGATCCTGCCGCTGCAGCTCGAGATCTTCATGATCATGGACAAGGAGTGGTCGCAGGAGCACGGCACCACCGACCCCACCAATATCAAGGGCGACGACCAGGGCAACTACGCCAACCTGCACGCCAACGGCACCGGTCCGTTCATGGTGAAGGAACGTCAGCCTGACGTGCGCACGGTACTGGAGCCCAATCCCAACTGGTGGGGCGACAGCAAGAGCAACGTCACCGAGGCGATCTTCACGCCGATCGGTCAGGACGCGACGCGGGTGGCGGCCCTGATCTCCGGCGACGTCGACATGGCCTACCCGGTGCCGGTGCAGGACTGGAAGCGGTTGGAAGATGCCGCCGGGGTCAGCCCGCTGACCGGCGCGGAGGCGCGCACCATCTTTCTGGGCTTCGATCAGGCGCGCGACGAGCTGCTGTATTCCAGCGTAAAGGGCAAGAACCCCTTCAAGGACCAGCGGGTGCGCCAGGCGTTTTTCCAGGCTATCGATATCGAGGCGATCAAGGACAAGATCATGCGCGGCGCTTCGACGCCGAGCAACCTGATGATCGCGCCGCAGATCAACGGCTACAATCCGGCGCTGAACGTGCGCCTGCCCTATGACGTCGGCAAGGCCAAGGCCCTGCTGGCCGAGGCCGGCTATCCCGACGGCTTCGAGGTCACCATGGACTGTCCTAACGACCGCTACGTGAACGACGAGCGGATCTGCCAGGCGGTTGCCTCGATGCTGGCCAAGGTCGGTGTGAAGATCGATCTGCTGGCACAGAGCAAGTCGAAGTATTTCGCCAAGGTGCTGGAACAGAACGGCTACGACACCAGCTTTTACCTGCTCGGCTGGACCCCCTCGACCTTCGATGCCCACAACGTGATCGCCTCGACCATGGCCTGCCGCGGCGACGGCAAGGGATCGTTCAACCTCGGGGGCTACTGCAACCAGCGGGTCACCGAGCTGGCCGACCTGATCCAGGTGGAGATAGACCCGGCGAAACGTCAGGCGCTGATCGACGAAGCGAACAAGATCCACGCCGACGAGGTCGGCCATATCCCGCTGCACCAGCAGCCGCTGTCCTGGGGCGTCAGCGACAAGGTGACTGTGGCCCAGCGTCCCGACGATATGTTTCATTTGCGATACGTGACGGTTAAGTAAGCAAGGTGCTATGAAGAGGGCTCGGGTGGCGACACCCGGGCCCTTTCGATTCGGAGTCGCCGTGCCCGTCCCTTACGCCGCCAGGGCCAGTACAGGACCTAGAGCTTCATGATCGCCTTCGTCGTCCGACGGCTTCTGCAGTCCATCCTGGTGATGCTGGCGGTCGGCTTCATTGCGTTCTCGCTGTTCAACTATGTCGGCGATCCGATCAACAACATGGTCGGCCAGGACACCACCCTGGAGCAGCGCCAGGCGCTGCGCGAGCGTCTCGGCCTGGACGATCCCTTCGTCGTCCAGTACGGGCGCTTCCTGGCCAACGCCGTGCAGGGCGATTTCGGTATCTCCTACCGCCACCGCCGGTCGGTGGCGGAGCTGATCGCCGAGCGCGCGCCGGCAACGCTGGAGCTGTCCCTGATCGCCGCCGCCCTGGCTTTTTTCATCGGCGTGCCCATGGGTGTCTACACCGGGTTGCACCGCCGCGGCTTCCTGTCGCAGGTGTTCCTGACGGTCTCCCTCATCGGCATCTCGCTGCCGACCTTCCTGATCGGCATCCTGCTGATCCTCGTCTTCGGGGTGCTGGCGCAGGACGTCAACGCCGCCGTCGGCTTCACGCTGGTGCCGCAACTGCCAACCTTCGGGCGTGGCGACACCGTGCAGCTCGGCTGGTGGTCGACGGGCTTCCTAACCAAGTCCGGGCTGCTGGCCCTGATCCTGCCGTCGATCACCCTGGCGCTGTTCCAGATGACACTGATCATGCGCCTGGTGCGCGCCGAGATGCTGGAGGTTCTGCGCACCGATTACATCAAGTTCGCCCGCGCCCGTGGCCTGTCCAACCGGGCGGTGAACTTCGGTCATGCACTGAAGAACACCCTGGTGCCGGTGATCACCATCACCGGCCTGCAGCTCGGCTCCATCATCGCCTTTGCGCTGATCACCGAGCAGGTCTTCCAGTGGCCCGGCATGGGTCTGTTGTTCCTGCAGGCGATCACCGAGGTCGATATCCCGGTGATGGCCGCCTACCTGATGCTGGTCGGCTTCTTCTTCGTCATCATCAACCTGATCGTCGACCTGTTGTACTACGTCGTCGACCCCCGTCTGCGCGCCGACAAGGCCGTGGCCGCGGGCCATCCGTAAGGGGCGGGGATGAGCGCCGGCGACGATAAGGCGAGCCTCGCCGAGCCGGGCCTTGGCGCGCGGATGGCCGACGGTATCCGGCGCTTCTTCGACAGCGACCTGTGGTACTCCTTCACCCGTTCGCCGGTGGTGGTGGTCTCCGCCGTGGTCACATTGATCTTCGTCGGCTCGGCGGTTTTCGCACCGCTGGTGGCGCCTTACGATCCCTTCGACCTCGCCGGCATCGATCTGATGGATTCCGAGATTCCGCCGGTGTGGACCGGCGGTGGCGATCCGCGCTTCCTGCTGGGCACCGACGCCCAGGGCCGCGACATGCTCTCGGCGGTGATCTACGGTGCCCGGATCTCGTTGGGAGTCGGCTTCGCCTCGGTGCTCTTCGCCATGGTGCTGGGTGTCGGCCTGGGCCTGCTCGCCGGCTACCTCGGCGGCACGGTCGATGCCGTCATCATGCGCATTGCCGATGTGCAGCTGACGTTCCCGGCGATCCTCATCGCGCTGCTCATCGACGGGCTGTCACGCACCGTGCTGCCGCGCGACCTGCACAGCGATATCTGGTTCTACGTTCTCGTACTCGCCATCGGCCTGTCGTTCTGGGTGCAGTACGCCCGCACCGTGCGCGGCTCGGCGATGGTCGAGCGCAGCAAGGAATACGTTCAGGCGGCACGGGTCATCGGTATTCCACCGCTGCTGATCATGCTGCGCCACGTGCTGCCCAACGTCATGGGGCCGGTGCTGGTGATCGCCACCATCAATCTGGCCATCGCGGTGATCTCCGAGGCAACGCTGTCGTTTCTCGGCGTCGGCGTGCCGGCGACCTCGCCGTCGCTCGGCACCCTGATCCGCGTCGGCAACGACTTCCTGTTTTCCGGTTCCTGGTGGATCACCATCTTCCCCGGTGCCGCCCTGGCTCTTCTGGTGCTGGCCGTCAACCTGCTGGGCGACTGGCTGCGCGACGCCCTGAACCCGAAGCTGCGGTAAGCGCCATGCCCTTTGACCACTCGAACAAGGCACTGCTGCGGGTCGACAACCTGCGCATCGAAATCCCGGGCCGGCGCGGCACCCTGGTCGCCGTCGACGACGTCTCCTTCCACATCGGCGAGGGCGAGGTACTGGGTGTGGTCGGCGAGTCGGGCGCCGGCAAGTCGCTGACCGGCGCCGCCGTTATCGGCCTGCTGGAGCCGCCCTGTCGCATCGCCGGCGGGCAGATCGTCTTCGACGGCCGGCGCATCGACAACCTGCCCTACGAGAAATTGCGGCGCATCCGCGGGCGTCACATCGGCATGGTGTTCCAGGACCCGCTGACCTCGCTGAATCCGCTCTACACCGTCGGCCGCCAGCTCACCGAGACCATCCTCACCCACACCGACATGAGCGAGAAGGGCGCCCGCAAGCGCGCCATCGAACTGCTGCAGGAGGTCGGCATTCCGGCCGCCGAACGCCGCGTCGACCAGTATCCGCACGAATTCTCCGGCGGCATGCGCCAGCGGGTGGTCATCGCCCTGGCGCTCTGCGCCAACCCGCGCCTGATCATCGCCGACGAGCCGACCACCGCGCTGGACGTGTCGATACAGGCGCAGATCATCACCCTGCTGAAACGCCTCTGCCGCGAGCACGGCGCCGCGGTCATGCTGGTCACCCACGACATGGGCGTCATCGCCGAGACCGCCGACCGCGTCGCCGTGATGTACGCCGGGCGCATCGTCGAAGTCGGCCCGGTCGCCGATGTGGTTTTGCGCGCCAGGCACCCCTACACCGTGGGCCTGATGGGGTCGATCCCGCTGGTCGGCCACGATGTCGAACGGCTGACCCAGATCGACGGCGCCATGCCGCGGCTCGACGCCATCCCAACCGGCTGCGCCTTCAATCCGCGCTGCCCCCAGGCCTTCGCGCGGTGCCGGCGCGAGCGCCCGGAACTGGAGCCTGTGGGGGCAAGCGAAGCGGCCTGCTGGCTGCACGGCGGCGCTGCGGAGCGGAGCGGCACCGCTGGCTGAGGCCGCGCCGGCAAGCCAAGACGATCTGCTGGTCGAGGTCGAGGATCTCTCCAAGCTGTTCGACGTCTCGTCGCCCTTGCTGAACCGCCTGTTGCAGGGCGAGCGCCGTCTGCTGCTGACGGCGGGCGATCAGGTGTCGTTCCGCATTCCGCGCGGCAAGACCTTCAGCCTGGTCGGCGAGTCCGGCTGCGGCAAGTCGACCGTGGCCCGGCTGGTCGTCGGGCTGCATCGACCGAGCGGTGGGCGCATCGTCTTCGAGGGCGTCGATATGGCGAGCCTCAGGACCCGGGCGGAGACCGGGCCGCTGCGCAAACGCCTGCAGATGATTTTCCAGGATCCCTATGCCAGCCTCACCCCGCGCTGGCGGGTCGCCAGCATCGTCGCCGAGCCGATCCGCGCCCACAAACTGCTGAGCGGCCGGCGGGAGATCGCCGCGCGCGTCGGCGAGTTGCTGGAGCAGGTCGGCCTGTCGCCTGCCGATGGCGAGAAATTCCCGCACGAATTTTCCGGCGGCCAGCGCCAGCGCATCTCCATCGCCCGGGCCCTGGCGAGCAACCCGGAGTTTCTGGTCTGCGACGAGCCGACCTCGGCGCTCGACGTGTCCGTGCAGGCGCAGATCCTGAACCTGATGAAAGGCCTGCAGCGCGAACTGGGTCTGACCTACCTGTTCATCAGCCATGACCTGGCCGTGGTCTATCACATCGCCGATTACGTCGGCGTCATGTACCTCGGCCGCCTGGTCGAGTGGGGCGAGGCCAAGGCGCTGTTCCACCAGCCGCAGCACCCCTATACCCGCATGCTGCTGGATGCCATTCCCGATCTGGAGATGACCGGACGGGCGCGGACCCCGGTGGCCGGCGAGGTGCCGAGCCCCATCGCCCCGCCCGCCGGCTGCCATTTCCACCCGCGCTGCCCCTTCGCCCAGGAGCGCTGCCGCCGGGAAGCGCCGAAGGCCTTGGCGATGGCGGCAGGTGAGGTATCCTGTCACGCAGTGGAGGAAGGCCGGCTGCCGCCACGCGGCGTCGCTTCCTGAGTACATCTGTCGAGAGGTTTTCTGTCATGGCCGTCATCAACCGCATCGCCGAGTTCCACGACGAGATCAAGGGCTGGCGCCGCGACATCCATGCCCATCCGGAGACCGCCTTCGAGGAGGTACGCACGGCGGATTTCGTGGCCGAGAAGCTGGCCGAGTTTGGCATTGCGGTGCACCGCGGCCTGGCCACCACCGGCGTGGTCGGCGTACTGGACGGCCAGAGCAATGCCTCGGGCCGCACCATCGGCCTGCGCGCCGACATGGATGCGCTGCATATCCAGGAACTGAACGGCTTCGACCACCGCTCGCGTCACGACGGCAAGATGCACGCCTGCGGCCACGACGGCCATACGGCGATGCTGCTGGGCGCCGCCAAGTATCTCTCGGAAACGCGCAACTTCGACGGACGGGTCACTTTCATCTTTCAGACCGCCGAGGAAAACGAGGGCGGTGGCCGGGTGATGGTGGAGGAGGGCCTGTTCGACAAGTTCCCGGTCGAGGCGGTCTATGGCCTGCACAACATGCCGGGCATGCCGGTCGGCTCGGTGTCGCTGCGCAGCGGCCCGGCCATGGCGGCTTTCGACATCTTCGAGATCGTGGTGACCGGCAAGGGCACCCACGCGGCCATGCCGCAGCTCGGCATCGATCCCATCGTCACCGGCGCGCAGATCGTCTCGTCCCTGCAGACCATCGCCAGCCGGCGCACCGCGCCGCTCGACGCCGTGGTGGTCAGCGTCACCCAGTTCCATGCCGGCGATACCTGGAATGTGATTCCGGAGACCGCGGTCATCCGCGGCACCGTGCGTTCCTTCAAGAAGGAAACCCAGGACCGGATGGAGGCGGACATCGAGCGCATGGCCCGCGCCATCTGCGAGTCCCAGGGCGCCACCATGACGCTGCGCTACGAACGGCGCTATCCGGCCCTGGTGAACACCGAGACGGAAACGGGCATCGCCGCCCAGGCCGCCGCCCGCGTGGTGGGGGAGGACCAGGTGACCGTCGGCGCCGAGCCGCTGATGGGTTCGGAGGACTTCGCCTACATGCTGCAGGAAAAGCCCGGCTGCTATGTCTGGCTCGGCAACGGCATGGAGGGCGGGCCCGGGGGCTGTTCGGTGCATAATCCGCACTACGACTTCAACGACGAGATCGCCGTAGTCGGCGCCAGCTACTGGGCCACCCTGGTCGAGCAGACCCTGCCCCGCTGACACTTTTCTGGGTCTTTTCCCGGTGACTGCGGCCGGGAGGTTGCCGCTCGCTGCAAAAGAGATATTCTTTCAGTCTGGTGCAACCGGTCGTCGTCGCGGATCGGCTGGCCCTCGACGTATTCCCTTTGTGGAAAGCGCAGCCTTTCGAATGAGCGAAAAAGCCGAAAACCGGAACTATGTTGCCGAGGTGGTACCGCTCTCCGAGCTGTCCCATCCGGATCATGTCTGGCTTTACGACTACTGGTTGGCGCACAGGCCGGGGGACGGGCTGCCGGCTCGCCGCGACTTCGCTCCGGCCGACTTTCCGCGAAAGGCGCTGCCGCGCCTCGCGGTGATTGCCGTGGAGGCGGCCGGCGACGATTTCACCTACCGCTACCGCCTGGCCGGCACCGAGATCGTCTCGCGGGCCGGGCGCGATCCGACCGGCAAGACCTTCGAGGACCTCTACCAGGGTGAGTACCTGTCAACGGCTCGGGCGCTCTACGATGAACTGCGCCTCTCCGCCAAGCCGCACTTCTCCCAGCGGGTTTACCCCATCGGCGATGGCGAGAGCTTCCTGCGCTACGACCGCCTGATCCTGCCGCTGGCCGCCGACCATCGGACCGTCGACCAGTTCCTGCTGCTCATCGTTGTGGTGGAGCAGGGCGGCGTATTGCACCGCGAAGGCAGCTTCGAGCGCGCGGGCAAGCCCAAGCCGAAAGGCTGATCCGGCCTTTCTGCTTGCCTTGGCTGGGCCGAGACCTCACATCGGGGATACTGTTTTCCCCACGGTTCCTTACCCAGCCTCATGTCGCCCCAACCCGACCCGATCGACCAGCCGCCGCCTGGCCCACCTTTCCAGCGCCGCGAGCCGATGTTCAACCTGCCGCCGGGCACCCTGTGGCTGACTGTGGCGATGATCGGCGTTTTCCTGTTGGAGCAGGTGCTGGAAGGGCCGGCCTGGACCTGGCTGTTCAACACTTTCGCCTTCGTCTCCACCACTTTCTGGCCGCCGGGCGCCGGGGCGCCGACCCTGGCCGGCGCCATGACGCTGGTGACCTATGCCTTCCTGCATGCCGACTTCATGCATATCGCGCTGAACCTCGGCTTCCTGCTGGCCTTTGGCAGTTTCGTGGAACGCAACCTGGGCCTCTGGCGCTATCTGCTTCTCTTCGCGCTGACCGCCGCCGTCGGGGCGCTGACCGAGTTCTGGTTCCGCGGCCCCGAGCCGCTGGCGCTGATCGGCGCTTCCGGCGCGGTCTATGGCATGACCGGGGCGGCGATGCGCTTCATGTTCGCCGGCGGCGGGGCGGAGCAGCGGCGCCGCGCCCTGCTGTTCGTCGGGGTCTTCCTGGGCCTGAACCTGCTGTTCGGCGCCACCGGCCTCGGCGATTTTCTGGCCGGGGCCACGGTCGGCTGGAAGGCGCATGCCGGCGGCTTCGTCGCCGGGGCGCTGCTGTCGTTTCTGCTGGGCGGTGCCCGCCCCATTCCGCTGTGTTAGGCGCGGCCCAAATTCCCCCGCTTTGCGGTTTGACGGAGAGTGGCCGGTCTTAGTACCTTCCCGGCGCAGGATTTCGTCCGCGTCCCAACGATGCGGGTTGTGGAAAAGAGCCGTTAGTTTAAGGGGGTACGATGAGGGCGCATCTGAAGGGCGCGTCGGCGCTGGCCGTTGCGGTTGTGATGCTGGCAACCGCCGGCTGTGGTGGCGGCCCGCGTGGCTTCTACGAATCCGGCCCCCCGCGCATTCCCGCCGGCGGCAGCTTCTCCATCCAGCCGGGTCAGGACGTGGTGATCTACGGCGTGCGCTCCAAGCGCTGCGGCATGGAGCCGCCGACCTTCGAGACGGCGGCCGGTGAAATGTTCAGCGGCACGGGCTCGCAAGGGCCCGCCGTGGGCGAGGTCTACGATGCCGGCATCGGCCAGCAGGTCGCTGTGCTGTGCGGTGGCACGGTGCCGGTGCGCGCCATCGGCTATCGCGCGCCGGACGGTTTCGAGGGCGAGGTGCCGATGACCTTCTACGGTACCGATCAGGCGACGGTCACCGTCGCACTGCCGGCGCCGGAGCCGGACCCAGAAGCGGTACCGGAGCCGGCCCTCGATCCGGCGGAGCCCTCCGAGCCGGCGCCGGTTGCCGACCCTGACGTCACGCCGCCGCCCGGTACGGAGCCCGCGCCGGAGCCCAATCCCGAGGCGGGACCGCCGGACGATACCCTCCCGGAGTCCCCGCTGAATAATTAGGGCCGGCTTCTAGTCCTCGCCCTGCAGGGCGCGCGGATCGAGCGCGTCCTGCAGGCCGTCGCCGAGAAAGTTGAAGGCGATCACCGTCACGAAGATCAGCAGGCCGGGATAAACCGCCAGGGCCGGCGCGTCCCAGATCAGCTCCTGTGCCGAGGTCAGCATGTTGCCCCAGGAGGGCAGCGGCGGCTGGATGCCGAGGCCGAGGAAGCTCAACACCGACTCCAGCAGGATGATGCCACCGACCGACAGCGTGGTGGCGACGATGATCGGCGAGACCACGTTGGGCAGGATATGCACCAGCATGATGCGTGGAGCCGAGGCGCCAAGGGCCTCGGCGGCGCGCACGAACTCGCGGGTCTTCATGGACAGGGTGGCGCCCCGGACCAGCCGTGCCACGGTGGTCCAGCCGACCAGGGCGATGAGGAAGACGATGCGGTAGAGGCTGATGCTCTCCGAGCCGACCAGCGCCTGCGGCAGGCCGATCTTGCCGAGGTCGATGGCCGCCAGGATGATCAGCAGCGGCAGGATCGGCAGCGCGATGACGCCGTCGGTAAACCGCATCAGCAGGCCGTCGAGCCGCCCGCCGTAGTAGCCGGCGGTGAGCCCCAGCAGGGTGCCGACGATTGCCGCGCACAGGGCCGCCGCCAACCCCACCACCAGCGACACCCGGCCGCCGTAGAGAAGCCGCACCAGAAGGTCGCGGCCCAGTTCGTCGGTGCCGAGGGGATGCCCGGCGGAGGGCGGCTGCTTGGCGGCGAACAGGTCGACCAGGTTACCGTCGACGCCGAGGGCGAACTCCACCAGGGGCGCGGCGGCCGAGGCGAGACCGAGCAGCACCAGGAACACCAGGCTGCAGAAGGCGAGACGATGGCGGTAGAAGCGGCGCCAGAAGATCTGCCGCACCGTCAGGGCCGTGCCCCGTGCCTGGGCGGCTTCGGCGGCCAGCAGGCCTTTTCCGGCGGGGATCGTCATTGCTGGCTGATACTCATTGGTAGCTGATCCTGGGATCGAGCCAGCTATAGGCGAGGTCGGCCAGCAGGTTGGCCAGCAGCGTCGTCAGCGTCGCCAGCAGCAGGCCGACCAGCGCCACGTTGTAGTCGTTGCCGATCACCGCATCGTAGATCGTCTTGCCCATGCCCAGGTAGGCGAAGATCTGCTCGGTGATGAGGGCGCCGGAAAACAGGTTGCCCATCTGCAGCGCCAGGATGGTGACCACCGGAATCATCGCATTGCGCAGCACGTGGCCGATCACCACCTGACGGCCGGAGAGGCCCTTGGCGAGCGCCGTGCGCACGTAGTCCTGGCGCAGCGTCTCGATGGCGGCGGCGCGCATGAAGCGGATGACGCCGCCCACCGTGGCGATGGTCAAGGCCAGCACCGGCAGGACGAGATGGCGCAGGTCGTCCCAGCCGTCGCGGCCGTCGCCCATGCCCCCGGCCGGCAGCCAGCCGAGCGTTACCGCGAAGAGGATGATCAGCAGGATGGCGAGCCAGAAGGGTGGCATGGAGATGCCGGCGAAGGCGACGAGGTTGATGGCATGGTCGACCGGACTCTGCGGCCGGGTGGCGGCATAGATGCCGGCGGGCAGCGCGATCGCCAGGGCGAGGATGAAGCTGAGGCCCATCAGGATCACCGTGTTGCCCAGGCGTGGCAGCAGAATGTCGAGGGTCGGCTGGTTGTAGAGCCGCGAGTAACCGAAATCACCGGTCAGTGCGTTGCCGAGCCAAGCCAGATAGCGCTGCAAAATCGGCTGATCGAGCCCGTAGAGCACACGCAGGCGCGCGGCCTCCGCCGGGGTCATCTCCGGGTCGGAGAAGATCATGATGTCGATAGGATCACCCGGCATCAGGCCGATGAGCAGGTAGATCAGCAGCGACATGACGGCTAGTACCAGGAAGGATTCCGTCAGCCGCCGGGTGAGGTAGGAAAGCATCCGCTGTCAGCGTCCCTCGACGGTCCAGTCTTCGATCCACAACGTGGAGGAGGCCTGCTGGCCGGTTGGGCGCACGCCTTTCAGCCTCTTCGGCAGGATGTAGGGATTGGCGCGCCAATAAAGCGGAATCGCCGGCACCTCCTCGGCATAGATTTCCTGCAGACGGTGCCACATCTGCTCCCGGTTGGCGCGGTTGAGCTCCAGGTTGATGGCCTCGATGAGTTCGTCCATTTCGGCGTTCTTGAAGCCGGTGTAGTTCTGCCCCGACCAGCCGTTCTCTTCGGCTGGAATCTCCTCCGAATGCATCGTCGAGCGCGGGGCGTTTTCCGGCGACGAGCCCCAGGCGAACATGACGAGCCCGGTGAAGCGGCGTTCATGCACGGTCTGGCCGAAGAACACGCGCGGCGGCTCGTTGCGCACACGCACGTCGATGCCGAGCTGCTTCCATTGACTCTGCAGCACCTGCTGCACCAGCTCGCGCACGCGGCTGCCGGCGGTGGTCATGAACTCCAGCTGCAGTGGTTCTCCGGCGGCGTTGTAGCGGATGCCGCCACGCAACTGGCTCCAGCCGGCGGCGTTCAGCAGTTCGGCAGCCTTGGCCGGATCGTAAGGATACTTCTTCACGTCCTTGTAGTAGACCCAGTCGAGCGGCGAGATGCTGGTGTGGGCGATCGGCTGGTGGCCTTCGAAGAGGCGCTCATTGATCGCCTCGCGGTCGAGGGCATAGACCAGCGCCTGACGGACCCGCTTGTCGGCCAGGATCGGGTTGTCGAGCATCAGGTCGATATGCTCGTACAGCAGGCCCGGCTTGTAGATGACGTTGAAGCGATCGCCGTGGCGCTTTTCGAAGGCCAGCGCCTGGTCGAGGGTGAGGCCCAACTCACCGGAGATCATATCGATACTGCCGGACAGCAAGTTTGCCTCCAACGCCGTTGTCTTTTCGATGGTCAGCACGGTGACACGGTCGAAGGCCGGCGGCTTGCCCCACCAGGTGTCGTTACGCTCCAGCACGACGCGCGAGCCTGGAACGATCTCGGTGATCCGGTAGGGGCCGTAGTAGAGTCCTCTTTTGGTCGGGTCGGTGTCGAAGGCGGTGCGATTGCGATAATCCTCCGGCGCAGCGTCGAAGACCGCCTCCTCAATGTGGGCGGGCAGAATGCGGAAGTCGTTGATTGCCGCATATTCGAAGGAGATACGGTCGGCGTGCATGACGAACGTCTTGTTGTCGATCACGTCGATCGCGTGGATGCGCCGGAAAAGCTCCAGGTTGCCGATGCCGGCGGTGGGGTGACGCCCGGCCTTCCAGGTGAAGAGCACGTCCTTGGTGCTGACCGGGGTGCCGTCGCCCCAGGTCGCGTCCGGGCGGATCGTGTAGGTGAGGGCGATGCCGCGGCCGTCGCCGGCGCCCTCGACGCCCTCGGGCAGGTCTTCCGGCACGGCGGTGCCGGCCTCGATCGAGGGCAGTTCGGTGCAGAGCATGCAGATCAGTTCCCATTGCTGATCGTAGACCGTCATCGGCCGGCGCGTCATGGAGGCGACGTAGGACTTGGCCACAGAGGGCTCGCGGCTGGGATGCAGGGTCGTGGGATACTGCGAGATGCCGATGCGTAGCTCTTCGGCGGCGGCAGCGGGGGAAGGGCCGGCAAGACTGCCAGCGGTTGCCAGCAGGCCCGCTGCCAGGATCAGCGTCAAGATGAAGTGCCGCATGGCCGCTCCCAAGGTTGCCGTCGCCGCTCGTTTGCCCATCCTAGCCGACCGGGACCGCCCCGCGAAGGGGGCGCGGGCACCGTGGCGCACGCCGGCCGGTTGGAAATCATCAGGCATGTCTTATATTCAGCCTATAGTGACGGCGCCTCTCAAATACAGCGGACCCGACATGAACGGACGCCATATCACGCTTTTCGAACTGCTCGGCTTCAAGATCCGCGTCGACGTCAGTTGGCTGTTCCTGGCCGTGCTGATCACCTGGTCGCTGGCGATGGGCGTTTTCCCGGTCTGGTACGAGGGCCTGAACCCCGCGACCTACTGGTGGATGGGGGGCGCCGGCATGGTGGGCCTGGCGTTCTCGCTGATCTTCCACGAGCTGTCCCATTCGGTGGTCGCGCGTCACTACGGCCTGCCGATCAAGGGCATTACCCTGTTCATTTTCGGCGGCGTCGCCGAGATGACCGAGGAGCCGAAAGAGGCCAGGACCGAGTTTCTCATGGCCATCGCCGGGCCGATCGCCAGTTTCTTCCTCGCCGTCGTGTTCTATCTGCTGGGCAGTCTCGGTGCGGCGCAGGGCCTTCCGGTGCCGCTGACCGGCGTGTTGACGTATCTCGGTTTCATCAACCTGCTGCTCGGCGGCTTCAACCTGATCCCGGCCTTCCCGCTGGACGGCGGCCGCGCGCTACGCGCGGCGCTGTGGTATTGGCGCGGCGACCTCAAGTCCGCGACGCGCATCGCCTCCGGGGCCGGCAATGGCTTTGGCCTGCTGCTGATGGCGCTCGGCGTGTTCAGTTTGGTCAGCGGCAACCTGATCGGCGGGATCTGGTGGGTGGTCATCGGCCTGTTCCTGCGCGGTGCGGCGCAGGCCTCCTACCAGCAACTGCTGACCCGGCGCCTTTTCGAGGGCGAGCCGGTGCGCCGCTTCATGCCCCACGAGACCGTGGCCGTGCCGCAGGACCTGCCGCTCAGCCGCTTCGTCGAGGAATACGTCTACGACTACCACTACGACCTGTTCCCGGTGGTGACCGACGGGCGTCTGATCGGCTGCATCGCCACCAGGCAGCTGAAGAGCGAGCCGCGCGAGAAATGGCCCTATCTCGCCGTACGCGACCTGATGGTGCCCTGCAGCGAGGAGAACACCATCGACCCGGGCATGGACGCCATCGAGGCCATGGCGCTGATGAACCGCACGGGGACCAGCCGCCTCATCGTCGCCATCGGCGACCGCCTGGTCGGCATCGTGGCGCTGAAGGACATGCTGGAGCTGTTCAGCCTGAAGATGGACCTGGAGGGGCCGGGCTGATTCCCGAGTCCGACGGGAGGTCATGAGCAGGAGCGACGCCGTCCACCCGCAGTACAGCCGCGCCGAACGCCGGGCCGACGCCGTGGTGCATGCCCTGGGCCTCGTCTTCGGGCTGGCCGCCTGTATTGCGCTGGCGCTTCTCGCGCTGCCCCGCAACGACGGGCTGCTGTGGCTGTCCCTGGGGCTGTACGGTGGCGGGCTGATGACGATGCTCGCCTGCTCGGCGCTCTACAACCTCAGCAACCACACCCGTTGGAAGCCGCTGTTCCGCCGGCTCGACCACGCAGCCATCTTCGTGATGATCGCCGGCACCTACACGCCCTTCATGCTGATTGCCATCGGCGGCGCCTGGGGCCGCGGCCTGCTCGCCTTCGTGTGGACGGTGGCGCTGGGCGGGGTCGTGCTGAAATTCTTCTGGCCGCACCGCTTCGAACGCTTGTCGGTCGCCGCCTACCTGCTGCTCGGCTGGAGCATCGTGGTCGTTGCGGATGCGCTGGTGTCGGCCATGTCGGCAGCGGGGATTGCCCTGCTGCTGGCCGGCGGCTTGCTGTACAGCCTGGGCGTGGTGTTTCACCTCTGGTCGCGGCTGCCCTACCAGAATGCGATCTGGCACGCCTTCGAGCTGGCCGCCGCGGCCAGCCATTTCACCGCCGTGTTGAGCGAGGTGGTCGCGGCCGGCTGGGCCGGCTCAGTCTT